>NZ_JAWLHI010000079.1:0-16992 GCF_041690455.1 Marinobacter sp.
AGCAGGTTGTCACTGTAGGTGCTGTGAATACCCCACTTCTGGTGCGGTGTGATCCAGTTCAGCGCTTTCTCCGGGTTACCGTTGCTGCGCTGGTTGATCATGCTGCCCACCGCCTTGGTGTTGATGGGCGGACGGTACACCAGCAGGCTCTCACCGAAGGCGCGCATCCACTCGTGGTCCTGGTAGAACTGCTGACGACCGGTCAGGGTGCGCCAGGGGATCAACTCATGGACGTTGGTGTAACCGGCGTTGTAGGACACGTGCTCGTCTTCCAGGCCAGACCAGGTCGGGCTGGAGATGATCTTGCGCGGCTGCGCCACGATGTCCCGGAAGCGGATCTTCTCTTCCTCTTTGTTGGTCGCCAGGTGGGTGTGATCCAGCCCGGTGATGTCGGACAACGCCTGCCAGGCCTTCACCGCCACCTGGCCGTTGGTTTCCGGAGCCAGGGTCAGAATCACTTCCGCCGCATCAATGGCACTTTCAATCTTCGGGCGGCCAGCGTTGGCACCCTCGATGTGGGTGTAGTTCAGATCCTTCAGGAAGTTGACTTCCTTTTCGGTGTTCCAGTTGATGCCCTTGCCACCATTGCCCAGCTTGTCCATCAGCGGACCGAGGGAGGTAAAGCGGGCATAGGTGTTCGGGTAATCCCGTTCCACGGTGATGAAATTGGGAGCGGTCTTGCCCGGAATGAGGTCGCACTCGCGCTTCTTCCAGTCCTTCACATCAAAGGCCTGACCCAGCTCCGCCGGCGCATCGTGCAGCAGCGGCAGGGTGACCACATCTTTTTCGACACCCAGGTGGCCTTCGGCGGCCTTTGAGAAGGACTTGGCAATGCCCTTGTAGATTTCCCAGTCACTGCGCGCTTCCCACGCCGGATCGGTGGCGGCAGTCAGCGGGTGGATGAACGGGTGCATGTCGGAGGTATTCAGGTCGTTCTTTTCGTACCAGGTGGCGGTCGGCAGAACGATGTCGGAATACAGACAAGTGGTGGACATCCGGAAATCCAGGGTCACCAGCAGGTCCAGCTTGCCTTCCGGCGCTTCGTCACGCCATTTGACTTCCTGGGGCTTGGCGCCACCTTCGTGGCCCAGATCCTTGCCCTGCAGGCCGCTCTTGGTGCCCAGCAGGTACTTGAGCATGTACTCATGGCCCTTACCGGAGGAACCCAGCAGGTTGGAACGCCAGATGAACAGGTTGCGCGGGCAGTTTTCCGGCGCCTCCGGATCTTCGCTGGCGAACGCCAGGGAGCCGTCCTTGAGGGACTGCGCTACGTAATCCGCCACTTCCATACCAGCCTTCTCCGCCTCGGCAGCAATGGTCAGCGGGTTGCGGTTCAGCTGCGGCGCGGACGGCAGCCAGCCCATGCGCTCGGCGCGCACGTTGTAGTCGATCAGGCTGCCACCGAATTTGGACTTGTCCGCCAGCGGCGAAAGGATCTCGTCCACACCCAGTTTCTCGTAGCGCCACTGGCCGGAGTGGGCATAGAAGAAGGAGGTAGAGTTCATGTGGCGCGGCGGACGCTGCCAGTCCAGACCAAACGCCAGCGGCTGCCAACCGGTCTGCGGACGCAGTTTTTCCTGGCCAACATAGTGGGCCCAGCCGCCACCGCTCTGGCCGATACAGCCACACATGATCAGCATGTTGATCAGGCCGCGGTAGTTCATGTCCATGTGGTACCAGTGGTTCATACCGGCACCCACGATCACCATGGAACGGCCCTTGGTCTTGTCGGCATTGTCGGCAAACTCACGGGCAATGCGGATCACTTTTTCGGCGGGGACGCCGGTGATCTTTTCCTGCCAGGCCGGGGTGTAGGGCTTCACTTCGTCATAGGACGTGGCGCCGTCATCCTCGCCCAGGCCACGGCTGATGCCGTAGTTGGCCACCATCAGGTCATAGACGGTGACCACACGACCCTCGGAACCATCCGCCAGCTTGACCTTGCGTGTACCCAGCTTGTGCTTGAGGATGTCCTTGATCTCAACGTGCTGGAAATGGTCGTGCTCGATACCACCGAAGTACGGGAAAGCGACATCGACGACTTCGTCGTGCTTCTCGACCATGGACAGCTGCAGGTTGACGTCGTTGTCCTTGGCGGTCTGCTTGAGGTTCCACTTGCCCTTCTCGCCCCAGCGGTAGCCGATGGAACCGTTCGGTGCGGTCAGCTCGCCAGTGCTTTCGTCAATGGCGATGGTCTTCCATTCCGGGTTGTTCTCTTCGCCCAGGCCATCCACCAGGTCACTGGCGCGCAGGAAACGGCCCGGCACGTAGCTGCCGTCGTCCTTTTCTTCCAGCATGACCAGGTACGGCATGTCGGTGTAGCGGCGCACGTAGTCGGTGAAGTACTCGCTGGGCTTGTCGACGTGGAATTCCTTGAGGATCACGTGGCCCATGGCCATGCCAAGGGCGGCATCGGTGCCCTGCTTCGGGTTCAGCCATTCGTCGGACAGCTTGGACACTTCCGCGTAGTCCGGGGTGATGGCCACGGTCTTGGTGCCCTTGTAGCGGACTTCGGTGAAGAAGTGGGCGTCCGGAGTCCGGGTCTGGGGTACGTTGGAACCCCAGGCGATGATGTAGCCGGAGTTGTACCAGTCTGCGGATTCCGGCACGTCGGTCTGCTCACCCCAGGTCTGCGGGGAGGCCGGCGGCAGGTCGCAATACCAGTCGTAGAAGCTCATGCAGACGCCACCGATCATGGACAGGTAGCGGCTGCCGGCAGCGTAGGACACCATGGACATGGCGGGAATCGGAGAGAAACCGATGATACGGTCCGGACCCACCTTCCTGGCGGTGTAGACGTTGGCAGCACCGATCAGCTCGTTGACCTCGTCCCAGCTGGAACGGACAAAACCACCCATGCCCCGGCGGGGCTTGTACTCGGCAGTTTTCTTCGGGTCCTCGACGATGGAGGCCCAGGCATCCACCGGATCCGTGTGCTCAACCCTGGCCGCACGCCAGAGTTTCATCAGATGCTTGCGCATCAGCGGGTACTTCAGGCGGTTGGCGCTGTACATGTACCAGGAGTAGCTGGCGCCACGGGGGCAGCCGCGAGGCTCGTGGTTGGGCAGATCCGGGCGGGTACGCGGGTAATCGGTCTGCTGGGTTTCCCAGGTGACCAGGCCGTTCTTGACGTAGATCTTCCAGCTGCAGGAGCCGGTGCAGTTCACGCCGTGGGTGGAGCGCACAATCTTGTCGTGCTGCCAGCGCTGACGGTAGCTGTTTTCCCAGTCACGGTTAACGTCATGGGTTTCGCCGTGGCCGTTGGCGAACGGCTCGCGCTTCTTCCTGAAGTAGTTCAGTTTATCGATCAAATGACTCATGGTCTCTCTCCGGATCGGTTTCCGATGTGAAACCATTGTGGAATAGAGAACCCCTGAAATCTGCGTGGTTACTACTACATAACCCGGTTCTACCACCCTGGTGGTAGGCGATCTATATCCCCGGGTGGAGAAGGCTCATACGCTCGTGCTGGCGGCTGTCCCGGGAAAACAGGAACAGGCAGCTGCACAGCAGAAGGAAGAGGATCATGAACACGGCGCTGCGGATACCCAGCCAGTGGTTCACGGCCCCGAAGACGACAGGCAGGACAAAGGCGACCAGACTGGCCGCTACCAGCAACAGGCCCGCTACAAATGCAGCGACCGACCGGTTGCCGAGAATGACCAGGCGCTGCAGGCTGCCCATGGCACACCCCAGGGCTACCCCCAGCAGCACCACAAACGCGCCTTCCATCATCAGCGGCAGGGCAAACTCCAGCCGGATGGTGTCATCCACCCCCCGGATGAAGAGCGTCATGGGAGGGTAGGACAGGACAAAAAGCGAGACCAGGCAAAGTAGCAATGACCGGCTGATTACCCGACCGCTGCCAAAACGGTCAGACAGCCCACCGCCGACAACCTGCGCCAGGGCACCGGGAATGACAAACCATTGGGCCAGACTGGCCCCCGTCTGCACCGGCAAATCGAACTGGGAAGCCAGGTAATCCGGCAGCCAGAGTGCCAGTGCAAAAAAACTGCCTGCCACCACGCCGAAATAGGCACACAGGTGCCAGGTCCGATGATGTCTGAGCTGGCGTAACAATATCCGTACCGAGGTTTCGCTCCCGGGCTCGGCCATGGAATCCTCGGAGGACGTCAGCAACATCAGCAACGCCAGGATCAGGAGCAGAACAATCAGGTAGGCGACCGGGACGCCATGCCAGGAAAATGCCTCATGGAATAACGGGACCAGATAATAATTGAATCCTGCCCCGGTCACTCCCGCTCCGAAGATACCCAGCACCAGGCCGAGCCTTCGGGGCTCACAATGACCGGTCACAAATTGCAGTCCGGCGCTGTAGAACCCACCCGCCAGGCCGAGGCCGCTGGCGACAACCAGATAACCGGTGTAGGTATCGGCGGTGAGCATGAAAACCATGCACAGGGCCAGGCCGGCCAGGCAGAACAGCATGATATTCCGGGCCCCAAACTTACGGGCCGCCAAACCGGCAGGCACCGCCAGCAACGCGCTCACGGCCATGGGTACCGCCAGCAGAATGCCGAACTGGAGGCTGGACAGTTCAAGCTCCGCCCTCAGATGCACCCCGGCCACCGCAAACAACGTCCAGCATCCGGCGGCCACGACAAAACCGAACAACGCCAGGGGCAGCACTACCCACAGCGACGCCAGCGTGTCGTCATCCGGATCCAATTGCACGGTCATAGCCTTAACCTTTGATAACCCAACTTTTAGTCTCATCTTTTGATCCGCAAGGGGTCAAAGACTATGATGGGTTACCAACTATCGGGGTAATTGACTATCCTCAAGGAGGTATCACGGACGATGAAGTGCGGTCATAATTGAGGCCCCCGCCAGCAAATTTTCGACGACGCGTCGTGCAACTGACAGCATGAAATCCAGAAGCCCCCTAGTTAACCGTATCGCCATCGTTGTTGGCGCCATTGTGCTGACCGCCGTCGTCAGCATGGCGACCACGCTCGCCGTATCCAAGAGCATCGAGGGCAACGCCACGGCCATCAACCTGGCCGGCGCACTCCGTATGGGAGCGTTCAACTTGCTGTCCCACGCGGCGGCAACCGGGTCACACAGGGAAGATGAGCAAGGCCTGGCCGGCATGATGGACGATTACGGCGAAAAACTCTCCAATGCTACCATCCTCCGGGCACTGCCCCAGGCTGTCGATCACCCGTTGAGCGCACAGTACCAGAGCATTCTCGATGCCTGGCGAGACGCACTGCGGCCAGCCCTGGAAAATCACCCCGCCGGTGCACCAATCACGCCGGCCATGCTCGACGCCGCCGAAAACTATGTGGCAGAAGTCGATACCATGGTGGGCATGCTCGAGCAGCGAACGGAAGCACGGATTGACCTGCTCCACCTGATCCAGATCATCAGCCTGGTGTTCTCCATCCTGATCGTGATTGCCCTGTTCCTGGACCTCAAGAACCGGGTGCTACGACCGCTGCGCAAGCTGGTGGGCATTGCCACAGCGGTGGGTGAACAGAACTTCTCCCACAAGGCCAAGCTGAAAGGCTCGGATGAACTGGCCCAGCTGGGACAGGCCTTTGACCAGATGACCAGCGAACTCGCCCTCACCTACTACGAGCTGGAAGAACGAGTCCGGTCCAAGACCGAGGAGCTGGAGAAGAGCCATTCTGCGCTCCAGCTGCTGCATTCCGCCAGTCGTGGCCTGTTTGCCAACCACGATCTGTGCAGTGGGGCTGTCCCCATGCTGCAGGATCTCGAGCAGTTACTGGGAATCGGGCCGATCAACCTCTACCTCCATGACCGGGAGTCTGCCGAACCGGTGAGAGCCGTCACCACGGCCACCAGGGAGCGCCCTTTCTATTGCCGGGACCACCACTGCAATGCCTGCCTGGTGACGCCCGAGGTCTACGATGACCTGCCGGTGGAAGAAAACGATGGCCGGCGCCTGCTGCTGCCCATCCGGACGCCGGGTATGCTGCTGGGCACCCTGGAAGTCTGGTACCCCAGTGAGAAAGGACTGTCCGAGACCGCCCGCCGGCTGCTAGAAACCCTGAGCGACCAACTGGCCACAGCTATCTACCTGGAGCGCCAGATCACCGAGGAGCAGCAACTGACCCTGGCCGAAGAGCGCACCGTGATCGCCCGGGAACTCCACGACTCCCTGGCCCAGTCCCTCTCCTACCTGAAAATGCAGGTAGCTCGCCTGCGACGCCTCAACATCGAGGGGCCCCAGAAGAAGGCCCACGACGGGATTCTGGACGAGCTCAGTACCGGCCTAAACAGTGCCTACCGGCAACTGCGGGAACTGCTGGCCACCTTCCGGCTGAAACTGGATACCCCGGATCTCGCCACCGCCCTGAAAAAAACCATTGACGAATTCAGTGAGCGGCTGGGCAAGCCGGTGGAACTCAATTACAACATTCCGCCCCAGACTCTGTCGCCGAATGAGGAGATTCATACCCTTCAGATCGTCCGGGAAGGGCTGGCCAATGCCGTCAAACACGCGGACGCCACGGAGATTTCGGTGGATGTGATGTTCGAATCTCCGCAGGTCAAGGCCCGGATCCGGGACAACGGCAAGGGCCTGCCCGGCGGCGACCAGCCAGTCAATCACTACGGCCTGATCATCATGCAGGACCGTGCCCGGACCCTGGGCGGACAGGTCCACGTGCAGAACCGGGATGAAGGCGGTGTGGACGTCACGCTAACATTCGTTCCCAAGAGCAGGAACCTGATTCCAACCGAAGTTTCCAGTGCCTGAACACAAGAGAGAGACCATGTCTGAATCACCCGCGAGTATTTTGCTGATCGACGACCACCCACTGCTGCGCCAGGGCATCAAGCAGCTGGTGGACATGGAAGACGACATGAAAGTGATCGGTGAGGCGAGCAATGCCGCCGATGGCATCCGCATGGCCACCGAGATGGAGCCGGACCTGATCCTCATGGACCTCAACATGCCGGAGATGGATGGCATCGAGGCCCTGAAGAAGCTGCGGGAACAGAATGTGAGCTCCCGCATCGTGATGTTCACCGTCTCCGACCAGGAAGATGACGTGGTCGCCGCCCTGCGCGCCGGTGCCGATGGCTACCTGCTCAAGGACATGGAACCCGAGGAAATGATTGCCCAGCTGCACCAGGCCGCTGTAGGCAAGATGGTGATCAGCGACCGCCTGACCACCCTGCTGGCCCAGGCGCTGCGCTCCAACAAGCCGCAACAGACCGCACGCCCGGACTTCGACAGCCTCACCCCCCGGGAAAAGGACATACTGCGCCTGATCGCCGAAGGCCTGTCCAACAAGATGATCGGCCGCAAACTCGACATCAGCGACGGCACCGTCAAGGTGCACGTCAAGCACCTGCTCAAGAAGCTCAACCTGCGCTCGCGGGTGGAAGTGGCCGTCTGGGCTGTAGAGGAAGGCCTGCACCGCTGAGAGGTCCCGAAGACGGGGTCAGATGAAAGCCTTCATCTGACCCCACCCCTGAGTTATATCAAAGCCCCCAAACCGAATTTCCCCTACTCTGCTCCCGAGCCAAAAACGGAGCCGACCATGCACCTCTCGTTACCCAAACCGCCAGCGTTCCCCGCAGACCACCCGCTAATCAACCAGTCCCTGGCAGTACTCCGGGAGTACCTCCCCTCTCCCATCCCGGTACTCGGTGCCATCGACCAGCGCATTCCCATGCCGGTCAAACAACTGGCAGCCGAGGCCCCACTGAATCGCCTGTTCGCCGAAGCCATAGCCGATGGCGAGTTTGATGATTTCGAAGGCCGGCGGATCTGCCTGGAACTGAATGGGGGTCAACCGGGCATGACCCTGGGTTTCTGGTCAGGCAGGCTGAGAGTCGTCCAGGGACCAGGAGAAGCCACCATCCGCGGCTCCCTGTCGGCATTCCGAACCCTCGCCGAGCGGCGCCATGACCCGGATCAGCTCTTCTTCCAACGTCGCCTGGTCATTGAGGGGGACACTGAGCTGGGCCTTGCGCTGAAGAACCTGCTGGATGGGCTGGAGTGGAATGTCAGCCTTCGGAGCATTCTGTTCCCGGCTGCCTGATTCAGCTCACAAAAGGCCTATGGTGGAGTGCGAAAGCGGTGGGCATTGCGCAAAAATCGAGGCATCACCGCGTTCGCTGAAGCCGGTCCAGTTCAACCTCCGCCCCATGCCGCGCCATTTTCTCCTGCAGCAACTGAACCGTAAGCGAAGACAGCTTGGCGTAGATCTCGAGCAGAGCATTGACCAGCACCGAAATTCACCTTTCGCTCCGATCACTGAACATGGTCACTGCTCACAATAATGCATAAAGGTTTACGGAAAATTGCCCGATGTCAGGAACCATCTGCTTGAGTTACCTGCGCCCCCTTCTGCGCTTCTCACGCTGCTGCTTTAGCTGATTGGATTTGCACTCATCGCTGACAAGGTCCAGCCACCTCAGGTGCTGCTCCCAGACCTTCTCTTTAATGTGTTCAGGCTTGTTGCAAGTCATCGCTATATCCCCATGTAGCCCCAAAATTGCTGAAATCCTCGACACTAAATACATTCATCTTTTTTATATGTTATTTTAAAAAAGGAGGACCTGTCACTCAACTGACGCAGATCGGAGCATCAACTGCTAAGATTTCGTTGATATATTTCTTTCAGGAGGGTGCAGTATGGCGAAATTCACCGTGCGCCTTTATCGCTACAATCCCGAACAGGATGAAGTGCCCTACAATCAGGACACCGAAGTCGACGAAGAGTTCCGGAACCGCATGGTTCTGGATGTCTTGGAACACCTCAAAACCCGCGATCCAACACTCTCGTTTCGTCGTTCCTGCCGGGAGGGTGTTTGCGGCTCTGACGGCCTCAGCATGAATGGCCGCAATGGTCTTGGCTGCATCACGAGAGTGGCGGATATTCTGGGCAAGAAAGACACACTGGAGATTCGCCCGTTACCGGGAATGCCCGTGATAAGGGATCTGGTGGTGGAATCCGGAGAAGTATATCGGTCCCTCGGGGCTGCTCCAGGCTTATCGGTTCCTCGTGGACTCACGCGACACCGCCACGACGGAGCGCCTGGCAAAGCTGGAGGATCCGTTCAGCGTGTTTCGCTGCCGCGGCATTGGCAACTGCACGGCGTACTGTCCCAAGGGGCTTAATCCCATGAAAGCCATTGGCCATATCAAAGCCATGCTGGTTCGGGAGCAGATCTGATGGTGCCTGGAGCTCAGCTAACCGGCTTTTCTTCCTTCAACCCCATTTTCTTCAGGATCACCATCGCCGGGCACCATTTGGTAAAGGCCGACTGGATCAGGTTAAGGGCAATAAACCCGGTAAACAGAAGCCAGTAAGGGCTTACATAATGGGCGAGCAGAATGGATATCAGCGTAAACACACCTGCCATCAGGCGAAGGCCTTCGTTGACTGTCATGACACACCTCCTTGAGAACATATAGGTACACCTTTATACCCAGCAGCCTGTTCACGCAATGATATGCGTCATTTTTCCCGACCGAAGGAACCGAAAAGCCCAGCCTGGATAAACTCCCGAAGGGCTGCAGCGTTATTGTGATCGGTGTCTTTCGCCGCAAATATCAGCGTGATGCGGTCATGTTTTTCCAGCAAGCTTTTGAGTTCTGCACGATCCTCGCTGGCATCGTCCGATTGCAGCTCTTTCAGGTAGCGCTCGCGAAACTCCGGCCATTTCTCCGGATCATGCCCGAACCACTTGCGCAGCTCGGTGGACGGTGCCAGCCCTTTCAGCCAGTGGGTGATGTCGGCTTCCTCTTTTGCAACGCCCCGCGGCCATATACGGTCCACAAGTACGCGCGGGCCGTCTGAGCGGGCGGGAGCCTCATAGGCTCTTTTCAGGCGGATATCCATGAGTTGAACTCCTGTGCTTGTCCACATCACAGGTAGCCATTGCCGGAACCTCAGGTCAAGGTGGACACTTGGCCTCTGTAAACAGGATTGCTTGCAAAACCCCGTTTGCTCTTTGCGGGAGGAACGGCTAGATTCATATGAAATCCTGCATATATCACCCGAGCCAGCTGATTTGGAAATCTTCCCCTCTCTGACTGTTTTCCGGAATGCCCCTCGTGGCAGATCCGGCCACACCACAGCGTTACTTTCCTGACGCTGGGTCCGCGCACACGCACGGCTCAGCACCAGCCCCCAAACTATCTCGGTTAATTCCCTTTTCCTGGAGGTCACTATGTCCGATTTGCCCGCTATCACTGTTGCCGAAGAGGATTACAATCGCCTTGCCACGCTGCTTGAGAAAACCACCGACCCCACCGGCGTTGCCGACGGACTGGAAGAAGAGCTCAGCCGTGCCGACTTGCGGCCTTTGTCCGAAATACCGGAAACCGTTGTAGTGATGAATTCGGTAGTTCTTTTCGAGGATCAGGATAGCGGAAAGCAACACAGGCTCGAGCTGGTCTATCCGCACCAGGCGGATGGCAGCCCCGACAAGATTTCCATCCTGGCGCCCGCCGGGGCTGCAATGATCGGCCTGAGTGTCGGAGACAGCATTGAATGGCCGGTGAAGGGTCGTAGCCCACTGCACCTGAAAGTGGTGCAAGTCACACGACCCGACTGAAAAGCCCGGTCATTCAAGTATCAGGGGTGTGACCACACCGCCCCCGACCATAAGCATTGCAAACAGGCAGAGGGCCAGCACAAAGGGCTTCACACCAAGGCTGCGCAATGCTTCGAGCCGGGTCTGATAGCCAAGTGCTGCCATGGGCCATGGTCATGGTCATGGCCAGCTGGCCACTCGTCACCAGCCCCTCCTGGACCACTTGTGGTATGGCGAGGACACTGTTCAAGCCCACGATCGCCAGAAAACCGAAAGCGAACCAGGGAATGACCAGCTGGTTGTTCCCGGGTTGGTCATCTGTGCTGTTCTTGCGGCGCCTGGTCCAAAGCTGCCCTACCACCAGAAGAAAGGGAACCAGCAACATAACCCGCACCAGTTTGACAATCACGGCATTGGTCAGTGCGTCGGTGCCGACTGCGCCGCCTGCAGCAACCACCTGAGCCACCTCATGGACTGTTGAACCGATGTAAACGCCGTACAGACCCTCATCCCAGCCCAGCAGGGGATAAAGTGCCGGATAGGTGAACATGGCAACCGTCCCGAACAACACCACTGTCGCCACGGCCATGGAAGCGGCGGCCGGTTTGGACCGTATTGCACTCTCGGTGGCCAGTACCGCCGCTGCTCCGCAAATGGCACTGCCGGCGCTTGTCAGTATGGCTGTGTCCCGGTCGAGCTTCAGCCATCGGGTTCCAAGCCAGTAACCGACGACAGTAACTGTGACGACGACCAGGGCATCGAGTATCACGACTCTGGCGCCCAGGGCCGTCAACTGCTGGACGGTAAGCGAGAAACCGAACAGGACAATACCGGTCCGGAGCAGCCATCGCGACGCAAACCCGAGGCCTTTTGCAACGTCGGTAATGCGCTTGCCTGCTATCGTATTACCCAGTACCAACCCGAGCAGAAGCGCGAATACCAGTGGCCCCAGCCCGGTCGCCTGGACCGCCGGCAGAGCGGCCAGGCCATAACCGGCTGCCGTCAACGCACTGCATAACATCAACCCCTTGAACATCATCAACTCCAAACTATTCAATCTATCGTTATTCTATTTCATCGCATCCTTATCCATTAAATTGCTTTTCTGCCTTTCTTTATCCGGATATATCGATATAGCGGTTGCATATACTCTCGAAAATGCCCTGTAGACAATTTCCCGACAGAACCGGGAAACAACCTCAGGAACACATACTCCAGGATTCTTGCAAAAACCGTTGCGTGCTCTCAGACTAAAGCAATTACTCACTTTCTTTTGGCATTACCATGTCAGCAAAATCAAAAGGCTCCAAACGCACCTACCAGAGCACCGAACTGCGCCAGTCCGCCACCATCGAGGCGGTCGTCCAGCTTTGTGCCGACCAGGACCCGGCCACCCTCACCACGGCCCGGATTGCCGATGAAGTGGGGCTGTCGCAGGGCGCCCTGTTCAAACATTTTCCCAACAAGAACCGGCTGTGGGAGTCGGTGGCTGGTTGGGTATCGGAACAACTGACGAGCCAGGTTTTCCGTGAAGCAGACCAGCATGAGCTCGCCGATCAGGCCCTGGAAGCCATGTTCCTGGCCCATGTGGGTTTTATCGCCCGGCACCCCGGCATTCCCCGCCTTATGCTGGGCGAGCTGCAAAAGCCCGGCAATGGCGCCGCCAAAACAATCATTCGCCAGACCCTCGCCCGCTACCGCAAGAAGGTGGTCGGACTGCTGGATCTCGGCATGCAACAGGGGCGCATAGCTCCCGGCATGGATACCGAAGGAGCGGCGGTGCTGTACCTGGGGGCCATTCAGGGGCTGGTGGTTCAGGGTATGGTCAGTGGCGAGATTGCTAACCTTGAGCAAGCGGCACCCCGAATTTTCAAACTTTACAGCGCCAGCTTCCAGGAGAAGCCCGATGACCCGGAAAAATAAACTGACTCTGGCTCTGGCCCTGATCGCCGGCATTGCCTTCGTGGTGATCATGGTCAAGCTGAAACAGCCGCCGGAACGGGCGGTGGCGCAGGCAGCCGCAACCCCGGTGCGGATAATGGAAGTCACACCCCGGGAATTCCGCACCGAAGCCCGGGGCTATGGCCAGGTGCTGCCGGCCCAGACCTGGAACGCGGTGGCCAATGTTGGCGGGCGGGTTATCTGGAAACACCCGGACCTGGAGAGCGGAAACCTGATCGCCGACGGTACCCGCCTGCTGGAGATCGACCCCACCCGTTATGAACTGGCCGAAGCCTCCGCCCAAGCGGATCTGGCCGGTATTGAAGCCGAGCTGCGTCAACTGGAACAGGAAGAGCGCAACACCGGTGAGTTGCTGAAGCTTGAAGAGCGCCGGCTGACACTGGCCAGGCGGGAACTGGACCGGGCAGAAACCCTGGTGGAGCGGGGCGCCCTGTCCCAAACCCGCTACGACGAGCAACAGCGGGGCACCCTGCAGCAGGAACAGGCGGTGCAGAGTCTGAGAAACCAGCTGAACCTGATTCCGGTCAGGCGGGATACCCTGGAAGCCCGAAAGGCCCGCACGGAATCAGCCCTGGCCAGTGCCCGGGAAGACCTGGAAGATACCCGTTTTGAAGCCCCCTGGGATCTGCGGGTCCATCAGGCCGAAATCGACACAGGTCAGCACGTCAGCCCCAGTCAGACTCTCTTTATTGCCGACGACATTACCCTCGCCGAGGCCACGGTGCAGCTGGAAGTGGCGGAGCTACGCCGGGTGCTGTCGCGACTGTCGGATCACAGCCTGCCGGAACCCACCCCGGGTGCGACCAACAACTTCACCGACTTCCATGACCTGTTACCCCTGGGCGAGCTGGAGGTACGGGTAACCCCCACCAACGTACCGGATGCCCACTGGTCCGGGGAGCTCACCCGGGTCACCAGCAGTCTCGACCCGGCCACACGCACTGTTCAGGCCGTCATTTCGGTGGAAGAACCTTACCGCAACTCCAATCCGCCAGCCCGGCCACCGCTGGTGCGCAACATGTTCGTGCAGGCCAGCATTGCCGCACCTACTCCCACTCCGGTTATCGTGATCCCGGCCAGCGCGGTTCACCAGGGCGTGGTGTACCTGGTTGATGAAGACAATCACCTGCAGCGCAGGGAAGTTACGGTCGGCTGGCAGCAGAGGGATCTGGCCGTTATCAGTGAAGGCCTGAATCCGGGGGACCGGCTGATTCTGGATGACCTTGTTCCCGCCATCGAAGGCACCCTGCTGAACCCAAAATCCGATGAGTCCACAGCACAATGGCTGCAGAAAATGGCCGCAGGAGAGCAGCCATGATCCGATGGTTCGCGGGCCATCCCACGGCGGGTAACTTGCTGCTTATTCTGATTCTGGCAGTGGGCCTGTTCGCCGCACCGAACCTGACCCGGGAGACCTTTCCGGACTATCTGCCGCCAGAAGTCAGCATCACTCTGGAATACCGGGGTGCTACCGCAGCGGATGTTGAAGAGGCCATCTGCCAGCGTCTGGGCGAGGCGCTACAGCGGGTGGACTACATGAAGGAAATCTCCTGCACGGCCCGGGACAATCAGGCCCAGACCATTGCCAGCATGGCGCCCCAGGGCGATATGGGCCGGTTTCTGGATGACATCCGCACCGAGATCGAAGCCCTGACCGACCTGCCCGAGGAGGCGGAAGATCCCATAATCCGCGAGTTGTACCGCACCAGTCTCGTAGCCGCCATTGCAGTATACGGGCCTATGAGCTTTTCCCACCTGGAGGCTTACACCAACCAGCTGGAGGACCGCTTGTTCGCCATGGAGGGCGTGGCCGATGTGATCCCCGTTGGCCTGTCCCAGCGCCAGTGGCACATTGAAGTCTCCCGGGACCTGCTGCGCCAGTATGGCCTGGGGGTGCGCGACATTGCCCGCGCCATCAGCAGCCAGAATCTGGACATGCCCCTCGGCAACATAGAAACCGACAGCCAGGATATCCAGCTTAGATTCGTGGATGAACGGCGCTCCCTGCAGGCCTTGGCCGAGCTTCCAATCATTGGTGGCGAAGCCGGTGCCGTGCTCACCCTGGGCGATCTCGCCACCATTACCGAAGCCCACGAACGGGAAGAGGAACGGGTGGACTTCAACGGCCAACGGGCCATCATTCTGGAAATTCACAAGAACCGCCACGACGATGCCCTGCGGGTAATGGATGCCCTGCAGGCTTTTGTTGACGAGGAAAAAGCCCGCCGTGGTGGCACCGTGAAACTGGAAATCACCCAGAACATGACGTCAATCGTCCGGGATCGCCTACAGATGCTGGTGGGCAACGGTATCACGGGCTTGCTGTTGGTGGGTCTGGTGATGGGATTGTTCTTCCGCCCCCGCCTCGCCTTCTGGGCGCTGTTCGGCCTGCCTGCCGCCTTTGCCGGTGCCTTTGTGGTGATGGCCCTCACCGGCCTGTCCCTGAACATGATTACCCTGGTGGCCCTGCTCATGGCCATCGGTATTGTCATGGACGACTCCGTGGTGGTCACCGATAACATTGCCCAGCGGGCCGCCGAAGGTAGCAGCCCGCTGGAGGCAGCGGTCAAAGGCACGCAGGAAATCCTGCCCGGGGTGTTGTCCTCCTTCCTGACCACGGTCTCGGTGTTCATCCCGCTGGCGTTTCTGGCCGGAGAGCTAGGCTCGGTGCTGGAGGTCTTGCCGGTGGTTCTGATTGCCGCCCTGGCCGCCTCGTTGATAGAAGCCTTCTGGATACTGCCCCACCACCTCAAAAGTGGCCTGGGCAACAAGCGCGAGAAAGCCCCGTCCCGTTTTCGCACGATCTTCGACAACGGCTTTGAAAAAGCCCGGGAGAAAGTGGGGCAGCTGGCCGACATTGCCATTCGTTTTCGTTACGGTGTACTGGCGGGCATGCTGCTGATACTCCTTGGCTCGGTGGGGTTGATGGCCGGCGGCCATATCCGCATGGAAGCCATGCCGGAAATAGACGGCGACGTACTGGAAGCCCGGATGCTGATGCCCCAGGGCACGCCCCTGCATCGGACTCAGGCCATTACTGAGCGCATCACTGCTGCCATGCTCAGGCTCAACGAGGAGTACGCGCCGGAACAGCCCGACCAGCAAGCCCTGGTGCAAAATATCCAGACCCGCTTCAATCAGCACGCCGGAGCCGGCGAGAAAGGCGCCCATGTGGCCACCGTGATGGCGGATTTGCTGACTGCGGAACTGCGTACCGTGGATCTCGCGACCCTCACCGACCGCTGGTACCAGGAAATCGGCGAGATCCCGGGGCTGATTGCCCTGAACATTCAGGAGCCCGGATTCGGGCCGGCCGGCATTCCCATCGAAGTCCGCCTGCAGGGCAGTGACCTGGATGAGCTGAAGGCCGCCGCGCGGTATCTGAGCGAGGAAGTCGCCAGTTATAACGGCACTTTCAACGTGCTGGATGATCTTCGCCCCGGCAAGCCCCAGCGCACACTATCACTGAACGAAAGCGCCCTGTCTCTGGGTTTGACGGCTGCTGAGGTGGCCAGCCAGATCCGCACCGGCCTGCTCGGGGATATCGTGGATACGGTACAGATCGGTGACCAGCACATTGAAATCCTGGTGCGCCAGACCAGCGCCGAACGCAACACCCGCCAGTTCCTGGAAGATACCGTGATCACCACCGGCAAGGGCCAGATGGTGCCGCTGCGGGAAGTGGCCACCATCACCGACGAACGTCAGTGGTCGCAGGTGACCCGGATTGACGGCCTGCGCACCGTCACCGTCTCCGCAGATGTGAATGGCCGGATAACCAACGCCGATGCCATCGTGGCCGATCTGCAGAGCCAGGTATTCCCGAAACTGCGTGAGCAATGGCCGGAGATCACCCTGCAGGTGGAAGGCCAGACCGCCCGCTCCCGGGAAACCGGCCAGTCCATCGCCCGGGGGCTGTTGATTGGTCTGCTGGGGATTTTCCTGATTCTATCGTTCCAGTTCCGCAGTTACCTGGAGCCGATCATTGTCATGCTGGCCATCCCGGTGGCCTTTATGGGGGCCGTCTGGGGCCATATGCTGATGGGCTACAACCTGTCCATGCCCTCGCTGATCGGCGCCGCCTCACTGGCCGGCATAGTGGTGAACAACGCCATTCTTTTGGTGCAGTTCATCAAGAGCTACCGGGAACAGGGCATGAGCGTACGGGAAGCCGCCGGTGCCGCCAGCCGCGCCCGCTTCCGGGCCATCCTGATTACCACCAGTACCACTGTAGCCGGCCTGCTGCCACTGCTGGCGGAAACCAGCACCCAGGCCATGGCGGTGATTCCGCTGGTGATATCGGTGGTGTTCGGCCTGCTGGTGTCAACCGTTTTGATACTGCTGGCGTTGCCGGCACTCTATGCCATCCTTGAAGATCTGGGGTGGGCCAAAAACGTAAAGCCCTGAACGAGAGAAGCCGGGATTGATTACCCGGTTTCCGAGTCACGCACCAACCAGATCCATCCCCGGCTTGCCATACCAGTA
>NZ_JAWLHI010000080.1:0-16006 GCF_041690455.1 Marinobacter sp.
GATACGCGGTTTGGGGGAATTGGGAAGGTATGAACAAGGGGTCAGATGAAGGCTTTCATCAGACCCCGGGGTCGGGAATTCAGGAATCGGCTAGCGAATGGGGTCTGAAGAAAGCTTTCTTCTGACCCCGTCTTGGACTCTGGCTTTGAGGATTGTCGCTAACTCGGGGTCAGAAGAAGATTTTCTTCAGACCCCTTGGGTTAACGCCTCAAACATCCAGGTAGTCGAGGATGCCCTCAGCTGCCTGGCGACCTTCCCAGATGGCGGTGACCACTAGGTCGGAACCCCGAACCATGTCGCCGCCGGCGAAGATCTTCGGGTTACTGGTCTGGAAGGCGAACTCCGCCTCTTCCGGGGCGGTAACACGGCCGGAATCGTCGGTATCGATCTTCTGCTCACCGAACCAGTCCGCCGGGCTCGGGCGGAAGCCGAAGGCGACGAGGACCGCGTCAGCCGGAATCACTTCCTCACTTCCGGGAACCACTTCCGGGCGGCGGCGACCATTCTCGTCCGGCTCACCGAGCTGGGTCTGGACCACTTTCACGCCTTCCACACGATCTTCACCAATGATGGCAATGGGCTGACGGTTGAACAGGAACTTCACGCCCTCTTCCTTGGCGTTGGCCACCTCGCGGCGGGAGCCGGGCATGTTGGCCTCGTCCCGGCGATAGGCGCAGGTCACACTCTCCGCCTGCTGACGGATGGAGGTGCGGTTACAATCCATGGCAGTGTCACCACCACCGAGCACAACAACCCGCTTGCCCTTCATGTCGATGAAGTCCGCCGGATCCTTCTCGAAACCGAGGCGGCGGTTGACGTTGGATACCAGGAACGGCAGCGCATCATAAACGCCCGACAGGTTCTCACCCGGAAACCCACCCTTCATGTAGGTGTAGGTGCCCATGCCCATGAACACGGCATCGAATTCATCGATAATGTCCTTAAGCTGCACGTCCTTGCCCACTTCGGTGGCCAGGCGGAATTCCACACCCATTTCCTGGAAGACTTCCCGGCGACGGGACATCACGGACTTCTCCAGCTTGAACTCGGGAATGCCGAACGTCAGCAGGCCACCGATTTCCGGGTAGCGATCGAAGACCACCGGCTTGACCCCGTTGCGCACGAGGATGTCAGCACAGCCCAACCCGGCAGGACCTGCGCCGATCACCGCAACCTTCTTGTCGGTCCACTTCACCCGGGACATGTCCGGTTTCCAGCCCAACGCAAAGGCGGTATCGGTGATGTACTTCTCCACGGAACCGATCGTCACCGCACCGAAACCGTCATTTAGGGTACAGGCACCCTCACACAGGCGATCCTGCGGGCACACCCTGCCACACACTTCCGGCAGCGAGTTGGTCTGATGACACAGCTCTACCGCCTTCATGATGTTGCCCTCGGAAACCAGCTTCAGCCAGTTCGGGATGTAGTTGTGTACCGGGCACTTCCATTCACAGTAGGGGTTTCCGCACTCCAGGCAGCGATGAGCCTGGGTCGCGGCATTATCTGCGGTGAACGGATGGTAGATTTCGCCAAATTCTTTCTTCCGCTTACTGGCCGGAACCTTCTTGGGGTCGATCCGCCCAACTTCGACAAACTGGAAGTCGTTACTCAGTCGTTCTTTCATCATGATGCTCTCATCAGCTCAATTTCGACCGGGGTGCCGGACCCGCCGTACACCCCCAAACCTCTTCGAACCGGGCGGTTACTCCGGGCGCGCCCGGGTGCTGGCCAGCAGGCTCCGCAGACTCGCCGCCTTCGGTTTGACCAGCCAGAAACGGCCGATGTAGTCGTCGAAATTCTCAAGAATGTGCTCCGCCCACTCACTGCCGGTCTCCGCGATGTGCTCACGGATAACACCTCGCAGGTGGTTGCGGTAGGACTCCATTTCCTCGCTGGAAATACGCTGGATCTCTACCAGTTCGTGGTTGTACTTGTCCACGAAGGCATTGTGCTGGTCCAGTACGTAGGCAAAACCACCGGTCATACCGGCACCGAAGTTATGCCCGGTGTTACCCAGTACCGTTACCAGGCCGCCCGTCATGTATTCACAGCAGTGATCACCGGCACCTTCGACCACCGCGTGGGCACCGGAGTTCCGGACCGCGAAACGCTCACCGGCGGTACCTGCCGCGAACAGCTTGCCTCCGGTGGCACCGTACAGGCAGGTGTTGCCCATGATGGAGGTTTCCTGGCTCTTGAAGCCGCTGTTACGGGGCGGTTTGATGACCAGCTTGCCGCCGGTCATGCCCTTGCCCACGTAATCGTTGGCATCACCCTCGAGGATCAGGTTAAGGCCGCCCACGTTCCAGACACCGAAACTCTGGCCGGCGGTGCCGGTGAGGTCCAGGGTTATCGGAGCGTCCACCATGCCCTGGTTGCCATGCTTCTCGGCAATCTCGCCAGACAGGCGGGCACCGATGGATCGGTCACAGTTGGTGACCTTGTAGGACCAGGCACCGCCGGACTTGTTCTCGATGGCGGTCGCTGTGTCCTTGACCATCTGCTCGGCCAGGGTACCGCGGTCGAACGGCTCGTTCCGCTCCACCTGGCAGGTCTGGGGCTTGTCCGCCGGAATGCTGTCGTTCTCCAGCAGACGGGTCAGGTCCAGCTTCTTCTGGCGCTCGGTATCGCCCGGCAGACGCTCCAGCAGGTCCACACGGCCCACCAGCTCTTCCAGGTTACGAACACCCAGTTTGGCCATCCATTCCCGGGTTTCTTCCGCCACGAAGCGGAAGAAGTTCATGGCCATTTCCACCGTGCCCTTGAAGTGCTCTTCCCGCAGGTGGTCATTCTGGGTGGCGACACCGGTGGCGCAGTTGTTCAGGTGACAGATCCGCAGGTACTTGCAGCCCAGCGCCACCATCGGTGTGGTACCAAAGCCGAAGCTCTCGGCACCGAGGATGGCGCCCTTGACCACGTCCAGGCCGGTCTTGATGCCGCCGTCGGTCTGAAGGCGGATCTTGCCGCGCAGGTCATTGGCGCGCAGAGCCTGCTGGGTTTCCGTCAGGCCCAGCTCCCAGGGGGAGCCAGCATAACGGATGGAGGTCAGCGGACTGGCCGCGGTACCGCCGTCGTAACCGGAGACGGTAATCAGGTCGGCATAGGCCTTGGCCACACCGGCCGCGATGGTACCGACTCCCGGCTCCGATACCAGCTTGACGGAAACCAGCGCCTGCGGATTGACCTGCTTGAGGTCAAAGATCAGCTGCGCCAGGTCCTCGATGGAGTAGATGTCGTGATGCGGCGGCGGCGAAATCAGGGTGACGCCGGGCACGGAATAACGCAGACGGGCAATAAGGTCGTTGACCTTACCACCCGGCAGCTGGCCGCCCTCACCGGGCTTGGCGCCCTGGGCCACCTTGATCTGCATGACATCGGCGCTGCGCAGGTACTCGGCGGTTACACCAAACCGACCAGACGCCACCTGTTTGATCTTGGAACGCTTCTCGGTGCCGTAACGGGCCGGATCTTCACCACCCTCACCGGAGTTGGAACGCCCGCCCAGGGTGTTCATGGCCACCGCCAGGGCTTCATGCGCCTCCGGAGACAGGGCCCCGAGGGACATCGCCGCGGAATCAAAGCGCGGGAAGATGTTCTCCACCGGCTCAACCTCTGCAATATCAATCGGCTTGAGATCCTTGCGGAACGTCAGCAGGTCCCGGAGGGTTGCCACCGGGCGCTCGTTGACCAGGCCGGCATACTCCTTGTAGTGACCATAATCGCCACTGGTTACCGCCTCCTGCAGCTTACCGACCACATCCGGATTGAAGGCATGGTATTCCTGGCCGTGAACATACTTGAGCAGGCCGCCCTGGGAAACCGGCTTGCGGGCTTTCCAGGCAACGGATGCCAGCTTCTCCTGGTCTTCCTGGAAGTCGATGAAGCCAGCACCCTGGATCCGGCTGGGTACACCCTTGAAGCACAGATCCACGACGTCATCCGCCAGACCGATGGCCTCGAACAACTGGGCGCCACGATAGGACGTCATGGTTGAAATCCCCATCTTGGACAGGATCTTCAGCAGACCCTTGTTGATGCCCTTGCGGTAGTTGTTCTTGGCCTCGATCGGATCGATCAGCACTTCGCCGGTGCGAATCAGGTCGTTCAGCACCTGGTAGGACAGGTACGGATAAACTGCGGTGGCACCGAAGCCGAACAGTACGGCGAAATGATGCGGATCCCGCGCCCAGCCCGTTTCAACGATGATATTGGAATCGCAACGCAGGCCCTTGCTGACCAGGTGGTGGTGGACCGCACCGGTGGCCATCAGGGCATTCACCGGCAACTCGCCCTCTTTGAGATCCTTGTCGGTCAGGATCAGCAGGACCTTGCCGTCACGCACTGCCTGCTCCGCGCGATCGCAGACATCGCGAATTGCCTGTTCAAGACCCAGTTCCGGCCGGTAGCTCATGGGAATTCGAGCCACCTCGAATCCGGGGCGGTCGTTATTGCTGATGCGAAGGAACTTCGCCGGAGACAGCACCGGTGTGGTCAGGATAATCCGGTCCGCGTGCTCCGCGGTTTCCTCAAAGACATTCCGCTCCGCCCCGAGGCAGGTCTCGAGGGACATGACGATGGATTCACGCAGCGGGTCAATCGGCGGGTTGGTCACCTGGGCAAACTTCTGGCGGAAATAATCCGCCACATGGCGCACCTTGCTTGAGAGCACGGCCATGGGGGTGTCATCTCCCATAGAACCGACCGCTTCCTGGCCATTCTCTGCCAGCGGCCGCAGCACCTGGTCACGCTCCTCAAAGGAGATGTTGAACATCTTCTGGTGCACCAGCAGCTCGTCGGAATCCATCAGCTTGAATTCCGGGGTGTCCTGGTTGAGCGTGGTCTCAACCCGAAGGGCGTTTTCACGCAACCAGCGCTTGTACGGCTGGGCGGTCTTCAGGCGCTGGTCGATGTCCCTGGTGTGCAACACCTCACCGGACTCGGTATCGATCGCCAGCATCTGGCCCGGACCGACCCGACCCTTGGCAACCACATCATCCGGCTCATAGCCGTAGGTGCCGATCTCGGAAGCCAGGGTGATGAAATCATCCTTGGTGATGACCCAGCGCGCCGGACGCAGGCCGTTGCGGTCGAGCATGCACACAGCATAACGGCCGTCGGACATGACCAGACCCGCCGGGCCGTCCCAGGGCTCCATGTGCATGGAGTTGTACTCGTAGAACGCCCGCAGCTCGGAGTCCATGGTGTCAACATTCTGCCAGGCAGGCGGAATCATCATACGCACGGCACGGAACAGATCGACGCCACCGGCCAGCAGTACTTCCAGCATGTTGTCCATGCTTGATGAGTCGGAGCCGGTCAGGTTAACGAGTGGCTGCAGGGTTTGCAGATCCGGCAGGTCCGGTGAACTGAACTTGGCAGCGCGGGCAATGGCCCAATTACGGTTGCCGTCGATGGTGTTGATTTCACCGTTGTGGGCCAGGTAGCGGAATGGCTGTGCCAACGGCCACCTGGGCATGGTGTTGGTGGAAAAACGCTGGTGGAACACACAAATGGCAGTCTGTAGGTCCGGATCACCCAGATCCTTGTAGAAGTTCGCCAGATCCGCCGGCATCATCAGGCCCTTGTAGGCCAGAGTACGATGCGAAAGACTGCAGATATAGAACTCTGAATCATCAGCCATATCGCTCTCGGCGTGGCGTCGACCGATAAACAGGCTGATTGCGAACTCTTTCTCGGCCTTTCCGGCCGGAACCACGAAAATCTGCTCGATCCTCGGCAGGCAATCCAGAGCCATGGGGCCAAGGCAGCTGTCATCAACCGGCACGTCCCGCCAGCCCATCACTTCCAGGCCCTGCTCCGTCAGGCGTTTTTCAAGCGCTGCCCGGCCGGCGGCGGCCTTGGCTTCGTCCGGGTTCAGGAATACCTGGCCCACCGCAAACATACCTCCCGGCTCCTTGCCAAAAGCAGCCTTGGCAGCCTTTTTCAAGAAAGTATCGGGACTCTGGATCAGGAGGCCACAACCATCGCCGGTCTTTCCGTCTGCAGCGATACCACCTCGGTGGGTCATGCAGGTCAGCGACTCGATGGCAGTTTGCAGCAACTTGTGGGAGGCCTCGCCCTTCATGTGGGCAATCAGACCAAATCCACAGTTGTCCCTGAATTCATCGGGGTGATACAAACCTGTCATCATAAGCGTTCTCTCGCGTAGAAATGCTTTTCAATCAGAAACTTGCGCACCAAATTGGTGCATAAATGTACTGACACTGAAAAAAGGGGCCGGCTATTTTACACACGTAGAACTACGTATACAAACCAGCTTAAAGTTTAGGGGAGAGCAAAGCCATTGCAATAACGCAACAAGCTTTATCTTGTATGAGTCATTTCCGGCCCCGCGGCAAAGCCCACCCCGAAGCCAGCGGGGTCAGCTACAGAAGGCGTCGAGAGTCGCCGCCAGGTTATCCCTGGAAGCCTCAGCGGTGACAAACGCATCGCCGATACTGCGCAACAGCACCAGCCGGAGGGCACCATCGATATTTTTCTTGTCAACCGCCATCAGCCGCAAGAAATCTTGCGGAGCCATATCTTTCGGAGGCATTTCCGGAAGTCCGGCGCGCAGGATGAGATCGACCGCACGACGATAGTCTTCACGGGAAATCATCCCCTCCCGGGCGGACAGGTCCGCAGCCATGATCATGCCGGTGCCAACCGCCTCGCCGTGGAGCCAGGTTCCGTAACCGGCAAAGGTCTCGATGGCGTGACCAAAGGTATGGCCCAGGTTAAGGATGGCCCGCAGCCCCCCTTCCCTCTCATCAAGAGCCACGACCTCCGCCTTGCAGGCACAGGAGCGATAGATCGCCTCGGCCAGCGCGCCGGCTTCCAGCCCGACCAGCGCATCCATATTGTTTTCCAGCCAGGCCAGAAACTCCGTATCCCGGATCAGACCGTACTTGATGACTTCCGCCAGCCCCGCTGACACTTCCCGGGGTGCCAGGGTTTGCAATGTGTCCGTGTCGATCAGCACCACCTGCGGCTGATGGAAAGCCCCGATCATGTTCTTGCCCAGCGGGTGATTGATGCCGGTCTTGCCGCCGACAGAGGAATCGACCTGGGACAAAAGCGTGGTAGGCACCTGGATAAAAGGCACGCCCCTCTGGTAACAGGCTGCGGCAAACCCGGCCATGTCCCCGATGACACCACCGCCGAGAGCCACCAGTGTGGTCTTGCGACTGTGCCGCTGCTCCAGCAGTGCATCGAAAATCCGGTTGAGGGTCTGCCAGTCCTTGAACTTTTCCCCGTCCGGAAGCACGACAGTGTCGACCTGCTTACCCGGAAAACTGTTGCGGATCTTGTCCAGGTACAGGGGAGCCACGGTATCGTTGGTCACGATCATGACCTGGGAGCCGGCGACGTAAGGAGACAGATCGGTGTTGCCCAACAGCCCTGAACCAATGATGATCGGATAGCTTCGCTCACCCAGTTCTACGGAGAGTTCCCGGAATATCTCAGACATGATTGCGACCTTCCTTACGTACCTGGCGCCGATGCCGTGGCGTTCTCGGGTTAATACGATTGATCAGTTGCCGGACCACCAGGCGGGGGCTTTTCCGGTCCGTATACATGACAACGTCGGCCAGCTGCCGGTAGATCGGGTCACGGATTTCGAACAACCTGCGCAAGACCGCCTCGGGATCATCATTCTGTAACAGTGGCCGATTCCTGTCCTTGCGGGTTCGTTCAACCTGCTGGTCGATCGAGGTCTTGAGGTAGACCACGATCGAATCCCGTTTCAGCAAAGGATGGTTCTCGGGGCGCATTACCGCTCCCCCGCCCGTGGCAAGGACCGTCTGGGGCTCAGCGGACAACTCCTCAAGCATGGTGGTTTCCCGCTGCCGGAAACCATCTTCACCCTCAACATCAAAAATCCACGGAATGTTGGCGCCGCACCGCTCCTCGATGATCCGATCGGTATCCAGAAAACGGTAACCCAATTCACGGGCCAGCATACGACCGATGGTACTTTTCCCGGCGCCCATCGGGCCAACCAGAACAATGCGTTTGGGCAAAGACATAACTTCCGCTCAACAGGTTTCAGGCGGGTGAGAATATCACAAAAAAAGCCGCCGGTTTTACGCGGCGGCTTCTGACTTCAGCAGGACGATTACCGGAGCAAATCGTTCTTGATGATTTTCGGGGTGATGAAAATCAACAGTTCGCTACGCTCGTCGATATGCTCGGTCCGCTTGAACAGGCGACCCAGGTAAGGAATATCGCCGAGGAACGGCGTCTTGGTCACCTGGGTAGCCACTTCGGACTGGAAGATACCGCCAAGAACCACGGTTTCACCGTTACCGACGAGCACCTGCGTGGTGACTTCGTTGGTGTTGATGGACGGGATACCGGCAGTAACCTCGCCCCGTGAGTCCTGGTTCACCACCAGATCCATGATGATCTTGTCATCCGGCGTGATCTGCGGGGTCACTTCCAGGGACAGCACCGCTTCCTTGAAGGATACGGAGGTGGCACCACTGGAAGAGGCCTCCTGATAGGGAATTTCCTCACCGGACTTGATGGAGGCGGTCTGGCGATCGGCAGTCACGACACGCGGCTGGGAGACAACCTCGGCCTGACCATCGCTTTCCAGTGCCGACAGTTCCAGATCCACCAAGAAGTCGTCGCTACCCCAGCCGATGGCGAAGGAAGAGGCACCCTCACCGCTGACACCCAGATCCACAGCCAGCGCACCCGGGAAGGTGATGGTGCTGTCGGTGCCCGAGGCAGCGTCACGGGCCTCCTGCAGGGTACCCTGGGAGCCACCGACGGTGAACACGTTGTCGCCGCTCACATCGTAGGCTGCGCCACCCCAGCGAATACCGAGGTTCTCGGCAACGTTGGTCTGGGCACGAACGATCCGCGCTTCAATAGACACCTGACGTACCGGTACGTCCCAGGTGGATACCAAGCGGCGGATTTCCTCGAGCTTCTGAGAGGTCTCACGCACGCTGATGGTGTTGGTACGCACATCCGAGGAAACGAAACCGCGATCTGAAATCAGCTCTTCGTCCGCCTTGATCAGTTCGACAACATCGGCTGCCTTTGCGTAGTTGACCTGGATGATATCGAGACGAACCGGTGCCAGCTCGGCGATCTGCTTGGTGGTTTCAAGTTCCAGCTTTTCCCGGGCTGCGATTTCATCCGCTGGCGCAACCAGCAGAACGTTACCGATCTGGCGCTTGTCCAGGCCCTTGGTCTTGAGAATCAGATCCAGGGCCTGATCCCAGGGAACGTTCTGCAGACGCAGAGTGATGCTGCCACTGACGGTATCACTGGCGACCAGGTTCAGGCCGGTGAAATCCGCGATCAACTGCAGCACCGAGCGTACCTCGATGTCCTGGAAGTTCAGGGACAGCTTATCCCCTGTGTACGGGAACTTCTCTTCGCGACGCGCTTCCGCTTCCTGCTCGGTCAGCTTTTCCACGCTCACGGTGAATTCGCTGCCGGACTGGTAAGCGATGTAGTCGTAGTTACCTTCAGGACGGATCTCGACAATAGCGTTACCGTCTTCGGTGTAGGTGTCGATACGGGTTACCGGGGTCGCGAAATCGGTAACGTCCAGGCGGCGGCGCAGGTTCTCCGGAACCGTAAGCTCGGGCATGGTCAGACGGATCCGGCCACCGAGTTCGGACAGATCGACCGGGGTGCTGCTGGAACCGAGATCAATGATGACGCGACCCTCGCCATCCTTGCCGCGGCGGAAGTCTACGCCCGCCAGGGTGTCGGGAGCGGCGCGCGAAGACGTGGCGGCCGGAGCGGCCGATCCACCGGTGCCGGCAGATGCCTGGGCAGCGCCTTCACCGCCAATGGTCATCACCAGGGAATTGTTGCGGCGAACTGTGTCGTAAGGCACCAGTTCCACCAGATTGAAGATCAGCCGGGTGCGATCGGGCGTTTCCACCACCGTCATGCTCTGGGCATTGCCACCACCCAGGGGAATGCTCCGGCTATCCAGACCGCTGGTGGTATCACGCAGATCCACGGCGATGCGGGCCGGGCGCTCAATGGTGTAGCCGGAGGGCTCGGGCGGTTGCCCGTCAAACTGGAGCGTTACCTCCAGGCGCTCTCCCGGCAGCGAGGAAAACGACACGTCTTCCAGCGTGACCGCACTGGCCAGGCCGGAGAACAACCCCAAAGCAATCACGCCGACGTATACATTGAGTTTTTTGAACATCGCTAGCCTCGACCCCAAACCTTTTTGTTCGTGCATGTTTCTTTCAAATTTCATTACGCCGCTCCTTAGCCTTGTTCCTCGTCCAGAGACAGGGAACGAGGACGCTCGACCCATCCGCCCGAGCCATTCGGAACGATTTCAATCAGTTCGATGCGGGTTTCGCTGACACCGACAATCCGGCCATAGTTCTGGCCCATGTAATTACCGGAACGAACGCGGTGAATACCGCCGGAGCTATCCCGGATAAGTGCGAACAGGTTTCCGGTCGGCCCCTGAAGTGTACCCACCATGCTGAGTTCTTTCAGATCAAAGTTCTCCAGCACCTCACGGGGGCGATCCAGATCCGGCTCGACATCGCTGACAGGTTGGTCATCGACCATCGTCAGCTGGACATCCACCGGTGGCTCGAACGGCGCACGGCGGTCCGCTGCGGAATAGGTAAACGCCTCATACGCCTTGAATTCCGGCAGTGGCTCTACATGCCCCCGGGGTTTAGCCCGGGTTTCTGCCATGAACTGGTCCAGATCTGAAAAACCGCTTTCCTGGGTACAGGCCGTCAGCAAGGACACCAGACACACTCCCAGCCAGGCCTTACCTGCATGCTTTGCTGCCATGCTCACTCTCCAGCCCGGTAGCGGTAAGTACGAGCGACAACCTGCATATCAAGCTGCTCTCCATCTCCGCCTGTTGGTTTGATGGTTAAATCGTGCAGTGTCACGATCCTCGGAAGACTTGCAACACTGCTCACAAATGACGCCAGCTCGTGGTAGGTGCCGGAAACCCGGATATTGATCGGCAACTCGGCATAGAAATCACGCTGCTGCTCCGGCTGCAGTTTGATTTCCTGCAGCGACAACCCGCTGCCAAGAGCGGTATTGGTAATATCCTCAAGCAGGCCAGGCACTTCGGTTTCACTGGGCAACTGACGCACCAGCGCGCCAAAGGTTTCCTCCATTTCAGCCATTTGTGCCTTGAACACATCGAGGTTGGCTACCTGATAGGCCTTCTCTTCGTATTTCTTGCGCAGTTCCTGCTCGGTTTTCTGTACCCGTTCAAGCTGGGCATACTGATCCTTGACGAAAAACCAGTAACCGCCGCCGACGATCAATCCGAACACGATCAGGGCAACAATGATCTTGACCGGAGTCGGCCAGATGCCGGCATTATTGAGGTCCAGATCATTGACGTCGAATTCATTCAGGCTTTTGAGAGAGTCCGCGAGGCTCATTACTTATCCTCCCCTTCGGGCTCAGGGGTTTTCTGTTTTACAGACAGGTTGAACTGGCTGTATCCGGCGCGGCGCTGGTCGGCAGCGGCAACATTGGAGAGATTCGGATCGGCGAACCAGTCTGACTTCTCGAAATCGCGCATGAGGGTGGAAATCCGGCTGTTGGACTCGGCCATTCCGACAATCTGGATGTTATCGCCGGTTTTCTTCAGGTCCGAGTAGAAAAGGCCGTCCGGGAGGGTTTTAACCAGTTCATCAAACACCCGAACAATCACTGGACGCTTACCCTGGAGATCCTGGATAACCTGCATCCGCGCCAGCAGCTCATCGCGCTTGCGCTTGAGATTCTCGATTTCCTTGATCTGGGCATCCAGTTTCTTGGACGCTGTTTCTATGTAGGCGTTACGGGACTGCTGGTAGGCAATCCGGTTGTCCATGTCGGTTTTCCAGAGGAACACACTACCGCCGCCAATAATCGCTGCGGCCAGGATCATGACCACGAACCGCTTCTGCTTCTCGGCGCGCAGCTCTTCCCGCCAGGGTCTGAGGTTAATCATTGCCATCAGTCGAAGCTCCTCATTGCCAGGCCACACGCAATCATCAGTGAGGGCGCATCATTACTGAGTGCCGATGCGTTTACCCGGGACCCCACAGCCATGTCGGCAAAGGGGTTTGCCACCAATGCGGGCGTTCCGGTCTTTTCCTCCACCATCTCAATCAAGCCCTGGATCGACGCGGTGCCACCGGCAAGTACTACATAATCCACAGCGTTGTACTGACTGGCTCCGAAGAAGAACTGGAGGGCCCGGGCCACCTGCTGGACCACGGCTTCCCGGAACGGCGTCAGCACTTCGGATTCATAATCGTCAGGCAGACCGCCCTGCTTCTTTGCCAGACCGGCCTCCTCGAGGGACAAGCCGTAGCGACGCTGAATTTCCTCGGTCAGCTGCTTGCCACCGAAAATCTGTTCGCGGGTATATACTGTCACGCCACCGGCAAGCACGCTCAGCGTGGTCATGGTTGCGCCGATATCGACGATGGCAACCACCAGCTCCTCACCCTGGGATTCAAGCTGAGGCTCAATCAGGGCGTAGGCGCGTTCCAGCGCATAGGCTTCCACGTCCACAATCTTGGTGGTGAGGCCGGCAATCTCCAGCGCGTCTTCCCGGATATCGACGTTTTCCTTCCGGCACGCTGCCAGCAATACATCAACCTGATCGGGATTGGTTTCTGATGGCCCCTGTACCTCGAAGTCGATCGCAACTTCATCCAGGGGATAGGGAATGTACTGGTCTGCCTCCAGGGCAATCTGGTCTTCCATCTCGAATTCATTGAGACCACCGTCCATCTGGATCAGCTTGGTGATCACAGCAGAACCGGAGACCGCAACCGCAACCTGTTTGAGGCTGGTACGGGACTTGGATGCGACGCGTTTGAGAACCTCTCCGACCGCTTCGACATCCGTGATGTTTTTTTCTACCACGGCGTTGGCCGGCAGTGGCTCCACCGCGTAGCTTTCAACCTTGTACCGGCCGCCCTGCTTCGACAGCTCCAGAAGTTTGACCGAGCTGGAACTAACATCCACGCCCAGCACTGCACTGGATTTCTTTCCGAACAATCCGAACACGCGCTCACCCTATACCTGGTTACATGCACCCGGTTAAATAACTTATGTGTTTTTTATGTAAGAGAATTTCTTCTGCATTCCGTCTACAATGCCTGTTCTTCTTTTTTGAGATGCATTGCTTATCAGCGAAGTGAGTTACTCTTCCTAAAGCAATTTCTCAAATGATAGACCTATATCCAACAGTTGTCAGAAAAAAATGTCTCATTTGTTGCGTACATCTCGTCTTTTCGCCTGGCTGTTTCTAACCGGACTGAGTGTCGCTGTTATTACAGCGTCAGGCTTCTATCTATATCTTCGTCCCGGACTGCCTCCCGTCGAGCAATTGCTGGACATCAAGCTCCAGACGCCGCTACGGGTCTACTCCAAGGACCACAGATTAATAGCAGAATTCGGGGAAAAGAGAAGGGCACCAATCACAATCGAACAGATCCCTACAATTCAGTTACAAGCCTTCATGGCGGCTGAAGACGCCCGGTTCTATGAGCATTTCGGAGTCGATATCAAAGGCCTGATGCGGGCTGCAGTGCAATTGGTCTCCACCGGTGAAATCCAGTCCGGCGGCAGTACCATCACAATGCAGGTTGCAAAAAATTACTTTTTGTCACGGGATCGGACCTTTATACGAAAGTTCAACGAGATACTTCTGGCTCTTCAGATAGAGCGTGAGCTCGACAAGAATCGCATTTTCGAGCTCTATCTGAACAAGATCTACCTGGGCAACCGGGCCTACGGCATTGCCGCGGCGGCAAAGGTGTACTATGACAAACCAGTCAATGAGCTGACGCTGGCACAGATGGCCATGCTGGCCGGCCTGCCCAAGGCCCCTTCAGCCTATAACCCCCTCGCCAACGCCGAGCGCGCCCTGATCCGCCGCAACTGGATCCTCGGGCGCATGCAGGAACTGGGATACATTACCGCTGACGCATACGATCTGGCGGTAAACGCCCCGCTGACAGCCAGTTACAACACCACTGAAGCAGAAGTGGATGCTGACTATGTTGCGGAAATGGCCCGAGCCGAAATGGTGCGCCGGTTTGGCGAGGACGCCTACACCGACGGCTACTCCGTCACCCTGACCGTCGAAGGCGACAAGCAACAGGCGGCAACCGAAGCCCTTCGTGCAGGCCTTGAAGCTTACGACCAGCGCCACGGCTTCCGTGGACCCATCGGCCAGATCGACCCTGCAGATTTGAAGGGACGTGAGCTTTCCGATCTGGCGCGGAATTATCCGCGAGTCGAGTCTCTGCTACCTGCGATTGTTACCTCGGTCGATGATGATGAACAGCGGGTCAAGGTACACGTCAGAAGCATCGGACAAGCCGTCATGCCTTTCGAAACCATGACCTGGGCCAAACGCTACAAAACCGAGGATCTGGCCGGCCCCGAGCCCAAGAAACCATCCGATGTGGTTGCGGTTGGTGACGTGATCTACGTGAAGCTGCAGAACCCGGCCATGATCGACCCGGAAGACGAAGGCGCAGAAGAACCTCAGATCACCCCGGTCAAGGTGGCCCTGAGCCAGGTACCGAAAGTTGAGGGTGCACTAATCTCTCTGGAAGCAGACACAGGCGCCATTGAGGCGCTTGCCGGTGGCTACAGTTTCAATCAGAGCAAGTACAACCGGGCAACCCAGGCCGACCGCCAACCCGGCTCCACCTTCAAGCCATTCCTGTACCTGACGGCACTCCAGAACGGTATGACCCCGGCGACCATCTATAATGATGCGCCGATCGTGTTCGAGGATTCAGAACTGGAAACCGCCTGGCGCCCGGAAAACTCCTCAGGTCGCTTTGGCGGCCCGACCCGGCTTCGAGAGGCACTTTATAGCTCGAAGAATCTGGTTTCCGTCCGGCTGTTACGCGATGTCGGCATCAGGACCACGCTCGAGAACCTGGAGCAGCTTCGCATCCCTGTCGATAACATGCCGGACAACCTGTCCCTGGCACTGGGCAGCGGCCTGATCACCCCCATGCAACTGGCCCGCGCCCAGGCCGTTATCGCCAATGGCGGCTTCGATGTGGAGCCCTACCTCATCGAGGAAATTCGGGACATGAATGGCGAGGTGATTTACCAGGCCCCGGAAACCATCCTGTGCGAGGACAACTGCGATGACCTGGTCGCCGACGAAGACCTCGACGAAACCCCTGAATCGCTGACAGACGCCAACCCGAAAGATCTGACCAGCGAGGGGCTGACAGACACCCGGGATGACAAAGCGGTTCGCCTCATGAAGCGTCTTGCCGACGAGCGCTCCGTCTACATACTGCACTCGATGATGCAGGACGTGATTCGCCGGGGCACTGGCCGTCGGGCACAGGCCCTGGGCCGCAGTGACATCGCCGGAAAGACCGGGACCACGAACGAGCAGCGGGATACCTGGTTTGCGGGCTTCAACCACAAGGTCGCCACCACCGTATGGGTGGGCTTCGACCAGCCGGCGCCCCTGGGTCGCGGCGAGTATGGCTCCAGCACTGCCCTGCCAATCTGGATCGATTACATGCAGGTCGCCCTCAAGGACGCTCCGCCGGCCGTGATGCCCCGCCCCAACGGCATTGTGAACGTGCGCATCAATCCGGAAACCGGCGAGCGGGCACGCCCCGGCGAGGAAGGAATATTCGAACTGTTCAAGGAAGAGAACGCGCCGCCACCGCTGACAGCCGAAGAACGTGACGGCACCAACAGCAACAACGGGAACGGCGACCTTTCCCGTCAGCTGTTCTGACCCCTTTGCCCCACGCACAAAAAAACCGGCGGGATCACCGCCGGTTTTTTTATATCCCGAGGACGATCAGATGATGTCGTCCATGGACTTGAGCGGGTAGTGAGCCGGATACGGGTTGCGGGCAACACCGGAATCCACGGCCGCGCGGGCAACCGCCGCCGGAACCACTTCCAGCAGGCGCACATCCATCGGCTTCGGAATGATGTATTCCTTGCCGAACTCGAACTTGTCTACGCCGTA
>NZ_JAWLHI010000081.1:0-15736 GCF_041690455.1 Marinobacter sp.
CCTGGGGTCATATGACGGATTTAATCAGACCCCTGAAGTTAGACATGAAAAAGGGGTCAGATGAAAGCCTTCATCTGACCCCGTCTTAGGCCTCACCCTCCGAACTTATCCCGCCCATGAGGCGCATCGAAATCCAGTTCCGGCCCTACCGGCACGATCTGGGTCGGGTTAATGGTGCGCTGGCTCACGTAGTAATGCCGCTTGATTTGCCCGATATCCACCGTCTCGGCGACACCGGGAACCTGATACAGGTCCCTCAGGTAGCCGGACAGGTTCGGGAATTCCCGGATCGGCTGGCGATTGCATTTAAAGTGGCTGTAGTAAACCGCATCAAAGCGAATCAGGGTGGTAAACAGGCGCCAGTCGGCCTCTGTCAGCTGCTTACCGACCAGATAGCGCTGCCCAGACAGTCTCTCCTCCAGCCAATCGAGGGACTCGAACAAGGCGCTATACGCTTCTTCGTACTTGTCCTGAGCAGTGGCGAAACCCGCCTTGTACACGCCGTTGTTGACGGTGTGATAGACCCGCTCGTTCACCTCCTCAATCTCCGGGCGCAGTGATTCGGGGTAGAAATCCAGCTCCGCGTTGACGCCCTCAAGGCCGTTGAAGGCGGAATTGAACATCCGGATGATCTCGGCGGATTCGTTGCTGGCGATGGTTTCCCGCTCCTTGTCCCACAAGGTGGGCACGGTCACCCGACCGGTATAATCCGGAGCCGCTTTGGTATAGACCTCATGCATGAACCGGAAGTTGTGCAGATGGTCCCGATGCTGCTCATCACCAGGGCGGAACTCCCAGCCGTTCTCCACCATGTCCGGGTGGACCACGGAAACAGAGATGTGCTTTTCCAGCCCCTTGAGCTTGCGGAAGATCAGTGTCCGATGCGCCCAGGGGCAGGCCATGGAGACATACAGGTGGTACCGGCCACTCTCTGCCTTGAAGCCACCCTCACCACTCGGCCCGGGCGATCCGTCTGCCGTCACCCAGTTCCGGAACCGGGCGGCTTCACGCTCGAATTTTCCGCCGGTCTTGTCGGTGTCGTACCATTTGTCCTGCCATTTGCCATCGACCAGAAGTCCCATCATCAACTCCTTCACAATAATTTGTAAGGAAGAATAAAGCCCCGCCTGCTACCCTCTCAAACAAGCATTTCTGGCCAACTACCTCAGATATTTCGAACATGCATACAGCCATCACCATAGACGCCCTCAAAGTCCTTGATGCCATTGACCGCAAGGGCAGTTTTGCCGGTGCCGCGGCGGAACTGTTCCGGGTGCCATCGGCGATCAGCTACACGGTCCAGAAACTGGAAGAGGACCTCGATGTCGACATCTATGATCGTAGCGGTCACCGGGCGATTCTGACCCCCGCCGGGCGGTACCTGCTCGAGGAAGGCCGCGCGCTGCTGGAAGCGGCCGAGAACCTGGCTCACACCACCAAGCAGGTGGCCCAGGGCTGGGAAACCCGGCTGAAAATCGGATTCAACTCATTGCTGCCGGCGCAGTGCCTGTTTCCGGCCATCCGGGACTTCCACGCCCTCGACGTTCCCGTGGACGTTCAGGTGGTCGAGGAGGTTTTTGCCGGTGCCTGGGACGCCCTGCAGAGTCGGCGGGTGGACCTGGTGGTGGGGGCCGATCACTTCAGCAAGCCGGCGGGCAACTTCACCACCACGAATCTTGGCGCGATGGAGTTCGTCTTCGCCGTGGCGGCCAACCACCCGCTCGCCGGTGCCACAGAGCCTCTGTCGGAAGAGGATATTTCCGACTACCCGGCCGCTGTTGCCGCCGACACGTCCCGGTCCCTGCCGCCCGGCCATGCAGGCATATTCCACCGCCAGCGCACGCTGACGGTGGCCAACATCGACCAGAAGATCGCCATCCAGGAATCGGGGCTCGGGGTGGGCTGGTTGCCCAAGGCCCGTATCCGCAGCCAGCTTGAGGCCGGCACCCTGGTCGAGAAGGCCGTTCACGAACCGCGCCAACCAATCATGCTGCACCTGGCCCGCCATGCCGAGGATCAGGGCAAGGCACTGATGTGGTTCTGGGATCGATTGCAGGACGACGCCGAGATTCGCTCCTGGCTCAGGGAGTGAATAAGGGGTCAGAAGAAGGTTTTCTTCAGACCCCCGGGGTGGCCCCGGCACGGGCGAGCGACAGACGCCCCAGTCAACCGGATTAAGCGGCCATTCGTTTATACTGCGGGAAAACACGCCGAAGGGAGTCCCATGATGCGGCAGCTGTCGGAACTTGATGCCTCGTTCCTGTACCTGGAATCGGAAACTGCACCCATGCACATTGGCGGGGTCTACCTGTTCGATGCCAGCAACCGGAACGAGCCGCTCCCGTTCAGCACCTTTGTTGCCTATCTGCGCAGCCGCCTGCATGTGGTTCCTGTCTTCCGCCAGCGCCTGAAGGAAATCCCGCTCCGACTCGGTCGTCCCTACTGGATCGATGATCCGGATTTCAGCATCGAGCGCCACCTGGCCTATGTGAACCTGGCGGAGCATAGTCATCAGTCGGATTTGATGGCGCTGGCGTCGAAGATTCTGGAGGAGCCGCTTAAGCGGGATCGGCCGTTATGGCATATTACCTTTGTTGATGGTTTTACCCTTGGTGATGAAAGAGGGGGCGAGGGTGAAAATGGGGTCAGAAGAACGAGTTCTTCAGACCCCGGGGGTGGCCGCGCGGGCGCGGGTGATCATGGGGTCAGAAGAAGGCTTTCTTCTGACCCCGACTTAGGGGGCGAGCACCAAAGCTCCAGCGGCAACAAAGGCTTTGCCCTGATCGTCAAGCTCCACCACGCCGCCATCGACGCCTTCAGTGGTGAGGAGATTATCGGCAAGCTGCTGGAATATACGCCGGAACCCCGGCCGATCACGCCGCCGCGGCCCTGGCAACCATGCCCGGAGCCCTCGGAGGAGCGGGTCATGCTGCAGGCCGGGGCGAATTTGCTGCGCACGCCGCTGCAGGTTACCTCCCTGGCCATGACGGCTGCCGAGGCCACCGCACGCGGGGTCATCCACAAGCAGCTACGCAAGCTGCCTTTACCCTTGCCCCTGTTTTCGGCACCCAACAGTCCGTTCAATCGCCAGATCACCGCCAACCGGCAGATAGTGGCGACCACAGTTGAGTTGTCCCGACTGAAGGCCGTCAAGGCCACACTGGGGGACGTCACCCTGAACGATGTGGTGCTGGGGCTGTGCGCCGAGACACTGCGCCGGTACCTGGTCACTCAGAAGGCCGACACCGACCGCTCCTTGGTGGCCATGACGCCGATTTCCGTCCGCTCCAGCAGTCTGCGCCGGGCCACGGGCAACCAGATGTCCGCCATGTTGCTGGATCTGGCCACCAACGAGCCGGATCCTGCCAAACGCATCCGTCAGATCCACTGGAACGCGGTCGCCTCCGAGCCCTACCGGGAGGCAATCGCAGCCGACCGACTCACCGAGCTACTGCCCTCCACCATGCTGGCCCTGTCCGCCCGCCTGTACTCGGAACTGCAGATTGCCCAGCGCTACCAACCGGTCTTCAACCTGCCGATCACCAACGTGCCCGGGCCCCAGGTACCGCTATACCTGCAGGGGGCGCGACTGGTGCGCCAGTACAACACGGCGCCACTGTTCGACAGCATGGGGCTGGTCATCGTGGCCGTGAGTTACCAGGGCAAACTGACCCTGAATTTCACGCTATGTCCGGACGTGGTTGCGGACGGCATGTCATTCCCGGATCTGGTCGAGGAGAGTCTGGCGAGTATCGAGTCCTGTGCGCCGGAGGTGGCGCTGGCCGATAGCGGGGATGCGCCCCGGGAGGTGGCAGGCCAGAGCCTGACGGATGAGGCTCTGACCCTTCTGGAGAGCGCCTTGCGCAAGACCCTCAAACGATTCCGGGCCTGACCAGGGTCTTGCGCGGAGAGCAGCTTACTCGAACGCCCAACGCAGGAAAGCGCGCTTTTCTTCCTCACTGGCCGTTGCCCAGACCGACTTGAGCTGCTCAAGGGCCGTGCCGGTGGCTGCAGCGTCGGAACCATCGGCGCTGCTGTCTGTGAGCGGAGTGCGGGCTGCAACACTCTGCCTGGGATCCCAGTCACTGGAGCTTGCCACTTCCTGACCGCTATCACTGACAATCACTGCCGAGAAGGTCTCGATCATCTGCTCTGCCTCCGCACGGGTGGCGGGCTTTTCAAAATCAAAACGATAGACCGCCCCGGGATTGGCATCAAAACGAACCACCTGAGGCTCACTCTCGATAACGTGGACCTTTGATTCACCGTTCTCAACCACGCCGGACTTTGCCCAGATGGTCTTGTAGGTAAACACAACCTCGTTCTGGCCCGGCAGCAGGGCAAAATCCAGGGCCAGATCGTCCATCATGAAGTTAGTGACTGACTTGCCGTTCACCCTGCTGACCTGGATTTCCCCCGGTGCCTTGAGGGTGGCGGCCTCAGCGGCGTTCGCAGGCTCCCCTTCCCAGGTTTCCACCCGACTGATGCTGGAGGCACATCCGGCCACGGCAAGCACAAGCATGCCCGCCAACAAAGACTTGCACACGGCAGTTACACGGTTGATTCTCATGAAATCTCCTTGATATCACAGGCAAAGGAAGGGCGCTGAGGTCCACGCTCGATGCCCTGCATTCTGCCCCTCAGCCATTGCAAGCGCAAGACAGTCGCAAGGTGAGCAACCGGGCCTGGAAATCCACTTTTGGGACCGGCCCGGTAAAAATGTAAAAAAATTTTGAATTTGGTCCGGATTGGATTAATTTTAAACCATCGGCTGAATCCATACGGCGCCCGAAAGAATAAAACCAGAAACGGGCTCAGGAGACATCAATGGACACTCAATGCAGGTCCGGAGAAGAAGGGCCCGTGCCCTTTCGCAGCAGTCGCTTCTTCTGCGTCGGGAGCAAGTGGTACTTCACCACCCGGGAAGGATTTGACAGTGGCCCCTTCAGTTCGCGGGAACGGGCTGAAATCGGCCTGAAGCGGTTTTTGCACGTCGTGCGGATGCTTCCGGAAGAGCAGAAACTGCACTGACCCGCGCCTGGCTTTTGCCCGTCAGATAATGATGGGCATCAGCCAGCGGTCAATGGCGTAGAGGCAGCCGAGGGCCATAAAACCCGCAACCACGTCATCCACCATGATACCCAGGCCGCCTGGCAGGCGTTCGTCGAGCCAGCCGATGGGCCACGGCTTGACGACGTCAAACAGCCGGAACAGGGCGAAGGCCATGAGCACGCCGTAGATCTGGTCCGGGAACAGGCCCAGGGCGATCCACATGCCGACAAACTCATCCCAGACGATGCCACCATGGTCGTGAACCTTCAGGTCCTCCGCCGTTTTTCCGCACAGCCAGATCCCGACGAGAAAAGCCAGCGCAATCACGGCCCAGTAGGCCGCTCCGGGAAGCCAGGCTATTCCGTACCAGAGCGGGATAGCAGCCAGGCTGCCCCAGGTTCCGGGAGCCCGGGCCGCTGCGCCACTGCCGAACCCGAACGCCAGCAGGTGCACCGGATTTTTCAGGAATCCCGGTGGCAGGAGCGGCTGGGTCAGTTCCGGTTCTCCAAGATCCTGCTCACGACTCATGAATTACTCCCGAAATGATCAAAGCCCTGCGGGCCCGAATTCCCAGCCGCACCATCTTCAAAGCGAATTCCCTTTCCCCCGTCGATACGCCCGATCACCGTCAACTGGTTCTTTATTTCCTCTGGCAGCCTGGCCCAGCGTTCCTCGCTGACGGCGATACAGAGCTCGTAATCGTCGCCGGAGGACAATGCCAGGTGTGGAGCGCGCTCACCGGTACAACGCTGAAGCGGCATGGATAACGGCAGCAACGATGTATTGAGAGTTGCGCCCACACCGGAGCGCTCAAGGATATGACCGAGATCGGCACTCAGGCCATCGGAGATATCAATGCAGGCGGAGGCGAACCCTCGCAGGGCCTGACCCAGTTCTAACCTGGGCAGAGGGTGATGGTACCGCTCCAGCAGGGCACGCTCATCGTCATCCGGCTCCGGTACGTCAAGATAGTCCAGGGCGGCACCAGCATCGCCCAGGGTTCCGGAAACCGCCACCAGATCATTGACCTGTGCGCCGGAGCGCATCAATCCCTGACCTTTCGGGACCGTACCGTGAACCTGTATGGAGATGGTCAGTGGGCCGCGGGTGGTATCGCCACCGGCCAGGGCCAACCCGAACCGCGAGGCTGCCTGCGCCAGGCCTTTGCCGAAACCTTCGAGCCAACTTTCATTGGCCTCCGGCAGGGTCAGGGCGAGGGTAAAACAGACCGGGGTCGCGCCCATGGCCGCGAGATCACTGGCGGCCGCAGCCAGCGCCCGCCAGGCGGTATACTCTGGCGGGTAGTATCGCGGGAAGTGAACTCCTTCCACCTGGGTGTCCACCGAGAACACCAGGTCCTGATCCGCAGGAACGCGCTGGATTGCGCAGTCATCTCCCAGAGCCAACAGCAGGTCCGGATGGCCCTGCTGTTCAGCGACCGGCAGGAAATAACGACGGATCAGGTCAAACTCACCCATTACTCAGCGCGGACGCGTCTCGGCCAGGCGAAGACGGCGGCTGAGCTTGTCGAGAATGCTGTTAACAAACTTGTGACCCTCGGTGCCACCGAAGCGTTTGGCCAACTCGATCCCCTCGTTGATCACGACCCGGTAGGGAACGTCCAGCCGGTTCTTGAGCTCGTAGGCACCCAGACGGACGATGGCCAGCTCGATGGGATCCACCTCTGCCAGCGGGCGGTCCAGGAACGGTTCCAGCAGGCCGTCGAGCTCACCCTGCTCCCGATGCACGCCACGGAGCAGGTCCCGGAAGTACAGCAGGTCCACCTTGCTCATGTCGTTGTCGACCATGAACTCGGCTTCGATGTCGGAGATCGAGCTCTTGCTGAAGTGGCGCTGATACAGACCCTGCATTGCCAGCACCCGGGCACGGCGGCGATCGCCGGCCTTGGGTTGCCCGGAGGCAGGCTGCTGAGGGGTGGTGCCGTCAGTTTCGCTCATTACTCACCCAGCTTCTTGAACAGGCTGACCATTTCCAGCGCGGTGATGGCCGCTTCGGCGCCCTTGTTTCCGGCCTTGGTGCCGGAGCGCTCAATGGCCTGCTCGATGGAATCGACGGTCAGAACACCGAAGGTCACCGGCACATCGGTATCCAGGCTGACCGCGCCCAGACCGCTGGCAGCCTCACCGGCCACGTATTCGAAGTGCGGGGTACCACCGCGGATAACCGCGCCCAGGGCGATGATCGCATCGTACTCGCTGGTCTCGGCAACACGCTTGACTGCGAGCGGCATTTCATAGGCGCCCGGCACCCGGATAATGGTGATGTCGTCATCGGAAATGCCGTGCCGGCGCAGGGTATCTACCGCGCCCTCAACCAGGCTTTCCACCACGAAACCGTTAAAACGACCCACGACCAGGGCGTAACGGCCGCTGCACTGGGTAAAATCACCTTCAATTACTTTGATATCTGCCATCGATGGCTCCTTCACTGGCCGTCAAACCTGTTGGACGGCCGGGTTTCTCATTCGGGGGTGTAGGGAACGTACTCCACCACTTCCAGATCAAAACCGGAAATGGCGGAAAACTTGATCGGCGGGCTCAGCAGGCGCATTTTGCCAACGCCGATGTCCCGCAGGATCTGCGACCCGGTTCCCACGGTGAAATACACGCCGGAACTGCCCTTGCCGGCAGATTTCTGGCCTTCGTCGAAGAACTCGTGAATCCGGTCCTCGAGGTTGTAGCTGTCTTCCGCACTGTTGAGCAGCACCACGACACCACGGCCCTCGCTGGCAACCTTTTCCAGGGCATGGTGCAAAGGCCAGCTCCGGGAATCCTTCCGGCGCGCACCCAGCAGGTCACGCAGGGTGTCGGTGATGTGAACCCGCACAAACGCCGGCTCTTCCGGGGTGATATCCCCCATGACCATGGCCAGGTGGGTAGCTCCCTGGATGTTGTCCCGGTAGGTGCGCAGGTTGAACACACCGTATTCGGTGTCGAGTTCGTTTTCCTCAACGCACTCGATAGTCCGCTCGTTCATGGTGCGGTAATGGATCAGGTCGGCAATGGTGCCGATCTTGAGATCGTGTTCCTCGGCGAAGCGCTCCAGATCTTCCCGGCGGGCCATGGAGCCGTCGTCGTTCATGATCTCGCAGATCACACCGGCCGGCTCGCAACCGGCCAGCGCGGCCAGATCACAGGAGGCTTCGGTGTGGCCGGCACGGCTGAGCACGCCGCCCGGATCCGACATCAGCGGGAAGATATGGCCCGGCTGGACCAGATCAGACGCCTTGGCATTTCGCGCCACCGCAGCCTGCACGGTGCGGGCGCGATCAGCGGCGGATATGCCGGTGGTCACACCTTCCCGGGCTTCGATGGACAGGGTGAACTTGGTACCGAACCCGGACGCATTCTGCTGCACCATGAGGGGCAGGCCCAGCTGTTCGCAGCGATCCCGGGTCATGGGCATGCAAATCAGGCCACGGCCGAACCGGGCCATGAAGTTGATGGCTTCCGGCGTGCAGTGCTCAGCCGCCATCACCAGGTCACCCTCGTTTTCCCGGTCCTCATCATCCATCAGGATGACCATCTTGCCCTGACGGATATCTTCGATGATTTCTTCAATGCTGTTCAGTGCCATACGGTGTCGCACCCTTTTGGCTTCCCGGCAGGCATCCACCCTGCCCGGGCCATGAATTTAGTGAATTAGCGTGGAGCCAGGATCAGGCGCTGATCCTCTCCAACCTGGCGCCGGTCCAGTACGTTCCATTGTACCTTGTCCGCCATGGTTTCCAGTGGCAAGTTTGCCGTAGGTCGCCCGGTACTACCGAGAAATACCGGTGCCTGGTAAAGCCAGAGTTCATCCACCAGGTTCTCGCTGATGAACGTGCCGGCCAGGGTCGGCCCGGCCTCCACCAGCAGCTCATTGATCCCCAGTTCGCCCAGGGAATCCAGCAGTTCGGCCACGTCCACGCCGTTGTCCTTCCAGGCCACACCGGTGAGACTGATCCCCAGCGCCGCGAGATCCTGGGCAGGCGCTGACGGCAGGGCCGACGAGGCACAAAACAGCTGGACATTGCCACCCTGCAGGATGGTGGCCGAGGGCGGTGTACGCGCATCCCGGTCCGCGATCACCCGCAGCGGCTGGCGCGAGGGCTCGGTGGCATCACCGATGTCTCCCAGTTCCTCCCGACGTACGGTCATGGAAGGATCATCCGCCAGCACCGTGCCGACACCGGTCAGGATGGCATCGCTCATGGCCCGCAGGCGCTGGACATCACGTCTTGACTCCGGGCCGGTGATCCACTGGCTCTCGCCAGAGGCCATGGCAGTTCGGCCGTCGAGGCTGGCTGCCATCTTCAGGCGGACCCAGGGTCGCCCGGTATTCATTCGCTTCATGAAGCCGGGATTCAATCGGACGGCTTCATCCGCCAGCAAACCTTCCGTGACCTTGATACCGGCATCCCGGAGCATGTCCAGACCGCGCCCGGAAACCGACGGATTGGGATCCTTGGTTGCTGCAAAAACCCGAGTTACCCCCGCTTCGATGAGCGCACGAGCGCAGGGTGGCGTCCGGCCGAAATGACTGCAGGGCTCCAGAGTCACGTAAGCGGTTGCATCCCGAGCCTCGGCACCGGCCTGACTCAGTGCCCGGATCTCGGCATGGGCCTCACCGGCACGTTCATGCCAGCCCTCACCCACGATACGGTCACCCTGGGCAATGACACAGCCAACGCGCGGATTCGGGTGGGTGGAATAACGCCCCCGCCAGGCTAGCTGGATGGCGCGGGCCATCATCGCCCTGTCACGGACGTCGATCATGACTTGCCTTTCCGGGAATGGTTGTCTGCCAGTGCCTTGGCCACGTCCACGGCATTCTCGCCGTTGTTGGCAGACAACCGTTCGATCTCTTCCTTGAACTCGTTGATGTCCTGGAAACTCCGGTAGACCGAGGCAAAGCGGACATAGGCCACCTTGTCCAGCTGACGCAGCTCGGTCATCACCTCTTCGCCCAGCTGCATGGATTTCACTTCCCGCTCACCGGTGGCCCGCAGGCGGTACTTGATCCGGTTCAGGGCCGCGTCGATCTCCTCGATGCTGACCGGCCGCTTTTCCAGCGCCTTCATCAGACCGGCCCGCAACTTGTCCTCGTCAAACGGCTGTCGGGTCCCGTCCTGCTTGACCACGCGGGGCATGACCAGCTCGGCGGTTTCAAAGGTTGTGAAGCGCTCATGGCAGGACAGGCACTCCCTGCGGCGGCGCACCTGATCCCCCTCGGCCACCAGCCGAGAGTCAATCACCTTGGTATCTGCTTCACCACAGAAAGGACAATGCATAATCGGGAACTCCGGAGAGGAGCCGGACCGGCAATCAGTTGACCGGTCCGGCAGGGTCTTGCCTGAAGTTTAGCCGTAGACCGGGAAGCGGGCGCACAGGGCTTCGACCTGCTCGCGCACCCGGGCATTGACGGCGTCGTCTTCGAGGTTGTCGAGAATGTCGCACATCCAGCCGGCCAGATCACGGCACTCGGACTCACCGAAACCACGAGTGGTCACGGCCGGAGTACCGATCCGCAAGCCGGAGGTGACGAACGGGGAACGCGGATCGTTCGGGACCGCGTTCTTGTTGACGGTGATGTGGGCACGGCCCAGGGCCGCGTCCGCGTCCTTACCGGTGATGTCCTGCTTGATCAGGCTGACCAGGAACAGGTGGTTTTTGGTACCACCGGAAACCACGTCGTAGCCCCGCTCGATAAACACCTCTGCCATGGCAGCGGCGTTCTTGACCACCTGCTGCTGATAGGCCTTGAACTCATCGCTCATGGCTTCCTTGAAGCACACTGCCTTGGCGGCAATCACGTGCATCAGCGGGCCGCCCTGGCCGCCCGGGAACACGGCGGAGTTCAGCTTCTTCTGCAGGTCTTCGTCGTCACAGGCCAGGATCAGGCCGCCACGGGGACCGCGCAAGGTCTTGTGGGTGGTGGTTGCCACTACGTGGGCATGGGGAACCGGATCCGGGTAAACGCCAGCAGCGACCAGGCCGGCCACGTGGGCCATGTCCACGAACAGGTAGGCACCCACCTTGTCGGCGATGGCGCGGAAGCGGGCAAAGTCCAGCTCCTGGGAGTAGGCGGAGAAGCCGGCAATGATCATCTTCGGCTTGTGCTCGACCGCCAGTTTCTCGACTTCGTCGTAGTCGATCAGGCCGGTTTCGTTGTTGATGCCATACTGCACGGCATTGTAGATCTTGCCGGAGAAGTTGACGCTGGCACCGTGGGTCAGGTGACCACCGTGGGCCAGGCTCATGCCCAGGACGGTATCACCCGGCTTGAGCAGGGCCATGAACACCGCGGAGTTGGCCTGGGAACCGGAATGCGGCTGCACGTTGGCGTAGGCGGCACCGAACAGCTCCTTGGCGCGCTCAATGGCCAGTACCTCGGCCTTGTCGACGAACTCGCAGCCACCGTAGTAGCGCTTGCCGGGGTAGCCTTCGGCGTATTTGTTGGTCAGCACACTACCTTGGGCTTCCATCACCCGCGGGCTGGTATAGTTCTCGGATGCGATCAGCTCGATGTGCGCTTCCTGACGCTTGCGCTCCTCTTCCATCGCGGTCCAGAGTTCGTCGTCGTAACCGGCGATTTTCATATCACGATTAAACATGGATGTGCTGCCTCTGTGTGCTTTACTGGCCCGGCGCCCTGCCCGCGAAGACAAAACCGCCGGTGGCCCGGAAAAATTGGGCCGCTATTCTATCTTGAAATCGGGTGAAAAATCATCCTTTAAACCGTCCGCAGATACCGTCACATCGCAACCTTCGGTTTTCCGTCAATTGCCATAGCGGGCCCGTTTCGCTACCTTACGTGGCTAATCTGCACGTTGCTTTTTATTACCTCCGAATTTAACAGAGGACACAGCCAGTTATGGCCCAGTACGTATACACCATGAACCGCGTGGGCAAGGTGGTTCCGCCCAAGCGTGAAATCCTCAAGGACATTTCCCTGAGCTTCTTCCCGGGCGCCAAGATCGGCGTACTGGGTCTGAACGGTGCCGGTAAATCCACCCTGCTGCGTATTATGGCCGGCGTGGACCAGGATTACATCGGCGAAGCCCGCCCCCAGCCTGGCATCAACGTCGGCTACCTGCCCCAGGACCCGGAGCTGGACGAGGACAAGACCGTCAAGGAAATCGTCGATGAGGCGGTTTCCGGTGTGCACGACGCCCTGGCGGAACTGGACCAGGTTTACGCCGCCTACGCCGAGCCCGACGCCGACTTCGACGCCCTGGCCAAGAAGCAAGGCGAACTGGAAGCTTACATCCAGGCCACCGACGGCCACGACATCGAGCGCAAGATGGAAGTTGCCGCCGATGCGTTGCGCCTGCCGCCCTGGGATCAGAAAGTGAGCGTTCTTTCCGGTGGTGAGCGCCGCCGCGTAGCGCTGTGCCGCCTGCTGCTGTCCGGCCCGGACATGCTGCTGCTGGACGAGCCCACCAACCACCTGGATGCCGAATCTGTGGCCTGGCTCGAGCGCTTCCTGCACGATTATGAAGGCACCGTGGTTGCCATCACCCACGACCGTTACTTCCTGGACAACGTCGCTGGCTGGATCCTGGAACTGGACCGTGGCCACGGCATCCCGTTCGAGGGCAACTACAGCCAGTGGCTGGAGAACAAGGAGAAGCGCCTGGAGATGGAGGCCAAGCAGGAGGCTTCCCACCAGAAGGCCATCAAACAGGAGCTGGAATGGGTTCGCAGTAACGCCAAGGGCCGCCAGTCCAAGAGCAAGGCCCGCCTGGCCCGCTTCGAGGAGATGAGCTCCCAGGAATTCCAGAAGCGCAACGAGACCAACGAGCTGTACATTCCGCCCGGACCACGCCTGGGCAACAAGGTGATCGAGGTGGAGGGCATCAGCAAGTCCTTCGGTGACCGCCTGCTGTATGAAGACGTCTCCTTCAGCGTACCGCCGGGTGCCATTGTCGGCATTATCGGTGGTAACGGTGCCGGTAAGTCCACGCTGTTCAAGTTGATTGCCGGTTACGACCAGCCAGACTCCGGCGACATCACCCTTGGTGAAACGGTGGACATCGCCTACGTCGACCAGATGCGCGACCTGGACGGTAGCAAGACCGTATGGGAAGAGCTTTCCGACGGCCAGGACATCATCAAGGTCGGTAACTACGAGACTCCGTCCCGTGCCTATGTGGGCCGCTTCAACTTCAAGGGTAGCGACCAGCAGAAGCGAGTCGGCGACCTGTCCGGTGGTGAGCGTAACCGTCTGCACCTGGCCAAGCTGCTGAAACAGGGTGGCAACGTCCTGCTGCTGGACGAGCCCACAAACGACCTGGACGTGGAAACCCTCCGCGCACTGGAAGAAGCCCTGCTGAACTTCCCGGGCTCTGCCCTGGTGATCTCGCACGACCGCTGGTTCCTGGACCGGGTGGCCACCCACATCCTGGCGTTCGAGGATGATGGCGAGGTGGTCTACTTCGAAGGCAACTTCAGCGAGTACGACGAGGACTTCAAGAAGCGCAAGGGCGATTCCGCGATGCAGCCCAAGCGGATGAAGTACAAGAAGTTGGCGTAATGGCCAAAGCAAAAACCGCCTTTGTTTGCACCGAATGCGGCGCCGACTATTCCAAGTGGCAGGGCCAGTGCACCGCGTGCCAGGCCTGGAACACCATTAGCGAAGTGCGCGGCGTCAGCAGCAATGCCAAGGGAGCCCGGGGCGCCCGGTTCGAGGGCTTTGCCGGCAGTCTGTCGGAGGTTCAGAGCCTGGATGACGTCAGCCTGGCCGAGCAGCCGCGCATCAGCTCCGGCATGCAGGAGTTTGATCGGGTCCTTGGCGGCGGCCTGGTGGAGGGTTCGGCGGTACTCATGGGCGGCCACCCCGGTGCCGGCAAGAGTACGTTGCTGCTGCAGGCAGTCTGCCACCTGGCGGAGGGTGTTCCCGCGCTCTACGTCACCGGCGAGGAGTCCCTGCAACAGGTAGCCATGCGCGCCAAGCGCCTGGGCCTGCCCACCCGGGACCTGAAGATGCTGTCAGAAACCAGCGTCGAGCGGGTCATGCAGGTTGCCGAGACCGAAAAGCCGAAGATCCTGGTGGTGGACAGTATCCAGGTCATGCATGTTGCCGATATAGAGTCGGCCCCCGGCTCCGTGTCACAGGTCCGAGAGAGCGCGGCGTTCCTGACCCGCTTCGCCAAGCAGACCGGCACCATTCTGTTCCTGGTCGGGCACGTCACCAAGGACGGCAGCCTCGCCGGGCCAAAAGTGCTGGAGCACATGATTGACTGCTCGATCCTTCTCGAAGGCTCCAGCGACAGCCGGTATCGCACCCTGCGGGGCATCAAGAACCGCTTCGGGGCGGTGAACGAGCTGGGCGTGTTCGCCATGCTCGAACAGGGCCTGAAAGAGGTGAAGAATCCCAGTGCCATCTTCCTGAACCGGGGCGAGGAGGCCGCGCCCGGCAGTGTGGTCATGGTGGTCTGGGAAGGCACTCGGCCGATGCTGGTGGAAATCCAGGCGCTGGTGGACATGGCCCAGGGCGGCTATCCCCGGCGGGTTGCCGTGGGCCTCGACCAGAACCGGCTGGCCATGCTGCTGGCCGTGCTCCATCGCCACGGAGGCATGCACGTGTCGGATCAGGATGTGTTCGTCAACGTGGTGGGCGGCGTGAAGGTCAACGAAACCAGTGCCGACCTGGCGCTTCTGGCCGCAATCGTCTCCTCCTTCCGCGACCGCGCCCTGCCCCAGGACCTGGTGATCTTCGGGGAGGTTGGGCTGTCCGGCGAGATTCGGCCGGTGCCCAGCGGGCAGGAGCGGATTTACGAGGCGGCCAAGCATGGTTTTACCCGCGCCCTGGTGCCCAAGGCCAATGTGCCGCGCAAGCCGGTTGAGGGGATGAAGGTAGTGCCCGTGGCCAAGCTGAGTGATGCGTTGGCGGCGCTGGAGGAGTTTTAGGGGTGAGACTGGGGTCAGAAGAAGGCTTTCTTCTGACCCCGGAGTTAAAAATGGGGTCAGATGAAGGTTTTCATCAGACCCCTGAGTTAGGTGCCCAAGCTTTGGTGCGTGAAGGTGGTGTCAGATGAACACTTTCATCTGACCCCGTTTTTAGCTATCCACCAATCTGGCGAATTCCCGTTGCAGCAGCGCCGGGTCCCCGAGGTTCAGCTCAACCAGGCGCTTGAGATGCGTGGCGCTTTCCAGGTCAATGTACTGGCAGCTGAACCCCAGCCGCTGCTCATCGACATGCTTCAGCTCCACGGCCATGACGATGGCGGCCGAATGATCGTCCAGGTGAATCACCACCTCGCAGGGCTGCCGGAGCGGCGCTGACCAGCCTTCCGGCCGTTTCACCAGCACCCCCTTCATGGAAATATCCAGAACCTCGGTGCGCCAGACGTTGTCCTGCCAGTGCAGCTCACAGGGCGCGTCGAATTCAATGCGCTGGAATCGGCGTTTGTCATGGACGTGTGCGGACAAGGGTTTACTCCTGTTATCAGCCTTTTTTTATGACCATAGTCCGGACAGGTTAAACCGGCCAGTAATCGGGGTGAAATGGGAGAATCCGGCCCGGTTTGACGGGTTGAGCATGGGGGCTCGGCCGGGCATAAGGGGACGAACTTGGGGTCAGATGAAGGCTTTCATCTGACCCCATTTTTACCGACCGGCCAGGAAAGCCGACCAGCAAACATCTTACTGGTGGTATTCCGGACTCAACTCGACAACCG
>NZ_JAWLHI010000082.1:0-15702 GCF_041690455.1 Marinobacter sp.
CTTCCCGCATCAGCATCCTGGCCATATCGGCGTAGGACTTTCCGTAGCTATGCACCAGGCGGTCGTAGGTGGTGGTGGAAACAATGTCTGAGAGATGTGCGGGGACTGACGATAACCGGGATGCCGGGAGGTCAAAGTCTTCAACCTTTGGTGGCTCAATCTCCACCACGCCTTCCGGCACGAACATTTTCGTAACGGTCTCGATCATGGCGTGTTCTTCAGGGTGCAAATCCTCATCTGCATAGCCCCAGCCCCAGAATCTCAGGGGTTTGCGAAGTGACTTTGTGCCGGATTCAGACATCGGATTCTCCATCAATGCGGGTTATGCCCCGTTACTCTGAACACTTCATCTTTTGAAATGATATCCTCGTACACGGTTATCGGGGACGCAAATCTTCCCTGAAGGCCGATATCTTCCAGGCCACCTTCAACGAGGAGTTCGAGCCTTACCCATGAGAGTTATTATTCGCTATTTTTTCCGCACCCTGCGTCTGGTACTGACGCCCTTCATGCTGGTCAGTGAAAAGCTCAGCACGCCCGAAAGCGTGACCCGCTCTGCTGAAGAGCAGGCCCGCGCCGACGAGGCCAGCAAGGATCTCGCCCTTTACCAGTTCAAGGCCTGCCCGTTCTGCATCAAGGTAAGAAAGGAAATCGCCCGGCTTGGCCTCAACATCGAAACCCGCGATGCCCAGCATGATCCGGAGCATCGTGCGGCGCTGGAGGCTGGCGGCGGCCGCATCAAAGTGCCCTGCCTCAAGATTCAACAGGAGGATGGCAGTGAGCGTTGGCTTTACGAGTCTGATGAGATCAAGGCGTGGTTGCAGGAGCGGTTTGAGCCGGTTTGATGGCAGTCGCTGATAGATTGGTACCTTGCTTCAGGTGATGCATCGGTAGATGTCACTCCCCGGAAACAGGTGCGCAACTGTTGGGAAATGGGTGGTCGGAATCAGGACAGCGGAGCAAAAAGCACCGAGTGGTTGTCATAATGGCGTGACCTGTCTGGTCTATATTGGATGGTTTTGTTGGGCTAAGGAGCGAGAGCATGCAGGATCGGGTCGATGGGGAAGGCGCTGCGCCTCTCTATCTTAGAGTGCGAGACCAATTGGCTGCGCGGATCGAGAAAGGGCTTTTAACGCCCAATACCCGGTTGCCCTCCGAGCGTATTCTCGCGGAAGAGCACAACACGACTCGGGTCACGGCCCGACTGGCACTGGCTCAGCTTGAAGCGGAAGGCCGTATCTACCGTTCAAACCGGCGAGGTTGGTTTGTGTCGCCTCCCAGATTGATCTACAAACCCACACATGACTACAGCTTCTCGGAGAATGTAACAGCGCAAGGCCGAGTTCCTGCAACCGAAACGCTAGACGTGACACCCACGCAGGCTGGCACCTGGTTGGCTGCCCGGACCGGCCTTACGGTTGGTGACCCGATTGTCTGGCTTCGGCGCCGCCGGCAGATTGATGATCGACCGGTATTGGTCGAGAACATTTACCTGAATCCCAAGCGTCTGCCAGGTATTGAAACCTACAACTTCGACCGCTCCCTCTGGAAGTTGCTGCGAGAGCAGTATGGCGTGGAGTTACGCGGTAAACAGATCGAAATGTATCCGACGGCGTTGGTGGATCCGCAAGCCAGTGCAATTGGGGTGACAGCGGGTACAGCCGGTCTCTATGTTACCCGCTGCAGTCGGGATGCCGACGGCTGTTTCGTAGAGTTTGATGAAGAGTTCTGGTTGCACGATGCGTTGAGCATCCAGGTCGACGTGAGCTGATCCGAGCCGACCTTGCCGCTGGACTGTCATCAGGCCTTCATTAAATCGTCATAGTTCCTCGCCAAACTGGTCTATACCAGATTAGCGAGGAGCAATCATGCCCACAGTCAATCACCCGGATGTCGTTATCATTGGAGGCGGCATCCTTGGGTGCGCCATAGCCCGTTATCTCAGTCGGGTGCCCGGCCTCAGCGCTGTCGTTATTGAGCGCCATGGTCTGGGTGAGCAGACGACCAGCCACGCTGCGGCACTTCTGACCCGTATTCGACCGCATCGCGCACTGACGGATATGGTGATGGAAACCTTCCGGGCCATTGAAGAGCTGGGCGAGGATCGGAATGAGCCGCTGCCCCTGAGAAAAGTGGGTAGTCTGCAGGTCTCGGAGTACCCCGGTGGACAGCGTCAGATTGAACAAACTGCCCAGCGAGCCGATGAGGCAGGAGTGTCCGCTGAACGGATCGGCAGCTCCGATGCAATGCGACTTGCTCCCTGGCTTGAGCTGGCATCAGATACGTCTGCCCTATGGTTGCCAGACGACGGTTACATTGACTCCTATACTCTCTGCCAGGCCTATGCCGCCGACGCCAGGCGCAATGGCGCCCGGATTCTTTTGAACCGGACGGTCTGCGAACTCCTGAGGAACGGTTCGAAGGTCACGGGCGTGCGCCTCGCAAATGGCGAGACGATCTTTGCCGGAACTGTCATTGATGCTGCCGGTCCCTGGAGCACGGCGCTGGCAATGCAGGCGGGAATTCACCTTGGCATGGCTCCGGTTCGCAGCCATTACTGGATATCCGCACCACACTCACGTGTGACCACCGACGGCCCGATGACGATTCTGCCCGATAGCGGCGCCTACGCCCGCCCGGAAGTGGGCGGATTGTTATTCGGGCTACGAGACCCGCAATCGGTCGTGGCTCATCCCAATGCTTTACCAGACAACCTCCAGGGTTTTCGTTTCGATACGGACCCGACGGGCGACCTGGCCCTTGAAGGCGGCTACGAGGCACTTCGCTCACAGCTTCCCGTGCTGGACGAGTTACAACTGGCTCACTACGTCAGCAATGTCTCTAGTTACACGCCGGATGGTTTTACCCTGCTGGGCCCAATGCCGGGTGTCGAGGGTTTCATGGCCGCCACCGGCTGCTCCGGCGCGGGTATCGGCATGTCCGGTGGTATCGGCCGGTTAGTCGCTGAGCTGGCAACCAACCAGAGCACCTTCGTAACCCCCGAACCGTTCCGCCTGGATCGCTTCGGCGCCATTGATGCCTACAGCCCCGATTTCATCCGCCGCTGCGCCGAGGCTCGCGCCCGCAAGCGCACCGGCTAAATCTGATGGAGATCTCCATGACCCAGAAAGATCCGTATCTGCTCACTCCCGGTCCATTGACCACCAGCCTCTCCGTGAAACAGGCCATGTTGCACGATTGGGGCTCCTGGGATAGCGACTTCAACGGCCTAACAGCCGAAATGTGTGAGCGATTATTGAACGTAGCAGGCGGCAGTGCCAGCCATGTCTGCGTGCCCATGCAGGGCAGCGGCACATTTGCGGTGGAAGCCACGCTTGGTACGGTGATTCCTCCAGCCAGTACAACCCTGGTATTGATGAACGGAGCCTACGGGCAGCGGATCGGCAAAATTCTCGACACGCTGGGGCGCCCGTATCTGGCCATTGATAAGGGGGATTACCACCCGCCGCGCGGCGACGAGGTTGCCGTTGCCTTACAAGAGCATCCCGAGATTGAACAGGTTGTGGTGGTTCACTGTGAAACCAGCTCCGGCATTCTTAATCCGATCGAAGAGATTGCCGAAGTGTGCCGACAGGCACGCAAGCGCCTGATCATCGACAGCATGAGCGCCTTTGGCGCCTTGCCGATCAATGTGGTCGAGCTGCCCTGTGCGGCCCTCGTGTCGTCAGCCAACAAGTGCTTCGAGGGTGTGCCGGGTTTCGGCTTCGCCATTGTTGAACGGGAATTGCTATCGGCATCAGCCGGTCAGTGTCATAGCCTGTCCCTCGATCTCCATGACCAGTGGCAATACATGGAAAAAACCGGGCAGTGGCGCTACACCCCGCCCACCCATGTGGTGGGCGCCTTTCTCCAGGCCATGCGCGAACACGAAGCCGAGGGTGGTGTGGACGGACGTCTGGCCCGCTACAGCCGCAATCGGGATCGTCTGGTGGGTGGCCTTCGTGAGATCGGCTTCCGGACATTGCTGGCGGACGAGTGGCTGTCGCCTATCATCACCACCTTTCTGTCTCCGAACAGCCCGGCATTTGAATTCCGTCGCTTCTACGACGCGATCAAAGCTCGTGGTTTCCTCATTTACCCCGGCAAACTCACCGTTGCGGACAGTTTTCGGGTGGGCTGCATTGGCCAGCTCCACGATGAACAGATTGACGCCGTTATTACCGCAGTTGCCGAGGCCTGCCAGGAGCTCGGCCTGTCGATACCCGTTGCGGCGCCCGCTGTTGCACCCGACAACCTCGAAACCGTCTGAATTCTGAAGGGAGAACGTTATGCATACCTATACCCGTCGTTACACTGGGCCGCTCCAGGCGGTGATTATGGACCTCGCCGGCACCTGCGTGGACTTTGGATCACTGGCGCCCATCCAGGCTTTTATGAAGCTGTTCGAAGCAGAAGGCATCGACCTGTCCGAAGCGGAAGCCCGTGAGCCCATGGGCACTGAAAAACGCGAACACATCCGCCGCATACTGGCGATGCCACGAATCCGAAACCAGTGGCGCAATGCTTTCGGCAGTGAGCCTGAGCGCCCGGATATTGATCGACTCTATAACGCCTTTCTGCCGCTGCAGACAGCGGCCATTGCTGAACGCACCAAGTTGGTCCCTGGGGCCCTGGCTCTGCAGGAGCAACTCCGTGAACAGGGCATCAAACTCGGTGTGAATACCGGATACAGCCGCGAAATGGTGAACGTAATGCTGCCAGGGCTGGCTGCCCAGGGCTTTGAGCCGGAAAGCGTCGTTGTGGCAACGGAAGTACCTCAGGGAAGGCCGGCGCCTCATATGAGTTTTAAAAATGCGCTCGAACTGGGAATCACCGCCGTGCAGGGCTGCGTGAAAGTTGACGACACGACTACAGGTATTGAAGAGGGCTTGAACGCCGGTATGTGGACAGTGGCGGTTGTGGCGTCCGGGAATGCGGTAGGGCTCAGCGAGGAGCAGCTTTCCGCCCTTAGCGAGGCTGAACGAGCGGAAATTCTGGTTCGCGGGCATCGTGTGATGGCGCAGTCAGCGGCCCACTATGTGATTGACTCCATTATGGATTTGCCGAATGTGCTCGCCGATATTGGACGGCGGTTGCAAGCCGGTGAACATCCGTAAGCGATGGCCAAGGAAACGTCACATCGCTGTCACGTCCTTGCAATCAAATAGCTCTAAGGTAGTGGTGATCGAAACTGGTATAGACCAGAAAGAGAGCGCCTCAACCTGACCTCGTAATAAGGAGACTTGCGTGAAACACCTCAAAAAAGCCCTTGCCCTGACCACACTGGCTGTCGCCATGAATGCCAATGCCCAGACCGAACTGACCGTGTACACAGCGGTTGAAGCAGAGGACCTCCAAAAATACGCCGAGCGCTTCAACGAAGACCATCCGGACATCAAGATCAACTGGGTTCGCGATTCCACCGGCGTTGTCACCGCGCGCCTGCTGGCAGAAAAGCAGAACTCCCAGGCGGATGTGGTCTGGGGACTGGCAGGCACCAGCCTGCTGCTGCTGAAAAATGAAGGTATGTTGGTTCCCTATGCGCCGGAAGGGCTGGAAAAATTGTCTCCGAAATTTCGCGACCGCGATGAAACACCTTCCTGGGTGGGTATGGATGCGTGGATGGCCGCCATCTGTGTGAACACCATCGAAGCTGAAAAAAACAACCTGCCAATGCCCTCCAGCTGGGATGATCTGACCAAGCCGGTATACGAGGGCCATGTGGTTATGCCGAACCCGAATTCCTCCGGTACCGGCTTCCTGGACGTCTCTGCATGGCTTCAGATGATGGGTGAGGACAAAGGCTGGGAGTTCATGGACGGGCTGCACCAGAACATCAGCCGTTACACCCACTCCGGTTCCAAGCCTTGCAAGATGGCGGCTTCCGGAGAGACCACTATAGGCGTTTCCTTCGCTTTCCGTGGTGCCCGCCTAAAGGAACAGGGCGCGCCGCTTGAACTGGTGTTTCCTGAAGAAGGCCTGGGTTGGGAAGTGGAAGCGACTGCGATTGTCGACGGGACGGACAAGATGGAAGCCGCCCAAACGCTGGTTGACTGGTCCATCACCCGCAAGGCCATGGAAATGTACAACGAAGGCTACGCCATCGTGGGCATGCCGGGTGTGGCACAGCCGGTAAAGTATTTTCCGGAAAACGCGGACGAGCTGATCATCAACAACGACTTTGGTTGGGCGGCCAGTAACCGTGAGGCCATCCTGGCTGAATGGGCGCGTCGTTACGACGGCAAATCCGAAGCAAAGTGAGTTGGCGGGTCGGGCGCTAGCCCGGTAAGCCAAGGCGGTGCCCGGTTTCGGGCGCCGCGCCAGATTATTCAAGAGCAGGGGGTACCATGAACCAGAAAACCCAGGGAAGCCGCCTGGAAATCCAGGGCGTCAACAAGTTCTTTGGCGATTTTTGCGCGCTGAAGGATATCAATCTCACCATTGAACCGGGTGAGCTGGTGTGTTTCCTCGGGCCATCCGGATGTGGAAAGACCACCCTGCTTCGCATCATTGCGGGGCTTGAGCACCAGAGTGGAGGGCTGCTCCACCAGGGCGAGACGGACATCTCCCTGAAGCCGCCCCGGGAGCGTGACTTTGGCATTGTGTTCCAGTCCTACGCCCTGTTTCCGAACATGACGGTCACCGACAACATCGCCTACGGATTACGCAGTATCGGCATGCCGAGGGCCCAAGTCCGCAGCCGGGTCGATGAACTACTGGCTCTTGTCGGGCTTGAAGACCAGGCCAGCAAATACCCCGCGCAGTTATCCGGTGGCCAACAGCAACGGGTTGCCCTGGCACGCGCCCTGGCGCCGTCGCCAGGCCTGCTGCTACTTGATGAGCCATTGTCGGCGCTGGATGCCAAAGTGCGACATCACCTGCGCAGTGAAATCCGTAGCCTCCAGAAGCAACTGGGTGTCACTACCATCATGGTAACCCACGATCAGGAAGAAGCCCTGGCGATGGCCGACCGGGTGGTGGTTATGAACAATGGCGTGATTGAGCAGGTCGGTACGCCACTGGACATATACCAGCAACCTGCGTCCGCCTTTGTGGCCTCTTTTATTGGTGCCATGAATTTTATCGACAGCGCTCCTCTGAATGGGCAGCGCGTGAAGGTCGGAAACCGCGAGCTGGAACTGGTCCGGCCATTGCCCACAGCCGAGGGTTGTATCCAGCTGGCCATCCGGCCAGAAGATGTTCACCTCTTACCCAAGGGGGATGGCGAATGGGAAGGGGAGGTTCAGGCCCTGGATTATCTGGGCGCCTTCATCCGGACACACATTCGCCTGAGGGACATTGAGCTGGACCTGGTGGTGGATGTGGACCCACGTTCCGCGCGTCGGCTTGATCTGCGCGTTGGCGGATGTATCTGCCTCAATTTGCCTTCCGACGCCCTGCACTGCTTCGCTGCGTGACGGGCTGCGGAGTTCCGAATGTCTGAGTCCGACCCCGGTAAGTTTTCCATGATTGATACTCCCACGCTTTCGACATCGACCACACGCAATTGGCCGACCCTGGCGGAATTACGCCGGAGGCTCGCCGGCCGTTGGGTGTTTGCAGTGTTGCTGGTAACCGGTTGTCTGGTTCTGACCCTGCTGGTGCTCGCACCCCTCTACACACTGCTTTCGAAAAGTGTCGAGAACAAGGCCGGTGAATTTGTCGGGCTGGAAAACTTTGCCCACTACCTGAGTTCCGGCGGTATCGAATCTGCATTCTTCAATTCCCTCTGGGTGGCCGGGCTCAGCACTGTGATTGTAGTTTCGCTGGCCTTCATGGCGGCCTGGGCACTGACCCGCACGCGCTTGCCATTCACCGGCTGGGTTCGTGGTGTCCTGGTGTTACCGATCCTGGCGCCGTCGCTGTTGCCGGCGATCAGCCTGGTGTACCTGTTCGGCAATCAGGGCGTACTAAAAAGTTGGCTGTTCGGCGCTGAAATCTATGGGCCGATTGGCATTATCATGGGCTCCTGCTTCTGGACCTTTCCCCACGCCCTGATGATCTTGCTGACGGCGATGGACAACGCCGATGGGCGCCATTACGAAGCAGCTACCGCCTTGAAAGCCAGCCCATGGCGCACCTTCTGGACTGTAACGGTGCCCGGTGCCCGCTATGGGCTAGTGAGCGCGGGGTTCGTCGTGTTTACGCTGGTGATTACGGATTTCGGCGTGCCCAAGGTGATTGGTGGACAGTTCGATGTCCTCGCCACGGACATCTACAAGCAGGTGATCGGGCAGCAGAAATTCGAGATGGGCGCGGTGGTCAGCGTGCTGTTGCTGTTGCCGGCCATGCTGGCCTTCATCGCCGACCGCTATGTGCAGCGCAAACAATCCGCAAGCTTTACGGCCAGATCCGTGCCCTACAAGCCCCGCCAGGATCGCAAGCGGGACGCCCTGGGAGCACTGATGCTGACACCGACCGTGATGTTCATTTTCGCCATCATCGGCATGGCTATCTACGCATCATTCGTTACCTTCTGGCCCTACAACCTCGACCTTAGCCTAAATAACTACCAATTCGGCCGTATGGATGGCGGTGGTTGGGGGGCTTACACCAACAGCCTGCAGATGGCGCTGGGCACCATGGTACTCGGAACTGTACTGGTCTTCTTCAACGCCTGGCTGATGGAACGCACACCACAGTCGAGGCTGCTGACCGGGGTATTCCAGTTTCTTTCGCTGCTGCCGCTGGCGGTTCCCGGCCTTGTGCTGGGGCTGTCCTACATCTTTTTCTTCAACCACCCGGACAACCCGATCAACGGCATTTACGGGACCCTGTTCATCCTGATTCTCTGCACTGTCACGCACTTCTACGCGGTTTCCCACCTCACGGCAGTCACGGCGCTGAAGCAACTAGACCAGGAGTTCGAGGCGGTGGGGGAGTCGCTCAATGCTTCCCGATGGCGGGTGCTGTTCACGGTCACGCTGCCCCTGTGCCTGCCAGCCATCCTGGATGTCGCCCTGTACCTGTTTGTGAATGCCATGACCACAGTCTCAGCAGTTGTATTCCTTTACGGCCACGACTCCCAATTGGCCTCGGTGGCTGTGCTGAACATGGACGAGGCCGGTGATATCGCCCCGGCGGCGGCCATGGCCATCCTGATCACGGCAACCTGTGCAGTGGCGAAACTCATCCAGGGGGTACTGCGGTTCTGGGTGGACCGTTCTACCCGGGCGTGGCGGCAGGGCACGGAATGAGTCAGCAGCCTCAAACCCCATGACCATTACGGCGATTGTTATTGTTCTGGTGTCCGCCCTTGCCCACGCCGGCTGGAACCTGTTTGGCAAGAAGGTGAGCCCCAGCGGCGCGTTCTTCTGGTACAGCACCCTGTGGGGTGCACTCCTGACCCTGCCGGTACTGGTGTACTACCGCCCGTTGTTGCATGAACTGGATTCGGGTATCTGGTGTTTGGTGGTTGCCACCGGTTTTTTCCAGGCAACCTATCTCAGCTTTTTGGCTGCGGCCTACCGCCATGGCGAACTGTCGGTGGTGTACCCCCTGGCGCGCTCATCGCCCCTGTTGATCCTGTTGGTCGGCACTCTGTTCCTGGGCACGGCCGAAACCATTACCGCCGCCGCCGTCGCCGGTATTATTCTGATTGTGGCGGGGTGCATCATCTTGCCTATGCACCGGTTCCGGGATTTCCGTCTAACTAACTACCGCAACCTCGCCACCCTGTTCGCCCTTCTCGCTGCTGCCAGCACCGCCGGATACTCGCTCGTCGACGACAACGCCACGGATCAGATGCGAGACCTACTTGATGGTATCGCGTTGGATGGGGAGGTGGCGTTTGTTTTTGTCATCCTCCAGGCTTGGTCGGCCCTGATATGGCTCAGTCTTGGCCTGATCCTGCAGGCAACCGAACGACGGCTTTTAACGGAACTGGTCTCGAACTGGCGCAGCACCATGGCAGCGGGAGTATTGATCCTCGGCACCTACGTACTGGTTGTGTGGGCCATGGCCTATGCGGATGACGTCAGCTACGTGGTAGCCTTCAGGCAAGTCAGCATTCCTATCGGCGTTGCACTGGGCTGGTATTTCCTTGAAGAACCTCTGCACGCGCCCAAATTATTCGGCGTGCTGACCATTCTTGCGGGATTGCTGCTGGTGGTTCTGGGGTGATGGTTCGCCTTGATTCCGTTTGGGAGAGGCAAAGCGTCGCTTTTGCTAGATTGAGGTAACGAAGGGTCATGCCTGTACCACCTCATCAATGAGCACACGCCAGCCTTTTCGCCTTGCGTAGCGCTCCAGAATCGGATCCGGATTCACGGCAACGGGATAGTCCACAGATCTCAAAAGGGGAAGGTCGTTATGGGAGTCTGAGTAGAACCAGACCTTCTCAGGGACGTCGTTGCGCGTCGAGATCCACTCCTTGAAGGCAGTCACTTTGCCATCCCTGAATGGGCGCCGGGTTCCGATGGTGCCTTTGAGGTTGTCGTCCTGCCATTCCACCTGTACGCCGATGTCGTCATCAACGCCGAGGTGTCGGGCGATGGGCGAGACCAGATGCTCTCCCGTTGCCGAGATAATGAGCAGATCGTGCCCTTGGGCTTTGTGCCAGGCTACGCGCTCCCGGCCTGTTGGAAGCACGCGTGGAGGGATCACCTCCTTTACGAATCGATCAATCAGCGCCTCCACCTGGTCCCGCTGCCAACCCTGAATAGGTGCAAGGCTGTATTCCATGTATTCCTGGAGATCCAGGTCGCCGTTGGTATAGGCACTCATGAACGCGCGATTCCTTGCCTCAGACTCGGGGGCGGCATCTATAGCTTCAGCGCGGAGGAATTCGGTGAACAATTGAGAACTGTCGCCCCGAATCAGGGTTTCGTCCAGGTCGAAAATTGCAAGCATGCAGCACTCCTTTGGTATATACCAGAGTGTACTTCAGGCCTGTTACGAGTTTGTTACGGGGCAAGTTGCAAAGTTCATTGTCCAGACAGTTTGGACGCGAGTGAAGCGCCATTTCGTCAGGCAAATAGAGGAACGCCTGACCCAGGGCATGGATCGTAGTTTGATATGAAACCTGGGTGGCTTCAGGTTCGGGAATTGGGGGAAATCCAAAGCTGAATTTCTCCAAAGGTGAGTGTTGGTTTATCCGCCTGAATTTTCGCTTGGGTTCTACCCCATTGCTGCGGACATTCCTTAAAAGAGGCTGAATTTCGCCGAAGGAGAGTCGTTGCCTATCCGTCTGAATGTTCGCTTTGCGACCTTACCAATGTTTTGTTAGTAAGGATGCATGTTTATCAGTTCTCACCTTCATCGGCGACTGGGGCGTGAATGCTCCTATGCCGACCTAAACTGATTAAGTTCAGGAACCATCGCCAACCCGACAACTTCGTAGGCAAGCCCGGAAAACCACTTCTGGGAAATTGTTAAATGTTGTCGCAGGTCATTTTTGAGTGATCAAAATTCAAGCTTGGGAAGTAACATAATAACGCTGAGCAATATCATATCGATATAACCAATTGTTAGGTCCAGGGCTTTCCAGGAAAACAGTCTTATGCATAGGGGACACACCTCGCAAGAATTGTCGGAAATCGAGAGTCGAAGACTCTTTGAACTTCAAAGCCTGGACATTCTTGACACGCCTGACGAGGACCGGTTCGACCGTATAACTCGCCTGGCATCAGCTTTTTTCAAAGCTCCAACAGCGTTGGTGAGCCTTGTCGATCAGAATCGCCAGTGGTTTAAGTCAAGGGTTGGCATGGACGCCTGCGAGACCTCCAGAAATATCGCGGTGTGCCATTATGCGATTGAGGAAAAACGATTTCTTGTAGTAAATGACTTATCGCGCGACCCAAGATTTCACGATAACCCGTTCGTGAAGGATCAGGGGATGCGTTTTTATGCCGGCGCAGTGTTGCGAAGTACGAGCGGTTATGCCGTTGGAACGCTTTGCATCTTGGATACTAAGCCCAGAGAATTCTCCGATCAGGAACTGGACTTTTTGCTTCAATTTGCCCAGCTTGTTGAAAGGGAGCTGAATGAGGGCACACGCCTCGAAAGCTGGCGCAATCAACTGTTCCAGCAAACGCTGTTCGACCCGTGCTCTGAGCTCCCCGGCAGGCGGCTCTTTCTGGAGCAAAGCCGTGCCCTGATGAGCAGTATTCAGCAGGCTGCGATGGTCGTCGTGAGAATCAACAATTACGCGATCTCCGCGCTTGACCTGTCTCTGGAAGAACAAACGTTACTGAATCGCGAGATTGCAGACCACATCCGCAGTCTATTCGATAATGCGAGTGTTTCGGGCGATTTGGGCGATGGTCGCTATTGCGCGCTGATAGCCATTACAAACCCGGAAACTGAATCTACCGATAACCTGCAGCACCAAAGATACCTTCAGGAACTTCAAGTTGCTTTCTCACAGCCTTTCACTCTGGACGGGAGAAGCATTATCCCGACCGTGGGCATCAGCCTTTATCCTGGCGATGGTGAAAATCCAGAACAGTTGCTGATCAAGTCAGATCTGGCCAGGCCGAAGCGGGCGTTGCCCGGCACTGTTTCGTTCTACTGTTCCGAAACTGCTGCGCTACATCAACGTTCGGTAGACATTGAGACTAGACTCAGAGAAGCAACCCGCAACGAGTCTCTGACCCTCTGCTATCAGCCGAAATACTGTCTTGCCGATGGAAAGATCTGCGGCGTGGAAGCCCTGTTGCGCTGGCACGATCCATCGCTTGGGCGCATCGGGCCAGACGAATTCATTCCAGTCGCCGAGAAAACGGGCCTGATTCATGAAATAACTTCTTGGGTGATGGAGCGGGCATGGCAACAGGTTCCGGAGCTCAGGCAGTATCTGAAAACAGAAAACATTGCGGTGGCGATTAATCTCTCTGCCCAGGATCTTCTTAAACCGGCGTTCCCTGAGTGGGTAGAACGTGCCTTGAGGTGGCATAACCTCTCTGGCGATTCAGTCGTGTTTGAGATTACGGAGAGCAGCCTCGTAGAGGACATTGAACAAGCAAAGCAGAACATGATGGCTTTGAAAAAACTGGGGATCACCTTCCATATCGACGACTTCGGCACAGGTTTTTCAAATCTGAGCCAACTTCATCAACTCCCGCTTGACGCATTGAAAGTCGACAAAAGCTTTGTCAACCAGCTTGGCGAATCCGTGGATGGCGATATTGTCTGCCGCAGTATCATTGCGCTCGCCAAATCCTTGAATCTGCGAGTGATTGCCGAAGGTGTGGAGAATGCTGTACAGCTGAAAACGCTAACTGAGTTGGGCTGTGATGCCGTACAGGGTTTTCTGCTGGCAAGGCCGATGGAGGCCCGTGCACTTGAGCGTTTACCCTTGGCCCTATCGGACATTGTCTGATGCGATGCAGGCAAGCGCTCAAGGTTTTGTAGCAAAAGCCGTTAAATTGGACCGAGACTTTACGATTGCGATTTAAATTTGGTGATGAGCTTCACCGCGAATTCGGGATTTCAAGATGTTAAATGATTTGGTCGTTGATGGCCGTTACAAGAAAACGCTGGATCAGTCCATACACGCGGTTGTAAGTATCGATGCGCAGAACCGGGTCATATATTTCAATGATGCGGCGGAGCAGCTTTGGGGGTTTCAGAGGAGCGAGGTCCTCGGGCGAAACGTAAAAATGCTGGTGCCTGCAGAAATCAGAAGCAAGCATGATGGTTTCATAGAGCATCATCGCTCAACGGGCCAAAACCGGATTGTTGGCACTTCGCGGGATGTTCTGATGGAGTGCAAGGACGGGAGCAAAGCCTGGGTAAATATCGCTTTAACCCATGTACTGCACCGGGGTAAGTCAACATACACAGCCTTTGTCCATGACATCTCCGCTCAAAAGAGAGCCCAGGAAATTGTTAATCAAACGCTTGAACAAGCGCTTGACGCAGTAGTGACGATCGATGGTGATAACCTGATCACATTTGCCAATGCATCCGCGGAGAAACTCTGGGGTTACAGCCGTCAGGAGATGCTTGGTAAAAACGTGAAAATGCTGGTGCCCGAAGAGTATCGCAGCAACCATGATAGTTTTGTGAACCGCAACCGCGAAACGGGCGAGAACAAGATCGTCGGTTCTACTCGTGAGGTCCCGGTAGTACGTAAAAATGGTGAGCACCGATGGGGCAGCTTTGCCATCTCGAAAATCCGGCTTCCTGAAGGAGAGATTCAGTACACAGCTTTTGTAAAAGACGTGACCGAGGAGGTTGAGCGTCGTGAAGAGTTCAAAATGCTGTCGATGGTTGCTGATGAAACGGATAACGCTGTCATCATAACTGATGCTGCAGGCCGGACAAGATACGTAAACCAGGGCTTCGAAAAACTAACCGGTTATTCGCCGGAGGAGATGCGGGGAAGGAAACCGGGCGAGTTGTTGCAAGGCCCAGGCACAAACCCGGAAACAGTTGAAAAGATCTCCCAGAGACTCAAAAATCGCGAACCCTTTTACGATGAGCTGCTGAACTATAACAAGCATGGCGAGGCTTACTGGATTTCAGTGTCAATAAACCCTGTCTTCGATGACGAGGGCAAGCTATCAAGTTTCATCTCTATTCAGGCCGACATAACAGAGTCAAAACAAAGGGCCTTGGAAGCGGAAAGACGGTTTGAGGCTATCAGCGTCAGTAACGGCATCATGCAATGGAGCCTTACAGGAGAACCGGAATCTTTCAATAGCTATATGCTCACGCATCTTGGATCTGAGGATCCGAATAACGCTGAAATCCGTTCAAACAATCTGAAAGTGATGCTTGGCGAGGAGGATTTCGCCAGAGTTTTGAATGGAGAACAGGTAAAGAATTTACTGGTCTTTAAAGGCGCGAACAGAGAACAGAAACGCTTCGATACGGTCGTCGCTCCGATATTCAATTCGGAAGGCAAAATCAAATATCTCGTGTCCTACGGCATCGACGTGACTAGCCGCGCCAAAGCCGTTGAGGTCACGGAACTAGAAATGGACAAGGTAGAGGCCTCCAGCAGCGAGATTCAGCAGATAATTGGAGTTATCAATGGCATCGCCGAACAAACGAACCTGCTGGCTCTCAATGCGGCGATCGAAGCTGCACGGGCAGGCGACGCTGGGCGCGGTTTTGCGGTTGTCGCGGACGAGGTTCGGCAGTTGGCGAAACGCTCTGGTGAATCTGCCTCTGAGATACGTCGTCTGGTTGACCAAACCAATCAGCGCGTCCGCGCCCTTGCCGATGCTCTTCAATCCCTGAACGGTGAGGACGAGTGAGGCATTGCCAAGCCGGGAAAAGCCCCATTTGGTTCTACAGTCTGGGATGACGGCCTAGAATATTGACACGCTGACGCAACATCGGTGGCTGGGTCAGCACTGGGGATTGTCCGGTTCGTGGTGGATCTAGATTCTAGGAAGTCCGGCGGCGGGGTCTTTTGGGGTTGCCGCTTTGGTCGAGCGGCTTTTTGCTCCTCGGCCATCGCCTGATCTGGTTTGACGTCGATGGCAGCGAGGGCACCGTTCACTGCTAGCATTTCCAAAAATCTGAACGTTCGCTTTGCGACCGTAGCGACCTCAATGAATCTTCTTTTCCGGAGGCGCGGTGGTTTCGTTCAGTGCAAAGGTCAGACTGCGATCGCCCCAATTTCCTTCCGAATTTGTACGGACACACAGTGGACACAATTTGGACACAGCCAAATAAAAAAGGCCTGCGTTTTCACGCAAGCCTTTGAAAATAATGGCGCGCCCGATAGGATTCGAACCTATGACCTTT
>NZ_JAWLHI010000083.1:0-15651 GCF_041690455.1 Marinobacter sp.
GGATGGTTTCGTTCAGGGTCCGGGCAACCTCGTGCAGGCCCAGTACCGCATCCTGGGTGGAGAGGATGCTGTCGGCATTTTCCCGAACGATGTTCCAGTTCTGCTGAACACCGCTTTGCTGTGCCAGTTCACTGGGAGGCAGGCCGGTTTCCGGGTTGCCTTCGGTAATGTTGGTCCAGAGCTGCTGGAAGTCATCACGGGAGCGGCGCAACTGGTTGAACGCCTCGGCGGTACCGCCGGCGGCCTCGGTCGCGTTCTTCGCAATGGCCTGCGAGAGTACCCGCAGTTCCGCAGTTTGGGCGATGTATCGCTGATCGTTCTGGCTGTCACGGTTGATGATGAACAGCACGGCAACGAGCAGGACGGTAAGTGCGATCAGTGCGGCGATCAGGCCGGCAACGAGCTTGTTGCCTCCCTGTCCCATACCCAATCTTCCGGCTCTGTTTTTCATGTTCTGGCTCCCGGCCTCTTCAAAATGTTGGCAAGTCTGTTTTAGCGGATTTCAGGCGGTCAGGGTGATGTTCCTGCCAGTGTCACCACCCTTACCACTGTGCAACGTCCAGGAAGCGCTCGTCGGCCACCAGATCGGCAGCGGAGAACACTCTCCAGACTTCCTCGTTACGTTCGTAGCCGCCTGTAACAAACGGACGAACGCTTTCGGGGACCCCTTGCGGTGCCTCCCGGAAACTGTCGGTTGCGAAATACTGCATCCCCAGGACGCTGTCCACGACCAGCCCGCTGAACACATCCCCCTGCTCCACGACCAGAACCCGCCGGTCACGCTGGCTGCGCGAGGAGCGGGGGATGTCGAAGAAGCTGGCGAGATCGACCAGGGGGAGCAGGCGGCCGCGCACGTTGGCGGCGCCCAGCAAGAATGGCCGCACACCCGGAATATGGGTGAAGCGGGGAACGTGGAGAATTTCTGTCACTTCACCCATGGGGGCCACATAGTGCTCACCCGATAACACGAAGCCGATGCCGTTCCACAGCTCAACGGCTTCCTGTTGCTCCGGCAGGCCGGCGGCCATGGACCGGCTGCGCTGGGCGATATACGTCAGAACGGCAAATGGGGCGGCCTGGGCGGACATGCGTACTCCAAGGTTGTGAGGGTCAGGCGATCAGGCTGTTGATGGTCTTGATCAGGTCGTCTTCGTTCACCGGCTTTACCAGGTAACCCTTGGCGCCCTGACGGGTGCCCCATACGCGGTCGGTTTCCTGGTCCTTGGTGGTGACGATGACAACCGGAATGGAGGCAGTCTCCGGTGCACGGGTCAGCTGGCGGGTCGCCTGGAAGCCGTTCAGGCCGGGCATGACTACGTCCATCAGGACCAGATCCGGCGTTTCGGCGCGGGCCTTGGCAACACCATCCGCGCCGTTATCGGCGGTCAGGACTTCGTGCTTGTGCTTTTCCAGGATGGTGGAAATCTTCTTCACCTCGGTGGGGGAGTCATCAACAATCAGAATGCGGGCCATGGTTTCCTCGATGGTTCTTGATTTCAGCAGGTTTACTGTTCCGCCTGTGGTACGTACTGGCGGATGGTGTTGAGTAGCTCGTCCTTGCTGAACGGTTTGGTCAGATACTGGTCAGAGCCTACGATGCGACCTTTCGCTTTATCGAACAGTCCGTCCTTGCTGGAGAGCATGATAACCGGCGTCTTTTTGAAAGAGGAATTGTTCTTGATCAGTGCGCAGGTCTGGTAGCCATCCAGGCGCGGCATCATGATGTCGACGAAAATGATGTCCGGCTGGGAATCGGCAATCTTGGCCAGAGCGTCAAAGCCGTCAGTCGCGGTGATGACCTCACAGCCGACCTTCTTGAGGAGGGTTTCTGCGGTGCGACGAATCGTTTTGCTGTCGTCGATCACCATAATCTTCAGATTCTCGAAGTTGTCATCCATTGTCCAACTGCCTTGCGCTCAGCGACTATCTTTATTTTGGAACGGGGGTTTTAACACAAACCTCAAGGTTCTTCTATAAATCCCGCTCAGTTATAGAATATCGATGGCCATATAAAAAGTATTAGTTTGTGACTAAATGTACTTCTGCCCGCACAGTCACGTATCTCCTGAGGATATCTCCGGATGCATTCGCGGCTCGGGTACAATACCATCTGACGTCTCAGGATAGCATTTAACGCCCGGTGTGCTCTGCTGACCGGTTCGTGTTTTTACTTCCCAGGAGCTCAAGAGACACTATGACAGTCCGACTCGGGATTGTGATGGATCCCATCGAAAACATCACGTTCAAGAAAGACAGTTCGCTCGCCATGTTGCTGGCCGCGCAGAAGCGGGGCTGGGAGATCGAATACATGGAACTGCCGGACATGTACCTCGACGGTGGCCGGGCGATGGCCCACACCCGGGATCTGACTGTCCATATGGACCCGGAGAACTGGTTCAGCTTCGGCGGCAGCCAGGACCGGGCCCTGGGCGATCTGGATGTGATCCTGATGCGCAAGGATCCGCCGGTTGACCGTGAGTTCCTGATGGCCACCTACATCCTGGAATCGGCGGAACTGCAGGGCGCCCTGGTGGTGAACCCGGCCGCCACGCTGCGGGACTGTAACGAGAAGCTGTTCGCCACCCAGTTCGAGGATCTTACTCCGCCGTTGCTGGTCAGCCGTTCGGCGCACCGGTTCCGCGAGTTCTATGCCGAGCATGGTGATATCATCATGAAGCCGGTTGACGGCATGGGTGGTCACTCGATCTTCCGGGTGCGGGAGAACGATTTCAACCTGGGCGTCATCATCGAGACCCTGACCAACTATGGCACCCACCAGGCCATGGCCCAGAAATTCATTCCCGAGATTGTCGATGGTGACAAACGGATCCTGCTCATCGAGGGCGAGCCGGTGCCCTATGCCCTTGCGCGGATTCCGTCCCAGGGCGAGAATCGCGGCAACCTCGCGGCCGGTGGCCGGGGCGAGGGCCGGGAGTTGACCGACCGTGACCGGGAAATCTGTGCCCGCGTCGCTCCTGCGATCAAGGAGAAGGGCCTGATGTTTGTCGGCCTCGACGTGATCGGCGATTATCTGACGGAAATCAATGTAACCAGCCCCACCTGCATCCGGGAACTGGATGCGGCCTACGGCATCGATATCGGCGGCATGCTGATGGATGCCATTGAAAAGCGCCTGAAGCAGGCGTAACCGACATTACGGGGCGAGCAGTGCAGGACCAACGACAGGATCAGGTACAGGAATGGCAGTTCAGGTAAGCGATTTTGACCGGTTTTCCTTCACCCTGTTCATGGCGTTGGCCGTGCACGCGATTATCGTGCTGGGTATTACCTTCGCGCCGGAGCCTCCGCGCTCGTCGGCCCAGACCATGGAAATCACCCTGTCCCAGTTTGAAGACGAGAAGGCCCCGGAGAAGGCCGATTTCCTGGCCCAGACCAATCAGCAGGGCAGTGGCACCGAAGACGAACCCCGGGAAATGACCACACCCCAGCCGGCCGAGGTCAGCCAGCCGGAGCCGGCACAGGTACAGCCCGAGCCGCCATCCCGGCCGGAACCGGTGAAGCAGCAGGAACAGACGGTGGTGCAGACCACCGCGCCCTCCCGTCGCAAGGTGGCCGAACCGGAAGAGAAAGCCGAGCCGGAACCGCAGCCGGTGGAGAAAAAGAAGAGTCTGATGGAGCGCAGCCTGGAAATCGCCAGCCTCGAAGCAAGGTTTGACGCCCAGCAACAGGCCTACGCCCGCAAGCCCCGGGTCATGCGGGTCACGTCTGCCTCGACCCTGAAATCCACCAACGCCTGGTATGTCCAGAACTGGATCAGCAAGGTCACCCGCGTTGGTAATATCAATTACCCGACCGAAGCCCGGAGAGCGGGTATCTACGGCACGCTCCGGATGCTGGTATCACTCAAGAAAGATGGCACAATCAAGGAAGTGGCTATCCTGCAATCCTCGGGCAGCCGGGTACTGGACGACGCCGCCATCCGCATCGTGCGCATGGCATCCCCGTTCGCCCCGTTCCCGGAAGACATGCGCGAGCAAGTGGATGAGCTGGAAATCATACGAACCTGGTCTTTCCAACGACGGGGGCTGACATCCGGATGACAGCAACCAGGAAATCTCCCAACAGTCTGCAGCACCACTTTCTCGTGGCTTCGCCCTGGCTGGCCGACCCCCGTTTCCACGGAGGTGTGATCTACATCTGCGAGCATTCCGACGAGGGTGCCCTCGGACTGATGATCAATCAGCCGCTGGACATCCACCTCGGTGAGATCCTGGAACAGCTGGACATGCACGGCTCCGAGCTGGATCTCCCGGTCTACAGTGGTGGCCCGGTCCAGCCCGAGCGGGGTTTCGTACTGCACAGTCCCGGTACCAACTGGCAGAACACCGCCCAGGTGGCCGAGGACGTTCTGCTGACCACCTCCCGGGATATTCTGGCCGGCATCGGCCGTGGCGATGGCCCGGAAGAGTTCCTGGTGGCCCTGGGGTACTCCGGCTGGGGCGAGGGTCAGCTGGAGGAGGAACTGGGCAGTAACTCCTGGCTGACCTGTCCGGCCAGTACCGATATCCTGTTCCGGACCCCGGCCCGGGATCGTTACCAGGCGGTACTCGAGCTGATCGGCATCGATCTGAACCAGCTGACCGAGTTCGGTGGTCATGCCTGAGGCGGGCAATCGCCGGGTGATGGCGTTCGATTTCGGTACCCGTCGGATCGGCGTGGCCTCGGGGCAGGAACTGCTGGGTACCGGCGAGCCGCTGGGGATGATTCCCGCCCGGGACGGTATCCCGGATTGGTCGGTGGTGGAAAAACTGCTGGAGGAGTGGCGGCCGGACCTGGTGCTGGTGGGGCTGCCCCTGAACATGGACGACTCCGAGAACGAGATGTGTGCCCGGGCCCGCAAGTTCGGCAACCGTATTCACGGCCGTTTCCATTACCCGGTGGAAATGGTGGACGAACGTCTTACCAGTTTCGAGGCCAAGGGTGACGTCATGGCCCGCGGTGGCAGCCGCGATTTCGGCCGCCATGGTGTCGACGACCGCGCCGCGGTACTGATCCTGGAAACCTGGTTCCGGGAACAGGATAATAGCGCCGGCTGAGATTTCCGGCTGACCTGAAACACAGTGAGGACCTGATGACCGCACAGCTTGATATCAACCAGCTGCTCGATGAGCTGGAAACGGGATTGCGCCGGATTCTGGAGGAGCGCAATGTGACCGAGCCGGCGGTAATCGGTATCCGGACCGGCGGCGTCTGGCTGGCGGATGTACTCAGCAAGCGCCTCGGCATCGATCAGGCATTCGGGGAGCTGGATATCTCGTTCTACCGGGACGACTTCAGCCGCATCGGCCTGAATCCGAAGGTAAAGCCCTCCAGCCTGCCGTTCGACACCGAGGGCCGGGACATCATCCTCATCGACGACGTCATCATGAGTGGCCGGACTATCCGCGCCGCCATGAACGAAATTTTCGACTACGGTCGTCCAGCCAGTATCATATTGGCCACCCTGATTGACCTCGGCGCCCGGGAACTGCCGATCCAGCCGGATGTGGCCGGACGGGTCCTGAACCTGGATGCCCATCAGCGGGTCAAGCTGCGGGGCCCCGACCCCCTGCGCATCGAACTACAGGAAACCGGGCAGTAACCAGCGATTCCATACGGCAACACAGCAAACAGGCGACCCATGACCGCACACGACCCTTCCCCGCACCACTTGCAGCTGACCCGGGATGGTCAGTTGCGGCATTTCCTCACCCTCGACGGCCTCGACCGTGAATTGCTCACCGATATCCTGGATACCGCTGACTCGTTCATCGAAGTGGGTGAGCGGACCATCAAGAAGGTGCCGCTGCTGCGCGGGCGTACGGTGGTCAACCTGTTCTTCGAGTCCAGTACTCGTACCCGAAGCACCTTCGAACTTGCCGCCAAGCGCCTGTCCGCAGACGTGCTGAACCTTGATATCAGCACCTCCGCCACCTCCAAGGGCGAATCCCTGTCCGACACTCTGCTCAACCTTGAGGCCATGGCCAGCGACATGTTTGTGGTGCGCCACTCCCAGAGCGGGGCTCCGCATTTCATCGCCGAGAGCGTGACGCCGGGAGTTGCCATCATCAATGCCGGCGACGGCCGCCATGCCCACCCCACCCAGGCGATGCTGGACATGCTCACCATTCGCCAGCACAAGCAGCGGTTTGACGGCCTTAAGGTCGCCATTGTGGGTGATGTCCTGCACTCCCGTGTGGCCCGTTCCCAGATCCGGGCGCTGAATGTGCTCGGGGCGGAAGAAGTCCGGGTGATTGCCCCGGGAACCCTGTTGCCCAAGGACGTGGAGAGCCTCGGCTGTAAAGTCGAATACGACATGGAAAAAGGCATGAAAGACCTGGATGTGGTGATCATGCTGCGGCTCCAGAAGGAGCGCATGGAAGGGGCCCTGTTGCCCAGTGAGCGGGAGTTCTACCGGTTGTATGGTCTCAACCGCGAGAAGCTGGCCCTGGCCCATCCGGAATGCATCGTGATGCATCCGGGGCCGATCAACCGGGGCGTGGAGATTGAATCGGCGGTGGCGGACGGACCCCAGTCGGTGATTCTCAATCAGGTCACCAACGGTATCGCCATCCGGATGGCGGTCATGTCCATGGCCATGGGTGGCCAGGTGGCAGAACGTCAGCAGAAGGCAGAGAGGGCAAAGGCATGAGTCATACCAGTAACCAATCCTCGCCGCTGCTGATTACCGGTGGTCGTCTGATCGATGGCCAGGGCCGGGAAACCGAGAACGACGCCCTGCTGATCCGCGATGGCCGGATTGCCGCCACCGGCAACCAGGCGCGCACGGCCGATGTGGATGACACCATCAACGCCGACGGGTGGGTGATTGCCCCGGGCTTTGTCGATCTGTGCTGCAACCTGCGTGAACCGGGCAATGGCCAGAAGGGCAATATTGCCTCTGAAACCCGGGCCGCGGCGCGCGGTGGCTTCACCACGGTTTGCGCCTCGCCGGAAACCTCGCCGGTCAATGATTCCGGCGCGGTTACGCACCTGATCCGGGACGTGGCCGCCAGTCGCTCCCCGATCCGGGTGTTGCCCATTGGCGCCATTACCCGCGGGCTGGAGGGCGACCTGCTCAGCGATATGGCAGGCCTCAGGAATGCCGGCTGCGTCGCCGTGGGTAACGGCTCCAGGGGCGTGCGTAATGCCCGTATCCTGCGCCGCTGTATGGCCTACGCCCAGACCTTTGGTCTGACCGTGATGTTCAGCCCGGAAAACCAGGCCCTGGCGGCAGACGGCTATGCCCATGACGGCCTGGTGACGTCCCGTCTGGGGCTTCTGGGGATTCCCGAGGTGGCGGAGACCGCCGCGGTCATGGAAATGCTGCTACTGGCGGAGGAGACCGGTGTACGGCTGCATCTGAGCCAGCTGTCCTGTGCCCGAAGTGTCGAAATGCTGGCGGACGCGCAGCAGCGGGGAATCAAGGTCACTGCCGACGTCGCCATGCACCAGCTGGTGTTTACCGAGGATGCCCTCGCCGGTTTTGACAGCCGCTTCCATGTGCGCCCGCCACTGCGCTCGGAAGCCGACCGGAAAGCCCTGGTGACCGGCGTGAGGGAGGGCATCATTGCCGCCATTGTCAGCCAGCACCAGCCCCACGATTCCGCCGCCAAGCAGGCGCCGCTGGCGGCCACCGAACCGGGCCTGTCCACCATCGAAAGTGTGCTGTCCATGGGGCTGGAGCTGGTGAAACGGGATGAGCTTGCGTTGACCGATCTGGTGCGGGCCCTGACCACCGGGCCGGCTTCGGTCATCGGCCGGAGCGCCGGATTGGCCGAAGGTGATATGGCCGACCTTTGTCTGTTTGATCCGGCGGCGACCTGGACCGCTGACGACAGCACCCTGGTTTCAGCCGGACGCCATGCACCGGTCATCGGCCGAGAGCTGCCGGGAGTGGTCCGGATGACCCTGGTCGAGGGTCGCAAGGCCTGGGATGCGTTGCAGGCCTGACCCCGGAAATGCGGCAGGGGTCCGGTGACCCCTGTCGACACCATCACAGAAACCCCTCCTCTTGCTGAAAAGACCTTGATGGCAGGCACCTGTGCCAACGTATTCTTGTAGCGGTCGACCTAAGGTCGCTCAAGGACAACGTGGCAACGCCGGCACCCGGACGTTCCGGCGCCCGACAATAATAAATCAGGAGTCATCCCGTGAAATCAGCACACTTCTCGCAGCGGGTGGCCGTGGCCGCCACCCTGTGCGCATCCCTGTTGTTCCCTTCCCTTGGACAGGCCCAGGAACAGGCCCCCAAGGAGATCCTCGAGCGCAGCTTCTGCGTCTTTGATCCGGTGGGGGCCAATGGCCCTCTGTTCGCCATCACCAAGACCTTCCAGCCGGTGGCCCTGAAACGGGGTATCAAACTGGACCTGCGGGCCTACACCGATGAAAAGGTGGCGGCCGAGGACTTCAAGGCCGGCCAATGTGATGCCGTCCTGCTGACCGGCACCCGCGCCCGCGAGTTCAACAAGTTCACCGGCAGTCTCGAAGCCATGGGCGCGGTGCCGGGCGAAGAGGAGATGCGCCTGCTGTACAACACCCTGAGCCAGCCCAAGGCCCGGCCGTTCCTGGTGAACGGACCCTACGAGGTGGCCGGCGTGTTCCCGGCCGGTGCGATTTACCTGCACACCCGGGATCGCAGCATCGACTCGGTCGAGAAACTGCAGGGCAAGCGGATCGCGACCCTGGATTACGACGAGGCATCGGTGCGCATGGTGCGGCACGTCGGAGCCTCGGTGGTGGGTTCAAACTCCGCCAACTTTGCCGGCAAGTTCAACAACGGCAGCGTCGATCTCGCTTATGCACCGGCGGTGGCGTACCAGCCCCTGGAACTTTACAAGGGCGTGAATCCGGACGGTGCCGTGGTTCGCTATGCGCTGGCCTACATGAACTTTCAGGTGATCATGCACCGGGATCGCTTCCCGGATGATGCCGGCCAGATGGTGCGGGACCAGGCCATCCAGCGCCTGGACGAGGCATACGGGATCATTGCCGAGGCTGAAGCCGGTATTCCCGAGGATGTCTGGATGAGTCTGCCGCAGGAAGATACCGCCGAATACGACAAGATGCTGAGAAAAGTGCGCCTGTCACTGCTGGAGGACGGCGTTTACGACGAGCGTGCCATCAAGCTGATGAAGGCGATCCGGTGCCGGGTGGATGGTGCCCGTGCGGAATGTGCCTCCTGAGAACGAGGGCCCGCTGTGCGGGCCCGGTGCTCCTTACTGAACCGCATCCTTGAGGGCCTTGCCCGCCTTGAACCCGACCGTCTTGCTGGCCGGAATCCGGATGGAAGCCCCGGTCTGGGGATTGCGGCCGCTGCGGGCCTCACGGCTGCGAATGTTGAAAGTCCCGAAGCCGATCAGGCTGACATCCTCGCCCCGGGCGGCAGCTGAGGATACCTGGTCGGTGAACGCAGCGATGACTTCGTTGGCTTTTTCCCGGGTCATACCGGTGCGGTCGGCGATGGCGGCAGCGAGTTCAGGTTTACGCATGGGAGAGTCCTCTTATTGTCGTTGTCGACAGAAATCTATAGTGGCTCGGCGCTGATTGTGCAAACCGGGCTGTTACAAAAGCGTTGGCCGAAGGCGTCATTTGCGGCCCCCGTCTCATAAAAACCGGCCCTGACAGGCCATAATGCCCGCCGGTTACAGTTCGTAACATTTGCGCCGGCTGCCGGTGTCGAGTCCGCGTGATCAGAACAAGAATGTAAAAAAAGGTACAGAAGTCATGAGCGATCTCCGCATTTACTCCCGATCTCCGAGCACCCTGCGGGTCCGCTTCCGTGGCCTGCTCGCCACGTTTGCCGTCACGACCCTGGTCACCGGCTGCGGTGTGATTGACCGCATGATGTACAAGACCACCGGTGACGTCATGCAGGGGTTTTCCCGCAACCACACGGTGCCTTACCTGATGCAGTCACAGGATCTGGCCATGGGCTGTGCCATGAGCGAGGCCACTGCGCCGCTGCTGATGTCCTTCGGCCGGGTCACTGACGAACCGGATCAGCTGGCGGTCATGCTGTACCTTTCCTCCGGTGGCTGCGCCGAGGAGCAGGCCCGGGAGCACGAGCTGGATGCCCTGGCGGCCCTGAACGGAATGGAGGCGGAGGAAGCCGAGGATGCCATGATCCGCCAGAAACGGGCCTACGCTCTCGCCTCCCGGCGCTATTTCCGGGCCTGGCAGCACCACAATGCCCATTATGGCGAGGTCGGGACCGGCGAGTGCCCGGAATTCGAGGATGACATGGACGAGTTCATCTACCTCGCCGGTCTGCTGTCGGGACTGCAGGCCCTGAATGCCCAGATCCAGTCCACCTCCTCGATCGGGGTGCCGGCCAACATCGGTTCTGTCGTGGAGCGGGGCACCAGTTGCCTCGCCAACGATAAGTGGTGGGGCGCACCCATGGCGTTGCGGGCCACTGTCTGGGCGATGATTCCCGGCGCCCAGCCCGAGGGCGAGGATGCCTTCGAGCGACTTCAGATTGCAGACGATCAGGGTGAGGCCGCGGGTGTGCGCCTACCACACGTGTTTCATGCTATCGCGGCCCTGAACAAGGGTGACGAGCCAAGGCTTCGGGAAGTCATCCGCGAGCATGCCGACTCCCTGGAGCAGGATCCGGCCAACGAGGACTGGCGTTTCGTCGATGCCATGGCCACCAACATGATCGTGGCTATTTCCGACCGGATGTGGGTAGAGAATACCGGCCACCGCACACCACTGGGTCAGCTCGGTACCTTCTGGGACGACCGGCAAGAGTCGGTTGAAACCATGGATCTGGACGATCTGCTGTAAACCACTGGTTCCCGGGGATAGGTAGTTATGACCAAGGCTGGTTTTCGTCGTACCGGACTGGAGTGGTTTTCGTCGCTGCCGGCCTGCTTGCTGCTGCTGGCGGTGGTGCTGTTCTCCACCAGCAGTGACATCCACAACCGGATGCTGCAGACCGGTGAGCAGCTGTGGAGTGGTTATTACAAGCTCCGAATGGATCCGGTGGCACCGGAGTGCGATCCGCATCGGGATATCGATGCCGCCGTTGCGGCCGAGATGGCCCAGGGGCCGGACAGCGACGACCCGATGGCGGCGTTGCTCGGTGCGGAAGAGAAGGATCCGGCCGAGGTGCGCCTGTCGATCGAGCGGTCGGTCGCGGACTGCAGGACCGCGCATCAGAATTATCAGAACCTGAAGGACAACCTGACACCGGGGGTCAAGGCCTACCGGGCAGTAGAGCTGTTTGTTGCAGACGTCATTGCCATTGGCCTGGAATCGCAGCGCTACATCCTGGTGATCCTGGTCATGCTGTGCGCGGTGACTGCCACCCTGACCCGTCACCACATTGCCATGCGGGCCATGGAAACCCGCCTGGACTACACCGTTTCCCACACCCTGCAAACCATTGCCAATGCCATGTTGCTGGGCTCCAGTGTCATCTTCCGCCAGTCCAGTCTTGGCTCCGAGACCTCGGTTTCCGGTGAGGAACTGTTATTACACAACCTGTGGATTGCCGGCTTTGCCTGCCTGACCCTGGCCAGTCTCTACCGTCTGTTCCGGATGCCGGCGAATCTCCAGGAGGGCGGCAGTCTGAACAAGGCGTTCCTGGCGGTGCCGCTCTACACGGTCATGTGCCTGATCTCCGGAACCTATTTCGCCCTGATCGGCCACTCCTCCGGAATTGGCATCTACCTGGGCAAGATGATGGAGCTGGCGGACATGTTCCTGAACGTCGGGCTGTATGTCTGGGTTGGCATGATGCTCAAGCAGACCCGCCTGGCCACCCTGGTGTTCAACGTGTTTCGGCCCTGGCGCATGCCACCAGAAATGCTGGCGGTGGTGGCTGTCCTGGTGGCGGCTGTACCGACCGCCTACACCGGTGCCTCGGGGATCTTTGTGATCGCCGCCGGCGCTGTGATCTACAGCGAGCTCCGTGCCGCCGGGGCCCGGCGGCAACTGGCCCTGGCCGCGACCGCCATGTCCGGCTCCCTCGGTGTGGTTCTGAGGCCATGCCTGCTGGTTGTGGTCATCGCCTACCTGAACCGCGAAGTCACCACCGATGAGTTGTTCGGCTGGGGTATCTGGGTGTTCCTGCTGACGGCCGCGATGTTCACCCTGGCGGCGCTGTCGGTGAACCGCCAGAGCCGGTTCGATCTCGCCCCTTCCTCGGAGGCGTTCCCGGCCATGATCCAGGCTCTGAAACCATTGATCCCCTATGTTCTGGTGATTGCGGTGGTGGTTCTGTTCTACCGATTTGCCCTGGATGTGACCATGGATGAGTTCTCGGCCCCCAGGCTGCTGCCGGTGATCATGCTGGCCATTCTGCTGTATGAGCATGTCGGCCTGAAAAACCGCAGTGGCAGGGCATCCGGCGAGATCAATCACCAGGGCCTGGAGCGCAGTGTCCGGGGTGCCACCAACGACACCACGGCAGAAATTGGTGCCCTGCTGTTGTTACTGGGCCTGTCGGTCAGCATCGGCGGTGTGATTGAGCGTTCCCACATCATGCAGAGCTTTCCTCAGGCCTTCGACAGTGCCTGGTCGGCAATGCTGCTGATGGTGGTGGTCCTGGTCATCCTCGGCATGATCATGGATGCCTTCGGCGCCGTCATTCTCGTGACCGCCACCGTCGCCGGTATTGCCTATGCCAGCGGTATTCACCCCGTCCACTTCTGGATGGTCACCCTGGTGGCCTTCGAGCTCGGCTACCTGAGTCCGCCGGTCGCCCTGAACCATCTGCTGACCCGGCAGGTGGTGGGTGAGGCGGAAGTCACGGCCGCCCAGCAGGAAACCGGTACCTTCTACCAGCGCCACGAGCGGATCATCCTGCCGTTGATTGCCATGGGTATATCCCTGGTGCTGGTGGCCTTTGCGCCCTTGCTGTTCTACGCCTGATCTCCGGGCACAAAAAAAGCGCCGTGCATGTGCAGGGCGCTTTTCGTAGGCGGAACTTTAAGCCGGGGTCAGATGAAAGCCTTCATCTGACCCCTTTTTTCTTCCGCCAACCCGGAGCTTAAGCCTGAAGTCGGGGTCAGAAGAACGCTTTCTTCTGACCCCATGTTCACTTCGAAACTCAGCTCAGCTTCGGGCCGGCCTCGACGATGGAATCGGCCACGTCAAACTTCTTGAAGTTGTCGACGAACTGGGCAATCAGTTCCTGTGCCTTGCCGTCGTAGTAGTCCGGGCTGACCCAGGTCTGGCGCGGGTTCAGCAGTTCGGTATCGACACCCGGCACGTGCTTGGGAACGTCCAGGTTCAGGGCGTCCAGGTGCTCGGTTTCCACGTCGTCCAGGTCGCCGTTCTGGATTGCGGCGATGATGGCGCGGGTGGTCGGAATGCTGAAACGGCTGCCTTCGCCGTACGGGCCACCGGTCCAGCCGGTGTTGACCAGGAATACCTTGCTACCGAACTCGTCCATGCGCTTCATCAGCAGCTCGGCGTAGACGCCGGCCGGGCGCGGGAAGAAGGGTGCGCCGAAGCAGGTGGAGAAGGTGGACTTCAGCTTGGAAGAGGAACCCATCTCGGTGGAACCTACCAGAGCGGTGTAGCCGCTCAGGAAGTGGTAGGCCGCCGCTTCACGGTTGAGGATGGACACAGGCGGCAGTACGCCGGTCATGTCGCAGGTCAGGAACACGATGTGGGACGGCTCGCCGGCACGGTTCTCGATCACGCGTTTCTCCACGTGCTCCAGCGGGTAGGCGCAACGGGAGTTTTCGGTGAGGGAAACGTCGGTGTAATCCGGTACCCGGGTTTCCTCGTCGATCATCACGTTTTCAACGATGGCGCCGAAACGGATGGCGTCCCAGATAATCGGCTCGTTCTTCTGGCTCAGATCGATGCACTTGGCGTAGCAGCCGCCTTCGATGTTGAACACGGTACCTGTACCCCAGCCATGCTCGTCGTCACCGATCAGGTAACGGTGCGGATCGGCGGACAGGGTGGTCTTGCCGGTGCCGGACAGGCCGAAGAACAGGCAGGTCTCGCCGGTCTCGCTGACGTTGGCGGAGCAGTGCATCGGCAGGACGTCTTTCTCCGGCAGCAGGAAGTTCTGCACAGAGAACATCGCCTTCTTCATCTCGCCGGCGTAGTGCATGCCGGCCAGAAGCACCTTGCGCTTGGCAAAGTTGATGATCACACAGCCATTGGAGTTGGTGCCGTCACGCTCGGGCACACACTCGAAGTTGGCGGCGTTGAGGATCTGCCATTCCTGCTTGTCCGCCTGGTTGTAGCTGTCCGGGCGGATAAACAGGTTCTGGCCAAACAGGTTCTGCCAGGCGGTTTCGGTGACCATCTTCACCGGCAGGTAATGCTCGGGGTCGGAGCCGACGTGCACGTGGGCAACGAACTGGTCCTTTTCCGCAATGTAGGCTTCAACGCGATCCCAAAGGGCGTCGAACTTGTCAGCGTCGAACGGACGGTTGATCGGCCCCCACTGGATGTCGTCAGCAGTGCTGGGCTCCTCGACGATGAAGCGGTCCATAGGAGACCGGCCCGTACGATCACCGGTTTTAACTACCAGTGAACCGTTGCAAGCCAGCTGGCCTTCGTTACGTGCCAGTGCCAGCTCGACCAGTCGTGCTGTACTCAGATCATTATAAGTGTTGCTCACTTCGACCTCGCCCTCGGGATGTCTTCGTGATTGCCCAGGCCGTCCCCCCAAAATTGACGGAAATCTGAGCAATCGGGTCAATTCAGGCGCGCTATTATGCCAGAGACGCCGGTAAAAAACGACTGCCCTGGAAGCCGCGCCAGCTGGGGCTTCCGGGCAAATATAAGTCCGTGTTCAGTGTAACGTATGACCGGTGAAAAGGTGATCAATGTCATTTCTATCGAAGCGATAGTGAGAATGACAGAACTGGCAATCCATCTCGATGGAGCCCTGTTCATCCAGGATGCTGTAGCACTCTTCCTTGCCGATGGCTTCCAGGGCACCAAGGGTACGCTCCCGGGAACAGCTGCACCGGAATGCTACCGGTTCCGGGTCAAACAGGCGCACCGTCTCCTCGTGGAACAGTCGGTACAGCAGGGTCTCGCTGTCCAGCTCGAGCAGCTCGTCGGCCTCCACCGTGCGGGCCAGGTGATTTACCCGCTCCCACAGCTCGTCGTCCTCCTCGGTATGGCCCGGCAGGCGCTGAAGCATCAGGCCGGCGGCACCCTGCTCGTCGGCGAACAGGAACAGGCTGGTGGCAAGTTGTTCGGAGCGCTCGAAGTACTCCTCCAGGCAGCCGGCCAGGCTGTTTTCCTCGCGGGGCACAACGCCCTGGTAGCGCTGGCCCTGGGCGGGGGTGATGGTGATGGCCATGCGGCCCTCGCCCAGCAGGGCCTCGAAATCCTCTTCACGGATGGAATGCTCGTCAAACCGGGCCAGCCCGCGGATATGGCGGTCGTGGCTGCACTCGGCCATCAGGGTGCTGATCGGGCCATCGCCCTGGGCCTGCAGTGACAGGGTACCCTCGAACTTCAGGGAAGAGCTCATCAGGACACTGGCGACCAATGACTCGCCCAGCAGCTCGCGCACGGAATCCGGGTAGGGGGCCTGGCCGCCGATTTCCCGAAAGCTCTCGCCCAGCTGCACCCAGGCACCCCGCACCTGGCTGTGCTCGAAGATAAAGCGTTGGAACTGGTCACGGGATGCCATGGTCTGTCTCCTGGAAATTGAATACT
>NZ_JAWLHI010000084.1:0-15506 GCF_041690455.1 Marinobacter sp.
TAAAGGCGCACTGGATCTGTCTTCCAGCCGCGCACCGGTGAGCTGGGTAGAGGTCGACGCCAGCAAGATGTCCGGCGTTTACAGGTCAGTGCCTGAGCGCACTGAATTGCCGGCCGACATCAACGAGAACCTCATCGTCGAGCTTTACTCCAAGTAAAGCCCAGTTAGCAACGAGAGCAATTAGGGGCGTCTATGCAGCGTTCAGTACATGAGTTATTGACACCTCGTACCATTGACGTGAAAGAATCCAGCGCCACGCGTGCCAAGGTGACCCTGGAGCCTCTGGAAAGGGGCTTCGGTCATACCCTGGGTAGCGCACTGCGCCGTATTCTCTTGTCTTCGATGCCGGGCTGCGCCATTACTGAAGCGCAGATCGACGGTGTCCTGCACGAGTACAGCGCCATTGAGGGTGTCCAGGAAGACGTCATCGAGATTCTGCTGAATCTCAAGGGCGTTGCCGTGAAAATGAACGGTCGGGACGAAGCTGAGCTGACCCTCAGCAAGAAAGGCCCGGGCGTTGTGACAGCCGGTGACATCAAGCTGGATCACGATGTCGAGATCGCCAACCCGGACCATGTGATCTGTCACCTGAGTGAAAACGGTGAATTGAACATGCGTCTGCGTGTTGCCCGCGGTCGTGGCTATGAGCCAGCCGACCAGCGTGGTCTTGACGAGGACGAAACTCGCGCCATCGGACGCCTGCAGCTGGATGCAACCTTCAGCCCGGTTCGTCGCGTGGCCTATGCCGTGGAAAGTGCACGGGTTGAGCAACGGACTGATCTGGACAAGCTGGTAATTGATCTGGAGACCAATGGCACCATCGACCCGGAAGAAGCAATTCGCCGGGCGGCGACCATCCTCCAGCAGCAACTGGCGGTATTCGTCGATTTCGATCACGAGAAAGAGCCGGAGCGCGTGGAAGAAGAGGAAGAAATCGATCCGATTCTGCTGCGTCCGGTAGATGATCTGGAATTGACTGTGCGTTCAGCTAACTGCTTGAAGGCTGAGAACATTTACTATATCGGCGATCTGATTCAGCGCACCGAAGTTGAGCTGCTGAAGACGCCTAACCTTGGCAAGAAGTCGCTGACCGAGATCAAGGACGTCCTGGCGTCCCGTGGTTTGTCTCTGGGCATGCGTCTTGATAACTGGCCGCCGGCAAGCCTTCGTGGCGACGACCGGGTTCTGGGCGGTTAATCGCCGATTAGTTTAAGGTAAGGAATCAGAGCAATGCGTCATCGTAAGAGTGGTCGTAAGTGCGCATCGCAAGGCCATGTTCCGTAACATGACTGCGTCACTGGTTGAACACGAGCTGATCAAAACAACGCTGCCGAAAGCCAAAGAGCTTCGTCGGGTAGCCGAGCCTTTGATCACGCTCTCCAAGAATGATTCGGTTGCAAACCGTCGCCTGGCGTTTTCTCGCCTGCGCAACGATACAGCGGTAGCCAAGCTGTTTGACGAGCTCGGCCCGCGCTACAGCGACCGTCCGGGTGGATACCTTCGTATCCTGAAGTGTGGCTTCCGTGCCGGTGACAATGCCCCGATGGCATTCGTCGAGCTGGTAGGTCGCCCGCTGGATATCGAAGCGGAAGAAGTGGACGACGACGAAGAGTAAGATCTTCGGAGTGGTTCAGAAGAAGCCGGGAGTGGAAACACTTCCGGTTTTTTTGTGCCTGGAATGAAGTTGGGGTCAGAAGAAAGCTTTCTTCTGACCCCGGGTTCGCGTCGGATCTCTCGAAATCTTCAGGGATAAAAAAGGGGTCAGATGAAAGCCTTCATCTGACCCCACCTTCACCTCAACTCTTCGCCAGCATCTGCTTCAGATACCGCCCGGTATGAGACACTGGATTCTCGGCGACTTCCTCCGGCGTACCTTCGGCAATGATCTGCCCACCCCCGGAGCCACCCTCCGGCCCCAGGTCGACAATCCAGTCCGCAGTCTTGATCACGTCCAGGTTGTGCTCGATCACCACGATGGTGTTGCCGTGGTCGCGCAGGCGCTGCAAGACGTTGAGGAGTTGCTGGATGTCATAGAAATGCAGGCCGGTGGTTGGCTCGTCCAGGATGTACAGGGTCTTGCCGGTATCCCGCTTGGACAGCTCCTTGGCCAGCTTCACCCGCTGCGCTTCGCCGCCGGATAAGGTAACCGCACTCTGGCCCAGCCGGATGTAGGACAGGCCCACGTCGATCAGGGTCTGTAGCTTGCGCGCCAGGAACGGAACCGCATCGAAGAACTCGCGGCCTTCCTCCACGGTCATGTCCAGCACCTCGTGGATGTTCTTGCCCTTGTAGCGCACCTCCAGAGTTTCCCGGTTGTAGCGCTTGCCCTTGCACACGTCACAGGGCACGTAGATGTCGGGGAGAAAGTGCATCTCCACCTTGATGACGCCATCACCCTGGCAGGCCTCGCAGCGCCCGCCCTTGACGTTGAAGGAGAACCGTCCGGGCTTGTAGCCCCGGGAACGGGCTTCCTGGGTGCCGGCAAACAGCTCGCGGATGGGCGTGAACAGCCCGGTATAGGTAGCCGGGTTGGAGCGCGGGGTGCGGCCGATGGGGCTCTGGTCAATGTCGATCACCTTGTCCAGGTGGTCCAGACCCTTGAGCTTCTTATAGGGTGAATGGTTGAGGCTCGTGGCCTTGTTCAGCTTGGCAGCGGCCACTGGATACAGGGTACTGTTGATCAGGGTGGACTTGCCGGAGCCGGATACCCCGGTAATGCAGGTCATCACTCCCAGGGGAAGGTTCAGGGTCACATCCCGCAGGTTGTTGCCGGTCGCCCCGGTGAGGCTCAGCTGCTTGCCGGAGCCTTTGTTCCGGGTTGTCGGAATGGCAATTTCCTTCTGGCCACTGAGGTACTGACCGGTCAGGGAGTTCTCGTTGGCAATGATGTCCTCGGGCCGCCCCTGGGCAACAACATGGCCGCCGTGGACCCCGGCGCCGGGACCGATGTCGATGACGTAATCGGCGGCACGGATGGCATCTTCATCGTGTTCGACCACGATCACCGTGTTACCCAGGTCCCGCAGGTGGGTCAGGGTTGCCAGCAGACGGTCGTTGTCCCGCTGGTGCAGCCCGATGGAGGGCTCGTCCAGGATGTACATGACGCCGACGAGACCGGCACCGATCTGACTGGCCAGGCGGATACGCTGGGCCTCGCCGCCGGAGAGGGTGTCGGCACTGCGTTCGAGGGTCAGGTATTCCAGCCCCACGTTCACCAGAAACTGCAGCCGTTCCCGCACCTCCTTGAGGATTTTCTCGGCAATTTCGCCCTTTCGGCCGGGCAGGGTCAGCTGTTCGAAGTAATCATGGGCCTCGCCCACCGGCAGGTGAGTCACCTCGGGCAGGTTGCGCTCCTCGATGAACACGTGCCGGGCGCTGCGGCGCAGCCGCGACCCGCCACAATCCTTGCACGGCTGGGTGCTCAGGTTCCGGGCCAGTTCCTCGCGCATGCTCTGGGAGTCCGTTTCCCGGTAGCGGCGCTCCAGATTCGGCAGGATGCCCTCGAACGGATGGGCCTTTTCCATGATGTGGCCGCGGGAGTTCACGTAACGGAACGGGATCTCCTCGGAGCCGGAGCCATACAGCAGGACCTGTTGGAAAGATTCGGGCAGGTCGACCCAGGGCGTTTCCAGGTCCATGCCGTAGTGCTCGGCAACGCTCGCCAGCATCTGGAAGTAATACACGGCGCGGCGGTCCCAGCCCTTGATTGCACCTTCGGCCAGGGTCGCTTCCGGGTGCTGGATGACCTTTTCCGGATCGAAGAACTGCTTCACGCCGAGGCCATCACAGGTCGGGCAGGCGCCGGCGGGGTTGTTGAATGAAAACAGTCGGGGTTCCAGCTCGCTGAGGGAGTAGCCACACTGGGTACAGGCATAGCGGGCAGAGAAGGTGTGCTCCTCGCCCTCGCCGGTCATGGGCGCAACCAGGGCGATGCCGTCAGCCAGTTCCAGGGCGGTTTCGAAACTCTCGGCCAGGCGCTGCTCCAGGCCTTCCTTGACCTTGAAGCGGTCAACCACCACGTCAATCTGGTGCTTGCGCTTCTTGTCCAGAGCGGGCACGTCGTCGATATCGTAGACGGTGCCGTCGACCCGCAGCCGGATAAAACCCTGGCTGCGCATGTTGTCGATCACGTGGAGGTGCTCGCCTTTGCGGTCGCGGATGACCGGTGCCAGGATCATCAGTTTGCTGCCCTCGGGCATGGCCAGGACCTGGTCCACCATCTGGCTGACGGTCTGGGCTTCCAGTGGCTGGCCGTGATCCGGGCAGCGAGGCTCGCCGGCACGCGCAAACAGCAACCGCAGGTAATCGTAGATCTCGGTGATGGTGCCCACCGTTGACCGGGGGTTGTGAGAGGTGGATTTCTGCTCGATGGAAATCGCCGGTGACAGGCCTTCGATGTGGTCCACATCAGGCTTTTCCATCATGGACAGGAATTGCCGGGCATAGGTGGAGAGGGACTCCACGTATCGCCGCTGCCCTTCGGCATAGAGGGTGTCGAAAGCCAGCGACGATTTACCGGAGCCGGACAGGCCTGTGATCACGATCAGCTTGTCCCGTGGCATATCCAGGTCGATGTTCTTCAGGTTGTGGGTGCGTGCACCCTTGATCTGGATATGATCCATACCACCTCTCAATCTGGGAAAAACGAGAATTATACCGCGTTACCGGAAGGCCGGTGAAACCGGTATTGACCGAGACAATTCCGGGAGTCCCTCGGTCCGGTCGGTTCTGTTACAATGCGCCGCCTGCGGGAGGTATCTGGCCTCCCCGTTACCTGCTTTCAACCCCGGCAGAGGTGAACACCGCGATGAACGCGCTGGAAAAACGCTCCGTAGCAGCCCTGGCATCGGTCTATGCGATGCGCATGCTGGGGCTGTTCATGGTGATGCCGGTGTTCATGCTGCTCGGCGACGACCTCCGGGGCGCCACGCCCGCGTTGCTCGGTTTTGCCATCGGCGCCTATGGCCTGAGCCAGGCGCTGCTGCAGATCCCCTTCGGGCTTCTGTCCGACCGTGTCGGTCGCAAGAAGATGATCTACCTGGGCCTGATCCTGTTTGCCGCCGGCAGTCTGCTCGCCGCCGCAACTGACTCCATATACGTCGTAATTGCCGGTCGGATTCTCCAGGGCGCCGGTGCTATTGCCAGTGTCCTGATGGCACTGCTCAGTGACCTGACCCGGGAAGAGGAGCGCACCAAGGCCATGGCCACGGTGGGCATTTCCATCGGGTTGTCGTTTTCGGTGTCTCTGGTGGTGGGGCCATTGCTGGGCGCGGTCTGGGGACTCCAGGGTATTTTCTACGTCACTGCGGTTCTGGCAGTGATTGCCCTGGTGATTGTGAACCGGGTGGTGCCGACTCCGCACCAGCACAAGATCAGCGCCGATACCCACCCGGCAAAAGACATGCTCGGCCGGGTACTCATGGATGGCCGCCTGGTCCGGCTGGACTTCGGTATCTTCGCTTTGCACCTGGTACTGACCGCACTGTTCCTGGTGTTCCCCTCGGTACTTGAGGAGCGCCTGGGCCTGGCGGCCAGCTCGCACTGGTGGTTCTACCTGACGGTCATGGTGACCTCTTTCTTCGCCATGGTGCCGTTCATCATCATTGGCGAAAAGAAGCGCAAGATGAAGCCGGTACTCTGTGGCGCCATTGCGCTGTTGACGCTGGCGACTGCCGGTCTGGCCGGTCTGGGTATCAGCCTGGTAATGGCATGGGGCGTGCTGTTCTTCTTCTTTATGGCGTTCAACCTGCTGGAAGCCAGCCTCCCGTCCCTGATCAGCAAGGAGGCCCCGGCGGCGAGCAAGGGGACGGCCATGGGGGTTTATTCCACCTCCCAGTTCCTTGGTGCGTTTCTCGGTGGTGCCCTGGGTGGTGTCCTGTTGGAGGCGGTCGGAGTTGAGGGTGTGGTGTGGATGATGGTGGCCATACTGGCGGCCTGGCTGCTGGTGGCCCTGACCATGCCGGCGCCGGGTTACACCACCAGTTTCGTGGTACAGTTGCAGCAGGCAGTCAGCCAGACTTACGACGATATTGATGAACGCCTGCGTCGCCTGCCGGGGGTTCAGGATGTGGTTATCGTCGAAGATGCCGCAACCGCCTACCTGAAGGTGGACAGGCAGAGATTTGATGAAGGGTTACTTGCGGAGCTGGCGTTTGTCCGGCAGGGTAACGGTTATTGAAATCCGGAAGGTCGCAGGGAGTGCGGCTTCCCTTGAAAATACATTCAGGAGTTGATGATGGCACGAGGCGTAAACAAGGTCATTCTTATCGGCAATCTGGGCCAGGACCCGGAGACCCGCTATACCCCGAACGGCAATGCCGTGGTGAACCTGAACCTGGCAACCGATGAGAGCTACAAGGATCGTCAGACCGGCCAGCTGGTGCCGAAAACCGAGTGGCACCGCATCGTGCTGTTCGGCAAGGTGGCAGAGGTTGCCGGGCAGTATCTGCGTAAGGGTTCGAAGGTCTACATCGAGGGCAAACTGCAGACCCGTAAATGGCAGGGCCAGGATGGCCAGGACCGTTACACCACAGAAGTCGTGGTGGATATCAACGGACAGATGCAGATGCTGGACAGCCGCGGTGGTGAAGGCGGCATGAGCCAGGGTGCTCCGGCAGGCCGCCCGCAGCAGTCAAACTACAACGCGCCCGCTGGGCAGCAGAGTGCACCGGCCCAGGGTCAGCAATCCGGCGGTTACAACCAGCCGTCCCAGGGCAGCATGCCCGAGCCGGTTGACGATTTTGACGACGACATTCCGTTCTGATTTCTGGCCAGAATCGGCCGATCTGAACAAAAAGCCCCGGATTGCAAGCGCGTCCGGGGCTTTTTGTTACCGGGGTGCAAAAGAACGTGAAATGGTTCAAAAAAACATAGAACTGCGCTCACTTTTTAACCTATCATTGCAGGTCAATTAGAGTTCCGCCTGTTACTCAGGCACATAATGATAATCAGGGCCTTGCGAGTGGCCCCGGCTTCCAGCCCAGGTTCATGACTGACAACACCCTTTTTAAAAAGATCACCGGATTCTTGAGACCTGGCGGGTCACCCGTGCGCGTAGCCCTGGAGGTGCGTCCGGATGGTATTGCCTGGTCGGTGGCGCCTGCCTCACCGGCACAGCGGGCCGGGTTTATTGAATGCCCGCCGGCCCGGCGAGCCGAAGTGCTTGGTTCCCTGGTGGATGAGCAGGGCTGGAGCGGCGCGCTGGCAGATCTGGTGTTGCCCATGGAGCAGTACCAGGTATTCCAGATGGAACGCCCGGCGGGCCTCAACGACGCCGAGCTTGCCGACGCTCTCAAGTGGAAGCTCCGGGACTTGCTGGAGTTCAGCCCCGCTGAAGCCATAGCCGACGTATTTCCGTTCCCGTCCGATGCCGCCCGTGGCCGTGGCGAGTTGGTGAATGTGGTTGCGGCCCGTAAATCCCTCCTCAAGGAATTGGTTGCACTGGTACAGCAATCTGGCCTCAAACCGGGCCGCATTGATATTGCGGAGCTGGCCCTGCGCAACCTGGCAGCGAGGCTGGATCCGGACAGCAAAGGTGCCGCCCTGGTTCACCTTCGCCAGAATTATGGCCAGATGATCATCTGCCGGGGCCCGACTCTCTACCTTTCCCGCCGTCTCGATGTGTCTGCCTCAGGGCTGCGCGATGCGGCCCGGCAGGAAAGCGTGGTTCAGGCGCTGGCCCTCGAAATGCAGCGCTCCCTGGATTACTACGAAAGCCAGATGGGGCAGGTGCCGCCGGCCCATATTCACCTGGTTGTGAAGGACCGTGATCTGCCCCTGGCCTCGATGCTGTCTTCTTACCTGGCCGCCGGCGTCAGCAACCTGGATTGGGCCGCCCTCGGGCTTGAAGGTGCTGTCGACAGTCGCTGTCTGCCGGCCTGGAGCGCCGGCTTGCCGCTGGCCAGGGAGGCAGGCAAATGATTCAGCAGGTCAACCTTTACACCAGCGAGTTGCGTCCACGGCAACAGCGGTTGTCTGCGGTCCGGGCTCTCGGTATTGCCGTTGTGCTAATGCTGGCTGCTGCCGGCTACGGGGCCTGGCTCAGTCACGAGCAGCGCCAGTTGGCGCAGGAGGTCGCCGGGTTGGAGCAACAGAATGCCCGGTTGGATGAGGCGGTGACCAGTCTGTCCGAAGCGGTCGAGCGCCGCCAGCCGGATCCTGAGCTGGAAGCAGCGTTGCAGCGTATCAGTGAGACCCTGGCCCGGCGCCAACGCCTGCTTGAGCGCGTGGAGGGGCTGGTAGTCAGCCCGGGGAAAGGTTTTTCTCCGCAGATGGCGGCTCTGGCGAGGCAGATTCCGGAGAATGTCTGGCTCACCGGCATAGTCCTGGAGGCCCAGCCCCAGCGGATTCAGATCGAAGGCCGGACCCGTACCTCGGCGCAGGTGCCACTTTACCTGGAACAGCTGGGTCAGGCGCCGGCTTTTACCGGCAGGACCTTCGGCGTGTTCCGGCTTGATCGTCCGGACGAGGGTAATTGGGTGGAGTTCTTTGTGGCCAGTGAACCTGGTGCCGGGGAGGAGTCATGAGCGACGTCCGACAGAGTGGCCTGGCTAGGGTTGGAGACTGGTTCAATGATCGTCCCGCCAGGGAGCGGGTGCTGTTGCTGGTCACGGTGCTGGCGGTCGTACTCTTTGCCGGCTGGGAGCTCGCGTTGGCCCCTGTCAGCCAGGAGATCCGGAATCTGGAGAACCGTCGGGTACTGGCGGAAACCCGCCAGACGGATCTGTTCACCCGGCAACAGGAGCTGGAACAGATACTGGCCCGGGATCCCTCCGCGGAGCTGCGTCAACGTCTGGAACAGCGGCAGCGTCGTCTGGACCAGCTCGATCAGCAGGTTGCCGAGACCGCGGGCCAACTGATCGCCCCGCGGGCGATGGTGGCGCTGTTGCGGGAAATGCTGGCGGCGGAGGGTAACCTCACCCTGCTGGCACTGGAATTGAAAACCCCGGAGCCGGTGTACGCAGAGTCCGGAGCAACCGGCTCCGGAAATGGTGAGGCTGATGGTGGGCAGGCCGAGCCACTGTTGTTCGCGCACTCCGTGGAGCTTCGGGTTCAGGGCGGTTACCTGGACGTGCTCGCGTATCTGGAGCGTCTTGAGGCGATGGATGACCGGCTCGGGTGGGTACGGCTGAGTTACGACGCCACGTCCTGGCCAGCCGGTGAGGCTGTGATCGAGGTGCGGACACTGAGTCTGGACAAGGCCTGGTTGGGGGTATGACATGAGACTGACGGGATCTCTAATCGCCATTATTGCCTTGTTCGCCAGCCAGCCGGTCTTGGCCCTGCAGGATCCCACCAAGCCACCCGGTACCGAAGCTCCGGCGATCCGGAGCCAGCCTGTGAGGTCCCTGTCCCTGGACTCGATCGTCTATGGTCGGGATCGCAAGGTGGCGGTGATTGAAGGCGAAGCGCTCCGGGAAGGCCAGGGTGCCAATGGTATCCGCGTCAGAAAAATTCATCAGGACCGGGTCGAGGTGCTGGACCGGGGCAATCCCCGGGTTCTTTACCTGGACAAGCTTCCGCAAGTGCGGGGAACCCAATGACAGATATTCAGGCAACCATGAATTCATTCAAGAAGCTGGCGTTGATCGTTGCTGCCGGGATGGTGTTGACCGCCTGCAGTAACAACCCGCTGATGCGCACGGGGGCGGCGACCTCCACGGACGCGGCGGATGATATCGTGCGCACACTCGAGCAGGTTGAAGCCGAACAGCAGGGTGGGAACGACTCCCCTGAACCTGCAACTTCTGCCATGCCTGCCGATATCAGCGCCCAGCTGTTGCCGTCTCTTTCTGCGGACAACGATCTGGAAGAACGGTTTGACGTCAATGCCCGGGGAGTGGCGGCAGACAGCTTCTTCCAGTCCCTGGTGACTGGTACCCGATTCAATGTGGTGGTGCATCCTGAAGTCACGACTGCGATTGACCTTCGTCTGCGGGATGTCACCGTTCCTGAGGTCATGGACATCGTCGCCGACCTGTACGGCCTGGATATCCAGCGCAAGGGCCGCTTGTACCAGGTTAATGCCGACCGCATCCAGACCCGGATTTTTCCCATCGACTACCTGCATTTCAAACGCAAGGGTGGATCAGAGACCCGGGTGAGCTCCGGCCAGGTGACCAGTTCCCGTAGCAGCGCGAGAAACGGCGATACCGACACCGGAGAAACCCGGAGCCTGGTTGGCACCGCCATATCCACCGAGACCGAGTCGGATTTCTGGCAGGATTTGCGCACCTCCGTGGAAATGATCGTCAGCACCGGCGAGGGCGGGCAGGTGATTGTGAACCCGGGGCCGGGCCTGATCATGGTGCGGGGTGGTTCAGAGCAGCTGTGGCTGGTGGAGGATTACCTGCGCCGGACCGAGCTGATCATGCAGCGCCAGGTGGTGCTGGAGGCGAAGATTCTGGAGGTCGCACTCAACGAGGGCTATCAGCAGGGCATCAACTGGTCCGATCTCCAGCGCGCGTCCTCGGTAACGGCCGCAGACGGATTGCCAGCGGATTTCACCGCCCAGAGCCTGGCCGGGCAGGCCATTCAAACATCCGACATTGGCGGCCTGTTTTCCGCCACATTCCGGGAAGGCAGCTTTACCGCGCTGATCGAATTGCTGGGCACCCAGGGTAACGTGCAGATCCTCTCCAGCCCGAGGATTTCCACGGTGAATAACCAGAAGGCGGTGATCAAGGTCGGCACTGACGAGTTTTTCGTGACCGACATCGACTTTGATGACGAAAATTCCACCGTCACCGGATCGGACAGCACCTCCACCTCAGTCGAGTTGACGCCATTCTTCTCCGGCATCTCCCTGGATGTAACGCCGCAGATCGGCGAGGACGGAAACATTACTCTCCATGTTCATCCGTCGGTTAGCGAAGTGAATGACCAGGAAAAAGTGATCACTATCGGTGAGCGGGATGTGACCCTGCCCCTGGCAGCCAGCAAGGTCCGGGAGACCGACAGCGTGGTCCGCGCCGAGAGCGGCCAGATCGTGGTGATCGGTGGCCTGATCCAGAACACCAGCGAGGACACCAATTCCTCGGTACCTTTCTTCAGCGAAATTCCCCTGGTCGGTGAGCTGTTCAAGCAACGCCGGTTCGAGTCCCGCAAGAGCGAGCTGGTGATCCTGCTGCGCCCGGTGGTGGCCCGGACGTCGACCATGAACGCGGATGTTTCGGCGAGCAGGGAGCGTATGGAAGTGCTGCGGGAGCTGCTGCAGTCCTCGCGGTCAGTCACTCCGGAACCGGAGAAAGCGCCACGCTGATATGTACGAAACCCATTTCGGACTGCAGGAAGCACCGTTCGCATTGACGCCCAACACCCGCTATTTCCTGCGGGCGCCGAGCCATGCCGATGCGCTGGAACTGTTGCTAGTGGCGCTTAAAGAGCGGGAAGGGTTCATCAAGATCACCGGTGAGGTGGGTACGGGCAAGACCCTGTTGTGCCGGTTGCTGCTCAAGGATCTGCGGGACCGGGTCAGCACCGCCTATATTCCCAATCCCAATCTTCCTCCTGAAGCACTGTACGAGGCGGTGGCCGAGGAGCTCGGTGTGGATGTCTCCAGGTGTGCCAACACCCATCAGGTACTGAAAGCCCTGAACCGGCGTCTGATCAAGTTAGCGATGGAACGGCGGTCGGTCGTTCTGGTGATCGACGAGGCCCAGGCCATGCCTGAGGCGACCATTGAGGCGCTCCGGTTACTCACCAATCTGGAAACGGAAAGCAGGAAGCTGCTACAGGTGGTGCTTTTCGGTCAGCCCGAGCTGGATGTCATGTTAGGCAAGGAGAGTCTTCGGCAGCTGCGCCAGCGCATAACCTTCCAGTACAGGCTCAGTGCCCTGGATCGACAGTCTGTCAGCCAGTATTTACGGCATCGGCTGGCCCAGGCCGGCTACAACGGCGGCGAACTGTTTGCCCCGGGCGCCCTGAAACTCATTACCCGTTCTTCCGGTGGTATACCCAGACTGGTCAACGTGTTGGCCCACAAGGCCATGCTGGCGGCCTGGGGGCAGGGCGCCCGACAGGTGAATCGCGGCCATGTGCTCAGCGCCATCCGGGATACCGAGAGTGCCAGGCAGCCTGGCCTGTTGGCGAGGTGGTTATGAGTCTGTTGAACGACGCACTTCGTGCCGCGGAGGAACGCCAGCAGAAGCCTGAGGCGCCTCGTGCCTATACAGGCCAGGGCTACGCGGTGCCAGCGAGAAGGAGCCGACTGGTGCCGGTGCTGATGTTGTTCGTGGTTGTGCTGGCTGCGGTTGCCGGTTACGCCCTGCTTGCCGACAACCAGGACGTTCCGGAAACCGTGCAGGCCGGGACACCGGATTCAATGCCGCCGGTTGCAGAGCAATCCGAGAGCAATACCGTGGAACCGGCCGTTGATACCGTAACGGAGGCAGCGGGTTCGGCAGTTCCGGAGCAAACGACAGACACCGAAACGGCACAGGTCAAAGACCCGGAGCCTGTCGCCGCGAAGGTGGCGGAAGAGGCACCGGAAACTGCGCCCCGAAATACGCCGGAGCCTGCTCCTGAGCCCAAGGCTGAGCCGGCGCCGGCCCCCGACAAACAGGTCGCCCAACACACCCGGCCGGAACCCGAGAATCTACCGGTCAGTCAGGAACAACCGGTTGAGCCCGAAACCGAACCGGCACAAGTCAAAGAAGTGCGCGAGACCCCGGAAAGTATTGACCGCCGTGTAAGCCGTGAGCTGGCTTCCCTGCTCAGGGAAGGGCGTTCCCGGGAAGCGGCTGAAAAGTTGCGGGCGCTGCTGGCGGACCAGCAGGCTCCCGTGAGCCGCGCGACCCTGGCCCGAGCTCTGCTGGTGGAAGGTCAGCCGGAAATTGCCCTGGCCTGGTTGCCCGCACCGGAGGTGATGGCCGTGCCCGAATTGCGCTTGCTCAGGGCCAGGGCCCTGCTGGCCACCGGTGATCTGAATGGTTCGGTAAACGTCTTGCGCAGCCAGGTACCGCCCCTGGAAGGCAATATCGAATATCGGGTAACCCTGGCGACCCTGCTGCAACAGGCCGGTGAGAGTGGTGCGGCGGCTGAACAGTGGACCGCACTGCTGACCACCGATGACAGCCGGGCCGCCTGGTGGGTGGGCCTTGGCGTAGCCCTGGAATCCCAGGGCAAGGCTGCGAGCGCCGCACGGGCTTATACCCAGGCTGCAGAACTGCCGGGGCTGTCGCAGTCCCTGGCGGATTATGTTCGTGAACGTTTGAAGCAATTACAGGCAGGCTGAATGGCTACGGAACCGAAGAAAAAGCTCCGTCTTGGCGACCTGCTGGTGCAGAACGACGTCATTTCCGAGGAGCAGCTGCAGACCGCCCTGCGGGAGCAGAAAAACAGCGGCCGCAAGCTGGGCAAGACCCTGGTGGACCTGGGCTATGTGGATGAGGACACCATCCTCAATATGCTGTCGCGACAGCTGGACCTGCCGTTCGTCCAGCTGCGTCACTTCCGCTTCAATGAACAATTGGTGCGCCGGCTGCCGGAAGCCATGGCCCGCCGTTTCCGGTCCCTGGTGCTGGATGAGCAGGGCGGCGAACTGCTGGTGGGCATGGCCGATCCGCTGGATATTTTTGCCTACGACGAACTGGTCCGGGTACTGAAGCAGCCGATCCGACAGGCTGTGGTGCGGGAGAGCGAACTGCTCGCCACCCTTGATCTCGTCTACCGCCGCACCGAAGAGATCGCCTCTCTGGCCGAAGAGCTGGAGGACGAACTTTCCGACGACGCCTTTGATCTGGCCAGCATGTCGGAGGAATCGGAGAGCGAAGACGCACCGGTGGTCCGGCTGCTCAAGACCCTGTTCGAGGATGCTGTGCAGGCCCGCAGTTCCGACATTCACATCGAGCCGGACGAGACCGTGGTCCGGATCCGGCAGCGGGTGGATGGTGTCCTGCAAGAGCAGGTCATGAAAGAAAAGCGGGTCAACGCCGCCCTGGTCCTGCGCCTGAAGCTGATGGCAGGCCTGAATATCTCGGAAAAGCGTCTGCCCCAGGACGGCCGCTTCAACGTGCGGGTCAAGGGCCGCAGCATTGACGTGCGGATCTCCACCATGCCTGTGCAGTACGGGGAATCCGTGGTCATGCGTCTGCTCGACCAGAGTCAGGGCCTGCTGGATCTGAACAGCATCGGTATGCCGGAGGAACTGCTGCAGCGTTTCCGGCGGATGATCCGCAAGCCCCACGGCATGATCCTGGTGACCGGCCCCACCGGCAGCGGCAAGACCACCACATTGTACGGGGCCCTGAGCGAGCTTAATCGCCCGGAAGTGAAGATTATTACCGCCGAGGACCCGGTGGAATACCGGTTGCCCCGGATTACCCAGGTACAGGTCCATCCCCGGATCGGCCTCGAGTTTGCCGATGTGCTCAGGGCGGGTTTGCGCCAGGACCCGGATATCATGCTGGTGGGCGAGATGCGGGACCGGGAGACCGTCGAGATCGGCCTGCGCGCCGCCATGACCGGTCACCTGGTGCTTTCCACCCTGCACACCAATGATTCCATCAGCAGCGCCATGCGCCTGATCGACATGGGTGCCGAGCCCTTCCTGGTATCCAGCTCCCTGCTGGGAGTGGTGGCCCAGCGCCTGGTGCGCCGAGTGTGCGAGAACTGTTCTGCACCCTATGAGCCCACCGAGCAGGAGCGGGTTTGGCTGGAAACCTTTGATCTCGATCCCCTGGACCGGGAAGCCGGGTTTGTCCACGGTCGCGGCTGCTACCAGTGCAGCAACACCGGCTACAAGGGGCGGATCGGTGTCTATGAAATGCTCGAGATGAACGAGCCCATACTGGATGCCCTGCGCCAGCAGGATGTTTCCGGCTTCAGCAGGGCCGCGCGCCAGAGTCGTCTCTACCGCCCGCTGGGCCGGTGTGCCATGGATTATGCCCTGCGGGGTGTGACCACCCTGGAGGAAGTGGCCCGGGTGGCGGCCACCTCCGAAGGCGAGTTTTCGCCGGAAGACGAATTCCCGGGGCCGGATGAACCCCTCGGAGGAGCTGTCTGATGCACTTCTCCTACCGGGGCAAGGATACCAACGGCAGTGTTAAGCAGGGCTCTGTGATTGCCGGCAATGCCGATGCGGCCGCCGCCGAGCTGATGCGCCGGGGCATCACGCCCCTGACCATCCAGGAACAGGCCGAGACCCGATCCCTGACCGACCGGGTCAATCGACTGGCGGTGTTCCGGGGCAAGGTGACCCTGGATGAGTTGATCGTGTTCTGCCGTCAGATGCATTCTCTGACCCGGGCCGGCATTCCCCTGATCCGAACCATGCGCGGGCTGGCCGAGACCTCCCGTTCACCGGTGCTGGCGGACGTGCTGGATGATGTTACAGGGAGACTTGAAGGTGGCACCGCCATGGCCGCTGCCATGCAGGCCCATCCGGATGTTTTCTCCGACATGTTCGTGGCCATGATCCACGTGGGTGAGAACACCGGCCGGCTGGACGATGCCTTCAAGCGTCTGGCCGACATTCTGGAACTGGAGCGGGACACCAAGCGCCGACT
>NZ_JAWLHI010000085.1:0-15355 GCF_041690455.1 Marinobacter sp.
GATACGAAGGCACGTTGTAGCTTCCTCGATATTCCTCCAGGAACGTATGCGTTGGCCGTCATCCATGATGAGAATATGGATGGCAAGCTCAACACTAACTTTCTGGGGATCCCCACGGAAGGTTATGGTTTTTCAAGCGGCGCAGAGGCTGGGATGAGTGCGCCTTCATTCGAGGCCGCCAGCTTTTCGTACGATGGGCAAAATCTGGATCTGACTATTAGATTGGATTATTAAAAAACCGGGACAACCGGGACAGATCTATTTTTCCTAAGCCACCAGGGACGCCGCGAGAATAATCCCGATTTCACTTAGCAGCAGGTTGGCGGCATCCTGGACCCGACGGTTAATCCAGACGGACAGCTGTAATATCTCCGCCTCGGCCTATCCCGACGACAACCGGGAATGAGACAAAGTGGAAACGTGTCGTGACATTGTCGTCATGCACGGCAAAGCCGAACGTATAGGTGTTACCGCGCTTCAGGGCGATGTCGTCGTCATGGCCGGTGTCGAGCGGTCTGATCCAGGTCACAATCCAGCTCCCATTTTCCCACTTGCCGGTAACCCTACTGTTGTCCGCCGCCGAGCCTCGGGCGTCCACGCGACTCAGCAGTCGGCCTGGAAGCACGTCGCCTTCTTTCCATCCGGCGTCGGGGTCATAGGGAGTCGCGTTATCTTCGCGGATCAGGGCCGCAGGTTCCGGGCCAGTCTCTATATCCGACACGGTGAGGGATTTCCGGCCAACTTTCTTGGGATCGAACATGAATTCAGGGGTCATGGAGTCGCGATCGACGTTCCAGGAGAACGGTTTTTTCCCTTCGTCGAAAAGGCGGTATCCGAGTACAAAGCCGTCGTCTGCCATGTCGACCGGGTTGCTCCGGGCCGCGCGCCACTGCATCAGATCCAGAAAAACGCCCTTTTCCTTGAGTTTCGCCAGAGCTTCGGGGGATTTAACCTTGTCCCAGCTCGTGGATGTGTCGGTACGGGAGTCGGGAAGGTACTTGCGCACGTCATTGCGGCCCAGGCCACCTTCGCCCAGATACGGGTGAGAGCGGACCGCTTCTGATGCAGGTTCGCCCGGCATGTCCCGCATGCCGGTGTGGCAACTGAGCCAGCACCCCTGCTCGGCAAAACGTTGTACATCGCCATCGTCGATCATGATCGCAAGTCGGTCTTCGTAGAGGGGCGGCTCCTCTCCCTGACGCACGCGCTTTGCCGATCGTGGGCCGCCGTAAAATGCCCATGCCTGCCCATCGTAGCGCATGTAGTTGTGCATCACGCCGGGCCGTTCGGCTTGAGTCTTCCAGCGGAACCGGAGGTACAGGTTTTCCTCGTCGTGAGCAGCCTGGACAGCCAATCGCAGTGACCCTTTCTTGCCATCGATCGGATTGGGTTCCAGTCGGCCACCCGAGACAATATCGCTACCCATGCGTTGTTCCGAGTCACGGTGGCAGTGCTTGCAGGAGGTGCCGCGTCCCACCATGCGGGCACCGCGGTGCTCCGGGCTGCGTAACCACTGGAAGCTCGATTGTCCGGGATAGAACAGGGTAACCTCTTCAACCGGAATCGGTGTCCAGTCGATTGGTGTTGTGGCGTCTGCCAGAGCGGAAGCTGCAGAAAAGTTAGCGGTGAAGGCAACCACGGCGAGGTATCTCAATGAAGTCTGCAACATGGTGCATCCTCGGCAGGGTAAGTGGGTTCCGACGGCGGGACTTTTAATCTTCCCTGGAAACGCTCGTTCATGCCCACAACATAGACTACGATGCCTGTATGGGAAACAACGGAAACCTGGGACAGATTTATTTTCCCGGTTTTCCCCACCATATTGTTCAACGCAGTCATAACCGCCAACCGATTTTAGCAGGGCTCTGTGGCAGACTAGATTGCATGACCAAAGGCAGGGAAACAGACTAGGCAGATGAAACCACTCTTCTTGATCGTTGCTTACCTCGTCGCTGTCACCTTGCCCTTGATTCTGTCCGCCTTGGTCGGAGGCCCGCCACGCGAGTTCCACCAGGAACTGGCCTCCGGCCTTGGCATTCTTGCCTTCTCGATGATCTTGGTGGAATTCATCCTGTCCGGCCGTTTCAAAGCCATTTCCAATGACGTCGGCATGGATGTGACCATGCGGTTTCACCAGATCATGGCTCGCACGTTACTGGTCTTTGCTGTGTTGCACCCGCTTCTTTACCAGGGGACGCCGACAGCTGGCGAGCGCCCATGGGATCCCACGCGCCAATTGACGCTCACGACCGATTTTTCCGATCTGTCGACGGGCATTGCCGCCTGGCTGCTGCTTACAGGCCTTGTTGTCATGGCCATCGGTCGCACCCAGCTGGGTTACCGATACGAGATATGGCGCCTGTTACACGGGGTGGGCGCACTCCTGATCGCGTTGCTTCTGTTGCATCATACGGTGTATGCAGGGCGTTACGGCTCGCAGCCGGTGATGACCTGGGTGTGGCTGGCCATGACGGGCGTGGCGGTTGGCTCACTGCTGATGGTTTACCTGGTGGTTCCCTGGCTGCAGAAGGCGCGCCCCTGGCGCGTGAGCTCTGTCGTTCGATTGACGCCAAAGCAATGGGAAGTGACCGTGACACCAGACGGTCATCACGGTCTGGATTACAAAGCCGGGCAATTTGCCTGGCTGAATGTGGGGCACAGCACCTTCTCGATGAAAGAAAACCCGTTCTCCATTTCCTCAGCGCCGGCGGCCGGGCCGGAAGTCTCCTTCATGATCAAAGAGCTAGGAGACTTCACACGAACCATTGGCGAGATAGAACCTGAAACCGTCGCTTATCTGGACGGCCCTTATGGCAACCTGACCGTCGATGGTCGCGACGAACCCGGGGTCGCGCTCATCGCCGGTGGCGTTGGCCTTGCTCCGCTGCTGGGCATACTCAGGCAAATGCGTCTGACCGGCGATTCGCGCAAGGTGAAGGTGATCTATGGCAACCGGATCGTCGAGCAGATTGCCTATCGTGAGGAGTTGGGTGAGGAGGATGTCGTCTATGTGCTGTCAGAACCGCCGGAAGGCTGGCAGGGAGAGACAGGCTTCATCAATGCCGCGCTGATGGATCGCGTGTTTTCAGAGGAAGAGTTCAGCGAATGGGCCTTTGTGATGTGCGGACCAGCGATCATGATGGATATCGTTGAAGATCACTTGATCAAGAGGGGAACGCCCTCTCACCGTATCCTGGCGGAGCGGTTCAGCTATGACTAATCCAATCAGGCGTGTGAGTCAGCGGCGACGGCTTTCTTTGGTCATCTGGGGGCTGAACATCACCTTGTGCCTGGTCCTTCTTGTTTTTGTGTTGCGCTGATCCAGGGCTGGGCAGTTACCCCGGGCTCACTGCCGCCGAATGGATCGCGCGGATTAAGATTAACCCCATCATACTCATCAGGGTGTCACGGTGATCAACGTTTGCTCAGAAGAGGCCTTGTCGGAACTGCTGCAGTCGAACCCTGCGGTTCTTGTGCTCTTTGGCGGACCGCACTGCGGTGTCTGCCAGGCCATCAAGCCTCAACTCGAAAAGCTCGCGAATGACGAGTTCCCGAAACTGGTGACGGCCTACATCGATTGTCAGGAAACCGCCGCGCCGGTATGTGCTGCCCGCGGTATTTTTTCTCTGCCTGTGGTCCAGCTATGGTTTCGCGGGCAGCGATTCACGGAATTCGCGAGGGTGTTTTCCATTGGTGAGGTGCGCTCGGCACTGGAGCGGCCTTATGGGCTCATGGTGTGAATGCAGGAATGGGGTAGAACCCCTTTTGCTCTGTATACCGTTTCAGTTGAAGTGTGCCGTTTCTTCCTGATAGCTTGCTCCGCACGCTTAGAGAGGTAAGTTGCGAACTCGTCACCAGTGAATGTTCTGGTTCTGTCCAGGCAAGCCAGATTGATTGCCAGTACACACCTTTCAGGAGCAATGACCGTGCAGCTGTCCTACATAGGCGGCGGTAAAGGCCGCTTCCTGAAAGGCCTTCAAACCCGTATCGGCAAAAGCAATTGGCAGCGGGTTGGATGCCAGGGTGGACTTGATCAGTGCCGGGGGTAGCATGGTCACCGTCAACTCAATATCGGTGATCAGTTGAATGGCCGCTTCCATTTTAAAGCTGATGGCACCACCGGCAAATTTGCCTTTTGGCATCCGCTCTTTGATCGCGACACTGGTGACCCCGTACTCGGCCATCAACGCCGCAAAGGCCCCCTGGAAACGCTTCAAATCCTCACGGCTATGGTTTTTCGGCAGTGAGAGTTTGCGCACCTTGCACTCCGGCAGGTTGAACTGCCCCCTGTCCATATTCAGCAAACACACCACCGCATCACTGCCAGTCAGCTCAACCCCGCAAACAATCATAGCCATTGCCCTCTATGCGTCCGTTGCTGTCAGCCACAGCACTTCTTGAATTTGATACCGCTTCCGCAGGTGCAGAGGTCGTTTCGGGAGGGCGATTTTATCGTGGTGACCGTCCCTCCTTTATTCAGGAGAGCGGTGAGCTCGTTGATGGATTCAACGGCGCCCTCGCGGGTATCAACCGAAATATTCGCGTGCAGCTTCGCCCTGGCCACTTGTGCCTCAATCTCCTGCTTGCGCGCTTCACTGGTAACCACCAGCGTTAACGGATACTTCCTGCTGCCACTCTTTTGGCTGGCATTGGTCTGAAAGCCGCCGTAAGCGGTGTGGTGCTGGCGTGCGTCCTGCCGACCCTTGAAGAAAAATTTATCTGACATGCTGATATCCTGATGGGGAGAATACCCGAGCTACTGCCGGGAGGAATCTTTTAGCACGCTTGCGGAAACGGTGATATAGGCAGATATAATTTTCTGAATCGGCCCGGAGCCCCGAAATGATCAAGCCTAGTTGTTACAGCTGTCGGAAAAAGTTTGAGCCATCTGCGCTGAGGGTTTCTTACTCAAAAAACTACTGTGAGGGTTGCGGCGTGGGGCTATTTGGTGAGGATTACTTCCGTTTCGCCAGAAAACCCGCCCCATCTACCCAGAAAAACTTGGCTGTTCACGTTGCAGTGCTTTTTCTCTGTGCTGCTGGCTTGTTGTTATGGCTTTATTGAAAGTTAAACAGTGGAAACCGTGAAGCCGTCGAATCAACTTTGACCAAAGGGATACCTGCAAGTGAATCAAAAAGGCTCACTCACCTCATGGAACGACGCCAAGGGCTTCGGCTTCATCACTCCGGAAACCGGCGGGGAGCGTTTGTTTGCCCATATCAGCGCCTATCAGGGGCGGGGAAGGCCTTCAGCCAGCCGCAAAGTGGTTTACTCGCAGACCAAGGACGAGAAGGGCCGCCGAGAGCGGCAACCGGCGGGTGCCTGAGGGGCGGTTGCATCTGTTTGAACTTCTGTGTGGCTGGCCCGGGGCGTTGGTGGGCCAGCAATTCTTCCGCCACAAAACCCGCAAGACCTCGTTTCAGGTGGCCTTCTGGTTCAACGTGATTCTCAATCTTGCGGTTCTTGGCTGGTTGTTGGTGTGGCCGGATGCGGAGTTTGCCCGGCAGGCCCTGGAGATTAAACCGGTCATGGTTATCAGGATTTAGCTGTGCAAAAAAATCTGCTCAGAAGAGGTCTTATCGGAATTGCTCCAGCCCAGCCGTGCGGTTCTGCTCGCGTTATTTTTCTCGAGAAATAGATCTGTCCCGGTTTTTCGGTTTTTAGGACAGAACCTGGCCGCCGTCCACCACCAGCGTCTGGCCGGTCATCCACCGGGCCAGATCGGAAGCCAGGAACAACGCCACGTCGGCGACTTCTTCTGGCGTGCCCAGGCGCCCGAAGGGAATCCCCCCGCGAATACGCTCGTAGAGCTCCGGATTGTGCTGACGGGCCTGATCCCAGACGCCGCCCGGAAACTCGATCGAGCCCGGGGCAATGCCATTAACACGCACTTTATGCGGGGCCATGGCCACCGCCAGGCTGCCGGTGTAGTGAGCAACGGCGGCCTTGATAGCCGCGTAGGGGGCGGTGCGTGTCGAGGCGTGCAGGGCGGCGATGGAGGCAATGTTAATGATCGTACCCCCGGTTTCCTTAAGCGCTGGCAGGCAGGTATGGCTGGCGCGAACCGTGCCCATCAGATCCACCTCAACGCTGCTCAGCCAACCTTCTTCGTTGTCCTCCCGCCCGAACGCCGAGGCGCAATTGACCAGCACGTCCAGGCCGCCCAGCTCGCTCATGGCGCCCTGCAGATAGGTCTCTAGTGCGGCCTTGTCGCCGATGTCGCAACGAGCCACATGCAGCGCCAGCCCCTCGCTTGCCACTTCTTCCGCTAGTGCGTCCAGTGACGCCTGCCCGCGCGCACATACGGAAACGCTGGCACCGGCCCGGGCAAATCCCAACGCGATGGCCCGGCCAATACCCTTGCTGCCGCCAGCGACGATGACGCGCCGGCCGTGGAAATCAAACATTATTGAATGCTCCTGTTTTGCCGTTAGGTTTGGTCTCGCCTCCGGTCGCGCCAGTGGCTCGAAGCTCCAGCTACTTTACGCCGAAACGTGGATATGAGGAAAACAGGGACCGATCTACTTTCGGCGCTGGAGCGGCCTTATGGACTCTTGATTTGAACGCAGGAACGGGGTAGAACCCGTCAGCGCTTCTGGACCCAGAAGATTTACCGTTCCAGTCACAAATTCCAGAATCCGTTGCACCAGAAATGTAACTCCCTGGTTGCTGCCGCTCTGGGCAATCAGGATCCGCGCCTTTTGAGAGACAGGGACAAGGCCTGTGACACCTATCGTAAGTTGAAGGAGCCATAGCCCTGAGGTTTCCTTTTTTGAAACCTTATGCTAGAGTTTCCAAAAAAGAAACAAGGAAGTTTTGTGCACATAATTTCGAGGAAGCCGTTCAACGATGCAGCCAGGCAATTTCCCAATGATCGGGATGCATTGGTGAATACCTACACCACATTGCGAAATGGAAGGTTTGAAACACCGGATCAGTTGCGTCAGGTGTTCCCGTCACTGGACAATTTCAAATACCGGGACAAATGGTGGGTTATCGCCTTCGGCGGCAATAATTTGAGGATGATCGCCTTCATTGAGTTTCGTGATAACCGCATGTACGTGAAACACATTTGTAGCCACGCCGAATACGACCGGCTGATCGACAAATATCGTCGCAATAAGGAGTGAGGCTTATGTTATCGCCTGCTTTTGTTGAAATCAGAGACGCGCTGGCTCGGGTGCCTTTTGTGGCCCATATCGAAACTCAGGATGACTATGAGCGAGCGTTGGACCTTATGGATCAGTTGGTGGACGACTACGACGCCAACAAGCTGCTCATTGAGATTCTCGCTGCCAGCATTGAGCGCTGGGAGGACCAGGCTCCGGAGTTTTCCGACTTTAATGCTGTCGTTGCCGAAACCGACAGAGGGATTGCTGTACTGAAAACCCTGATGGCTCAACACGGTCTTGGGGTGGCTGATCTGCCGGAGTTGGGTTCAAAGGGTAATGTGAGCAAAATTCTCAATGGTGCTGAAGGAAAGAAGCTGACCCGCAAACATATGGAAGCACTGGGCAAGCGGTTTGGGGTGTCTCCGGTACTGTTTTTCTGAAGTGTTCCAGATGCAACGTGGACAGGGGGGCAATCGTTCTCGGCTATCCAGGGCGCCCTGACTCTCCGTTTTGAAGCACTCGCACGACGAAACCTGTAGTAACCCCTTAATACCCGCCTAACTGCCGCCACTGCTACTGTTTCCTGACCCGGCAAAACAAACACAGGGAGATACCCATGAGCGGGAAGAAGATTCTGATGATTACCGGTGATTTCACCGAAGACTACGAAACCATGGTGCCATTCCAGGCACTGCAGGCCGTCGGTCACACGGTTCACGCCGTTTGCCCGGACAAAAAAGCGGGCGATACCGTGGCCACTGCCATCCATGACTTCGAGGGCGACCAGACCTACACCGAAAAACCGGGCCATCGGTTTGCCCTGAATGCTGATTTTGACGGGCTGGACCCGGCAAATTACGACGCACTGGTGGTGCCCGGAGGTCGTGCCCCCGAGTACCTGCGCCTCAACAAAGATGTGCAGAATCTGGTTCGCCATTTCTTCGAAACCAACAAGCCGGTGGCGGCGATCTGCCACGGTGCTCAGTTGTTGGCCGCGGCGGGTGTTCTGGAGGGTCGCAAATGCTCTGCCTATCCGGCCTGCCAACCGGAAGTGGAACTCGCCGGCGGGACCTTCGCCGGTATCGAAGTTGATCAGGCTGTAACCGATGCTAATCTGGTAACAGCGCCCGCGTGGCCAGCCCATCCGGCCTGGCTGGCGCAATTCTTCAAATTGCTGGATCAGTAACGCAGCAGGGGCCAGGCCACCGGCCCCTCAGCGCTCTCAAGCACACCCAGGGAGGCCGTCATGTGCAAGCTCTTTATCAACGCCGACCCGGAGCTTTGGGTCAGCCGGACCCACTCCCTGCGTATTGACGGCATGGTGACCAGTGTGCGGATGGAAAACGCCTTCTGGCAGGTACTGTCAGAGTTGGCCGAACGGGATGGTATGAACCTGCCGCAGATGATCACCCGGCTTTACCACGAATCCATTGATGCGGGCCATGATCTTGGCAATTTCACATCCTTCCTTCGGGTTTGTGCGCTGCGCTATCTTGAGCTGCAACTGAGTGGCGATGTTCCGAGGGATACCCGGGTACCGATTGCCTCACTTGATGCAGACCGTATTCTCGCCGGCGAACCCGGTGAGCCGGCAACACCGGAAGTCGTGAGCAAGGCAAGGCACTGACCTCAGAACGAAAAGCGGGACAGGCTGATTCTTGCTGACAGCGAAAGACAACCGCATTTGCTAGTATTGCCCTCCGTTAGCCTGAAACCAATACAGCCCCGCGCAATGAATGCTCCCTTCAAACTGCGGCCCTACCAGCAGGAAGCCGTCGACGCCACGCTGAGGCATTTCCGCCAATCCGATGAGTCTGCCGTTATTGTGTTGCCGACCGGTGCGGGTAAAAGCCTGGTCATTGCCGATCTGGCCCGTCTTGCCCGGCGCAAGATTCTGGTGCTGACCCACGTCAAAGAGCTGGTGGAGCAGAATCACGCCAAATATCAGAGTTATGGTTTAACGGGCGGCATCTTCTCCGCCGGGCTGAAGCGCAAGGAAAACAAGCATCAGGTGACCTTTGCCAGTGTGCAGTCCGTCTCGGCGAATCTGGATCAGTTCCGGGATGAATACTCGCTGGTCATCATCGATGAGTGCCATCGGGTCAGCGGTGAGGAAACCAGTCAGTATCAACGGATCATCGAGTTGCTGCGGCAGCAGAATGACGCCCTCAAGGTGCTGGGGCTAACGGCTACACCCTATCGCCTCGCCATGGGCTGGATCTATCGCTATCACTACCGGGGCTTTGTCCGAGGCGATCAGGATAAGCCCTTTCAGCACTGCATTTACGAACTGCCGTTGAGCTACATGATCAGCCGCGGGTATCTCACCCGGCCCGAGCTGGTGAACGCGGCGGTGGCTCAATACGACTTCTCCGCGCTGGCCCAGGACCGCTTTGGTGAATACGCCGAGAAGGACGTTAACCAGCTGCTGAGCAAACATAAGCGCGTGACCCGGGCGATCATCGAGCAGGTGGTAGAACTGGCCGCCGACCGCAAAGGCGTGATGATCTTTGCGGCAACGGTGCAGCATGCCCGGGAGATCACTGGCTATCTGCCGGAGCACGAAACCGCCCTGGTGACCGGCGCGACCGATCTGAAGGATCGGGATTCGCTGATCCAGCGCTTCAAACAGCGGCAGTTGAAGTATCTGGTGAATGTGTCCGTGCTCACCACGGGCTTTGATGCGCCCCATGTGGACTTTATTGCCATTCTTCGTCCTACCCAGTCGGTCAGCCTGTATCAACAGATCGTGGGCCGTGGTCTTCGTCTGGACGAAGGCAAGCAGGACTGTCTGGTGATTGATTACGCGGGCAACAGCGTGAACCTGCATCACCCTGAGGTAGGGGAGCCGAAGCCGAATCCGGACAGCGAGCCGGTGCAGGTGTTCTGCCCGGGCTGTGGTTTTGCAAATATCTTCTGGGGCAAGACCGACGGTGAAGGCCGTGTTGTCGAGCACTACGGCCGCCGGTGTCAGGGGCTGCTGGAGCCTGCGAAAGAGGATCAACCGGTCGTGCAGAACGGGCGCCCGCAACAGTGTGATTACCGTTTCCGTCTCAAGGAGTGCCCGCACTGCGGAAGCGAGAATGATATTGCGGCCCGTAACTGCGGGCAGTGCCAGAAGGCCATCATCGACCCGGACGATCAGCTAAGAGATGCGCTGAAGCTCAAGGATGCCATGGTGATTCGTTGCGCGGGGATCACATTGAGTGTAGATGGCGGCAAACTGAGGATCACCTATCACGGCGAGGATGGGGAGGAACTCAGCGAATCGTTTGATTTCGGCAAGCCGGGCCAGCGCACCGTCTTCAACAAACTGTTTGGACGTCGTTTCGCGAACAGCCAGGCCCCGAAAGCGTTCAGCATGGCCGATGAGGTGCTTGAGAGTCAGGCCTTGTTGCCGGCACCGGACTTCGTCATTGCCCGGAAGCAGAAGCACTATTGGCAGGTGCAGGAACGGATTTTTGATTATCAGGGCAATTATCGTAAGGCGAATGAGGCGTAAGGACGTGTTTTTCTGGCCCGGTTTTCCATAAGTCCACAAATCAGCATATAGCGATAACCTGAACTACACTCCTATGAACCTACACCGGCATAGGGAGGCTCTGCCTATGGCTGACCGACCGAACGTAGTTTTATTTGATGTCCTTGAGACATTGATTGATCTGGATCCGCTGGCGGCTCGGCTGGAAGCGGTTGGCCAGCCAGCGACCATTCTGCAGCCCTGGTTCCTGCGCTTTCAACGGGATGCCATGGCATTGACCCTTGCCGGTGACACGGCACCCTTCGACGCGCTTGCTCGGGAATCACTCCGCACGGAAACGAAACACACGCTCAGTGAACGTGATATTGAATATGTGGTTGAAGGGTTCTCCACGCTGCCCGCCTTCGACGATGCCGCGCCGGCTATGAAGAAAATCTCTGAGGCGGGCGTGTCCGTTGGATGCCTCACCGTCAACAATCCTGACAAAACACGCCGTTTCCTTGAGGGTGCAGGGCTTTCCGGGTTTGTTGACCACGTAGTCACCTCCCAGGACGCGGGTATCTGGAAGCCCCATCCGGAAATCTACCGTTTCGCCGCAAAACGTTTGGGTACGCCGATTGAGCGCCTGGCGCTGGTTGCCGTGCATGCCTGGGATTGCCATGGCGCAAAACGGGCCGGTGCAGTTTCGGGCTGGTGTTCGCGCCTTGAATACAAGCCTGGCGATGTCTTTCTGCCTCCCGATGTCACGGGCGATAGCCTGGTTGAGGTTGCAGACAAACTGATGTCGCTGAACTGAACATTGCGCACTCCGGCAATCTTCACTTTGAGTTGGTCGTCCGTGGCAGGCGACTAGTTCAATATATGGGCCGAAACACCAGCAGCCGATTGTTGGCAGGCATGGGGTGATTCTCAGAGAGGGTCATCCCGGCCGATTCCGCCAGAGCACAGAGGTCGATCAGGTCCCGGATGCCCATATGGGGTGCCTGGGATCTCAGGTGCTGATCAAAACGACGGTTGCTGTCACTCGAGTATTCGCCCTGGTTGTTGAAGGGGCCGTACAGGCAAAAGGCGCCATTTTCCGGCAGGCGCTCACCGATACCTCGGAACATCTGTTCGACTTCCCTCCAGGACATGATGTGGGCGGTATTTGCGGAGAACACCCATTGGAAGGTGTCGACCGGCCAGTTGGCATCGCTTACGTCCAGCTCAACGACGGGCAGGATGTTGGGTAAGGCGGCCTGCTCCAGCCGGGCGCCACACAGATGAGCCGCCTCGGGATGGTCACTTGGTTGCCACTGCAGGTGAGGCATGGCCTGTGCGAAATGCACGGCGTGCTGTCCGGTGAGTGTTCCGATTTCCAGGACCTTGCCTGGCCCATTAAAGATCCCCTGCAGCTTCTCCAGGATCGGGGCCTTATTGTTCTCACAGGCCTGGGAATAGGGTAGGTCGTCGGTCATCGGGTAACATCTCCTCTGTCGGGTCGCAACGGTGGCTGCCGCTACCCGATGCTTTGGTGATTAGCTGAGAATAAAGCCGCTGCTGGTTATAATGGCATATCTTGAACCGTCCCGGAGAACCCTATGCCAATCGAAAAGAATCAGGTGCTCCTGTTTCACTACAGCGTCACTGGGCAGGCGTCTCCCGGTCGACCATCCTAAGGTATTCAGACTGTATTCATGATGAAATCAATCGCCCTGGCGGCACTGTTAGTCGTTCTTCTGGGGTTTATCGGTGTTCAGTATTACATTACGTCCGTCCCTGCTCTTGAGGCTCCCATCACCGTTGGTGAAGTCCGGGAAGTGAAGTCTGAAAAATCGCTGGTGGTTACACTGGTGGACAGCGAAGGGCAGCGATTTACCGTTGGGCTTCGGGGCGATACCGCCAAACCGGAGGAAGCCGCGCTTTTCTATATCCGGAATCCGGATATCATTCCCTATGTCTTCTGGCCGGGTCTTCGCAGTAATGATGAAAAGCGGGTTCTGGAATTGCTGGAGGACCTGATCGAATCAGACGCGTCAGGCGTTGCCGCCGTTCGCAGCATCTACTCGGTTTTGAAGGAGCGCAACTGACGATCAGGACGAGTTTAGGCGCAGTGAGCATGCATCTGTGTGGTACCTGATCTAGTCTGATGAGACGGGGATCTCGTAAATTTGACTGAGCATGGACGAGTGCTTGAGAGATTGCCCTGACGAAACTGCGATAAGAGGATTGGATATGCCTCAGCTTCGTTTTACCTACCTGCTCTGTTTTGCTGTTCTTGCTGCTTTTCTCGCTGCCTCGTCCGCGCAGGCCCATCACGGCTGGGCCTGGGCAACCGACGAGGAATTTGAAATCACCGGTGTGATCCAATCTGTGCGCCTGGGTAATCCTCATGGCGAGGTCACCATAAGCGTGGATGGCGAGGAATGGGTTGTTGAAGTTGGTCAGCCTTGGCGTAACGACCGTGTCGGGCTCAGCAAAGAGATGTTGAGCCAGGGCCGGGAAATTACCGTGCATGGTCATCGCTCCGCCAGAGAAGGCGAACGGCTGGTCAAGGCCGAGCGGGTTGTGATCGACGGGAAGGATTACGATCTGTATCCCGGCCGGAAGTCCTGATCCCGGGGATGATTGAACAAGCGCTGGTCGCCGTCGAGGATTTGGCCTTTGTCTCGGCCCTGCGCAACTCCACATTCATGTACCCGCTGGTAAATGCCGGGCATATTCTCGGGGTTTCGATGCTGGTAGGCGGCATTGTGCCGCTGGATTTACGTTTGCTGGGGCTCTGGCGCAAGTACCCCGTGATGGTGTTTGTCGATGTGCTCCGAATCACATCGGCGATTGGTTTGGGGTTGGCGGTCGTATGCGGTGCGCTTTTATTCGCCACGGCGGCCGTGGATTATGCCCGGTCGCCGCTGTTTCAGGTGAAGATAGTGCTTGTCTTGATGGGTGTGTCGAACGCGTTGATTCTGGGGCGGGTGTTGAAGCGCCAGGATATACCGAGTCTCCCGATGAAGGCTCGCATGCCCCCGTCCCTGAGGGCAGGGGCCGTGTTGTCTTTGGTGGTGTGGAGCAGTGTGCTGATCCTTGGCCGGCTGCTGGGGTACTTTTGAGCTCGCGGGTGTGCTGAACTTGGGGTCAGATGAACGAGTTCATCAGACCCCTGAGCATGAGACCCCTGGGGTTGAATTCACGCGCTCACCCTCGCATGTCTGTGGTACGAATCTTTTATAAAGCCGCATTTGCTCCAAGTGGCTTTCAAGGCAACAGGAGGAAGCATGGAGACGCGAACATTCGGAAACACTGACATTCAGGTCACACCCGTCGGGCTCGGTACCTGGGCCATTGGTGGCTGGATGTGGGGCGGAACGGACGAAGCCCAGTCCATCGATACCATCCACAGGGCCATCGACAAGGGTATTGGTCTGATCGACACGGCGCCGGTATACGGCTTCGGGCGCTCAGAGGAAATTGTGGGCAAGGCCCTCGCCGACGGCCGGCGGGATCAGGTAGCCCTGGCCACCAAGGTGGCTCTGAACTGGAACGATGATCAGGATAAAGTCTGGCGGGATGCCTCTGCTGCGCGCATAGAGCGGGAGGTTGAGGATTCCCTGAAACGCCTTCAGACGGACCGGATCGACATTTACCAGGTCCATTGGCCCGATCCGAAGACGCCCATGGAAGAGACCGCCCGGGCGCTGGAAAATCTCTATCAGGCCGGGAAAATCCGCGCCATTGGCGTCAGCAACTTCACGCCGTCGCAGATGGACGAGTTGCAGAAGAGTGTGCCCCTGCACAGCCTGCAGCCTCCGTATAACCTCTTTGAACGGGAGATCGAAAAGGAGATTCTTCCGTATTGTCGTGAAAATGGCATTGCCACGATTACCTACGGAGGTCTTTGCCGCGGTCTGCTGTCCGGCAAGATGCGGGAGGACACCCAGTTCACCGGTGACGACCTGCGCAAGAACGATCCCAAGTTCCAGGGCGACCGCTATCGCCAATACCTGAATGCCGTGGCTGAACTGGATGCCTTTGCCCGCGAGCGGTATCAGAAAAATGTGCTGGCTCTGGCCCTTCGCTGGCTGGTGGATCAGCCCGGTGTGACAACCGCGCTTTGGGGTGCGAGAAGACCGGAACAGCTGGATCCGGTCGATGACATTGAGGGCTGGTCGCTGGATAAGAAAGCGATGTCCGCAATCGATGACATCCTGGACCGGTGCATTGACGATCCCGTCGGGCCCGAGTTTATGGCGCCGCCGACTCGGTGATTGGCGGTCGTGGCCGGGTCCCCCGGTTCAAAGTTCAACGAACCGGGGGATCAACATAATCGCAATGCCGACGGCCACCATGGTGAGGGCATCGGTCATGAGGTACGGATAAAGTATCAGCGCCAGCCCGCACCATCGGACGGCCATATTTGACTGCCTTCGCCCGTAAATGAAATAACCGATGCCGATGGAGCTGAAGATCAGGCCCCAAACCAGGATCGCAGTGTCCATAGTGTGAATGTCTCCGGCGGAAAAGGTTTACCTTATCCTCTGCGGACTTGCTTGGGGACCCCCAAAACCTCATACAGATCCCATCTTGAATCAATGAGCTATCCTGTGATTCTCAACCTTCACGTATGAGAGCCGAGCAATGATCGAAACGCCACTGGAATTCCCGAGCCAGGGTACAACCTGCCGCGGTGTGCTTTATACGCCGGACGCCGACAGCAGTAACTTGCCGTGTATCGTGATGGCGCATGGTTTTGGGCTGACTCATGCCAGTGGTCTTGCACCGTTTA
>NZ_JAWLHI010000086.1:0-15254 GCF_041690455.1 Marinobacter sp.
AGCAACCACCAGATGAGTTTTGCATTCGGTATCGGTATCGGCACCCAGAACAACCAGGGCGAGTGGCTGGAGGTCTACTACCAGCAGCCGATCATGACCCCCGACAAGGCGCTGATCGATGTGGTTGAAAGCGCGCTCAATTACCAGGGCGGCAACCAGGCCATCGCGGCCACTGCTGAACAGCTGCACCAGTTCGCCAACGCCCTGCGCCAGCTTGGCCAGACCGACCAGGCAACCCTGGCCGAGAAAGCCGCCCAGAGCAAGCGCCCGGTGGTGGTGACCGTGCTGGCCAGCGATGACACCGCCTCCAGCACTCCGGAGGTATATCTCAAGCTGCACCTGATCTCCCACCGCCTGGTCAAGCCCCATGGTGTAAAGCTGGACGGCATCTTCGGCCTGCTGCCGAACCTGGCGTGGACCAACGAAGGCGCCATCGACCTGAACGAACTGGCCGACCGCCAGCTCCAGGCCCGCATTGAAGGCCGCACCCTGGAAGTGAAGTCTGTCGACAAGTTCCCGCAGATGACCGACTACGTGGTACCCAAGGGCGTCCGGATTGCCGACACCGCTCGCGTCCGCCTCGGCGCCTATGTGGGTGAAGGCACCACCGTGATGCACGAAGGCTTCATCAACTTCAACGCCGGCACCGAAGGCACCTCCATGATCGAGGGCCGGATCTCCGCAGGCGTGATGATCGGCAAGGGCTCCGACCTCGGCGGCGGCTGCTCCACCATGGGCACCCTCTCCGGCGGCGGCAACATCATCATCTCCGTGGGCGAGAACTGCCTGCTCGGCGCCAACGCCGGCATCGGCATCCCCCTGGGCGACCGCTGCACCGTGGAAGCCGGCCTTTACATCACCTCCGGCACCAAAGTCGCCCTGCTGGACGACAACAACGAACTGGTGGAAGTGGTCAAGGCCCGCGACCTGGCCGGCAAACCCGACCTCCTGTTCCGCCGCAACAGCCAGACCGGCGCGGTGGAGTGCAAGACCAACAAGACCGCGATCGAGCTGAACGAAGAGCTGCACACGAATAACTGAGGCGGCGCAGATCGCCGCCAAGCAGGGGCCTGATCCACCTCTGGGGTCTGATCCTGCACAGGGGTCTGATGAACTTCGTTCATCTGACCCCAACTTAATGCTGAAAATGGGGTCAGAAGAAGGCTTTCTTCAGACCCCGAGTTAGATCTCACCCCAGGGGTCTGATGAACTTGTTCATCTGACCCCAAGTTAAGGTGAAAACGGGGTCAGAAGAAGGCTTTCTTCAGACCCCGGAGTTAGATCTCACCCCAGGGGTCTGATGAACTTGTTCATCTGACCCCAAGTTAAGGTGAAAACGGGGTCAGAAGAAGGCTTTCTTCAGACCCCGACTTGGAACCTGCCCCATACACACCAGACAAGGTCAAGCAATGAGCACATCGCCCACCCTGGAACTCGCCATGGATCTGATTCGCCGGCAATCGGTCACACCGGATGACGCCGGCTGCCAGGAGCTGATGATGTCCCGGCTGGCGCCGCTGGGATTCGACGGTGAGAACCTGCGTTTCGGCGATACCGACAATCTCTGGGCTCGCAAGGGCGCCGAGGGCCCGGTGCTGGCCTTTGCCGGCCACACTGACGTGGTCCCGACCGGCCCGGAGAAGAACTGGGCGCATCCGCCGTTCGATCCGGTGATCAAAGAAGGCTACCTCTATGGCCGCGGCGCGGCGGACATGAAAGGCAGCCTGGCGGCCTTCATCACCGCCTGTGAGCGGTTCGTGAAGGCCCATCCAGACCACCGCGGCTCCATTGCCCTGCTGATCACCAGCGATGAAGAGGGCCCCGCTCAGCACGGCACCGTCAAGGTGGTTGAGACCCTGGAAGCCCGCAACGAGAAGATCGACTGGTGCCTGATCGGCGAGCCGTCCAGTACCCACGAAGTCGGCGATGTGATCAAGAACGGCCGGCGCGGCTCGCTGCATGGCTACCTGACCGTGCACGGTATACAGGGCCATGTCGCCTACCCGCACCTGGCGGAGAACCCGGTGCATTCCGTCGCGCCGGCGCTGGACGCCCTGGCAAACGAGTTCTGGGACAATGGCAACGACTTCTTCCCGCCCACCACCTTCCAGATCACCAAGATCGAGGCGGGTACCGGCAGCAACATCATCCCCGGCGAATGCCTGGTGCATTTCAACTTCCGCTACTGCACCGAGAACACGGCAGAGAGCCTGGAAGAACGGGTCGTTGCCATCCTGGATCGGCACAAGCTGAAGTACGACCTGCAATGGCATCTCAGCGGCCGTCCCTTCCTGACCGACAAGGGCGCGCTGGTATCCGCCAGCCAGGACGCCATCCGAACCGTCACCGGCCGCGAGACCGAACTCTCTACCTCGGGCGGCACCTCAGACGGCCGCTTCATCGCACCCACCGGCGCCCAAGTCGTGGAACTCGGGCCCATCAACGCGACCATTCACAAGGTGGATGAGTGCGTGAAGGCGGAGGATCTGGATACGCTGTCGGAGATATATGAGAAGATTTTGGTGGAGCTGCTGGCATGAAGGAGGGGTCAGAAGAAAGCGTTCTTCTGACCCCGGAGTTAGACCGCACCCCAGGGGTCTGATGAACTCGTTCATCTGACCCCATTTTCACCCCAAGGGGTCTGATGAAAGCCTTCATCTGACCCCAAGTTAGCATCAACTCCGAGGTTGACCTGAAAATGGGGTCAGATGAAAGTCTTCATCAGACCCCCGAGTTAGATCCCATTTTCAGCCCTGCCCCCACCCCCGTCATTCAATAATGCGGAGGCGGCGTCTCCTCTTCCTCCGGCTTGATATTCGAAGGCGACACATCCTTCAGCTGCTTGTGCAGCAAACGTTTTGCCTCCCACAGCTCCCGGATATCCATTTCCTGCTTGGCCACCTGCTCACTCAGGGTGTTGATCACTTCATCCTGAAAGGCGATCCGCATTTCGAGTTCATCGAGTCGGGCTTCGAGGTCTTTCTGTGTCATCGGTTTGGTCAGCGCTCGGGATTATCTGGTAATATGCCGCTTTTCTCCGCCAGCCTCCCCTTATTTCCGGGATCTGGCGGTTTTCACCGGCCGGATGCGTGAGTTTACCTGATATCCGGTTCTTTATCGTTAGCGTTACAAAAATGGAGAAGTTTCCGTCAATGCGTAATCCAGCCAAAGCGATCCTTGTCGCTGTTCTGATCGCGATTCCCGCACCATTGATCCTGGCTTTTATTCTGACTGCCACCCCTGAGCCACTGCGCCTGATTGCTGCCGGCGAAGTGATTGAAGCTCTTGGAAGCAACCGGGGCATTGCTGCCTACATCATTACCCTGGTCCTGTTTGGCATCGCCGGCTTCCTGGCCGTGGCACTCTCTGCCAAGCAACAGACTGCGCAGAGCAATGCCCGCCGCGCGCCTTCCCGTCCCCAGCGTAATGATGACGAGGACGAAGGCGATTTCGATGACACCACCCCCGAAGGCGACGAAGAAGGCACCGTGAAGTGGTTCAACGTCAAGAAAGGGTTCGGCTTTATCGTCCGTGACAGCGGTGACGAAGTGTTCGTGCACTTCCGTGCCATCCGTGGCCGCGGCCGCCGGGTCCTGCGTCAGGGCCAGCTGGTTCGTTTCAACGTGGTTGAAGCTGACAAGGGTCTTCAGGCAGACAACGTCTCGATTCTGAGCGACTGATCCGCCCCTGAAGCCAACGAAAAAGGCAGCCTTCGCGGCTGCCTTTTTTAATTCCAGACCACCTTCTGTTCCCCGCGGCTGTCCAGGCGCCACCACTTCTCATCCTCGACCGGCTCACCTTCCTGCCAGTCACCCGGGCTGCAGCGGATCTCGGTTTCCATGGCCCGCCAGGCACTTCGTGCACAATCCAGGTCAGTACCCCAGGGCAGCTCTTCCCCTTCCAGCACCAGGGACGTGAAGCGCTTGCCAAAGGCTCCCGGGTACAACGTAATGCGCACTGCTGCCCCCTCATAGGAGGCGGTGCCTTTGATCACCGAGGACACGTCGGTGTCGTCCAGGGCGAGGTTGTCGACGTTGGCCTCAAGCCACTGTGACACCTGGTTCGGTGCCAGGTCACGAATGTAGATTTCCAGATCCTGCACTCGCGGAATCTCCATGCTGTTGATCACAATGCAGCACATAGTGAACCGGGCCGGGGCCGGCTGCAACCCACTGTTCCAGCTCACGTCGCAAATCCTCGACAGAAAGTCGGCGCAGGGTGCCGGCGGCCTCGCGTTCCCGCCAGGCAACTTCGGCGGCTGCCTGCTGAAGCTCTATGTCATGAAGAGAGTGCTCAAGCTCCTCAACCGGCTCCTGCCTCGCCATGGCAACCAACCCCTGCCGCCTGAGGGTATCGGCCTGCCCGGCAAGCGCCGCCGCTTCCACCGGCCCTCTTCTCGCGAACAGGCTCAATCGTGCGGCCGCACGCCCGACCCACTCGAGCATGCCACCGGGTGTACTCACGCAGCGACTTCGGCTGGACGCAACATAACCCATAACTGAATGTGGTAACTGAATGTTCCATTGTTTTTCGATAGCGGACTGGTGGGCAGTGAGGATCGCTTTTCGTTGCGCCCGGCTGGCCGAGGGCATATCGAAGGCATCGAGGCGGCGTCCCAGCCGGTGTTGCAGGGTCTGGACCGCAGACGCATCATCCGGGCCTTCGGGGCCCAGAAGCAATAGGGGGCCGGACCAGCTGGCAAGCAGTTCCGACGCCACCGCTCCCGGCGCATTCATCAACACCAGAAGATCCGCCGGCGACACGTTGTCCAGCACCAGCAATGGCCAGTTTCGCGAACAGCCCGCCTCATTGTCATCCGCTTCGCTCACCGGTATGACGGGCAGATCACTGGCCATCAGCTCGGCTTCCCGGCGCAGATCGATCTCGACGTAGTCCCGCTCGAGCACCGGTAGCAGGTACTGCAACCAGCTGGACTTGCCCGCTCCCCGGGGCCCACGCACCCAGACGAGCGCCCGGCAACAGGCTGCCACGGTCACCGCCACATTGTCGGCTAACTCGATCCACTCCGGGTCGGTAATTGCAATCGGTGCGCGGGTATCGGTGGTCAAGTCCTCCCGGGGTGCCGGTTCCGCCAGCTCTGGCCACCTCGGGACCTGTTCTAGAAGGGCCACGTAGGCTTTACCCTCGAGCCGCTCGGCACGTCGTGCCAGCGTATCCAGCAGGTGGGGCCAATCCAGCCAGGGCACCGTAAAGGCCTCCCGGGCGCTTGCCAGCCAGTAGATCAACTGCGAGGACAACAGCCCCTCCCCGCCCACTTCGGTGACGATCGGCTGTTCGCACTGGATGGTGCGAATCAGTTCGTCCAGATCGACGCCGCAGCCACGCAGATACCGCGTGATCGACGGATCGGTGTCCAGCAGCGCAAGCAGAAAATCTTCGACGGTGATGGCCGCGCCGCCTCGCCCGCTGACGTTGTCCCGGGCCCGCAGCAACGCGGTCTGACACTGGGGATCAAGGCATCCTTGCCAGTCTTCCATTCAACTTCTCCCTGTTGTATTGGCATCATCCTGATGCTGTCTCGTGGTCTGTTCCGGGCAGTTTTTACCAGGTACCCGTGTTCTCCATGCTTGCCCAGGGCTCTTTCGGAGGCAGCGCCTCGCCTTTCTGGAGCAGCTCGATGGAGATGTTGTCGGGGGTCCGGATAAAGGCCATGTAGCCGTCCCGGGGCGGACGGTTGATGGTCACGCCGTTGGCCTGGAGCTTCTCGCACAGGGCGTAGATGTCATCCACCCGATAGGCCAGGTGGCCAAAATTGCGGCCGCCGGTGTATTCCTCCGGATCCCAGTTGTAGGTCAGCTCGATCATCGGCGCACGGTCTTCCCGGGCCCGCGCCTCGTCTTCCGGTGCCGCCAGAAACACCAGGGTGAACCGGCCTTTGTCGCTGCTCTTCCGGTTGATCTCGACCATGCCCAGCAGGTCGCAGAAGAAATGCAGAGTCTCGTCCAGGTCACTCACCCGGATCATGGTGTGGAGGTATTGCATACGCGCTCCTTGTCCAATAATGGTCGTCTTACCGCTGGAACACAGTTTACGGTATCCTTGGCCAATGGACGACATCAGCATCGGCGATATTCCCTGCGCCCTCCGCAGCCCCTCCGTCAGGCATCTGGCGTGGCTTTGCCATACGCCCCAACTGCTGAGCTCACCACTCTCTTTTGAACCCACCCGCTACCTGCCACCCAATCATCTGGAAAAACTCAGGGCATGGGATCGTGATCTGCAGACTGCGCCGGCGTTGCTCCGGGAACCGCCCCAACGCCGGCTGGGATTCTATTTCGAGCGTCTGTACCAGGTGCTATTGGAGGAGCTGCTCGGTTGGGAAATCCTCCTGAAAAACCAGCAGATCCAGTCCAACGGACGCACCATTGGTGAGCTGGACTTTGTGGTACACAACCGAATCGATGACCGGATCGAGCATCACGAAATCGCGGTGAAATACTACCTCGGTGTGCCAAGGACCGATCATCCGACGCTCTGGTACGGCCCCAATGCCCGCGACCGGCTGGACCTCAAAACCGATAACCTGATCCACCACCAGAGCCGACGCACCCACCAACCGGAAACCCAGGTCCTCCTGGAGCAACTCGACATCAGCGGCCCCCTCGCCGCACGGATTTTCATGCCGGGCTACCTGTTCTATCCCGATGGCGGCTCGATCTCGGCACCCGACTACGTGCCGGACAATCACTTGCGAGGCAGCTGGCTTTACCTCTCGAAGGCCAGAGCAAGAGACACGTCCCGCTGGGTCCCGCTTCACAAACCCCACTGGATAGGCCCCTGGCTACAGGAGGAGCCGCCCACTCCGGAGACCACCCGTGAAGCGCTCGAGCGCATTGAACGTCATGCCGTCCCTGCACTCTTTGCTGTGCTCGAGAACGACGCTGAAACCGGTATCTGGCGGGAAACGGACCGTCTCTTTGTGGTGCCCGAAAACTGGCCCTAGTATTTGCGCTCAGGAATCGATCAGACTCCTGGCCCAGGTTGGCAGTTCCTCCTTATAGATCCGCCACGCACCGTTTTCCCAGGACGCCACACGCACAAACGGTTGATCCAGACTGGAGTTGTCCACCAGGTGCAGCTCATCCGCCAGCCCAATGCACTGGCGAAGATTGGCCAGGGTTCGGGGGATCCGGCGCTCTATTTTGGTCTCAGGCACGTTATGGCCGCCGGTTCGCACCCTCGAGGCCACACGCGCCTTGTTGAGAGTGACCTGGTCCAGATGGAAATAGAACAGACGGATGCGAAAGCCCGCGGCCTTGGCGGCGCCGACAAAATCCACTTTGGATGGGTGGGAAAACACCGTTTCAAAACAGAAACTCTGGCGCTCCTCCAGCAGCCGCAATCGCTCCTTTTCTGCAATCAATGCCGCTTCGTAACTGTGCTTCTCCGGATAATCCGGCCACAGCGTCCGCGCGATCTTGTCGGCGTTGACGAACGGAATGTTGCGACGGGCCAGAAAGCGCTCGTAGAAAGTCGATTTGCCAGCGCCGTTGCCACCTACCAGCAACCAGAGTTCAGGCTGCGTCGTCACGGTCACTCAGTGCTTCAAAACGGCCATTGCGGAACTGCCCAACTTCCCGGGTGCCGTCCGGATGGATAGCCTCGAGATAACCCGGCTTTTCCGGAGACGACTGGTAGACCGTGCGCCCACGGGCAATAGACCGGCCAAGTTCACCACTCTCCCGTGCCTGATCCACCTCGGCCCACAGCTCATCGCTGCTCACCGGCTCCGCAATCACAGGCTCCACCGACACCTTCCGGATACCCTGCAGAATAGCAATCAGATCCTCCGCACTCACCTCCCCGGCAACTGCGCGACCAATCTCGGCCCAGTACTCGATCTGCTTCGGCGTGGAACGCCGATGAACCTGCCCCTCGGCAGCAGCATGGCGAACCAGGTTGTCATCAAGACGAATGGCGGTGGTCATGGCGAACTCCCGTTTTGTGCATATATTGACCAGACTACCACGCCCGTTGCGTTTTGCAACATCCGTTGCACGTTGAGACCCAATCACGGGATCAGATGCTGCCCGCGGGGTCTGAAGAAAGCTTTCTTCTGACCCCATTTTCAGACCAGTCACCAAAAACCAAGTCAAAGCCTCCAACCCCCGGGGTCTGAAGAAAGCCTTCTTCTGACCCCAACTTCACGCCACCTCCCGGATACATCAAATCGGCCAAGCCCCCTCCGGCCGCATCCCCCGATACTCCTCCAACGAAACCTTTCCCAGTTGCGGCGTCAGCTTGCATACCCGGCTCCCCCAGGGATAGCTACGCAAACGATTCAACAGCTCCACCCCTCCCCCGTGCTTCCAGGCTTCAATATCCAGATCGCGCCAGTAGCGTGGATTGCGCCCGGTCTTTTCATCATGCTCCCGGGTCACCGGATCCAAATGGCGGAATGGTTCCAGTCGAGGCACATCCGGCAGGGGCTGGGTTACGTCCATGTAGCGTTGGAGCATGTCCCAAAGTGCGAGAACTTCGCTTTTTTCGGCTTCAATGCTGCTTATCGAAGTTTTATTGAAGATTCTTTGCGTGTATCGATGAACCAACATCAGCCGGTAAAAAATGCCGCCCTGCTGAACGATTCGTTCCACATAAGCGTCAAATTCCACGAACGGTGCCTCAAAGATCCGTCCACGTCCAAGTGCAAAGCGTACCTTGCCATTAGTTCTGTTGAACTCACTACAACCATCCTCCAAAGTTTCATCGAGTTTCTTGTTAAGAACTTTCTCGAACGGTCTAATCAAGACAGCAATGCCTTTGCTCATAATCCAATTGGTCGTAGGACGTACTATCCATAATGAAAATATCAACCAGCCAGGAACCAGGGTCGCCAGAAGGACCAGGTACAGCGACGCAGGGAGTTCATAAAATTCTGTCAGCCTGACAACACTCGAAACTGCTAATGCCAAGCCACCGACAACAAGGGTCGTAATCCAAGCGAATGGTATTGCCAATACCAGAAACTTAAATCCCAGCTTTCCGTTCAGAAATCGAATACTCTGGTGATCCCACCACCAGTCTTTGTCTTTGAAGTCAGGGGCAGCGCGCTCGTGATCCTGAACCGCTTCAATGTCCTGAATAGTTAGTTGGTATGGGTTTACATCAGCGTATGTGCCAACCGGCTGCAGTTCGTCACCAATTCTGTTTCGATTTCGGGGGTTTATAGGTAATACCCCTATCGGTGAGCCTTTATAAGCACTATTGGAGATCATTGACACTCCCTGTTGCCTGATCGAACTCCGGGGTCTGAAGAAAGCCTTCTTCTGACCCCACTTTCAGTCACTCCAATGGTAAGGAGGCTCTATATTGGCCATGCCCCGTCTGGCCGCATTTCCTGATAAGCTTCCAAGGTCACTTTGCCCAGCTGTGGCGTCAACTTGCATTGACGGGTCCCCCAAGAATACTGGCGCTGCTTATTCAACATCTCTACCCCTTCATTTCCCTTCCAGCTGTCTAAATCCAGATCCCGCCAATAGCGAGAATTCCGCCCATTCTTTTCATCATATTCCCGTGTCACCGAATCCAGGTGCCGAAAGGGCTCAAGTCGTGGGACGTCCGGTAGTGGTTCAGTCACATCCATATATCTCTGAAGCATGTCCCAAAGTGCCAAAACCTCGCTTTTCTCCGCTTCGATGTTACTCAAGGACGTTTTATTAAAGGTTTTCTGGCTATACCGATGCACAAGCATCAGCCGGTAGAAAATACCGCCCTGCTGGACCACCCGCTCCACGTAGGCATCGAACTCCACAAAGGGCGCCTCAAAGAAACGCCCACGACCTAAAGCAATGCGAACTTGACCGGTGAGCCGGTTAAATTCGCTGCAGCCATCTTCCAAAGTTTCATCCAGCTTATTATTAATTGCCGCCTCAAAGGGCTTAAGAAAGAAGCCGATTCCAGTGCTCATGAGCCAATTGGTAGTAGGTGGAATTATCCACAGCGCAAATAACATCCAAGCCGGAGCCAGTAGCAGAACCAAGAGAGCTACGGTAAGGCCCGACAAATCCAAGGACTCGGCAAATCTGATAATGCCCAGCCCCACCAGGCCCAGCCCGCCCACAAAGATAGCTAGCACCCAAATTAACGGTAAAACAAATATCAGGGCTTTCAGCCCCAACTTACCATTCAAAAACCTAATATGCTGATGGTTCCACCACCAATCTCGGTCTTTGAATTCCGGATCATTCTGCTCATGCTGCTGAACAGCCTCTATGTCCTGAACCGTCCGATGAAAAGGGTTTATCCGTGCATATGAACCAACTGGCTGCAACTCCTCGCCAATCCGGATTCGCTTACAAGGACTTTCGGGTAGCGCCTCGATTGCCATCCCTTTGTAGGCGGTATCAGCGAATGCTGAAGTTCCATGTTGTTCACTCATGTGGCTACCTCTGCGAAGTACCAATAAGGCGATTCTGGCTGATCGTATGGATTGAAGAGTGTACGAACCTTTGGGGGTGGATTGCCGTGACGAGCCACCTCAAACGATTCGTAATTCACGTTGACGGGGGTGGGAAAAACCAGCGCACCCAACTCAGTGTCAATGACCGCCTGCAATCCCACCCTAACCGTGGTTGTTATCGATTCGTGGTATCCGAAGCTACTGTATTCACTACTCTCAAGCTCCCGTTTCACCAGAAAGCGAACAGCTGAATGTTGTGGAAGAGACTGTCTGGCCGCAACTTTCCTCAACCGAGTTGTTCCGCAAAGATTAAAATCATCAACCGAACCAAGTGACCCGAACGTCTCTATCGTGGATGCGGTGTAGGCAACTTCTTGAATCACCAGATTAAAGGCCGAGGAAGGCAAACTAGGTTGGCTCGTTTGATCCAGCTTCAAGCGGCTGATTAGCGGAAACTGAATTGTGACCACATAGTCATTGGGTTCTGGCGGGTGATCGGGGTGCGAGAGTGCCGGATCCGGGTCAACATCTCGATACTTCTTTACTGCTACATCAACCGGTGACAGCAATGTGAGCAATTGGCCATAATAGGATTTTTCATCCTGCCCTCGCGGCGGATGATCAGACTCGGTTCCCCAAGGGCCTCGCTTCAGTAACTGCTCAAAAGCATCATCCGTGACACTGCCGGCGTACAAAGTTCCTCCAACAACCATGGCCATTCCCAAGATTGCCCACCCCCATCCAGGAATGGCGAGCAGTGATCCCATAAGAGGTTGAGCCAAGAAAATCAGGCCTCCGGTCATTGCAATCGCATGGCCGACCGCCGCATCGAAATCTCTATGCGACATGCTGATTCTCATTTCCCAATAACTCAAGAAAGCGCCGATACCTCCTGCGATAAAACTCACCAAACCAGTGGTTCGAACGAGAGTTGACGCTCCCAAGGATCGCAATCGGTTACCGATCAGGAGCCAGTTTTTAACGTCGAAAAGGGGTCTGGCGGCGAAGCGGGAGAATCCGGTCGATGCCCCTCTTCCCTCGGCCAACACCATACTTAGCTTAAGAGACGCAGCTAATAAATCTGTGAGTGCCGCCATAGTCTTGGATATCGGTAACAGAGCAAAAGTGCCATCTCGTCGCTTGCCGATTGCAGCGATTGTTCTCGCCTCAATAAAAACATTAAAAGCAGCCAAAACCACCAATCCACGAGATACTGCGGGTCCATCAACTACTTCTCCAACCCGCTTGGCAAAATCAACCTTGACGAGACTCAGTTTTTTCGCCTCCGGATGATCCGCGGGGACGAAAAACATCATCGTGCCGCCGGCAACCTTCTGTATTGCAACTTCCAACTCATCGGCCGCTCTGGCAGTACTGGTTGATGCGACAACACCACCTGCATCATCAACCATATCGGCATACAAGTAGTCCTTCGCCCGGGTAAGCACTCCTTCTGTGCGATCAAAGTCCGTCAATCCCCGATTCAAACCATTGCCGGACACCCCGAGAATTGTTCCATTCGAAACAGCACCCGTCCTCTCCATCACTTCTATGCCTTTCAGATCTGGATCAGCGAGGACAAAGTTTGAGGATGCAGCCTGCATGACACGCTGAACCTCAATTTGCTGAATCGCATCCTCTTCAACAAGGCGTTTGCATACTGCCAGAAGCGCCGAACTCCATTCCTCCAGGGAGCGAGAGATCAATGCGCCCACCTTGCCGCCATCGGAAACATTCTTGGCCAGGCGGTTCTCGCCCTTTTGCTGTTCATCGAGCTGCTTTTCCAGATAGGCAAGGGACTGCAGGTTCAGCCGGTTCAGCAGCGTTTCGTCTATCTCGCGCTGATCGAGGGCAAGCTGTTGAAGTCGATCGAAGGCAGAAGTGAAATCTGAATTTGCATCGGTCTCTTCTCCCAGCTCTGGCTGAGGTGCCCAGGCGTTCAAGAACTCATCTTTCAACACCCAGTCCTTAAGGCTGCGAAGAGCGTCATGATCGAGAAACATCCCCTGGGCCTTCACGACCCCCGGTATCTGTTGCAAAACATTCAGTTGATCCGCCAGCAGCAAATAGGCCTCGCAGATTGCTACGTCAGTGCAGGCCTGGTAGTCACCAAGAACGGAACCGAGAACATTCCCCTCCATCAGTGACTCAAGCTTCTGCACATGCGCTTCGATAATGCGGATCGCGTGTTGTTTTTCCGTTGTTTTCAGCGTTTCATCGAGCTTATCCCTGTCTATGGCCTCGGCATATCGAACCAGGGCGCTGGGCTCACCGCTGGGCAAAGGGTCGAAAACCGCCTGGCGGATGAGCATGGCAGAGTGCGCCATAGGGTTTTCCTGAATGGCGACATCGATCGCATCAAGATAATGCAGCGCAATATGCAGTTGTGCCAGGGAATGCCTCATCCGGAATAATGGGTCCGGGATGGCCACGCACACCAGACCTTTGTGGCGCCGGATATCGGACACAAGATCCTCTCTCGGTTCGCAGGTCAGGTCCATGGGCGCTATAGCCTCGGTGCTGTCAGCTGCATGCACATTTTCCCTGAGCACTCGGCCCAATTTGATGCAAAGCTCACCCTCACCAGGCCCCTCAAACCCCTCCTTGAAATCACTGGGATTCTCCAACATCAACTCAATGCCAAGATCCCGTGCCCGAAGGCCATCCACCTGCTGAATCGGCGACGCGGGGTAACCACTTGCAAAGTTGATGTCATCGACAAGGGCCGCAGGCCAGGCATGATCGATTCTGGTTGTCCTGATCCTCAGCGCTTTCGCGTCCTGTTCCAGCCAACGAACGTAGTGCCAATCCCACTGCACCTCGCTGTAAGCGACTCGAATGTCCTGGATAACGGTCTGTCCCTGCAACATGGCCGGGACCAGGATATCGTGCTGCCATTCACCCACTGAAGGCCGGGCGCGGAAGCTCTCGGAGGGCTCTGTCTCCCATTCAAAGCGCGCCGATTGCACATCAACGTCACTCATCATGCCTTCGGTGTTGATCTCCAGTTCCCGCCACAGGGTGTTGCCACGAAAAACATAGAGGTAGCCGGGCCTGAGCAGTGCCACGCTTCGTCCGGTGTGGAAGGTCAGGCCGCCGGATTTCACAGGCAGGTTGCTCTGGATTTCGGCCAGGGGTTTGATTCTCAGGAGGGTGTTTTCCTGATACTGCTCCTGCTCAAGGTTGGAACGAGCTCGCTCCACCAAGGGGAGGGTCAGGTAGCCGCCGGCCTGGGTGGGGACTTTCAGAACCAGATTGCCTGGTTCGTTGTCATCATACTCAGCTCGCCGGCGCAGGGACCGGTCCAGGTTCTCATCGGTGAAATTCGCAAGATCGGTCATTCCTTTGACCCCTTATCCGAAATGGTTTCAACGGTTACTTCTTCCGGTGTCGATTGGCCACCGATGATGTCCACGATCAACATCCTTTTCTGCGTTCTATATCCGTCATGGACGACGTTATCCGGGCCGGCGGTCTGGCGCTGCTCCACGATCGCCAGTGCTGCGGGACTGACCGATTCCAGTGGAACACCCTCAAACAGCCGGGGCAGCTCCGGGAGGCTCGCAGACTGGCCGGTACCCTTCCCCGGAGCGCCCCCGGAATTGATCTTTATTCCCGGCCCACTGAGAGTCACGCCACTGGCATCCAACTTGATGAAGCTGCCGCCGCCGGCGATGGTGAGTTCTGTTCCTGCATCCACGACAACCTTGGCGCCAGCCTTGTGGTGAACTTCGATACCGGCTTCGGAGGCCATGGTCTGGCCGGTCTTCTGGTGGAAAGTGCCGGCAATGGTCTGGCTGCAGTCGGCCCCGACGGACATTCGTTTTTCCCCACTGGTGGTGCAGTGCTCGTTGCCTTTCACATGGCTGTAGTACTGCCCCTCCACGGTTCGGTGACTGTCGTTCCGGATGACCTCGGTACTATTGTGCTCGGTGAGCAGGTCCAGGTCTTTCTGGGCATGGAGGTAGATCTGTTCTTCCCCGGCCTCGTCTTCGAAGCGCAGTTCGTTGCTGCCCTCACCCTTGTGGGTTTTGGTTTTGAGGGTGGTGCGGGTCTTGTGCGCCGGTAGTTCATACGGTGGCTGATTGGAAGCGTGGTAGGTGCGGCCGGTGATGATGGGTTGGTCGGGGTCGCCGTCCAGGAAGCTGACGATTACTTCATGGCCGATTCGGGGTAGTGCCATGAAGCCGTATTGGCCGCCGGCCCAGCCCTGGCTGACTCTTAGCCAGGCGCTGCTGTGTTCGTTGTTCTTGGAGTATCGGTCCCACGGAAACCGGACCTTCACCCGGCCGTGTTCGTCGCAGTGGATTTCCTCGCCTTCCGGGCCGGTGACCATCGCGATCTGGGGGCCGTCCATGAGAGGTTTGCGCTCGCACTTCGGGCGCCAGGTTCTGTCCGCAGGGACCACGTTGAAGAAGTTGTGGTAGGTGGCGGGCTCCTGACCTCCCTCCTCTTCCAGGGCCTGGGGTTGCTTGCCCGCGTGGGTAACTGCGCTCAGCAGCCAGTCCCGGTTCAGGGCCTCGTTGTCGTGCTCAGTGAGTGGGAGTTTGGCGCCTGGGGTGAAGTCCGGCCGGTTGCTTTCGCCGTGTCCGGTGCTGGCATCGTTTCTCAGGGCGTCCAGGCGGGCCTGGGTGAAGGGCTGGCCACTGGCATCGGCCTTGTAGCGGCCGGGGTAGTCGTAGTGCTGGTAGTCTTCGCGGTGGTTCAGGTCGGCCACGCCCTGCTCGTGCATCAGGGCGTAGGCGGGATTTTTGAAGGTGTAGTCCTTGAGGGCCACGGACGCGGCGCGGACGCGTTCCTGGTACTTGAAGCGGAAGATACAGGATTGCCGGGT
>NZ_JAWLHI010000087.1:0-13463 GCF_041690455.1 Marinobacter sp.
CGAGTCCGGCGCCTCTATCTACTCTGCCTCCGAGTTTGCCTCCCGGGAGCTGCCGGACCTGGATGTCACCATCCGGGGCGCGGTGTCCATCGCCCGTCGTTTACAGGATCCGCTGGCCGAACTGGTGAAGATCGAGCCGAAATCCATCGGGGTAGGGCAGTACCAGCACGATGTGTCCCAGGTCCAGCTGTCCCGTAGCCTGGATGCGGTGGTCGAGGACTGTGTAAACGGTGTCGGTGTGGACCTGAACACTGCCTCGGTGCCGCTGCTGGCCCGGGTTTCTGGCCTCAACCAGAGCATTGCCCAGAACATCGTCGATTTCCGCAACCAGAATGGCATGTTCACCAATCGCAAGCAGCTGCTGAAAGTGACGCGCCTGGGTGATCGTACCTTCGAACAGGCGGCCGGCTTCCTGAAGATTGCCGGAGGTGAGAATCCGCTGGACCGCTCCTCGGTGCACCCGGAAGCCTACGGCGTGGTGGAGGCGATTGCCGCCCGGAACAACCGCAAGGTGGAAAATATTATCGGCGATTCCGCGTTCCTGCGTGGTCTGAATCCGCAGGATTACGTAACAGAACAATTCGGGTTGCCAACCATTCGCGACATCATTGCCGAGCTGGAAAAGCCGGGCCGGGATCCGCGTCCGGAATTCCGGTTTGCCAGTTTTGAGGAAGGGGTGGAAACCCTCAATGACCTGAAGCCGGGCATGATCCTGGAGGGCTCGGTTACCAACGTGACCAACTTTGGTGCCTTTGTGGACATCGGTGTACATCAGGACGGACTGGTGCATATCTCCGCGTTGTCCCACACTTTTGTCAAGGACCCGCGGGAAGTGGTCAAGGCCGGAGACATCGTCAAGGTCAAGGTCATGGAAGTGGATATCCCCCGCAAGCGTATCGGCCTGTCCATGCGCATGGACGACCAGCCCGGGGAGAAGAATGAATCCCGTGCCTCGTCCGGACGTGGTCGATCCGACAACCGTTCCGGCCAGCGCCAGAAACGGTCGCCGAAGGGGCAGAAGCCGGCCCAGGGCGCCATGGCCGGTGCCCTGGCCCAGGCGCTTGCCTCGGCCCGCAAGGACAAACGGTAAGCTTTCAATCATCAGGTTCACCGACGGCCCCGTCATGAACGGGGCCGTCGCAGCAGGAGTCAACCATGGCTGAATCCCGCCATTCGTTATTTCGGCAGTTCTCAAAATCGGAGTGGCACGGCTTTCTCAAGGGCGTGGAGAAGGAAGGTCTGCGGGTTGACCGGAACGGCTTCATCGCCCAGACCCCGCACCCGAAGGCGCTGGGCTCCACGCTCACCCATCCCCGCATTACCACGGATTACTCCGAGGCCCTGCTGGAACTGATCACGCCGGTCTGTGGCAGCACCGACGCCATGCTGGAGTCCCTGAAGGATATCCACCAGTTCGTGCAGCAGAATCTCGGGGACGAGGTGTTCTGGGCGGCCAGCATGCCCTGTGAACTGGACGGGGACGAGAGCATTCCCATCGCGGAATACGGCACTTCGAACATCGGCTATCTGAAACACGTCTACCGTCAGGGCCTGGCGGTGCGGTATGGCCGCATCATGCAGAGTATTGCCGGAGCGCATTACAACCTGTCGTTGCCGGATGCATTCTGGGAGAAGTGGCAGCAACTGCTGGGGAACCAGCAGTCACTCCGGGACTTCAAGTCCGAACAGTACTTCTGGCTGATACGCAATTTCCGCCGCCGCAGCTGGCTGCTGATGCTGCTGTTCGGTGCCTCCCCGGCGCTGGATGCCAGTTTTGTCGCCGGGGTGAAACACGATCTCAGGCGGTTTGATGAGCGCACCTGGTACGGCGAGCATGCGACTTCCCTGCGTATGGGGGATCTGGGCTACCACAACAACGCCCAGGCTTCGCTGAATATCTGCTTCAACGAACTGGGTACCTACACCCGGACCCTGGACCGTGCCATCCACACCACCTGGCCGCCCTACGAGGCGATCGGCACCCGCCGTGGTGATGAGTTTATCCAGATCAATACCAGCGTCCTGCAGATCGAGAACGAGTACTACAGTGCCGTTCGCCCGAAGCGCACCACCGAACGGGAAGAAAAGCCGATCCAGGCACTGGAGGCCCGTGGCGTGGAGTACATCGAGGTGCGGTGCCTGGACCTGGATCCGTTCTCGCCGGTAGGCGTGAACCGGGAACAGATCGATTTTCTCGACCTGTTCCTGCTGGACTGTTTGCTGTGTGATTCGCCCAGGATCAGTGACGCCGAATGCGAGCGCCTGGACGACAACTACAAGGATGTCGTGGCCCGGGGCCGCGACGCCAGCCTGACCCTGTGCCAGGAGAGTGGCAGGGTTCCGGTGATGGAGGCTGCCTCCGGGCTGCTGGATCGCCTGGAATCGCTGGCAGAGTTGCTGGATGACTGGTCGGGCACCAGGAGCTATACGACGGCCCTGGTGGCCCAGAAAGAGAGCCTGGCGAATGGTGTGCCGTCCACGCGGGTGCTGGATGCCATGCGTTCGTCCGGCCTGGGGCACCGGGACTGGGTGATGGAAATGTCCCTTCGCCACCAGCAGACCCTGCGGGATGAGGCGATGGCGCCGGATGTCCTGGAGGCGTTCCGGGCAATGAGCCGGGATTCCCTCGCCGAGCAGGCACAGATGGAAGCCCACGATGCCCAGCCGTTCGAGCAGTTCCTGGCCGACTACCTGAGGTCGTGAGCGCGGAGTTCGGCCTCCGTCACAGCCCGATAGGGACCTGCTGCACAGAACCCGGATATCGGTTTGTCAGCAGGACCGCCCGCTGCTAGCGTCAGGTGCATCGGGATAACGGAGGATGCCGGTATGGCAAGGGATATCAAGCTCGGATGGGATGTGGAGGCGCTGAACAAGGCCTACCGCCAGGGCCACATGGCGGCCTCCATGGGTATGGCCAAGAGCCGCTGTCCGTATCGGGGCGAAGTGGTGATTGCTGCCTGGGAAGCGGGCTGGGATGACGCCGAAGCTGCTGCCCGCGTTCAGCAAGGCCGGTCCGACGATTTCTTTTCCCGCATTGCCTGACTTTTCCCACTGCCCGACCCCCGGTGCGGGCGTGTCCTGTTTCTATCTATTTGAAATTTCCGCAATCACCGAGGCTTGAAGTTCCCCGGGGTTTAGGGTTAAGTGACGGGTCTCTGAGCTTCAAGTCTTCATTCCGAGGGTGTTGTTTTGGCTGGCAGATGGGTCTTTGCAGTTGTCTTTCTGGTCTGTGCCGGGTTGCTCGGCGTGGCCTTCTATATGGAACACGTCATGGGCCTTGAGCCCTGTCCACTGTGCTGGCTCCAGCGCTTTGGCTTCATGGGCGCCGGGCTGGTCAGCCTGCTGGCGTTCCTCCATGGCCCCACTGGCTGGGGCCTCCGTGTCTATGGCTTCCTGCTGGCGCTGACCGCCGGAACGGGGCTGGGTATTGCCGGACGCCAGCTCTGGCTGCAGAGCCTGCCGGCGGATCAGGTGCCTGCCTGCGGTCCGTCAGTGGATTACATGCTTGAGGTTCTGCCCTGGATGGAGGTACTCACGACCGCCCTTCGAGGGACCGGTGACTGTGCCGAGGTGGTGTGGCGGTTCCTGGGGCTGAGCATTCCGGGATGGACTGCGGTGTTTTTCACTGTGCTGGTACTGGTCGGCCTGTTTTTCCTGTTTCGACGGCCGCAACCCCGTAGCTGGATTCGCAGCTGAAACGGTTGCGGCCAACCGTGGCGTTGGGGTACCTTGAATCCCGAACTGTAAGCAATTGCACCGGGGTCAAACGCTTCGGGTAAACGAGCGGAGAACAGGCGTCATGTTGGAGAATTGCCGAAATGCCAGGGAACGCTGGGGCGGTGTCAGCGAACTGATTGATCGCTGGCTGAAAGAGCGTCAGGAGCTGCTGGTCCATTACTGTGATTTGTCCGGAGAAAATGACTTCTCCCAGACCGAAGCCCTGACCGAAAAGTTCGTTCGCTTGTGCGAGGTGCTGGTGGATTACGTCTCCGCCGGCCACTTCGAAATCTACGAGCAGCTGATCCAGGAAGCCCGCGAGTTCAACGATGGCGGTCTTGAATTGGCGGCGAAGGTTTATCCGAGGATCGAGCAGACGGCGGAAATTGCGCTTAACTTCAATGACCGTCTCAATGGCCAGTCACTCTCGGAAGCCCAGATCAGGGAGCTGTTCGACGAGCTCTCGCAACTGGGTGAAGTTCTGGAGAATCGGTTCGAGATGGAGGATTTCCTGATCGAGCATCTGCACAACGCCCATGCCGGGAAAGTTGCCTCCGCCTGATTCGCGCACCAGGCGGCCCGTATAAAACAGGCGCCCATAAAAAAAGCCTCAGCCCGGCAGTTTGCCGGCACTGAGGCTTTTTTGTATCCGGGGGTTACTCGGACGCAGCGTCGTCCTGGGGGTTGACGGCCAGCAGTTCGACATCGAACACCAGGGTTTCGTTGGGGCCAATGCCGCGATTGCCGCCCGGGCCATAAGCCAGGTCTGACGGGATATAGAGCTTGTAGCGGGCGCCTTCGTTCATCAGCTGCAGGCCTTCGGTCCAACCCGGAATCACCTGATTGAGGGCAAAAGTGACCGGTTCGCCACGCTCGCGGGAGCTGTCAAACACTTCGCCAGACAGCAGTTCGCCAGTGTAGTGGACCCTGACGGTATCCTCGGCGGACGGCTTGTCACCGGTGCCTTCCTCGATCACTTCATACTGCAGGCCGGACTCGGTGGTCTCAACGCCGTCCTTTTCCGCATTTTCCGCCAGGAAAGCTTCGCCTGCCTCCTTGTTCTTCTGGGCCAGTTCGTCCATCTGCTTCTTCTGGTCTTCCTGCATCTGCTGCTGGTAGGCCATCAGGGCTTCCTGGATTTCCTCGCGGGTCAGGCGCTTGGTTTCTTCATCACCGGCGTGGCCGTGCTGGATGCCTTGCAGGAACTGCTCCATCTGCAGGTCCGGCAGGTCATTGCTCATCCGCTCGCCAAGCACCAGGCCCATACCGTAACTGACCTTCTGCTCGGTGGATTCCAGCTTGGGATCTTCGGGGGCTTCCGGTGGAGTGGAGCAACCGGTGACGACACCGGCCATGGCCAATGCAAGCAGGGTTTTCTTCATTGCTGAGTCCTTAACGGTTTTCGTAAGTGCACGGGAGCGGCACTCCCGGATTGTCGTTATTGAAACACAGAAGGTAACGGGTTCCGGCACGAGATGCCACTGAACATGTGTTAAGGAACCCGACCCGTTGGGTCAGCTGCCGTTGCTGCCGGCAGTGGGACCCATTGAAAAGGGGGCGTTGTAGGGGGATTGCCAGTCTGCGTCCGGGTCCTGGGTGACAGAACCGGCGCGCGCCTTGTCGGGGCGTTCAATGGCCAGTGTGTTCCAGGGGCCCTGGGCAGGCGGCTGGTCGGCGTAATGCCAGTTGCCATCGGTGTCCTGCCACTTGAATATGATTTCCGGGCCTTCCGTCGGTACCGGAGAGGGTACCAGGCCTTCAAACGCCGGAATTTCTTCTTCGGGTTCTTTACTGTCTGCTACCGGCTCGGAAACTTCTTCAGGGCTGTGGATCCCGAAGAAAATCAGAACCAGAAGGAATCCCAGAGCCGGAAACGCGAGCCGGATGAGCCATTTCATCATCATGGCTGGGAGTCTCCATTGGAGAATGAGGCCAGAATGTCGGCCAGTGTATTCAGCTCAGCTGCTGCATCGGTGGCCTGTTCCGGCCGGTAGGCAGCAGCGGCAAGGTTGTTTCGGATCAGCTGGGCATGCCCCGTCATATGGGCCTTGTCCGGAGTCTCAGTCGCAAATTGTTGCCATGCCAGAGCCAGTTCCAGCTGCTCGGCCTGCAGTTCGAGGCCGGCGACGCCTTCGCGAAGGGTCTGACAGTGTTCATGGCCTTTCGGGAGATATCTTCGCACTGCCCGCAAAGCACCGGTTACATGCTGGCGCCACTCTGTTACCGTAGCGTGCTCCGTGCCGCTGTAGGGCCTGCCTTCAAGGGCCAGCCAGCCAGCGCATAAAATACGTGTAACGCTCCAGCCCCGATCCTGGAGCGCAAGACAGGTTCGCTGAGTGCCGGGCTTTTGCCAGAATGCCAAGGCAAAACGCCAAATCGGGTTGTCCGGTTCCAGTTTTTCCGGTAATTCCACGCCGAACCTGCCCTGACCATCTTACGCTGATAAAATGGATTTATGTTAACGATTACTGATCTCAGTTTACAACGGGGCGGTGTCTGGTTGCTAGAATCCGTGAATCTCACGGTTCAGCCCGGCCAGAGAGTCGCCATCGTAGGCGCCAATGGTGCCGGTAAATCCAGCCTTTTCCAGCTCTTGTTGGGCCAGTTAGCGCCGGAGCAGGGTAGTGTGTCTCTGCCCGGGGGCTGCCGCATCGCCCACATGGCCCAGGAAGTCGCGGCGTCAGAACGCAGTGCACGGGATTTTGTGCTTGATGGCGACCTCGACCTGCGCCGGATGGAGGCCGAGCTGGCCCGGGCCGAAGCGGCCGGCGACGATCACGGCGCGGCCAGAATCCATGGCGAACTGGATGTGCACGAGGCCTGGTCGGCGCCGCGCCGGGCGGAATCGCTGCTCCGCGGCCTGGGATTTGCCGACGGGGATGCCGAGCGACCGGTTTCAGCGTTCTCCGGTGGCTGGCGGATTCGTCTGAACCTTGCCCAGGCACTGATGCGGCCTTCGGATCTGTTGTTGCTGGACGAACCCACCAACCACCTGGATCTGGATGCCTGTCTGTGGCTGGAGAACTGGCTTCGGCGCTATCCCGGGACTCTGCTGTTTATTTCCCACGACCGGGATTTCATGGATCGGGTTGCCTCCCATGTGGTGCATTTCGATCAGCGTAAACTGGAGCTATACACTGGCAACTACTCGGCCTTCGAGCGCCAGCGTGGCGAACGTCTTTCCCAGCAGCAGGCCAACTATGAGCGCCAGCAGGCGCGAGTCGCCGAGATCCAGCGCTTTATCGACCGGTTCAAGGCCAAGGCCACCAAGGCCCGCCAGGCCCAGAGCCGGGTCAAGGCCCTGGAGCGGATGGAACGCATCGCCCCGGCCCACATCGACTCTCCGTTCAGCTTCGAATTTCCCATGGCGGAAAAGGTCTCCAACCCCTTGCTTTCCATTCGTAACGGGCGGGCCGGCTATGGCGACACCGTCATCCTGGACAATATCAACCTGACCCTGTTGCCGGGCAGCCGGATCGGCCTGCTGGGCCCCAACGGCGCCGGCAAGTCCACCCTGATGGATGCCCTCCGGGGTGAAAGCACCTTGCTTGGCGGCGAGCGAACCTGTGGCGAGCACCTGGCCATCGGCTACTTCGCACAGCACCAGCTCGAGTCCCTGGATCTGGATGCCAGCCCGTTCCTGCACCTGCAGCGTCTGACACCGAAAGCTTCGGAGCAGAGCATCCGCAACTTCCTGGGCGGTTTTGATTTCCATGGCGATGAGGCCCTGAGTCCGATCCGCTCCTTCTCCGGTGGCGAAAAGGCCCGGGTGGCCCTGGCCGTGATCGCCTGGCAGCGCCCGAACCTGCTGCTGCTCGACGAGCCCACCAACCACCTTGACCTGGAAATGCGGCAGTCGCTGACCATGGCCCTGCAGAATTTCGAGGGCGCCATCGTGGTGGTCTCCCACGACCGGCATCTGCTGCGCAACACCGTCGACAACTTCTGGCTGGTCAACGACGGCCGGGTTGCCGAGTACGACGGTGATCTGGAAGATTACGAACGCTGGTTGGCTGACCGTCGCAAGGAACGGGACGAGGGCGAGGCACCCCGTCGGGAGGCTGCCGAGGCAACGTCAGCCGGATCTGCTAATGGCGTGGGTGAAAGTGCCGAGGACCGCAAGGCCCGTAAACGCATGGAAGCGGAGATTCGCAAGAAGCTCAGCCCCTACCGGAAGCAGCAGGCGAGTCTCGAGAAAGAGATGGAGCAGCTGCAGCAGACTCTGGCGCAGCTGGAGAAGGATCTGTCGGATCCGGGCCTGTACGAGGAAGCGGGAAAGGCCAGGTTGAATGAATTGCTCGCCAGCCAGGGCGACGCCAGCCGGCGCCTCGAAGAGGTCGAGGCGCAGTGGCTGGAGGTCAGTGAAACCGTGGAGTCGCTGGAGGAAGAGCTGGCCGGCTAGTGTCTCGCCCTGTGGGAGCGAATTCTCCAGGCGGGACAACTAGTCCGGATTGATCTTCAGGGTGAAGTCCTGTTTGGCCAGATAGTCCCGTTCGTTCTTGAGGTCGGCCAGGGTCAATGGTCGGTCATCGAGCCAGCCGTCGGGGAAGGTGACAGTCAGCTTGTCATTGCCCGGTTCCAGCCGGAACTCCGGCGGCGGTTCCATGTTCCGCGGATGCTGCAGCAGCACCGCCAGTCGCACCAGGATGCACAGGCGGCGCAGCCGCGACGTATCCTCCGGATCGAGCCCTTCAAAAATGGCTGGTGCAAACTTGCGCCGATGGCCCCGGACCAGTGTCGCCAGATCCCGCTGGAACTGCTGGCTGAAGCCGGGAAGATCCGAGTAACGGAGCAGGTAGGCCCCGTGCTTGTGATATTGGCTGTGGGATATGGTCAGGCCGATCTCATGCAGCCGGCAGGCCCATCGCAGTACTTCCTCGTCCGTGGCGGTGCGCAGGCCCCACTGATCGGCGACCTGGTCCCAGGCCGCCACGGCGGTTGCCTCTACCGCGGCACCGTGGGCCTGGTCCACGTGATAGCGTTCCTGGAGCGCGGAAATGGTGCGCTCGCGCACGTCCTCGTGTTGGATCCGTCCGACAATATCGTAGAGCAGGCCTTCCCTCAGGGCGCCATCGGCAAAGGTCATGTCCTCGATGCCCAGGGACTGGAAGGCCCCCATGAGAATCGCAAAACCACCCGGGAAGATGCTCTGCCGGTCTGACCGGACTCCCAGGTCGCCGAGTTTGTCGGTCTTGCCCATGTCCACCAGGCGCTTGCGCAGCTCCAGCATCCCGGCCCGGGTAATGGTGCCATCGGTGATTTTCAGGGTGGCCAGCACGCTGGCAATCGCCTTGATGGTGCCGGATGATCCGACCGCACTCTGCCAGCCCACGTTCCGGTAATGCTGTCGGATGTTCAGCAACTCCTGCTCGGCGTGGGTCACTGCCCGGTCCATCTGGCGCCGGGTAATCTTGCCGTCGGGGAAGTAGCGGTTACGGAAAGACACGCAGCCCATGTGCAGGCTTTCCAGTTCCTGCGGCTCGAATCTCTGGCCAATGATGAACTCGGTGCTGCCGCCACCGATATCGATCACCAGCCGCCGGCCGATGTCGTCGGACAGGGTGTGGGAGACGCCCAGATAGATCAGGCGGGCTTCCTCCCGGCCGGCGATGATCTCGACCGGGTAGCCCAGGACTTCCTCGGCACGATTCATGAATTGGTGGGCGTTGCGGGCCACCCGCAGGGCGTTGGTACCCACCACCTGGACGGCCTCCGGGGGCATCCCCTGTAGCCGCTGGGCAAACCGGCTGAGGCATTCCAGTGCGCGTGCCTGGGCCTCTTCGGTCAGGCGGTTGTACTGGTCCAGGCCGGCCCCCAGCTGCACCTTCTCGCCCATTTTTTCCAGGGTACGGATTTCTCCGTGTACCAGCCGGGCCACGACCATATGGAAACTGTTGGAGCCCATATCGATGGCTGCCAGTATCTCCGGCCCTTGTGCAGCGTTTTCGGCGTTGTCTTCGGCCGTCACGTCGTCAGAAATCCTTGTGAGATGAACTTGCGGGGTACTATAAGTCATCTGTCTCCGGCCTGTCAGTAACAGAACGCCCCGGTCAATTGACTCCAGTCAGCGTTACGGCAATGAATAGTGTGGGATCTACTGCTTCACATCGGCCTGATCAATCGCGTAAAGTATTGCGTAACTTGAGCAGGTTGAAAGGCTGTTCTATTGGCAGCCTTCAGACTACAGTCAACAGCACCCCTGCCGGCTCGCGCAACCGCGCGGTACAGTCATTGGCGGTGCCTGAATCAGGAAAAGGTAATGAGCGGAAATATCGTAAATGTCACCGACGCTTCTTTCGAGCAGGATGTACTGAAGTCCGACGTTCCCGTACTGGTGGACTACTGGGCCGAGTGGTGTGGCCCCTGCAAGATGATTGCACCGGTCCTCGAAGAGATTGCCGACGAGTACGAAGGCAAGCTGAAGGTCTGCAAGCTGAACATCGATGAGAACGAGCAGACCCCGCCCAAGTTCAACATCCGGGGTATCCCGACCCTGATGCTGTTCAAGAACGGCAACGTTGACGCAACCAAGGTTGGCGCCCTCTCCAAATCCCAGCTGGCCGCCTTCCTCGACAGCAATCTCTGATCCCGTTGCTGTCGGAAACCGCCCCTGAACAAGGTTCACGGGCGGTTTTTTATTGCCAGGAGCAGCTCACACCCCGGGGTATCAGTCCCAGGCCTGGGACCGGTCCCGGTCAGAAGCCTTCTGTTCCACCCAATGCTCGGTGTTCCCGGTAATCTCCTTCTTCCAGAACGGTGCCGAGGTCTTCAGCGCATCCATGATGAATTCGCAGGCCGCAAAAGCATCGCCCCGGTGGGCACTGCAAACCCCCACAAAGACAATCTGGTCACACAGATCCAGGCGTCCCACCCGGTGAATCACCCGTGCCTTGCGCACATCCCAGCGCTGTGAGGCCTGATCAATCAGCCCCTGGATCACCTGTTCGGTCATCCCCGGATAATGCTCCAGGTAAAGCCCGGTCACGCCTTGGAGGTCGCCGCTGTCCCGCACCAGCCCGGTGAATGTGGCAATAGCGCCGGTGCCGGCGCCACTGTTCCTCAGCGCCTGGTACTCCGCAGCCGGATCAAAGTCGTCAGTCTGGACCGATATCATCTCAACCTCCGGTTACCGGCGGAAAAAACGCCACTTCGTCGCCGGCCTTCACCGGGGTCGACGGTTTGGCCATCGCCTGGTTGACCGCGATCATGACTGGCTGGTCGCCCTGCAGCTGGGCCCAAGGGCCGCCCCTGGCCGCCAGTTCGGCGAGAATGTCACCGGTGGTCAGGTCCGGCGACGCCGGCAATTCCAGGCTTTCGGTGTCCAGTTCTTCGCGCAGGCGCGCGAAAAACCGCACAGTCAGTGTTTCAGTGCTCATAATCAGCTCATCAGCTCCGCAAATGAGTAATAGGTCAGCTCGTCCCCGGCTTTCACCGTCGTGTTTTCCGGAACCACGGCAAGCCCCTCTGCCCAGCAGGCGGAACTCAGGACACCGGAGCTCTGGTTCGGATAGGCAACAATCTGGAGCTCGCCGCCCGATACCTCTTTTCTGGCACGCACGAATTCACGACGAATGGACGTGGATTCCACATCAAAGCCTGCCGGTAGTCGTTCGCCCACAGGCCAGGTCTTATGGCGCCCCTGGCATTTCCGGATATAAGGCATGCCGACAATGAGGAAGGTCACCAGAACAGTTGCAGGATTGCCCGGCAGGCCAAGGATAGGAGTGCCGTCAATGGCGCCAAATGCCAGTGGCTTGCCCGGCTTGATGGCTAGCCGCCAGAGCGAAAGCTGGCCCTGATCCTCCAGCACCGCCCGGACATGGTCTTCCTCGCCCACCGACACGCCGCCGGTGGTGATCACCAGATCCGCCTCGGAAGCGGCGCGCTTGAGTGTTTCCCGCGTCGCTTCCCGGTTGTCTTTCAAGGTCTCGCAGAGGGTGACCTCGCAGCCGGCCTGAGCAAGCAGGCCGAGCAGGGTGAACCGGTTGGAGTTGTAGATCTGGCCGCCGGCGAGGGGCTGGCCCGGGTCCAGCAGTTCATCGCCGGTGTTGAGTACCGCCACTTTCATTCGGGCGACCACCGACACCTTGCCAAAGCCCATGGAGGCGATCAGCCCCATTTCCTGCGGGCGAATCGGAGTGCCTCTGACCAGGGCCATGTCACCTTGTTTCAGATCCTGGCCCCGACCGCGGATGTTCTGGCCCCTGGCAACCTCGGCCTGAACCAGGATGCCGTCGTCGGTCACTTCCACCCGTTCCTGCATCACCACGGCATCGGCCCCCTCGGGGATTTCCGAACCGGTGAAAATCCGGGCAGCGGTGCCTTCGGCCAGCGGGGTGGGGGCCTTCCCGGCGGCAATCCGGCCGGAAACGGGGATTGGCTGACCGGATTTGAGGTCGGCCTGGCGGATCGCGTAACCATCCACCGCGCTGTTATCAGCGGGCGGCACATCGGCCGGCACGTGCAGGTTTTCAGCCAGCACACGGCCCAGGCTCTCGGTGAGCGGCACGGTTTCCACCCAGGAAATCTCCGGTGCCCGGTCGAGGATGTGGGCGATGGCGTCGTCGACGGAAGTCAGGTTTTGGCCTGCCATGGGTCAGCTCCTGTTATTTGGTTGCCCGGCTACCGATAACCTGCTGCAAGCGGGGGAACGCCTCGTTCGCCGGCTTGCGCAGGGTCAGGGCGGTAAAGTTGCAGGGCTGGTGTCGGCTGTCCAGCTGGCTCTTCAGGATGCCCTCCCAGCCGGTCCGACAGGCGTTGGTGGAGCCGGGCAGGCAGAAGATCACCGTGTGGTTGGCCAGGCCACCAAAGGCCCGGGACTGGATGGTCGACGAGCCGATTTCCTCGGCGGAAAGACGGCGGAACTCCTCGCCGAAGCCTTCGATGGCCTTGTCGAACAGTGCCGAAACGGCTTCCGGTGTGCTGTCACGTTCGTGGAAACCGGTGCCGCCGGTGATGATCACCACGTGGACCTCCGGATCCGCGATCCACTGGGACATGATCGCCCGGATAAGGTAGACGTCATCCGGCAGAATCCGACGGGTAACCAGTTTGTGGCCTGCTTCTACCGCGCTGTCTTCAAGGTACTGGCCTGAGGTGTCCTGTTCCAGTCCGCGGGTGTCGGAGACGGTGAGGATGGCTATGTTCAGGGGTCTGAATTCGTTGGTGCTTTCGCTGCTCATGGCGGGGCTCCGCATTGTCATAACTGGAGGTGATGGAATTTTCTCCAGTATCCGTATTGGCGGGGGATAATGGAAGAGGAGTAACCCCAGAGGGGGAGGTATCAGGCCGGTCTTGCCCCCGTTTCATGGTAATTTGGTCTAATTTTGGTCAGTGCACTTGACATTCGCGGCCAAGGTGGCCGATGATCCTCCTTGCCCGGCGAACGGTTGTTCCCACTCTACTGGCTTCAGCAAACTATTCCGGATTCCACAACACCGGCTTGCTCCATCTGGCCAGCACCTGTTTCAGCTTTATATTTGTTCAATACGTTCAGGGGCACCCCTGTCATTCCAACACTCGTTTATTTCCATTCCTGAAAATCCAACAAACTATGAATCTTACTGAACTCAAGCAGAAATCCGTGCCCGAATTGCTCGAAATAGCGCAAGAAATGGGCCTCGATAACCTGGCTCGTTCGCGCAAACAGGATGTGATCTTCACCATCCTGAAAAAACATGCCAAAAGTGGCGAAGACATATACGGCGACGGCGTACTGGAGATTCTGCAGGACGGTTTCGGCTTCC
>NZ_JAWLHI010000088.1:0-13162 GCF_041690455.1 Marinobacter sp.
TGACGCTCCCGAGGTTGTCTGCTATGCTGCTCATACTGTGAGTGTGCCGCTTATGGATTAAAAGAAAAAGCCCTCCGAGGAACCCTATGGATATTACTGAACTGCTTGCCTTTTCGGCCAAACAGGGTGCTTCCGATTTGCACCTTTCCTCTGGTTTGCCCCCCATGATTCGTGTCGACGGCGATGTACGCCGGATCAACCTGCCGCCGATGGAGCACAAAGAAGTGCACGGCCTGATCTACGACATCATGAACGACAAGCAGCGCAAGGATTACGAAGAATTCCTGGAAACCGACTTTTCCTTCGAGGTTCCCGGTGTCGCCCGTTTCCGTGTTAACGCCTTTAACCAGAACCGTGGCGCCGGTGCCGTGTTCCGGACCATCCCCTCGAAAGTGCTCACCATGGAAGATCTGGGCATGGGCCAGGTTTTCAAGGATATCTCGTCCGTTCCCCGGGGGCTGGTGCTGGTGACCGGGCCTACGGGTTCCGGTAAGTCCACCACGCTGGCGGCCATGATGGACTACATCAACGACACCCGCTACGAGCACATCCTCACCATCGAGGACCCGATCGAATTCGTGCACGAATCCAAGAAATGCCTGGTCAACCAGCGGGAAGTGCACCGGGACACCCTGGGCTTCAACGAGGCCCTGCGTTCGGCACTGCGGGAAGACCCGGACATCATCCTGGTGGGCGAGCTCCGGGACCTGGAAACCATCCGCCTGGCCCTGACCGCCGCGGAAACCGGTCACCTGGTATTCGGCACCCTGCACACCACCTCGGCAGCCAAGACCATCGACCGGGTGGTCGACGTGTTCCCGGCCGAGGAGAAATCCATGGTCCGATCCATGCTCTCCGAATCCCTGCAGGCGGTTATTTCCCAGACCCTGATGAAGAAGATGGGCGGCGGACGGGTTGCTGCGCACGAGATCATGATCGGAACCCCGGCCATCCGGAACCTGATTCGGGAAGACAAGATCGCCCAGATGTACTCCGCGATCCAGACCGGCGGCTCGCTCGGCATGCAGACACTGGACCAGTGTCTTGAGCGGTTGCTACAGAAAGGCCTCGTTTCCCGTGAGGCGGCACGCGCCAAGGCGAAGATGCCGGATAACTTCTGAGGTAAGTAGGTAGCAAAATGGAATTCGAAAAACTGTTGCGGCTGATGGTGGAGAAGGGCGGTTCGGACCTGTTTATCACGGCAGGTGTGCCGCCGAGCATGAAGGTCAACGGCAAGGTCCTGCCGGTCACCAAGAATGCCCTGACCCCGGAACAGACCCGTGAGCTGGTTTACGGCGCCATGAATGACAAGCAACGCGCTGAGTTCGATGCCACCCACGAGTGCAACTTTGCCATCAGTGCCCGTGGTATCGGGCGTTTCCGGGTTAGTGCCTTCTTCCAGCGCAATCTGTGTGGCATGGTGCTGCGGCGGATCGAGGTCAAAATTCCGCAGATTGATGACCTGTCCCTGCCGGAAGTCATCAAGGATCTGGCCATGACCAAACGGGGCCTGATCATGTTCGTGGGCGCCACCGGTACCGGTAAGTCCACCTCCCTGGCCGCTATGCTGGGACACCGCAACCGGAACAGTCGCGGTCACATCATTTCCATCGAAGACCCGATCGAATTCGTGCACCAGCACCAGGGTTGTATCGTGACCCAGCGCGAGGTGGGCATTGATACCGAGAGCTTCGAGGTGGCCCTGAAAAACACCCTGCGTCAGGCCCCCGACGTCATCCTGATCGGTGAGGTCCGGACCCAGCAGACCATGGAGTATTCCGTGCAGTTTGCCGAGACCGGCCACCTGTGCCTGGCGACTCTGCACGCCAACAACGCCAACCAGGCCCTCGATCGCATCATCCAGTTCTTCCCGCCCGAACAGCACAATCAGATCTGGATGGACCTGTCCCTGAACCTGAAGGCCATCGTGGCCCAGCAACTGGTGCCCACTCCCGATGGCAAGGGGCGCAAGGCAGTTATCGAAGTGCTGATCAATACCCCGCTGGTGTCGGACATCATCCGCAAGGGTGAGGTGCACAAGCTCAAGGAGCTGATGGCGAAATCCGGCGAGGCGGGTATGCAGACCTTCGACCAGGCGCTGTACAAGCTGTACTCCGAAGGCTCGATCACCTACGAGGACGCCCTGGCCCATGCCGATTCGGCGAACGACCTGCGCCTGATGATCAAGCTTGGCGCCGATTCCGCCGGAGCCGATCAGCTCTCCACGTCGGTGGACAAACTGTCCATCCAGGATGACTGAACCGGAACTCACGCTTTCAGACTAAAGTCGTAAGTAGTTAGGGCCTCGAACCAGTAGTTTTGGCATTTGAGGCCCTTGGCCCGTGCTGCGTATACTCCGCCCCGAATCAATCAAGGAGCTACCATGCACAAGAATACCAACGCACTCGTAAAGGCAATCCGCCTGGCAACCCTGGCCGCCGTTGCCGCGCCAGCCAGCGTCATGGCGGGTGGTTTCTCGCTAAACGAACAAAGCGCCAGTGCCATGGGCGTGGCCAATGCCGGTGCCGCCGCCAATCCCGAGAATGCGACCACTGTGCTGTTCAACCCTGCCGGAATGAGCCAGCTTTCCGGGATGAACGTTTCCTTCGGTGCTGCGGTTCTGGATATTGATGCCGAGGCGAAAGAGGGCTCCACCTCAGCAACCAATCAGCTTGGTATGCCGGTGACCGGTAGCACTGGCGGAGACATTGCTGATCCCGCAGTTCTTCCCAATTTCTACTTTACCCACGAAATCAACGACTCTATCGATGTCGGGTTTGGGATTCATGCGCCTTATGGTCTGGCTGCCGATTACGACAATGACTTCATTGGTCGGTACTTTGCTGATGAAACCGAGTTGACCGCGATTGCGTTCACGCCCTCGGTTGCCGTGAACAACGGGCGGGGGCTGTCCATGGGCGTCGGGCTTAACATCATGTACGCCGAAGGGCGTCTGTCGAAGTTTCAGGACTACTCCGGGGCCTATTTCCTCGCTCAGCAAGAAGCTGATGCGGCAGGCGTGCCACTGAACGGTGAGCCGTTCAAGCCGGGTTACGCGGATATTGAGGGTGACGATATCGGCATCACCGCACGTATCGGTTTCCTGTATGAGATGTCGAAACAAACCCAGTTGGGTCTTACTCTGCAAACCGGAACGGAGCTGGAGCTGGAGGGAGATGCGGATCTCTCCAATTACCCGGTGGTCCAACCGGGCGATACCGGGCTGAACGCCTTCCAGACTGATATCAGTCGGGATGTAGAGGTGCCACTGGCAATTCCGGAGAGTGTTACCTTCGGTGCCCGGCACTTGCTCACTGACAGAGTGACCCTCCTGGCCGGTGCGACCTACGCCAAATGGAGCCGCTTTGAAGAGCTGGATATCATTAGCCAGGAAAGCGGAGAGGTCATCTCCCACATCACCGAAGAGTGGAAAAACACCTGGCAGTTCAATGTAGGCGGCATCTGGCAAGCCACCCCTAAGTGGGCCCTGAAGGCAGGGTATGCCTGGGATGAGTCACCGGTCGACAACTACGTTACTGCGCGGATTCCGTCAGAGGACCGTCACTGGCTGACCCTGGGTACCCAGTGGAAAGACGTTCAGAGTGGCTGGACCGTCGATGCTACCGTAGGCACGTTGATCTTCGCGGATGACGCGAAAGTGGATGACAGGGAATACAGTCACGAGGATCCCACCGGTGAGCCGATCAGCGCGGCAAGCTACCAGGGTGAATACGACCTGAGTGCCTGGAGCGCGTCAGTTCAGATCAGCAAAGCCTTCTGATCCCGCGTTCAATCTGCACTTTGCGTAAGGCTGGCGGCCAGCGCCGTCAGCCGATCACCTGGCCGCGGTAGATCACCTGTTTCTTCCTCGGTGGTGTACCGCCATTTTGCGCCCCCTCCTCAACCGCTTTCGCGGGTCGATCATCGGCAATCGCCTGGCCCCGATACATGCGTCTCGGGCTCACGTCTTCTTCCGTGTTTCCTGAATTCCATTGCAGTTGGGGTACCTGGGCCTTGAGTGTCTCCCAGGTCCGGACCAGGTGGCTCGAGCGGCTTTTGCTCGCATAGTCCGCCAGTTGCTGCTCGAGATGCTGTTCGGTCAGATGAAGTTTGACGCCGAACTCGGAATGAATAAGCCGGCGGCACTGGTGCACCAGTTTCAGCAGATTGGGGTTAAGGAGCCAGTCTTTCTCAGATGCCAGAGTGTTCATGGTTACGGCCTCGGAATGATTGTCACAACCTGGTTGCGGTTCGGGAGAGCCCGAACGCGGCAACCGACTCCGGTTACGATGCGAATTTTGTGCCGTTCTTCACAACATGCCCTGTAGGCCACCAAGGCAGCGGTTTCGGGGGCAGTAACGGGGACGAAGGTTGGTGGAAGAGTGGTTGCCGTGTCACTTCACGGTGCAAGAGGAGGGCGATTTGCCCCGTTTTGGGGTAGGGGCTGGCCGGGATTGTGCCCGGCCGGCCAGTAAGGCAAGTCGAATCAGTGGGCTTCGTCCCAGTTGTCACCGACACCCGCATCCACCACCAGGGGAATGGCCAGTTCCGCCGCAGCTGACATTCGTTTCACCAGCCCGTCCCGGACCTTGTCCAGGGCGGATTCTTTTACTTCCACGATCAGTTCGTCGTGAACCTGCATGGTCATGCGGGCGTCGTCGGCGTGCTCGTTACGCAGCCAGTTGTCGACTTCGATCATGGCCCGCTTGATGATATCCGCTGCGGTTCCCTGCATCGGAGCGTTGATCGCTGTGCGTTCGGCGGCCTGCTGCATCTGTTTGTTACGGGCGTTGATTTCGGGCAGGTACAGGCGACGGCCAAACAGGGTTTCCACAAAGCCATCTTCGTGGGCCTGTTTGCGGATGTTGTCCATGTATTTCAGGACGCCGGGGTAACGCTCGAAATAGCGGTCGATGTATTCCTGGGCCAGCTTCCTTTCCACGCCCAGCTGCCGTGACAGCCCGAAGGCGGACATGCCGTAGATCAGGCCAAAGTTGATGGCCTTGGCGCTGCGGCGCTGATCGGAGCTGACCTCCTTGAGACTGACGCCGAACACCTCGGCCGCCGTGGCCTTGTGGATGTCTTCCCCATGTTCGAACGCGTTGATCAGGCCCTTGTCACCGGACAGGTGGGCCATGATCCGAAGCTCGATCTGGGAGTAGTCCGCGGCCACCAGCTTGTAACCCTCCGGCGCGATGAACGCCTGGCGGATGCGCCGGCCCTGTTCGCTGCGGATGGGGATGTTCTGCAGGTTGGGCTCTGACGAAGACAGCCGCCCGGTGGCGGTGACCGCCTGGTGATAGGAGGTATGCACGCGTCCGGTCCGGTGGTGGATCAGCTCAGGCAGGGTGTCGGTGTAAGTTGACTTGAGCTTGCTCAGGCTCCGGTGCTCGAGGATCAGCCGTGGCAGCTCATGCTCGTGGGCCAGCTCCTGCAACACCGGCTCGGCCGTCGACGGCGCGCCCTTCGGTGTCTTCTTGATGACCGGCAGTCCCAGCTTGTCATAGAAGATGGCCTGCAGCTGCTTGGTGGAGCCCAGGTTGAAGGTTTCCCCGGCCACTTCGTGGGCTTCCTTTTCCAGTTCGGCCATGCGCTCGGCCAGCTCCTGGCTGTGATTCCTAAGCACACTGGCACTGATCAGGGTGCCCCTTTGTTCCATGCGCGACAGTACCGGTACCAGCGGCAAATCAATCTCCCGGTAGACCGAGTCTAGCTTGCCGGTTTCCCGGAGCCGGGGGCTCAGAGTCTGGTGCAGACGCAGGGTAATGTCAGCGTCCTCGGCGGCATAGGGGCCAGCCTTTTCCAGATCGATCTGGTTGAAGGTCAACTGCTTGGCACCCTTGCCGGCAATGGATTCGTAGGTGATGGTCTGTTCGCCCAGGTATTCCCGTGCCAGGCTGTCCATATCGTGGCGGGTGGCTACCGAGTTATAGACATAGGACTCCAGCATGGTGTCCTCGGCGATGCCTTCCAGATCGATGCCATGGTTGGCCAGCACGTTCTTGTCGTATTTGAGGTTCTGGCCCACCTTTTTCTGTTTGGGGTCCTCCAGCAGCGGCTTGAGCTGCTCGAGGACCTCATCGCGGTCCAGTTGTTCCGGCGCGCCCATGTAGTCGTGGGCCAGCGGCACGTACGCGGCTTCACCGGCCTCAACCGCGAAGGACACGCCGACAATTTCGGCATCGATGTACCGCAGGCTGGTGGTTTCCGTATCAAAGGCGAACAGCTCGGAGGCCTTCAGGCGCCTGATCCAGTTATCCAGTTCATCCTGCTCGGTGATGATGCTGTAGCGCTTATCCTTTGGTGCGGAGGAGTCGCCGTTGGCGGTTTTCGTATCGGTGTCGTTATCACTTTCCAGCTCGTTCACCCAGCTGCGGAACTCGTACTCCTTGAACAGGTCCAGCAGCTGCTCGTCGTCCTGCTCCCGCAGCTTGAGATCCTCCAGTCCGAACTCGAGATCCACATCGGTCCGGATGGTGGCCAGTTCCCGGCTCAGGGGCAGGGTGTCGATGGCCTCGCGCAGGTACTCGCCGATCTTGCCCTTGATCTCGTCCGCATGCTCGATGAGATTGTCCAGATCCTTGTAAGTCTGCAGCCATTTGACGGCGGTCTTGGGGCCGCATTTGTTCACGCCGGGGATGTTGTCGACCTTGTCCCCCACCAGGGCAAGGTAATCGATGATCTGCTCCGGCGTGACGCCAAACTTTTCCACAACGCCTTCGCGATCCATCCGGGTCTCGGTCATGGTGTTGATCAGGGTGACGTGATCGCTGACCAGTTGCGCCATGTCCTTGTCACCGGTGGATACCACCACATCAATGCCCTTGCTGGTGGCTTCATTGGCCAGGGTGCCGATGACGTCGTCCGCCTCCACTTCCGGTACAATCAGCAGGGGCAGGCCCATGGCCCGGACAATCTCGTGGATTGGCTGAATCTGCATCGCCAGGTCATCCGGCATGGGTGGGCGGTTGGCCTTGTACTCTTCGTACATTTCGTGCCGGAAGGTTTTGCCCTTGGCGTCAAAAACCACCACCATTTTCGAGCCGGGAAAATCCTGCTCCAGGCGACGGATCATACTGATCACACCCTTGATGGCCCCGGTCGGGTGATTCTTGCTGTTGGTCAGAGGCGGCAGCGCGTGATAGGCGCGGAAAAGATAGGATGAGCCGTCGACGAGCACCACAGGTGGGGTCTTTTTTTCAGTCATAGAAATACGGATCCGGATTCTGATTGAAGCGTTGGTTGGCTTGTGCAACTCTGTACTGAACTGGATTGACGAAAGGGTATCACGAAAATGAAGCGAATCGCTTACCCCGCCATACTGCTGTTTGGCCTGCCGCTGGCGGCACTGGCCCAGGAAGAGGGCGGGCTGGACCAGGTGCCGGTGGAGACCCCGAAAGAGCCGGTGGTGGTGACCGATTATCAGCCGGAGGCCGAGGGGCCAGCTATTGTTATCCGCCCTGGTGAGAACGAGGTGTTCTACGAGTACCGGGTGAATGGCCAGCTGATGGAGATCAAGGTGGTGCCCGAGGTGGGGCCCGAGTATTACCTGGTGCCTGCCGATGGCGGTGGCTGGATCCGGGAAACCGAATCGGACCTGCTGGTGCCCAGTTGGGTACTGTTCCGGTGGTAACCGGTTTTTAGTATGAACATTCTAATTTTTACCCGTATCTTGGTTAGTGAGATCCAAAGAAGGCCCGCGATTTAAGCACTTGGCGGGCCTGACGAATGTTCACGAAACCAAGGAGAGTCCATCATGGGTAAACTCAAGTCTTACCAGGAACAGATTCAGGAAATCGTCGAGAAGGGCATCAATGCCGCGGAAGAGCAGCAGAAGAAAATCGCTGCCAAACCGTTCCAGTACGCCGAGAAGCTGGAATCCGAAGCTCGCGAGTACAGCGTCAAGAACCTCCGCAAGCGCTACGATGGTTACAGCGAGAGCCTGTTCGAGCAGCTGCGTAGCCTGAACTCCCGTTTCGGCAACTTCGCTGCCGAATTGGTAGCCAAGCTGGAGAAGGAAGCGGCTGAAGGTGCGGAAGCAGTCTCCGAAGCGGCCGACGACGTGTCCGAGGCGGCTGAAGAAGCCAAGAAGAGCGTTGAGCCGAAGAAGCCGGCCGCTCGCAAGACCACAGCCCGCAAGACCAGCAGCTCCGCAGCTGCCAAGAAAAGCACAGCCTCTGCTTGATCTGAGTTGACGTGACGAAGATGGGGTCAGAAGAAAGCCTTCTTCTGACCCCATTTTTATATCTGGCCTTACTGCTCTTCGGCCACTTCCAGAGGCAGCGTCCGCTCCTTGTCCGTAATCACTTCCAGGCGCTGAATATCTTTCCGGTAGGTTTTTTTCAGCTCCACGATATCCTGTCGCTGACTGGCGATATCCTGCTCGATTTCGTCAATCTGGGACTCAAGCCGCCGGATCTTGTCCAGGGTAGCTTGGGGAATTTCCCGGCCTGCGCGCTCCATATCCGCAGCGCGGCTCTGCTCGTTGTTTAGCTGCGATGAAATCACCTGGATGTTGCCGCGCTTGAGCTGGATAAGGCCATTCATTTCCCGCACCTTCCGGTGCATGGCTTCAACCGCCTGATCCGGGTGGCTGTAACGCTTAAGCAGCAATTCGTCCTGCTCGCGCTGGCGTTCCCGTTCCTGTTGGCGTTTTTCCTCAGCCTTGCGGGCTGCAATCTCTTCTTTGGTCGGCGCAGGCGGGACGGTTTCGACCACCCGACCGTTACTGCCCAGGATATCGTAGCCCCGCTTGGTGGCTTCCTGGGGAATGGTGTTACTGATTACTACCTGGCCCTGTGCGTCGGTGTAACGATACATCTGGGCATGTGCCGGCAGTGAGGCGCCCATGGCCGCTACCAGCAGCAATGCCGAGAAATACACAGACAGACGATTGCCCATCAGTCAGACTCCGTATTGATCACGGTATTCGGCTACCTTGTCCGCGTGACCGGCAAACTCCGGGTTGGCTTTGAGGTAGTCGAGCACCTGTTCGAGGCGAATGATACTGACCACCGGAATTCCGAATTCCTTTTCCACTTCCTGGATGGCCGAGAGTTCGCCGTTACCTTTTTCCTGTCGATCGAGGGCGATCAGCACACCGGCCGGCTCGGCACCTGCAGCCCGGATAAGGTCAATGGACTCACGGATGGCGGTACCGGCGGTGATGACGTCATCCACGATCAGCACTTTGCCCTCCAATGGTGCGCCGACGATGTTTCCGCCCTCACCATGATCTTTCTTTTCTTTGCGGTTAAAGGCAAATGGTTTGCTGTTACCTTCTGTAGCCAGGGCCATGGCGGTAACAGTGGCCAAGGGAATGCCCTTATAGGCAGGGCCGAAAATGATGTCATAATCCAGCCCGCTGCGGCTGATAGCGGCGGCATAGGCCTTGCTTAATTGCAGCAGGTCGTTTCCGGTGTTGAACAGTCCGGCGTTGAAAAAGTACGGGCTGGTGCGGCCGGATTTGAGTGTGAACTCTCCAAAACGCAACACGTTCCGCTGGATGGCGAATTCGATAAAATCTTGCTGATAGTCGTGCATGACAAGGCTTCTGGCGGGTGTGGATCTTTAATTAGTGCGTAAAAACGGTATCATACACACAAACCGAATCAGGGAACACGTATGCGGGTAGTATCAATCAGCGTCAATGGCCTCGCCCAGGCTGTTGATAAGGGCTTTTTTGACTGGCTGGCCGATCAGGACGCTGACGTGGTTTGCGTTCAGGATCACCGCATGCGCGCCTACGAGATCGAGGACTACAATCTCATCCCCGAGGGCTACGAAGCCTACTTCATTGACGGCGAGAAGAACGAGCACGGCGGTGTCGGCATCTACACCCGTCATTTCCCCAAGGCCATCATGTACGGCTTCGCCAATGAGCAGGCGGACCGCGAGGGGCGTTTTCTTCAGGCGGACTTCGATAAGGTCTCTGTGGCCTGTGTGCTGGCACCCTGTGCGCTCGGGCGAGAGGAAGAGCTGATCGGTGAGGATGACCTGACTGTCCTGGACCACAAGGACGAGTTCATGGATGCATTCGGTCTGCATATGCAGAAGACCCTGCGTAAGCGCCGTCAGTTTATTTTCTGTGCGAACCTGCAAACAGCCCACCATGTGACGGATGCATCTCCGCTCTACCACAAGTTCGATTTTTCGGGTTTCCTGCCCCATGAGCGGGCCTGGCTGGATCGGCTGTTTGATGAGATGGGCTGTATTGATGCCTTCCGTGAGGTGAACAAGCAGAGCAATCAGTTTACCTGGTGGCCGGAGCAGGCCGAAGGTGCCCGTCGGAATGCCGGTATCCGGGTGGATTATCAGCTGCTGACGCCGGGGATTCGCAAGACTATCCAGGATGGCTGGATTGATAATTCAACACGGTTCTCGGATCACGCGCCGGTGATCATGGATTACGACATCGAGATCGGATTTTAAGCCCTGATTTAAAGTCTGGGGGAAGCGCCCGCATGGCACCACGTCCCCAGACACGCTACGAGCACATCCATGTGCGCTTGTTTCGGGCCGTCCATGGCCCTCAACAGTCTGGGGACGTGGTGCCATGCAGGGGCCCAGACTTTCTGTTTAGCCTTCCAGCGCTGTTTTCTGAATCTCGAACAACTGCTCAATACCCTGTTTCGCCAGGGTCAGCATGCTGTCCAGTTCTGACTGTTCAAACGGTGCGCCTTCAGCCGTTCCCTGGATTTCGATGAAACCGCCCTTGTCGGTCATGATGACGTTCATGTCGGTTTCGGCTTCGGAGTCTTCCGGGTAGTCCAGGTCGACAACCGGCGTTCCCTTGTAAACACCCACGGAAAGTGCCGCCACCATCTGCTTGAGCGGGGAGGCCTTCACTCGCTTTTCCGCAACCAGGTAATTCAGTGCGTCCACCAGGGCTACGCAGCCGCCAGTGATTGCCGCGGTGCGGGTGCCGCCGTCGGCCTGGATGACGTCGCAGTCGACGGTGATGGTGTGTTCGCCCAGGGCGGAGAGGTCGACCGCGGCGCGCAGGGAGCGGCCGATCAGGCGCTGGATTTCGACGGTGCGTCCACCCTGTTTGCCGCGGGCGGCTTCGCGGCCCATGCGGCTGCCGGTGGAGCGGGGCAGCATGCCGTATTCGGCGGTGATCCAGCCTTTGCCTTCGCCGCGCAGGAAGGGCGGTACCTTATTTTCGACGGAGGCGGTGCAGATTACTTTGGTGTCCCCGAATGCCACCAGCACGGAGCCTTCGGCATGGCGGGTGTAGTTGCGGGTGATTCGGACGTCTCTGGGTTGCTCGGGCGTTCTGCCGCTTGGTCGCATAGTGTGTCCTGTATCTGAATCTGAATGTCCGGACTCGGGTCCGGGCGGGGGGTAATGAAAGGACAGCGAGTATAACACGGTCACTGGAGAACACAGGTGGATCGTCGGTTCCCCTTTGGTCGGGTTCGCCGCAACTGTTAAGAGCCTGTTAAACTCCGGTGATCTGCCAAACATGATGATTGGAGCCGATATGATCCGGAGTATGACTGCCTTTGCCCGGAAGGATGCCCGTGGAGACTGGGGCACCCTGACCTGCGAGATCCGCACCGTGAATCACCGCTATCTGGAGCCTTCGTTCCGGTTGCCGGAGGCGTTCCGGGAGCTGGAGAACAAGTTCCGGGAAGAACTGCGAAAGGATTTGAAGCGGGGCAAGGTGGATATCTCCATGCGGCTTCAATCCGCTGAGAATTCCGTCCAGAGCTTCGAGATCAGTGACGAGATGGCACAGGCGGTGAACAACGCCGCCAACCATATCAACCGGATGCTGGATAACCCGGCCCACATCAGCGCTCTCGACATTCTCCGCTGGCCCGGTGTGCTGTCGGTGCCGGAGCAGGACTACAGTGCTGCGCGGGAGGCGGCGGCAAAGCTGTTTGCCGATACCGTGGCCGAGCTGGTTACCGTTCGTGAGCGGGAAGGGGAGCGGCTGCGTCCGTTGTTCGAGGATCGTCTGGCAACCATGGGCAAACTGGTGGCGGATGTTCGCGCCCGGATGCCGGAATTGCTTGAGGCCCAGGAGCGTAATTTGCGGGAACGGTTCGAGAAAGCCAGTGTCGAGCTGGATCCTGATCGGATCGCCCAGGAGATGGTGATGCTGGCCCAGAAGAGCGATGTGGCCGAAGAGTTGGATCGCCTCGATGCCCACATCGGTGAGGTCTCGGATACCCTGAAGCGGGATGACGCGATTGGCCGGCGCCTGGATTTTCTGATGCAAGAGCTGAATCGGGAGGCCAATACCCTGAGCAGTAAAAGCATCGATGCCGATGTCACGCGCGCAGCAGTTGACCTCAAAGTGCTGATCGAGCAGATGCGGGAGCAGGTGCAGAACATCGAGTAACGGACCCCTGAAGCGGATACCTGGAGCCATGGACGATTTTCGCTGGCATGCTCGCGCACTCAAGGAAGTCCTCGATCGGCTGGGTGCCGGGCCGCAGGGGCTTTCGACATCACAGGCCCGGCGTCGGCTGAAGGAGAGCGGGCCCAATCGTATTGAGCGAAACGGTGGCCGGTCCTGGTACAGGATACTACTGCATCAGCTGGCCGATCCGATCGTTTACGTGCTGCTGGCCGCGGCGGTGCTTGCCATCCTGATTGGTAAGGTGGCCGACAGTTCTGTGGTTCTCGCCGTCGTTGTGCTCAATACAATTATCGGCTTTGTCCAGGAGATGCGCGCCACCCAGGCCATCGAGGCATTGAGCCGGATGGTGCCGCAGAATGCCACGGTGCTGCGTGACGGTGACGCCAAGTCGGTTCCCGCCCATACGGTGGTGCCGGGGGATGTGCTGTTGCTGCAGGCTGGAGATCAGGTGGCAGCCGACGTCCGGTTGCTTGAGGTCAATGGGCTGCAGGTCGATGAGGCGGCACTGACCGGGGAATCGCTGCCGGTGACCAAACGGGAAGACCCGGTGGCACCTGATGCAGTGATTGGTGATCGCCATTCCATGGCTTTCGGTGGGACCCTGGTCACAGCCGGCACTGCGGATGGGGTGGTGGTCGCCACTGGCGCGAGCAGTGAACTGGGGCGGATCTCCCGGCTGCTGAATGAAACTGAAGATCTGCAGACTCCGCTGACCCGGCGGCTTGCCAGCCTGGTCAGATCCATTTCCCTGGCGATCCTTGTCATCGCGGTGCTGATCTTCCTTGTCGG
>NZ_JAWLHI010000089.1:0-11767 GCF_041690455.1 Marinobacter sp.
TCGGAAGATTTCGACGAGATCAAGAGCTGGATTCCTTACACCATGGAGGAGCGGCCTCGCCATGAAAAAATGGCGGCAACTGTTATTGAAACGGGTACGGACGTCAACTTCGGTGCGTTGACCGAGCAAATGGCTGAACATGCGGTGAATGACCTGGGCGTAAAGATTGAATACGGCACCCACGTTAAACGCGTGCATCGAAGCCCCGCCGGCAGTTGGCTTGTGGAAACACAGCGCAGGGGGGGTGATCGTCAATACAAGGCGGACGTCTTGTTTGTCGGTGCCGGAGGCGGTGCATTCCCGATCCTGAAAAAGAGCCACCTGCCTTTCGCCCGTCGGTTCACCGGCTTTCCGGTCGGCGGTCGCTTCCTACAGGCGCCGATCAGTGCCGAACAGGCTGAGCACTATCGGGCCAAGACCTACGGCAAGGCCAAGGTGGGCGCGCCTCCGATGTCCGTACCGCACCTGGACCTGCGAGTTGCAGATGGCCAGTACTACCTGCTGTTCGGCCCCTTTGCCTCGTTCAAACCGGTGCTTGAGAGAGGCCGTGGCTTCCTGGATTACCTGCGCGCCATGCGCCTGCATGATATTCCGGGCCTGCTCAATGTGGCTCTTGAGCACTTTCCCCTGGTCAAGTACCTGGTGTCGGAAACCTTCAAGGGTGAAAAGAGTATGTTCGAGGAACTGGACAGCTTCGCCCCGGGTATGAGTAAAAAGTTCAACTGGAAAGCGGTCGAGGCGGGCCAGCGAGTGCAGATCATCCGGGATGGCGACCTGCAGATGGGTACCGAGATCCTGGTATCGAACGACAAGACCTACGGCACATTGCTGGGTGCGTCACCCGGGGCTTCGGTATCGCCGGAAGTCATGTTGCGTTGCCTGGAACAGCTTTTGCCGTCTATTTTTAACAGTGAGGAAGCCGGCAAGAAGAAAAAAGAGATATTCCCTGAGGACAATCTGGATACCCTGGCCAAGAATCCAGAGCGTTACCGGGAAATCCGGGATACCGTCAACGAGCGGTTAGGCATCAAGAAGTCGGCATCGCAGCAGGACTGAAACGGCCAACAAACAGCAGGGAGACATCCATGGACAGCAGAATCAGTGTGACCTCGCCTCTCGTGATTCTTCACGGCGACGAAATGGCTCAGGTTGCGTTCGAGCATATTCTCAAGAAGTTTGTAAGCTCACGGCTTGATATTCAGCTTGAGGAAATCGATCTGTCCGCGGAAAACCGGCTGCTGACCAATGGCCAGGTGGTTATCGATGCCATCGATGCGCTTCAGCGTCATGGTGTGGGTGTGAAAAATGCCGGCATGACCGTAAACCGGCAGCAGCTGGAGGACTTGCTCAGCAAGCACCCGGATGTGGACGGCAACAACCTGAACCCTCTGGCGATCAAGTCGCCGAACGGCGCTATTCGCAAGGGCATCAGCGGTAATATTACCCGGGAAGACATCCAGTTCCGCAACCTCAATATCCGCCGGCCGGAGTGGGTAGGGCGCGATATTGAGGTGGATACCATGGAATTCGGTGGCATCAAGGACAGTTTCAATCAGCTGTCGCTGGCGACCGGTGTGGTCAAACTGATGTTCGTGGGGAGCAGTGGTGACCCCGTGGAGCTGCATCGCCGTGAGATCCGCAAGGGTGATCCCTGGCTCTTGGCAACCAACGACATCGAAGACGTCAAAGCCTGGGCCCACCGTTTCTTCCAGCGGGCCATCGCAGAGAGGCGGGATGTGTACCTGGGCCTGAAAGACACCGTGATCCCCGGCTACGATGGCGCCATGCGTTCGGTGATCGAGGACATCTATCACAGCGACTATAAGAAGCAGATCGAAGATCTGGGACTGAGTTATTACTACGAGCTGATCGATGCCCAGGCGGCACGCATTGTCTCCAATCCACCAGAGCGCGCACTCTGGGGTGTGCCGGACAACACCACCGGGCGCAAACTGCTCAAGCTGGTAAATCAGCTTCGCGAGTTTGGCATTCCGGGCCGGGGTGCACACGTGTCCATCTCCCGCATGAGCGCCGGTGGTGGCGACCAGTACGGTAGCTTCAACATGGCGGCCAGGGAAGACGGCATTCTCAAGGTGATTGTCGACGGTGACGAGAAGCATGCCCGCCGGGTCAGGAAAGGCGACCCCATGCTGCTTATGTCCAATGACCGTGAAGCCATCAAGGACTGGGTTCTGCAAGTCTTCCGGGATGCCTCCCGCAAGGATAAGGAGGTGTATTTTGGTCTCAAGCGCGAGTACATGGAGTACGACGAAGTCTACAGCGACGTGATTACCGAAGTGCGCCGGGAACTGGCCAGCGAGCACACGCCTCCGCCTTCATTTATGATCATGCGGCCCTCGAGCCAGCTCAAAAAGATGATCACGGACCCACCCAGGAACGCGCTTTATCCCTCCCAGAACCTGGATGGCGATATCTTCTCTGATATTTCAGCGGCGCTCGGTGGCAGCCTGGCGACCGCCAGTTCGATCATCGAGAGCAAGGACGGCACCATGCTGTTCGAGGCGCCCCATGGCACAGCTCATGATCTGTACCTGAAGTACCTGGAGAGCGACGGAAAAGTCGCGCATTTCAATCCCTCGGCCCTGATTTTCGCGCTGGCCAACGCCCTGGAGACCCTCGGTGAGAGAGAGGGTAACGAGCCCCTGAGCCAATACGCCGTTCAATTGAAGGCCGCACTGACAGACACGGTGGACCGTGGCATTGTTACTGCCGATCTGAAGGGTAAAACCGTTGATCCGGGTTCGGAACAGGTGGTTGATATGATTGGATTTCTCGAGGCTGTGGAGAAGGCCCTCGAGTAGTTGGTTTGAAATTTCTCCCCAAAACCCCGCAACACTCGGCTCGAGGAAGTAAGACATGATGCGTTCACAGTTTCTTCAGGATTTGATCAAGCAGCTCTCGCCAACACTGGATTCAACGACCTATGTCTACTGCACGGTGCCCAAGGCAAAGTACGGTGAACTGGAACACCTAAAGCCCATCGTCAGCATTGCCGAACTCGAAGGCCTTACTCTGGTTATTCCTCTTGAGCAGGCTAAAGCCGAGGGCCTGGACTACTACAGAGTCTTCCGTCGCATCACCCTTGAGGGCCACTCCAGCCTTGAAGCTCTGGGCCTGACATCCGTGGTAACAAGCCTGCTGGCCGAACGGGGCATTACCACAAACGTCATCGCCGGGTTCTATCACGACCACATGTTTGTGCCCAGCGATCGCACCGATGAGGCAATGAGGGCGCTTAAGGAACTCGCAAGCAATCCGGGTGGCTGACCACCGCTGACCTTTATGAGCCAGTGAGTTGGTTGTCGTTCTGCTTCCCAATCATTTGGGTCTTACCGGCGGCATATCTGAGCGTAATAGCCAAAGTGAAGAATGCCGCCAAACCGCCAAACAGAGTAATCACGGGGAAAATGTTCATACGTTCTAAAACCTCCAGTAGCGAGGACATAACCACGGCCGCTTCAATGTGTAACAAGCTCATCATTAGTGTACGAGGTGGAAGCTCTAAAAGCGTATGCAGAAACCGTTACTGGGCGTATGGAAATACGCGTATACGAACAAGACTTGATCTGCCGGCTTCCAGAACTATGACGAACCTGCTGGCAATCAAGAGCTTGAAGGAGATCGGTTGGGAAGGATCAAACTTGATGCCGAACCTCCCCTTTAAAATCAATTTCCAAGCACATCGGTCTCGTTTTTCTTTGCCTTTTTCTCCTTTTTCTTTTCCTTGGCAGTTAATAGCGGTTTCTTTTTAGTGTCTTTTTTTCTGTCCTGGCCTTTACTCATGGTATCTGTCGACCTCTGGCCGCAGGTGCGTCGGTATTAACGCTCTGCCTGATGCCAATGCTTTCAACATCCAGTATGAACCCATTTATGAGTAACCGATAGACAGGTTATCTATGGCGTGGCTCGCTATCTCGGTAAATTTGGCCTCTTAGTAGCGAGGGCAGGTCATTGGAGCCTGCTAAACTCATTTCAAACCATTGTGGAACTTCCGTAGGAGTGTTCTGGCTAATGCACATAGCACAGCTTGGGTTTTCACTGCTTCTCCTGTTTACCTCAGTCGGCGTGGCCGCGAAAAACGACACTCTGGACGCAGCGGCATCGGATCCGAAAAAATTGGGTTTGATGCAAGGTTTTCCACCACCACCAGATAAACTGGTAACGCAGCCAGACTCCAATTTTTTCAGTTTTCCGAAGCTCCGTTGGACCGTGTGCCATTTTCGCGAGCTTTTGCCGACGGAGCAGGTTAGCCGTGGAATTGGCCAACCGGTGCCCCTTGAGTACAACCTCGATGAGGCTGCAATCGATTCGCTGACGTTCACACCTATGGGCAGCAGCAAAACGATGACATGGGAAGAGTCGCTGGCAGCAAACTATACGGACGGCATGCTCATCCTCCATGAAGGAAAGGTTGTCTACGAGCGTTACTTCGGCTGCCTCGACGAGGATGGCAAGCACGGAGCTATGTCTATGACCAAGTCAATGACGGGCTTGCTTGCCGAAATACTCGTGGTTGAAGGCAAACTGAACGACAGCGCGCTTGTTTCCTCCATCGTTCCCGAGCTTGCGGACAGTGCATTCGGATCCGCAACTGTCCGACAGGTGATGGATATGACTACCGGCCTTGCCTACAGTGAAGACTACTCCGATCCCGACGCCGACATCTGGATCTACTCCAGGGCGGCCAGTCCGTTACCGAAGCCTCCAGGCTATGAGGGTCCCGATGGCTACTTCGAGTACCTTCAGACTGTTCAACCCGAAGGCGATCATGGTGATGCGTTCCACTACAAAACCATCAACACAGATGCGCTTGGCTGGGTAATCTCCCGTGTGTCCGGTCTGGAAGTAACCAAGCTGCTGTCAGAGCGACTATGGCGCCGGATGGGGGCCGAGCAGGACGCCTACATGACGGTAGACGGCAAAGGCACACCGTTTGCCGGCGGCGGCTTGAGTGCAGGCTTGCGTGATCTGGGGCGCATCGGCTTGCTGATGCTCAACGAAGGCGAGATTAACGGCCAGCGACTGTTTCCATCAAAGGTGGTTGCCAGCATTCGTGAGGGTGGGAGCAAGAATGCTTTTGCAAAGGCTGGCTATACAACACTTGAAGGCGGCAGCTATCGCAGCATGTGGTGGCTGCTTCACAACGAGCACGGTGCGTATGCGGCCAGAGGCGTTCATGGCCAGACGATCTACGTCGACCCTAAGGCAAACATGGTGATCGTCCGGTTTGCTTCGTATCCAACGGCGAAGAATGGAAAGATAGATCCGACTTCCTTGCCGGCTTACCAGGTGGTAGCTGAATATCTGATGTCGGGGCGGTAGTGGACGACCACAGAAAGTACTAAACCCTTCCCAAACATCACTCGAAGAATTGCTGTTGTTTCCTTATTGGTCCTGGCCACGCTGGTATACAGCGTGGCCGCTGAGCCCGTCGGGCCTGATCTTTCGCCAAAGCTGCGTGGCTCGTTTATCAAGGAAATGATTCAGGGATAAACCCCGTCTTAGTTGGGTATCGAACATACCCAGGCAACTAATTTGGGCATGTTTGTCATAATCAAAATCAAGAGACGCTCAGATGCGCATTGTCGGTACGCCGACCCCGATGTTCTACCAGGTTGATGCATTCTTAGTAGGTGAGGAGGGTATTTTGACGATTACCAGTTCTGACGCAGATACCAATGCTGCCGTTGCAAACTTCGACGAGGCACTGGACCAGCTCGGGCTTGCTCTCAGGAACGACGCCGTTGCTTACAATACAGAGGTCCTGGAAGCAGCACTTCATGTTATGGAAGCTCCTGACGGATTGAACGCCTTGTACGCTCGTGTTCCGGAGATGGAAGCCAAGGGTGTGTTTACAAACAGTGACTGGGACCGGCCCGCCATTCTACGACCTGCATTAGCCGTGCGAATGTTGCGGCAGGGGGCTCCGCCCTACACCTGCATCGAAGCCCTGAGTGAGCTGCGCCTCCTAGCCGTGGCCATGGGTGATTATCTCCATCCCGGAATATCTGCGGAGCAGGCCAGGCACTTTCTGACCCAGGTGACAGCACTAAATCTGGACCTGCTGTCAGGCCAAATGAGCGAAGCAGATCGCGAACGGCCCCAGGGGCTCGGCGAGATCGTTAATTCGCTTTACCAGTTCTTACTCAGCCGGCTGGGCTATGAAAGTATTCTCGACAGCCTGGTGGATGAGGTGCAACGTTTGCTGGCTCAGCGCCCGATACAAATGGACAGCATCAAGCAGATGGTGAGCCAGATTGCCAAATGCCTGTTTGACCCGGCAATAGAAACCACAGGCATGCACAAAGCAGCGCGTCTTGTCAGCGCTCTGTTCGGGCCAACGCCAGGCTGCCGCGATGATCCGGGCCTTGCAGTCTACGGTGAACGTCTGGCCGCCATGGACGAGGTTGCACTGTTTGAAGAGGCAAAAGACTTTGCCAGCGGAATGCAGGAGACTGGCATGGTTTCCCCCTATCACCCCATGCTGTTACGGCGCCTGCGGGGGCACCGGGATGACCTGATACCCATGGCGTTGGGCCTGAGCATAACCGGCAACGATGTGCTCCAATGCTACCGCCAGATTGTGCTTCAACTGCTCGATGAAGTGGCTCATCCGGAGACCAGCCAGGCTGTTTATGGCCTGGCGATGTTTCTTGAACGCGGAACTCTCTTTACCCCTGCAGTCGCTGCGTGTCTCTGGCGGCAACTTGAACTGAAATTGTGCCAGACGGCATCCGACAGACTCAGCTCAGTTTTCGGTGATGCGCACACTCCAAGGGTGTATTTGTTGGCCGGTGTACTGAACCTTCTGGGGCAGCCGTTGGGTATTGGTCAGGGCAATAACCCGACCTGTCAGTCGGTTATTGGTCTCTCCATGTGGGCCTCCTACGACGCCTATTACCTGCTGCAGCTGGTGGCCTGGGCGGCCCGTGATGACGACGTCGTCATGCGTTTCGAGGGCCAGGATATTAACTCCCAGCACCTGGAAGAAGGCCTTGCGAAGGAGCCACCAACGGATGTGGATCCGGTTTCATTGATTCTTATAGCCCACCTTGACCGAATTTATGGCGAAATGGGGCGCCTTTGCGGGGTACGCGATGACGACCTTCACCGCTGGATAAACCCGGAAATGTATGGCCCGTGGGTCGGGCATGGCTTTCTCAGTGTTATTAGCCGGGAAACAGGCAAGATCCATGAGTATGAGAACTTCATACGCCAGTTTTATGCCTGTTACCACCCATATTACAACGGCAACATACCCGTCATTCATTCGCAACCAGCCGGTATCGCTGTCACCGACAGCGGAGGGCGCCTGGTTGGGCGCCATGCCATAACCATTATCAGGGTAAACGTTGATCTCGATGGCGAGATACGTCTCTACTTCTTCAACCCCAATAACGACAGCGGACAGGACTGGGGGCAGGGTGTAAATTGCTCAACAGAAAGTCATGGTGAGCGCCCAGGCGAAGCATCGCTGCCGTTCGCAGAGTTCGCTTCACGTTTGTGCGTATTTCACTATGACCCGAGGGAAGTCGGTAACACATCGCTGATTCCTGAAACTGACGTTGCCCGCGCCATAGAGCTTGGTCGTACCAGTTGGGCAGCGAGTTATGAGTAAAATGGACGACCATACAAAGCACTAAACTTCCGCCACCGTATGTCAGTGACTTATCCTCCAAAATCCACGCAAAGTGCTAAATTCGGCGTCCGACTCGGAGTTCGGAATCGTCTCACTGGAACGGAAAGATCGGAGGCAAGCAACAAGCCTTGTTAGCAGGGGACGCAATTAAACAAAAAAGACCTTTAGTCATTGCCGTCCCCATTCATTTCCTCCCATTTCAACCAACCGAGAAGCGGCTCGTCGAAAGGAAAAAGCGAGATCATTGGCGGACGATAGTTGTGCCAGTGACACGCCAATTCGACCCGTCGCCGACCACTCATAATATTCTCCCTCTTTGGTGCGAATCATGGTGGTCGCAAAGGAACTTGAGTTTCCTCCCTTTTCATTGACGATCAATTCTTCATCTCCGTCGCTGCTTTCGACTTGCGCTTCAAAATCAACAAACAACTCGTCGAGCGGGACTTGTGCCGCCAGCACCAAGCGGGTGCGAGATTCATAACACGCGTCAATGAGGGTCACGAATCGTCGTGCTTCGTTGAGGTGATTGGCGTCCAGTTGGGGGACGCGCTCCATGATGATGACCGGAAATCGGCGGCAGAGAGAAATATAATCGGCGGCCCCGAGCGGTTGGTAGCACAACTCGGAAAAGTCAAACCAGGCGCACCGGTCATTCAATCGGGTCACCTGGACGGTGCGACCAAAGAGGACGGGAATGATTTCGGCCTCAGTTCCGGATGCAGTGCTACCAAATATTTTTTCCAACTGCGCCTGCATGTTGTTTTTACTATTATTATCACTATGAACTTTCTTGTTTGACCAAAAATAGGATTGACCATCCGCTCGATTTTCAAGTCGATAATCCTTGCTGGAATCCTCCATGGAAATAATGTCGAATGTGTGTTGTAACATTTCTATGAATGGCAAAAAGAGGGAGCGGTTAATGCCTCCCTCATACAAGGCATCGGGAGAGCGATTCGAGGTAGCCACTACCACCACATTCAAATCCAATAATAATGAAAACAGTCGCTTCAAAATCATGGCATCGGCAACGTCTGTCACTTGAAATTCATCGAAACAGAGGAGTTGGGCTTCTTGTGCCAATTGTTGCGCGATGACGGGGATCGCATCACCTTGTGGGTGTTCCTGTTTGTAGACAAAGATTCGATGATGGACGTCTAGCATGAATTCGTGAAAGTGGACGCGGCGTTTAGTTATGTTTATGTGTTTGTGGCTGTCATTAGTGCAGCAAGAATTATCATCAGGAACAGAAACCGACGCGTAAAAGAGATCCATTAGAAAGCTCTTGCCGACCCCGACCGGTCCATGAATGTACATGCCTCGCGGTGGTGGACCGAAAGACCACAAATGGAACTTCTTTCGAAGAGAAGACTGAGCGTGTGCCAAGGATCGCGCCAGTAACCGTAACAGTGGACTGCTGTTTTTAAAGCTGCCCTCTGTCGGTTCGTCGCTGCGTACTGGTACTGGTACTGGTGGGAGCGAGGTAAGAGAACCGTGCAGGGCATCGAATTTTGCCGCCAAAGCGACCTGCGCGTCATCTCGACGCACCTCCCCCGCATCCACCATGCGTTTATACGCTGCTGTCACGGGGCCTGTCGGGAAGGACCGCCAAGCGACGCGATGTTGTGCTGTCATATTCTTCATCACAGTCTTCATCATGGAATTGATGAGTTTATTAACATGGTGGTTTGGTACGATAGATTTCTGTATGGGTATCAAATTAACCCTGACACACTGTATCAGCGGGTGAAGCCCAGAATTGCGATCCCGGTTCACGGTGAAGAGCTGCACATGCAAACTCATGCCGAGGTTGCCCGGGACACCGGCGTGCCCAAACGCCTTGTGGACAGGAACGGCGATCTGTTCGTGTCTTGCCCGGTACCCGCCCGGGATGCGGCGATAAGTTGTGGAAACTGGCCGACTGGGGGTGGAAGAAAAAGGAACTGGTTCGGGTTACGTAACGCCGCCGGTCTGATGACCCAGAGTGAGGCCGCTGTCAATAAAGCGCTGTAACACCACGCCGTAGGTGCCATCTGGCACCTCCTTGCCTATTTCAAGTACCTGGCCATCGTCATTCCGGGGCTTAAGGCTCAGGTCCATAAGCCGGAACTTCGGTAGGCGTTCTTTATTGGCGTCGCGAATCATCATAATGCGAGGGCGCCGGCGGTTTTTCGGGTTGGACGCGATCACGATGGCCACTTCCCCTGTTTTCATCTCGACGATGGAACCAGGAGGATAAATGCCGATCATTTGTACGAATTCACGGGTCAGATCGGGATCAAACTGGGTTCCCCGGAATCGGTGAATGATCTCCAGCGCCTCCATAGACGACCGGCCCCGGTCGTAAACACGGTTGCTTGTGATGGCATCGTAGGTGTCCACGATCGCCACAATTTTTGCAAAATAGGGGATCTGATAGTCTTCCAGCCCTCGCGGGTAGCCTTTACCGTCCAGTCTCTCGTGGTGGTTGTAAGCGACGTCGATCGTTGCGTGCACCACCTTGGGCAAGGCCATCAACATGTCCCGCCCCCAATTGGCATGATTTTGCATGATAGCGTGTTCTTCGGGTGTCAGGGCTCCGGGTTTCTGAAGAATTTCGGTGGGTACTTTGGCCTTGCCAATGTCGTGTAGTAAACCGCAAAGGCCGAGAGTCCGGATTTCCTCCTCCAATAGCCCCAAACGTTTGCCGAAGGCGGCGCTCAGGATGGACACGTTGAGGCAATGTTCGGCCGTGTATTCGTCTTTGTGTTTCAGCTTCGTCAGAAGCAGAAGGGCATCGTCGTTGCGAAGAATACTGTCAACACAATCGTTCACCACTTCCCTGGCACGATTCAGATCCAGAGCACGCCCGACCCGAAGGCCAGACATGATACCGTCAGCGACCTTTTTTGCCTCACCGTAGTGACCAGTGGCGTTGCGGATTTCGTAATTGACATCCACTTTGTTGATGTAGGTGACGCGCTTGGTGATGCGATTTTCGCCGGAGCTGCGTGGAAGTGGACGTTTGGCCGTCACCTTCTTTTTCGAATCTGGTCGCAGGCTATGCTGGATGAATTTTGTCTTTTCTTTTCGCTTAAAAAGCTCGCTGGGCTGGGGCTCGTATTCGGGGTTTTTAACCTTACCCTCGATAGTGACTTTACGGCACTGGGACTGTAATGCGTCGATATCGTCCTGGCGCTGGATAATAAAGCCCTGCAACAGGAAGTCTGTTTCCTCCCAGGGTCGATCCAGTTTGGTGACATGCATACCAATTTGAAGCTCAGAGACGTCAATCTCAAGCTCCGTGGTTTCGTAGCGCATAGCAGATGTCGTTCTCGGCGCACAGCGGATTTCAACTTCTTGTAAAAAAGGTAGTCACCGGGCTGTGAAATGTCATTATGCGAATTGTTCGTTTGTGAAGCTGAATCTTGAAAATTTGTCAAAGCGGTTTCTCATGGTCGTTCGCAGGCTAACTGGTTACACTCAGCCTAGTTCCGAAATACTGAATGGTCGCATCAGGAAGTAGTACCCTATGGAGATCTGGACCGCGCACTTCGCCACGCCATTAAGACATGGCTAAAGCCAGCAAGAAGACTGCGGTTGTAGCGCTTGGTATTTAGTACGTGGATGTGGGTGGGGTTCTCCCCCGTTACTACGCCCAGTCCTGAAAAGAGACCGAATCTTTCCTAGCGCGAGTGTTGATCTATCTGTCTCAATGTCCGCTTTGCGACCAAAACTACTCACGGACCTCAGTTAAATGCCAAGGGAACGTTGGCTCCGATTCGCATCAGCACAGAAAATCCAAACAAACGAACTCAGTTTCCTCCTAAGCCCGCAACAGAAACATCCTCTTCAGATATATGATCGAAACTCGGTTTTTCCCTTGCCACCTTCTTTAGCCTGATACATGAGCTCGTCAACTACCTGCAATGCATGATTTGAGTCTGGTGGCGACTGCACAAAGGTAGCCACGCCGATTGAAAAACTCACCGCCCACCCTCTGCTTTCCATTGCCTCATCAAGAGCCTGAGAGATTGCCCTGGTGAACTCTTGTGCCCCAGAGACTCCTGTATCGGGTAACAAAATGGCGAATTCGTCACCACCCAGTCGCGCTGCCATGTCACCAAT
>NZ_JAWLHI010000090.1:0-11526 GCF_041690455.1 Marinobacter sp.
GACCGCGCCCAGGCGGTGGTTCCCCGAAGGTGACCCCCCTGCAAAGCTCGCGGGATCAAAGTCCTTCAGAACCACATGCAGACCCATTTCCACCGTGCGGTAGTAGCCCGCCAGCGCCCGGACCGCCTGTTCATACTGGTGGATGTTGGCTGCCGATAGCGCTTTCATGGTCTTGACGATGCCACGGAGATCACCAATGCTGTCCAGCTGCTTCTGAAGATGCTCGAGAGATTCCATATCAGGCCTGGTCCGTCTCTGAGAGTGTGAGTTCTGCCAGTGCCGCTTCGATGGCCTCGGTGATCCGCTGCCACTGTTCGTCTTCCAGTTTCTTGCCACTGTCTATCTGGGCACAGATCTCCGGCAAGGATTCGAGCAGGTGCCGCTGAATTTCCTGTTCCGCTTCCGAGACTTTGTCCGCCGGCAGGTTATCCAGCAGACCGGCGTTTACGGCAAAGAGAATGCCCGCCTGTTCGCAGGCCCGCAGGGGGCGATGCTCGCTCTGTTTCAATACCTCCCGGACGCGACGGCCACGCTCGATGGTTGCGCGGGTGTCCTTGTCCAGGCGAGTGGAAAAGCGGGCAAAGTTTTCCAGTTCCTCGAACTGGGAGTAGGCCAGGCGAAGGTCGCTTGCCACGTTCCGCAGGGACGGGTGCTGGGTTTTCCCGCCAACCCGTGACACGGATTTGCCCACATCGATAGCGGGTAGGAGGCCTTTCTGGAACAACGTGGGTGACAGGTAGACCTGGCCATCAGTAATGGAAATCAGGTTGGTGGGAATGTAGGCGGAAATATCCTGGGCCTGGGTTTCAATAACGGGCAAAGCGGTCAGCGAACCGCCACCGAACTCGCTGCGCAAGTGCGTGCTGCGCTCCAGCAGCCGGGAATGGATGTAGAAGATATCGCCCGGATAAGCTTCCCGGCCCGGTGGCCTGCGCAGCAGCAGGGAGAGCTCCCGGTAGGCCCGGGCGTGGCGGGTCAGGTCATCATAGACTATCAGGGCATCCTGGCCCTGTTCCATGAAATATTCCGCCATGGTGGTGGCGGCGTAGGGGGTGATATAGCGAAGGCCGGGGGGATTGTCGTCCGAGGCCACCACCACGACCGTGTACTCCATGGCCCGGTGCTGGCGGAGGGTTTCCACCACCTTGCCAACCGAGGTCGCCCGCTGGCCAACGGCACAGTAGATGCACAACACGTCCTTGTCCCGCTGGTTGATGATGGTGTCGATCGCGATGGACGTCTTGCCGGTCTGGCGGTCGCCGAGGATCAGCTCCCGTTGACCCCGGCCAATGGGAATGAGGGCGTCGATGGATTTGATGCCGGTCTCCAGCGGGGTGGTGACCGGCGCCCGCTCGATGATTTCCGGCGCCGGCCGTTCAATGGGCCGGCGTTCGTGGAACTCCAGCGGCTTGCCCCCATCCAGTACCCGGCCTGTGGCGTCAATCACCCGGCCCAGCAGCCCGTCACCCACCGGGGCGTCGGTTTCCCGGCCGGTTGCGGTCACCCGTATGCCGGCATTGAGCTTCTCGCTATCGCCGAGCAACATGATGCCAACTTCGTCCGGTTCCAGGTTGATGGCGACTCCGAGAACGCCATCGGGGAACTGCACCAGTTCCTCAGAGGAAACACTGGCCAGGCCGCGCACCCGCGCAATGCCGCCGCCCACCTGCAGGACGGTTCCGGTTTCCTGGCTGTGCAGGGAGAACCGGTTGTCCTCGGCGACACTGCGGATGGTTGCCATGGTGTCATCGAGCATCTGTGTCAGCATGGCATCAGGCTCCCGGCTCGTCGGTACTGAGGGGCTCGAAAGCCTTCTCGATACTCGTTGTCAGCTCTTCAAGGTAGTCCGACAGGTTCCAGCTGATCCGCTGGCCCTCACAGGTCAGCTCGATGCCACAGATCAGCTCTGGTTCCTGGGCATAGCTCACCGCCAGATCGGCGCCGATCTGTTCGTGGATCGCCCGGGTCAGACTGCTCCTCACGGCCGGATCGAGCTCGAACGAGCTGGTGACCGTGGCGGGCTCGGCCGAATTCCCCAGGGCTTCCCGGGTTGTTTCGTCCAGCGACTGCAGTTTCCGGATAAAGGTATGGGCAATTCTTTCCTCCAGCCGCTCGTCGGCCAGGTCTTGCAGCGCCTTCCGGATCACCGATTCAACCACGTCCAGTGACTGGTGCCGCAGCCCGTCGATAAAGGCAGTCTTTTCCTCGCTCACCTCGCGCATCCAATGGCTGCGCGCCCGGGCGGTTTCCTCACGGGCCTGATCCAGCATTTCGCTGCGGGTCTGACGCGCTTCGTGGCGTGTTTCTTCCAACAGCTCCTCACGCTCCTTCTGGAAATTGGACAGCTTCTGTTCGTAGGTTTGTTTTACCTGCATTGCCTGCTGTTCACGGTCGTCCGCCTCATCCATGCGGTTGCGGATCTTCTGCTCACGCTTGTCCATGGCCCGGATAACCGGGTGGTAGAGAAAGCGCTTGAGCAGCCAGACCAGGATCAGGAAATTGACAACCTGGGCCGAGACCGTGATCCAGTTGATTTCCATGGATCAGCCTCCGGCAGCCGCCGTTACATGGTCCCAGAACGGGTTGGCGAAGATCAGGATCATGGCCACCACAAAGCAGTAGATTGCCGTTGACTCGATCATGGCCAGACCCACGAACAGGGTACGGGTGATCGTGGCGGATTCATCCGGCTGCTGGGCAATGGCAGCCAGGGCCTGGGCCACGGCCCGGGCCTCCCCGAATGCCGGTCCGATGGAGCCAATGGCGATGGTGAGGCCGGCGGTAATAACCGAAACCATGCCGATAAGAGAAATGCTGTCCATAAGTGCAACTCCTTTACTGTTCGGACGGTGGTGTTTTCTGCTGATGTTCGTCTGGCTCGCCATGCTCATGGACCGTGGTGGCCGAAGCGATATAGACCATGGCGAGAATGGCGAAGATGTAGGCCTGGATCATGCCGGTAAGCAACCCCAGCAACTGCATGACCACCGGAAAGAAGTAGGGGGTCAGGCTCAGCAGGATGGCAACGATAACCGTGCCACTCATGATGTTGCCGTAAAGACGCACAGCCAGCGCGACCGTGCGGGAAATCTCCCCGATCACATTGAACGGCAGCATCAGCGGGGTTGGCTTGATGTAGTGCTGCAGGTAGGCTCCGGCGCCCTTGCTGGCAATGCCGAAAACCGGTACGGCAACAAACACGCAAATGGCAAGGGCGGTTGTGGTCGACAGCGACCCCGTGGGGGCCATGTAACCCGGGATCACGTTGAGCAGGTTGGCGCTCGCAATAAACAGGAACAGGGTGCCCACGAACGGCAGGTAGGGCCCTGGCTGCTGATGGCTGACCTGGGCGATCTGGTCCCGGATGCCAACCACCAGCACCTCCAGGAGGTTTTGCCAGCGCGACAGCTCGTGGCCTTCCGAGAGCTTACGGTTCACCAGCCAGGACACCAGCGTCAGCAGGGCCATCACCAGCCAGGTAAACACGATGGTCGCATTCAGGGCGAAATCGCCCCATTGCCAGTAGACGATGCTGTCTGGCGAGATGGTCATGCCTGTGGATCCTCCCCGGCCGTCGTGGACCGAAGCCGTCGTCCGATCATCAGACGGGGCATGGCAAAGCCGGCGGCCGCCAACAGGAGATGCTCCCAGCTACCGATCCGGGCAATCAACAGGAATCCGGCCAGGGTCACACCAAAGCGCAACAGGAGGCTGGCCAGCATCAGCATGGCCGGATGGGCCGCCGTTGGCAGTCTGTGGACCGTCAGCCAGAGCCCCCACAGAAAGACCGTGCCCAGCAGGATACCCAACCCGAAACTGGCTACGTAGCTCGTCATAAGTCCGGCAAGAGATTCCCCCTCAGTCATCTTCACTCTCCTGTTTGATCCAGTACCATGCGTTCAGGCACCCCAGGGCCACACCGATAATCAGGAGGGTCAGCGTCCAGGACACCTCCCCGGGCCAGCGCCGGTCGGCCCAGACGCCGATGGCGATGCCAAGCAGGGTAGGGACAGCCACAGACCAGCCCACCAGTCCGAACATGCCCAGCCCGAACCAGGCCGTGCGGCGGTCCTCTGCCCGGGCTTTCTGTTTGCGCCTTGCCCGGCGGCCGACTGTGTTACCCAGATCTTCGGGGTCGTTGTCAGGCCGTGGCGGGTCGGGTCTGTCAGCCATGGAACTGCTCCCTGAGATCAAGGAATCTTCGCAGGGCGCCGGCCTCGAGCCGCGCAAGTGCGCTGCGGGCCTTGCGCTCATGTTCGTCCAGCTCCAGGAAGTGTTCCTCGATCAGCACCTGTAGCTCCGTGATGTCTGTTCCGATGACGCCCTGGAGCGTGGAAATGAAGACATCGCGCCCGCACTTCACCAGGATGCCCCGGTCCACGGCGGCAAAGTGTTCCTCACCTTCACTGGTATAGAAGGAAAGAACGCCGGGGACCAGCGCTGCCACGAAATCAATGTGCCTGGGCAACAGGCAGAACTCGCCGTTTTCCGCCTCGGCAACGATTTTCGAAACGGGCTGCTCCAGCAGCACTTCCGTCGGCAGCAACAGGCGAAGGTTCATGCAGTTGCCGGTCTGTGGTTGATCAGGACTCATGGCTGGCCTCCGGGATATCCACCTCATCGATGTCGCCAATCATGTACAGGGCTTTTTCGCTGACCTTCTCGAACTCGCCGGCCAGAATCCGCTCGCAGCCCGCGATGGTTTTTTCGAGGGGCACCAGCCGACCGCCTTTGCCAGTGAACTGCCCGGTGGTGAAAAACGGCTGGGTCAGGAACCGTTCCAGTCGGCGGGCCTTGCTCACCGTGGCCCTGTCCTCACGGGACAGTTCTTCCATCCCGAGCATGGAAATGATGTCCTTGAGATCGTCGTATTCCGCCAGGGTACTGCGCACTGCCTGGGCCACCCGGTAATGGCGAGGGCCGACAATGGTGGGGGTCAGCATCTTCGAATCCGTTTTCAGGGGATCCACGGCAGGGTACAGGCCCTGACTGGCCCGCTTCCGGGAGAGCACGATGGAGGCGGTCAGGTGCGCAAAAATATGGGTGGCGGAAGGGTCCGTCAGATCATCCGCCGGTACATAGACCGCCTGCACCGAGGTAATGCTGCCATTGCGAGAGCTACAGATTCGTTCCTCCAGGGCCGCCAGTTCGGTGGCCAGGGTCGGCTGGTAACCTACCCGGGACGGAATCCGGCCCATCAGACCGGAAACCTCGGTCCCTGACTGGACGAACCGGAACACGTTGTCGATCAGCAGCAGCACATCTCGCTTCTGCACATCCCGGAAATGCTCCGCGATGCTCAGGGCTGCGTGGCCAACCCGGAACCTCGCGCCGGGCGGTTCGTTCATCTGGCCGTAGACCAGCACCGCTTTTTCCAACACCCCGGATTCCTGCATGGAGCTGTACATGTCCTCGGCCTCTCGCATGCGCTCGCCAATGCCGCAGAACAGGCTGACCCCCTCATACTGCTCGGCCATGTTGTTGATCATCTCGTTGATCAGCACCGTCTTGCCTACACCTGCGCCCCCGAACATGCCGGATTTGCCGCCCCGCTCCATGGGGGCGAGCAGATCGATGGCCTTGATGCCGGTTTCAAAGATCTCGGTACTGGTGGTGCGCTCGGCGAGTGGCAACATCGGGCGGTGGATGGGCCAGTACTCGGTGGTTTCGATGGGTGGGCCACCATCAACCGGTTTGCCGAAGACATTGAGCATGCGGCCCAGTAGTGAAGGGCCGACCGGCACCTTGAGCCCCGATCCGGTCTGTTTGACCGGCTCACCCCGGGCCAGTCGCCGGGTGGAGTTCATGGCGATGCAGCGCACGGTAGTGGTATTGAGGTGAGTCTGCACCTCCAGCACCACGTGCCAGTCCTTGCCGGTCCGCAGTTCGGCGTTTCGGGAGGGCAGGTCGGAGCTGAAATGTACGTCCACCACGTTGCCCCGCACTGCGGCGACGCTGCCCTGTGCGTCGGATGGCTGGCCCCTGACATTCATGCTATTGCTCCTGGTGAGCCGGCCCGTGAAGGCCCAGGTACTGCGACACTTTGTCGCAGGCTGGGCGTGCCTGTGTTCGACTCTGCCCGGAACGTAACCCGTCTTTCCCGCTCCGGCATACCCCGCTCCCTAAGGCCTTTAATGGGTTTACCTCAAAGGTTAGCATGGCCTCGGAGTTTTACCGCTTCAGAAACGGCGCGTGAGCCGGAGTGATCCCGATTTTTTATTCCGAAACCTTATTTGAATATTCGCCGGACTGCTTCTAACGTTCAAGTGGGCGAAGTTCGAAAACAATCTGTTACAAAGGAAGTACCATGAGAGTTACAACTATAAAGTTTGCAAGGAAACCGCTTGCAACGGCGGTTATGTGTTCAGTTTTGGGTGTGGCTCCGGCAGCGTTTGGGGCGACGATTGATAGTGTGAATACCGATAACCTGGCGGATCCCCCGGTTGAGGGGAAGACGCTGGTTTATACCGATACTGCGGGTACTGCGACTTTTGGCTGGTTTGATCCGGTCAATGATAGTGGTGAAGTCGGACTGGGTATTTCGGTATATAATGAGATTTTCAGTGCGGCCGGAAATGATTTCCAAGGTTGTATCATGGCTCAAACCGATCTTGAGCCTGACCCGGATGCTCCTCAGGCGCAGCAGGATTCACCCAACTGTCTTGCTCCTGGTGATTCAGGTAAACGTTTTAAGCTGAAAACGACCGAAACCAATGGCCCGATCGATATCGTTCTAAACGTAACGGCTGATTCCGACGCCAAGCTCTATCGTGTGATAGGAAAGTTCTCTAACCTCACAGCTGCCCTTAACGATGCAGGTGGAGACCTCAACGCGTTCCGGTTTGAAACCGGTTTCGGGGTAGGCAACGAATTTGTTACTTCTTCAGCCGAAGATGGCCTGTCTTTCGGGATGCAAGCGGATGGTCTGTCGAAAATCTCTGCTGGCAATCTCGGGAAGTTCCCAGGTGGCTTGTTCGGCGGCAGTAAGGTGGAAGGTCTCCCGTTCTTCAGTACCAGTGTTGCCGAGTTTGTTGAGGGTACAACTGGAGCCGATGAGGATGTCATCGAAACAAGCGGAACAATTTCAGAGGAATATTCTGTCCTGTTTGGCGACTGGATGGCGTTAAGCCAAGTGCCGACAGGGTGGTTTATCGACCATGACGGTAACCCGGCTAACGATTCGATTCTACTGGCCTGGAATGCTGGCACGGTGGATACACCGGATTGGCAAACCTATCAAAAAGTCTTTAACAGTGTAGACGTGCAGGCAATTACGACAGAAGGTGAAACCGTAACCGCTCCCGCAACCGTTTATGATCCCAATGGAGACTCTTTTGGCGAATACGACGATGGCACCACTGTTTACACAATTGATGTAAGCAATGTACAGCCACTGGTCGATACCCTTGGTGAAGGGGACGATGACCCCGCTAATGACGCAATCGACTTGGCGTCATCATCAGCTGCAGTACTATATGTCGCGAATTACAACGCTACGGACACCGGGTTTAAGGTGTTAATCGATGGTGAGGACGTAGCTATAGCTGCTTTCGACACCTGGGCGGAGAACCCTGTCACGATCAGCGACACGGATTCTGTGGTAACGCAGCCCGTCTTTGCAACCTGGGACCCTGAAGCACTTGATGGTGAAGGTGCGTATAGGCCAGGTGACAAGGATGGACAGGCATACACGGGCGAAGCCTATACCTTCGAGGATGCGGACGCTGATGGCGATGGCTTACTCAGCCTGGATGAGGTGGCAAACGCTGATCCCTCAATTTTTGCTGATGGGTTGGTCCGTAAGGCTGGCTATGTTCAAGGTGCTGTGGAAGATCTGGCCAACGTCAACATTAACACTTCGGTTGCCGTATCGGGCACCAGCACTTGGCCAACCTGTACCGGTGACGGTACCGAAACGAGCTGCACCTTCACACTGCGGGTTACAGGCCTGAACGATGCCGTTGAAGAGCCGGTTATCCCGCCATCGCCGGTGGTGCCTGAGCCTGAACCCGAGCCCGAGCCGGAAGAACCTTCCTCTTCTAGCAACGGTGACGGCACCATCTTCGGCTGCACCGCAGGCAAGCCGGGTTCTCCGTTCGATCCGGTTCTGCCGGGCATGGTGCTGGCAGCTCTGGCCGGTCTGTGGGTGCGCAAGCGTCGCGGGACGGCCTGATTTGGTTAGTATCTGAGTCGTAAACGAAAACGGGGCTGAATTTTCAGCCCCGTTTTTTATTCCCGGTAAAGTTGGCGGGCCTTTAATCAGCCACCGCCACCCTGGCCACCAGATCCCTTGATCTTGTACTCCTGGTTGTTGCCACCACCGCCGGAGCCCTGGTTGCCACGGTTACCTTGTCCACCATTCATCATACCCTGACCGTTACCCTGGCCCTGGCCGTTCATCATACCTTGGCCCTGACCGTTACCCTGGCCGTTCATCATGCCTTGACCCTGACCTTGGCCTTGACCTTGACCATTCATCATGCCTTGGCCCTGGCCGTTCTGGAGCTCTACGCCGCGCTCGCGGGCGCGCTCAAGCATGCGTTCCCGGTGCCGCTGCAGGTATTGCTGCCGTTCCGCCTGGGTGTTCAGGTTCTGCATGGTCTGGCGGTGTTCCTGCATCTCCTGCTGGGTCATCAGTTCCCGGCCGAAGACCGCTTCTTCTTCCTGGGCTGCGAGGGGAAAGCTGGCCATGGTAACCACCATGGCAACGCCGGCGGTGCGAATCAGTGAGGTTTTCAGTTTCATGGTGGTTTCCTCCCGAATGAGACTGTACCTGCAGTGTAGTTCAGCGCCGCCGGGCGGGAAGTTATTACTAGTACCTACCACCTACCACATCAGGTCATCAGGGATTTCGTAGCCGGCGTAGGGATCGTCCTCGCCCTGGTCATCCTGTTTGCGGTCATGCAGCACCACGACGGGACCTTCGTCACGCTCCATGATCTTGCGGGCGACCTTTTCAGGCACCACATCATAGTTCTCGCCCAGACGAACCACCGCCAGACGGCCACGGGAGAGCTGGTCCACCATGGTGTCATCCACCAGGATTTTCTTGATCTTCTTACCATCCACGAACTGGTAGGAGGTTTCGCCCCGGCTGCGATCCAGGCGGTTGGTTTCCACCAGCTGGCGGATCTGGGCCTGGATGGCTTTTTTCTCCGCCTCTTTCTGGCGCTGCAGGTTCAGCTGGCGGTCCCGTTCGGCCTTATCTTCCCGGGCCTGGCGGGCGCGGATTTCCGCCTCGTTGACCTGTACCGCCCCTTTGGGTTGCTGTTTGCGTTGCTTGCGCTTCTCACTGCGGATGGCCTTGGCTTTTTTCTCGTCGGCCAGGCCGGCTTTCAGTAACTGATCCTGTAGGGATGCCATCGGTAGCTCCGTTCTTTATTTACCAAATCGGGTATCCTGATGGTGTAGTATACGCGCTCGTTTTTGCCTTCATAACCAGCATCGGCTGTCCCCGGGATTTTCTTGTATGTCTTCCTTTAAAGAATTTGGTCTTTCACCCGCCATGGTTGCCAATATTGAGCAGCTTGGTTTCAAACAACCTACCGAGATCCAGGCCAAAGCCTTGCCCCATTGCCTGGCCGGTAGGGATGTTATTGCCATGGCCCAGACCGGCAGCGGGAAAACGGCGGCCTTCGGCATCGGATTGATCGAGGGCCTCCGGCCGCGACTGTTTGCCGTGCAGGCGGTGGTGCTTTGCCCCACACGTGAGCTGGCGGACCAGGTGGCGAAATCCCTGCGGGAACTGGCCCGGGCCCGGAAGAATATCAAGGTGCTTACTCTGTGTGGCGGGGTTGCCATCGGCCCCCAGATCGGCTCCCTGAGCCACGGGGCGCATATCGTTGTGGGTACGCCGGGGCGGATTCAGGATCATCTGCGCAAGGGCACGCTGAAGCTGGATAAGGCCACCACGGTTGTCCTGGATGAGGCCGACCGGATGCTGGACATGGGCTTCCAGGAAGCCATGGAGGACATTCTTTCCCACACGCCGGACACCCGCCAGACCCTGATGTTTTCCGCCACCTGGCCGGAGGCCATTCGCAAGCTCAGCAGCCAGTATCAGCGCGAGCCGGTGGATGTGAGGGCGGAGTCGTCCGGGGAGAATCCGGACATCCGCGAGCTGTTCTATGAAATTCCTGCGGGTGCCACTGCCGAGGCGGTGATGGCGGTATTGTCGGAGCGCCAGCCGGCTTCCTGCATCGTGTTCTGTACCACCAAACAGCAGTGTGATGAGCTTGCCGACAGCCTGCGGGACAGCGGCTTTTCCGCGTTGGCGCTTCACGGGGATCTGGAACAGCGGGATCGGGACAGCGTGCTGGTGCGTTTCGGCAATCAGAGCTGTTCGGTGCTGGTGGCGACTGACGTGGCTGCGCGAGGCCTGGATATCAAATCCCTGCCCCTGGTGATCAACGCCGAGCCGGCAAGGGATCCGGAGGTTCATACCCACCGGGTGGGCCGGACCGGTCGTGCGGGCGAGCAGGGTCTGGCGGTAACCCTCTGCACACCCGCCAAAGGGCACAAGATCAGCCAGCTTGAAGCCGCCCGCAAGCGGCCGGTGGAGTGGGGCGATACCGAAGCCCTGCTGGCAGTGCCGCGCCGTCCGGTCGCACCGGCCATGAGGACACTGTGTATTGCCGGCGGCCGTAAGGACAAGGTGCGCCCCGGTGATGTTCTGGGCGCGTTGACCGGCGAAGCGGGCATTCCCGGTACGGCTGTGGGCAAGATCGATCTGTTTGATTTTCAGTGCTTTGTTGCGATCGACCGGGAGCTTGCCGCCAAGGCTCTGAAGCGCCTCGAGCAGGGGCGGATCAAGGGGCGGAAAATACGTGTCCGATATGCCTGAATCGGGAATGGTGCCGGTTCCTGGAAAGTTGTCATTTCAGGCCGTGAACCTCGGAAAGCGCGTATGGCAAATCTCATTCAGGTTGCTCAGGGCAGGCGAAAACGGTAAATTACGCAGGATTTTGCCTCCCGATTTGTCCCGATAAGGCTGTAAGACGTTAGTCTAAGTGGTCGGACCGGGCAAGGCGGGGAAATCATACAAACCAATACAGGTAGCTGTTCGATATGAATGAGCTGATGTCACAAGCCGTTGATCTGATGATCGCAGGCATGGGCTTCGTGTTCGTGTTCCTGATCGTTTTGGTATTCGCGACACTCCTCATGTCCAAACTCATTGGACGGTTTGCGCCACCAGAGCCGGCAACCCCGGCCAGAACGCCACGTGCCAAGCCGAAGGCGCCCACGTCGGTTGATCCTGACACCGCCGAGGCCATCAAGAAGGCGATTGCACAATACCGGTCACGCCACAAGAAGTGACCCGGTAACAGATAGAACCTTTTAACAGAAGGCTGACACGATGACTGACACAAAGAAACCGCTGGGGATTACGGACGTAATTCTGCGTGACGCCCACCAGTCCCTGCTTGCCACCCGTATGCGGCTGGATGACATGCTGCCTATTGCCGAGAAACTCGACAAAGTCGGTTTCTGGTCTCTGGAATCCTGGGGTGGAGCTACCTTTGA
>NZ_JAWLHI010000091.1:0-10971 GCF_041690455.1 Marinobacter sp.
AAGACCGGTGTCATGTTCTCCCTGCACGTGAAAGCCACCATGATGAAAATCTCCCACCCGATCGTGTTCGGTCACGCGGTGAAGGTTTTCTACAAGGATCTGTTCGACAAGTACGGTGAACTGTTCGACGAGATCGGCGTGAACCCGAACAACGGCCTCTCCAGCGTGGTCGAGAAAATCAAGCAGCTGCCGGAATCCAAGCAGGAGCAGATCCAGGAAGACCTGCACGCGTGCTACGAGCATCGTCCGGAAATCGCCATGGTGGATTCCGTCAAGGGCATCACCAACCTGCACGTACCCAGCGACGTGATCGTCGACGCCTCCATGCCGGCGATGATCCGTAACTCCGGCAAGATGTGGGCCCGTGACAACAAGCTCAAGGACACCAAGGCAGTGATGCCGGAGTCCACCTACGCCACCATTTACCAGGAAGTAATCAATTTCTGTAAAACCCACGGTGCTTTCGATCCCACCACCATGGGTACCGTGCCCAACGTTGGTCTGATGGCGCAGAAGGCCGAGGAGTACGGCTCCCACGATAAGACCTTCGAAATCAAGGAAGACGGCATCGTCCGCGTCGTGACCGAGGACGGCACCGTGCTGACCGAGCACAACGTTGAGCAAGGTGACATCTGGCGCGCCTGCCAGACCAAGGACCTGCCGATCCGCGACTGGGTCAAACTGGCGGTCAGCCGTGCCCGCGCCACCGGTATGCCGGCGGTGTTCTGGCTGGACGACGAGCGTGCCCACGACGCCCAGCTGATCAAGAAGGTCGAGAAGTACCTGAAAGACCACGATACCGAGGGCCTGGATATCCGCATCATGTCTCCGGTGCGCGCCATCCGCTGGACCATGGAGCGTCTGATCCGTGGTCTGGACACCATCTCCGTGACCGGCAACGTGCTGCGTGACTACCTGACCGACCTGTTCCCGATCCTGGAGCTGGGTACCAGTGCCAAGATGTTGTCCATCGTACCGCTGCTTAACGGCGGTGGCCTGTACGAGACCGGTGCTGGTGGTTCTGCACCGAAGCACGTTCAGCAGCTGATCCAGGAAAACCACCTGCGCTGGGATTCCCTGGGTGAGTTCCTGGCCACGGCCGTATCTCTGGACGAGCTGGGCGAAAAGCAGCATAACGAGCGTGCCCGCCTGCTGGGCCAGACCCTGGACAAGGCCACCGAGCGCCTGCTGGAGAACAACCAGTCTCCGTCCCGGGTCACCGGTGAGCTGGACAACCGCGGTTCCCACTTCCACCTGGCCCGCTACTGGGCCGAGGAACTGTCCAAGCAGGACGAGGACAAGGAGCTGAAGGAGTTCTGTACCAAGCTGTCCAAGCAGCTGGAAGAGAACAAGGACAAGATCCTGGAAGAGATGACTGTGGTGCAGGGCCATCCTGCGGATATCGGTGGCTACTACCACCCGCCGATGGAGAAGGTCTGCGAGGTCATGCAGCCGAGCAAGACCTTCAACAAGATCCTCGAGGATGCCCGTGCATCCGTGAAGTGATCCCTCGGGAAACCGGCCGGGCATCTGCTCCGGCCACCTGAGATCAAACCCGGACAGCTCCGAGCTGCTCCGGGTTTTTTATTGACTCGCCGTCAGTCCTCGTCTTTCTCTTCCTCGAAACCCCGACCGCTTTCGCCGGCGCGTCGCAGGTTGTGCATGGTGATCGGTGGGCCGAGAAGTTCAAACATGACGGTCGTGCCAACCACCAGTGGCAGCAAGTACGTCAGTTCCGGCATACGGTCCGTTGCCACCAGCGCCAGGCCCATCGCAACCCCTGCTTGTGGCAGCAGGCAGGCGCCGTTGCGTAACCGGATTTCGCGCTCCGAACCGGCGAGCAGACCTCCCGCATATCCTCCCAGTATCCGACCGGCAATCCGGGCGACAATGTAAACCGCGCCGAGCAGCCCCAGTGTCGGCAATACCGACCAGTCCAGGCCGAAACCGGCCAGGAAGAAGAACATGGCCAGAAATGGCTCGGCAATGCCCTCGATGGACCGGAACGGGCGAATATGATGTCGGGCGGCATTGGCCACCGTGACGCCAAGGGCCATGCAGGTCAGTAGGTAGGAAACTTCCAGCGCACCGGCCATACCCGCGGCCAGAAAAACGAAGCCCGCCGATTCCAGCAACATCGGTTCACCGGGCTTGATGCGTCCGGTGAGCCACGCCATGGGCAGGCCCAGAAGTACCCCCAGAATAAGGGCGCCGACGACCTCGGTTACCCCGTGCGTCATGGTTTCCATTACAGTAGCGCCATTTCCGGCGAGCTGTTCGACAAATACCAGCAGGATACTGAACAGGATGGCTCCCCAGGCATCGTCGATAGCAACAACCTGTGCGACCACACGGGTAAGGGGCCCGCGGGATTCGGTTTGCCTGATGACGTCCAGCGTCGCTGCCGGATCGGTGGCGGTAGCAATGGCTCCAAGCAGTAACGCCGCGGCCAGATTGCCTGTGACCGCCCAGGTGGCAAGGAAAATCACCAGCGCCGTGATCAGGGTAACCGACAGGCTGATGATGATGCCCTGACGGCCCTGACGCAGATCCCGGAAAGACATTCTCTCTCCGAGCAGGAAGCCGACCATGGCAAGTGTCAGTTCGGTCACCATGCTGAAGTTGTCGCTGGCTCTCGCAGGCACGAGATCCAGCAATCGGGGGCCCGCCAGCGCACCGACCAGGATGAGCAGAGTTACCCTCGGCACATGGAGGCGCTGACCCACCGCGTGCGCTCCAAGCGCCAGCAGCATGATACTGCCGATCAGAAGCAGTTCCATTGCATTGGACACGGTTTACTCCTGTTGAAGATCGGTAAAACGACCGTTGGTGAGATTTGCCAGGTCCTCCGGTGCCAGTTCAATCTCCAGGCCCCGGCGGCCGGCGCTGACATAGATGGTGTCGAAGTTGCAGGCGGACTGGTCAATGAAGGTTTTCAGGCGCCGTTTCTGGCCCAGGGGGCTGACACCACCCAGGACATAGCCGGTGGCCCGTTGCACTTCCTGTTTGTCCGCCATGGTGGCCTTCTTGCCCCCGGCTGCCCTGGCAATCAGTTTCATGCTGAGCATGGAGGTCACTGGTAGCACCCCTACCACCAGCTCACGATTGTCCACCGAGGCCACCAGGGTCTTGAATACCCGGGCCGGCTCGGCGCCGGTCTTCTCCGCCGCCTCGGTACCGTAGCTCTCGCTGTTGGGGTCGTGGTCGTATTCGTGGATGCGGTGGGGAACCCTGGCTTTCTTCGCCACATTGATTCCTGGGGTCATGGCTACTCCTGCTGCAGTTGGCGGGGCGACTGGCATTATGCTCGACTTATGGGTTCGGTGCGGCTATTTTCGTAAACATCCAGCACCGCTATCTGATAACAGGGTATCCATGGCTTCAACCGGTGTCGACAAGCAGCGGAACAGGCGATTGTCCGATCACCGGGGTCCCGCCCGCCGGGCCCTGTGGGCGGCTGCGATCTATATCGCGGTTGGGCTGGTCTGGATCGTATTCTCCGACCGGCTGGTGGAAGCCTGGTTTTACGATGCCGACACCCTGTCCCTGGTACAGACCTGGAAGGGCTTCCTGTTCGTCGTGGTGACCGGCACCGTCCTGTTTGCCGCCACCCTTCGTCAGTTCCACAAGGACCGCAAGCTGCTGGCGCTGCAGTATGATCAGCGTCAGGCGTTGCGTCGTCGCGAGCGACAGCTGTCGGTGCTGATGGACAACCTGCCGGGCATGGCCTATCGCTGCCGTTTTGACGAACACTGGACCATGCTGTTTGTGTCCCAGGGCTGCGAGCGGCTGACCGGCTATCTGCCCGGGGAACTGGTTCGCAACCGCAAGGTCAGCTTTGCCGAATTGATGGCCGATCCCCAGAGTAACGAAAAGGTGGTGGAGGAGGTCAGGAAGGCGGTTGAGAATCGCGAACCCTTCTCCATCGAATACCCGCTGATCCGCAAGGATGGCCGTCAGATCTGGGTCTGGGAACGTGGCCGTGGGGTCGAGGACGATGACGGCGAAATACTGCTGGAAGGCATCATCCTGGATATTTCCGACCGCAAGGCTCTGGAGGACGAGCTGGAGGAACTGGCAACCCGCGATCCCCTGACCGGCCTGTATAACCGGCGGGAAAGTTCGCGCCTGCTGGAGGAAGAGCTGGAACGGGCACGCCGCTATAACCGCCCCATGGCCCTGTTATGGGTGGATTTTGATCACTTCAAGGAGATCAACGACACTTACGGCCACGCTGCCGGCGACTCTGTGCTCCGCTCCGTCAGCAAGTTGCTCGATAACAGCGTGCGCAGCGTCGATTCGGTGGGCCGGTTCGGCGGTGAGGAATTTGTGATCATCCTGCCCGAGATGGGGGTTCGTGAAGCCCATGAAACCGCAGAACGGATCCGCCACCGGGTCAGTGGCCAGCTGCACCCGCTGAACAACGGCCCGGCGGTTCCCATGACCATCAGTGTCGGCGTGGCGGTCTATCCGGACCACGGCGCCGATGCGGCCACCCTGTGTGCCGCGGCTGACCGTGCCATGTACGCCGCCAAGAGCCGGGGCCGGAACTGTGTGGTGATGGCACCCGAGGCCGAAGCGGATCATAATGATCGGACGGATGCCCGGGGCTGAGTGCAACCAGTGACGCGTTTGCGGTTCCACTTCGGCCAATGCCACCGATGGCTAGGCTGTCCACACTACAATAAAAAATAGTCCAGGATGTCAGAGTACCAGCCATGATCCCCATTGCCCGTCGAGCCCTGAATACCTCATTGATTGCCAAGGACCTGAGTTCTGTCACCAGCCGGGACGTTGCCGGTGAACACCCGGATGCCGCCGGTATCAGCCGGGAAACCGTCGAGACGGTCTGGCAGAGCGTCGAATCGCTGTACCGTACCGGCGTCCACCCGGGTATCCAGGTTTCGGTCCGGCACCGGGGCCACCAGGTTCTGCACCGGGCCATCGGCCATGCCAGTGGTAACGGGCCACACGACGGCCGGGACGTGGTGCGGGTGCCGATGACCACCGACACCCCGGTCTGCTATTTCTCCGCCTCCAAGGCGGTGACGGCGTTGCTGATGCACATGCTGTCTGAACAGGGGCTTGTAAACCTGATGGACCCGGTGTCCTATTACTGCCCGGAGTTTGCCCGCCGTGGCAAGCGGACCATTACCGTGCACCAGATTCTTTCCCACCGGGGCGGGATTCCGGCCATTCCCAGGGAGACTCCCATCGAAGTGCTTTGGGATCGGGACGAGATCTGGCGCATCCTGTGTCAGGCCCGGCCGGTGGAAGTGGACGGCGCCAAGGTTGCCTACCACGCGATCACCGGTGGTTTCGTGCTGCAGCGGGTGCTGGAAAAGGTCACCGGCGATACCATCGAAAACTACCTGGACAAGCACCTCCGCAAGCCCATGGGTATGAAGTGGTTCACCTATGGCATTGCGTCGGAGAAACTTAATGATCTGGCGGTCAATTACGCCACCGGACCGACCCCGCATTTCCCGGTGTCATGGGTGGTACGCCGGGCCTTGGGCGGCGATATCGGAACGGTGGAATCGGTGACCAACGACCCACGGTTCCAGGAAGCGGTCATTCCGGCCGGGAACCTGTGCGGGACCGCCGAGGAAATGGGCCGGTTCTTCCAGATGATGCTCAACGGTGGCGTCTGGAATGGCCGGCGGATCTGCAGCGAAATCACGGTCAAGCGCGCCATCCAGCAGTTCGGCTCCCTGCAGATCGACCGTACCATGCTGGTTCCGATGCGCTTCAGTGCCGGCATGATGCTCGGTGGCAATCCCGTCGGCCTGTGGGGGCCGAACAGCCGTTACGCCTTCGGCCACGTGGGGTTGATCAACAAGCTGTGCTGGGCCGATCCGGCCCGGGATATTTCGGTCAGCCTGCTCAATACCGGGCTGCCCATTGTCGCGCACCACCTGCCGGCGCTGGCGAAATTTGTCTATACCGTGTGCCGGCAGTTTCCCCTGATTCCGGAGACCCAGCGGCCGCTGGTGGCTGCCTGATTACAGGGTCTGGACCTGCGCTTCCAGGATACCGAGGACCGATGACAGCAGGTCCCGGAAATCAGTCAGCGTCTGGGTGCGCTGGATCACATCCTCACGTTGTTCATCCAGCCGCTCCAGCTTGGGCACCAGGCGCCGCATCCCTTCGGTGATGACTTCGTAGGGATAGTGGTGGTCCTGAGTGTTCAGCTTGTTGATCTCCGCAATCTCCTGGCTCAGAACGCTGATGATGTCATACAGCATATCCTTGTGGTGGATGCTGCCCGCTTCCCAGTAGGCATCGTCCAGCAGTTCCAGCAGGGACTGATATTCGCGCAGTGTGTCGGCAATGGTGGTCTGGGTCATGGCGTGCTCAATATATTCCGGGCCGGAATTGGCCGATTCGGGGGTTTGGTGCTACAAGGAACTATAGCAGGGGATTCGTCGTGTAATGGGCTGGTCGACGTGGTCCTGCCCCCGGGAAGCGTCAAAAAAAGTGAAACTATATTCATTTTTATTGCAGGCTACCGCAGAAAGGGGCAGACTCTCGCTGCAAGAATATGGATTATTCATGACTCAATGGACGAGGCCGCAAATGGACAAGCCAGCTTCCCCCGAAAAACCCATCCGCCGGGCGGTAAAACTCGATCACCACGACAGTGTCCGCAGCCATGTGCGCGAGCGCATCAGCTCGGAAGTCGAGCACCTCGAACGCCGGATCGCGAGCCTGCGGATGAGCCGGGCGCCCCACGCCGATATTCTGATTTCGACCTATCAACGGTTACTCGATCGCAAGAAGGGCTTCCTGCAGAGCTGGAACCTGAAGGACGGTGGCCCGCTCTGAATACCGCTTCAGATGCGTAGCCCGGTGTTCATTGTCTGGTAGCTGTGGGTCGAGGCATCCCGGTTCAGGCAGTAATCGGGATTGGCCATGAGTTCACCGGGGTTGTCCGGATCCTCCACCTGCGGCGGCTGATCCAATGAGGTAAAGACCTCGACCCGTTGCTCGGCGTAAAGCATCCGGATTTTCAGGCAGTCGACCGTCTCGCCGGCAAACGGGAATTCCGGGCCACCCGTGGTGCCCTGATTGGTGCCAATGTTGGTGCCGTCGATATTGATGGTGTCCGTGTTCAGCCCCTCGTACTCACGGACAAGCGCCATTTCCCGCTCGCCCTCAATCACAATACTGCCTTCGCTGTGCAGCCGGGCCTGATCGTTGTAGCCGGTGATCAGGAAATCCCGGGGCAGAAACTCGGTCCCCAGGGTCGCGCTTGGCCGGGTGCTGCCTTCGGGAAAGGTGCCGGAGGAGGCCCAGGTAAACACCCGGGTTACCCGGTTCGAGGTGTCCGGAGTGTAGACCCATTTGACGATGGGATAACGCCATTCATAGTCCGCCACTGGCAATCCTTCCTCGAACGCGCCCTGATCGGTGAAGCGGACAGACACATCGTTGGTGGTGTTGCTGTACTCGCCGGCTTCACCGGCGTCGATCCGGTCGCTGATGTACTGACGGGCTTCCACAAAGTTAGCGATCTCCCCTTCACCGATGACCCGGCGCATGAGATCCAGGGGGTTACGCACAGAGTTAATCGCTGGAGGTGTCGCGTCGTTGTAGATGATGGAGAGAAACGCGGACAGCTGCTGGCGGATGTCCCTGGCCATAGCGCTGGCCTGGCTGCTTTCTGACGTAGCCGGTTCAACGGCCAGGGAAAGGTCGTGGAACAGGGTGGTGGATGTCTGTTCGGTCAGGGTGAAGCTGGAGAATACCGGGTCCACATTGGTGGCCGGATTCAAAGCTGACGGGCCGGTATCCTCAAGGCCACAACCGCCAAGGTTCACCAAAGCGAGGGAAACGACAGCGAAAATGCAGGAATGTCTCATTTCAGAAGGCCCTGAGATGCGTTATGGATGATTAACCGCTAAAGTGGATACGCGCGGGGCCCGCTTCGGCCCGAATGCTGACAATAAAACATAACACCGGCATCTGCCCTCGCGGAGATCACATTTTGCAGCAACGGCTCACAAACCTGGTTTCGGTCCCGGCCCTGTTGGCATGGGTACTGCTGGCGCTGGTTTTGCTGCCGTCGACGGTGGCGGCGGAGGGCCTGTGCCGTGACGGCAAGCTGGTGCTCGACCGTAACACCAGCAGCATCCGGAACCTGGGCAGTTGCGTCTGGTACCTGGAAGATCCCGGGCAATCCCTGACGTTCCGGGAGGTGCGGGCTCTGGACCCCGGGGCCTTCACCCGCCATGAAGGCGGCGTACTCAACTTCGGCTATACCGAATCCGCCTACTGGACCCGTATGGAGCTGGAGCCCCGGGCCGGCGCTGCCCAAACGGACTGGATCCTGGAGCTGGCGTTGCCTCTGGTGGATCAGGTCAACCTTTTCCTGGTGCGTGACGGTGAGCTGGTGGATCAGCGTCAGGCCGGGTACCAGGACAACTGGCAGGAGCGGGACCTGGCCGTTCCCAACCCGACCTTCCGCCTGAAGCTGGCGCCGGACACCGTCAACACGGTGTACCTGCGCATTACCAACACCAATACCTTTCGCCTGCCCATCAGCCTCTGGCATCCGGACAGCTACATCGAGAAGGTTTCCGTGGATGAAGCGGTCCGCGGTGTCTTGTTGGGGGCGGTGCTGGCGATCCTGGCCTACAACCTGTTCGTTGCGGTATCGGTGCGCGAGCGCAGTAACGTCTATTACGTCCTGTACCTGGTCTCGGCCACCATCTTCATCTTCACCGAGCAGGTCCATGGCGTACAGCTTCTGGACAGCCGCCCGGTCCTGTTCAACAAGGAATACCTGCACTTCCAGATCGTGCTGACCTGGTTCTGGGGCCTGTTGATGGCCCGTTCGCTGTTGGAGACCCGGGAACGTTCCCGGGATCTGGATCAGATTATCCGGCTCTGTCTGTATTCGGTTGGGGCCACCTTCGTGCTCTGTTTTTTTCTGCCCTACCACGTGGCCATGGAGTGGATTGTGCTCGGCTCCGTTCTGCTCAGCATCATCCTGATCGTGGTCAGTTACCTGTCCTGGCGCTATTACAACCCGGCAGCACGGTCCTACTTTTTTGCCTGGACCCTGGCCCTGATCGGGTTCGGAATCTATGCCCTGACGGTCATGGGTTACCTGCCACTGAATACCTTCACCAGCTATTCACCGCAGTTTGGCCTGACCGCCCAGATCATCCTGTTCTCCTTTGCCCTGGCTGACCGCATAAAGCAGGTGCAGGGGGAGGCTCTTGGGTGGAGTGAGCGGGCACTGGCCAACCTCCGCCGTTACCAGTCGCTGTTCGATAATGCCGTGGAAGGGGTGTTCCAGATGTCTCCGGATCGACGGTTCGTGACCGCCAACCCGGCCATGGCCCGGATGCTCGGTTACAACAGCAACAGGGAGTTGCTGCGGCGTAATCCCGATGTGTTGGAAACCTGTATCGCTGATGACCGCCTGCGGCGCCTGGTGGTGGAGCAGCTCGAGGCCCGAGGCACCGTGAAGGGCATCGAAGCCCGGTACCTGACCCGGGATGGCGAGGAACGCTGGGCCACAATCTCCCTGCATACCGCCTACGATACCGAGGGCGAGCCCACCCACCTGGAAGGCACCTGTATCGATGTGACTGAGAGCCGCCAGCGCCAGCGGATCGAGCGGGAGCGGGAGCAGGAGCGGCTGGAGAAGGAGCTGGCGCGCAACTCGGCCGAAGCCAAGAGCCAGTTCCTGGCCAACATGAGCCACGAGATCCGCACGCCGCTGGCAGCCATCATCGGTTACGGCGAGACCTTGCTGGATCCGGACCTGACCGAGACCGAAAAGAAAAGTAGCGCCGAGACCGTGGTGCGCAGCGGCCGCCACCTGCTCGATCTGGTCAACGACATTCTCGACCACTCCAAGATTGACGCCAACAAACTCGATGTGGATGTGATTCCCGTCAATCTGCCGGAGCTGCTGGAGGAAATCCGGGCCTTCTTTACCCCGCGGGCCCGGGAGAAGGGCCTGGATTTTTCCATTATCTGCGAGTATCCACTGCCGGAGCAGATCCACACCGACCCTACCCGCTTCCGCCAAATCATCATCAATTTGTGTGGAAATGCCCTTAAATTTACCGAAAAAGGTTCTATCTCCCTGGGTATTCGGTGTGATCGGGAGTCTGAAATGCTGATGGCCCGGGTGGTCGACACCGGAATCGGTATGAAGCCGGAACAGCTGCGCCGGCTGTTCGACCCGTTTGCCCAGGGCAGCGCCGCGATATCACGCCAGTATGGCGGTACTGGCCTGGGGTTGAGTATCTCCCGGCGGCTGGCGGAGCTGCTCGGTGGCGATATCACGGTGGCCAGCACCTACGGTGAGGGCAGCGAATTCGAGCTGGCCATCCGCACCGGGCCGCTGGATCAGGTGCATTTTCTCCGGGATGCCTCGGAACTCGGCCAACGCCGGCGTGCGATTCCCATGGTGGCTGCGCCGCAGCTGACCGGGCGCATTCTCTGTGCCGAGGATAACGAGGTCAACCGTCGTCTGGTGTCCCTGCTGGTGTCGCGCACCGGCGCGGACCTGGTACACGTGGTCAATGGTGCCGAAGCCCTGGAACTGGCCATCCGGGAGCCGTTCGACCTGATCCTGATGGATATCCAGATGCCGGTGATGAATGGTCGGGATGCCACCGCAGCCTTGCGGGAGGCGGGCGTGAATACGCCGGTCATTGCCCTGACCGCCAATGTCATGGCCGAGGACATTGCCGATTACCGACGGGCCGGCTGTAACGAGCACCTGGCCAAGCCCATCGACAAGCAGTTTTTCTACGAAGTGCTGGCCCGCTACCTGGTGGTTCGCCATGAGGTCATGCCGGACCAGCGCCGGGACTACCGCGGCCAGGTGCTGGTCGCGGAGGACAATGAGGAGAACCGGCAGCTGGTGGAGCGCATGCTTCGCCGACTGGGCCTGGAGGTGATCGCCGTCAGTGCCGGAGACCAGGCGGTACGCACGGCGCTATC
>NZ_JAWLHI010000092.1:0-10853 GCF_041690455.1 Marinobacter sp.
TGGGTTGCGGCTTTTGGGTGATGGTCGGGGTTGGGGTCTGAAGAAAGCTTTCTTCAGACCCCTGCTTGGACTTCAACTCCGAGGCCAGAGCCAAGATGGGGTCAGAAGAACAAGTTCTTCAGACCCCTGTGCGATGACCCCGGCCTCAACATCCCATTAAAGCCGCAGGCCGCCGTCGATTTCGATGACTCGCCCGGAGGCATAGTCGTTTTCAAAGATGAACGCCACGGTCGAGGCAATCTCTTCCGGCTCACCCATGCGCTTCAACGGAATGCCGGCGGTCATCTTCTCGAGGGCTTCGGGTTTCATGGAGCCGGTCATTTCGGTTTCGATGAAGCCGGGGGCGATGCCCATGCAGCGGATGTTGTAGCGGGCGAGTTCTTTGGCCCAGACCGGGACCAGGGCGGAGACGCCGGCCTTGGCGGCGGAATAGTTGCTCTGGCCCATGTTGCCGGCGCGGGAGATGGAGGCGATGTTGACGATCACGCCCTGGTCGCCGTTCTCGATCATGCGGGTGGCGGCTTCGCGGCCGCACAGGAACACGCCGGTGAGGTTGATGTCTATGACGGACTGCCACTGGGACAGTTCCATGCGTTTCTCGACCTTGCCGTCCTTGACCTTCACCATCAGGCCGTCGCGCAGGATGCCGGCGTTGTTGACCAGGCCGTTGAGTTGGCCGAAGTCTTCAACGATGGTTTTGAAGGTAGCTTCCACCTCGTCTTCCTTTGCCACGTTGCAGACGTAGGTTTTGGCTTCGCCGCCGGCTTTTTTGCAGGCTTCGGCGGCTTCTGCGAGTTTTTCCGGCATCAGGTCAATGAGTGCGACTCTGGCACCTTTGCCCGCCAGGTATTCGGCCATGGCGCGGCCCAGACCCTGGCCGGCGCCGGTGATTGCAATCACGGAATCTTGAAGTTTCATGGTTTGCCCTAATTGAGTTATCAGGTGGTTTTACGTTTCTGTGTGCCGCGATTTGTTTTTTGTGGTGGGAGTATAACCGTGAACGTGGGGTGTGATGAACTTGGGGTCCACACTTGGGGTCTGATGAAAGCTTTCATCTGACCCCGGCTTGGACCAGGTCTTTGAGGTCAGACCCAACTTGGGGTCAGAAGAAGGTTTTCTTCAGACCCCTGTGCTGAAGTCTGACTCGGGGTCTGATGAATGCTTTCATCTGACCCCTGTTTGGACGGAAGCTTAGAGGTCGGACCTAACTCGGGGTCAGAAGAACAAGTTCTTCAGACCCCTGTGCAGAGTCAGACCGCTGTGCATTTACATACCAAGAGGAGGCACTTTGGCCATCTTTCTTTTTTTATTCATAGTCATGCCGATCGCCGAGATGGCGGTGTTGATTCAGGTGGGCGGCATGATTGGTGTGCTCAATACCATCGGGCTGGTGTTGCTGACGGCGGTGATCGGGGCCTGGCTGTTGCGCCAGCAGGGTCTGGCGACCTTGCTTCGGGCGCGGCAGCGGCTGAACAGTGGTGAGTTGCCCGCGCGTGAGGTGGCCGAGGGGCTGATTCTGGCGGTGGGCGGCGCGTTGTTGCTGACACCGGGCTTTATCACGGACACCATCGGTTTCCTGTGCCTGATTCCCGGCACCCGTCATTTCTTCGCGGCCCAGGTACTCAAGCGGTTGGTGATTTCCGGGCAGAGCAGCAGCTTTTATTTCCGGGCCGGCGGGGGTGATCCGTTCGGGCAGGATCCGTTCGGGGGCCGGGAGAATCCCTTTGGCCAGCGGCGTCCGTTTGAGCGCGATGAGAACGGCGACATCATCGAGGGTGAGTATCAGGACCAGACCGAGCGGGACCACGATCGCATCGAAAAAAAGTGAAAAAATTTTTCATCCCGGGTGTTGAAAATACCTACGCCAACCCCATTAAGGTCTCACAAGTTCGCTGCGGGCTGATATCGGCTGTAAATCAGCCGCTTATGCAGCCGGGCAATTTGGCTGGACAGGGCATCGGCCCGTCCAACCTCATTAACAACTGTCATTGCCACATTAATCTGACTATTGGAGAAACCGAGCAATGAAAATTCGTCCGCTACACGATCGTGTTGTCGTGCGCCGTAAGGAAGAAGAAGAGAAAACTGCGGGTGGCATCGTGCTGCCGGGTAACGCCAAAGAAAAGCCTTCCCAGGGTGAAGTAATTGCCGTCGGTAACGGCCGCATCCTGGACAACGGCGAAACCCGCTCACTGGCGGTCAAGGTGGGTGACACGGTGGTTTTCGGCCAGTACGCCGGTAACACCGTCAAGATCGACGGTGAAGAGCTGCTCATCATGAGCGAGAACGACATCTACGGCGTGCTTGAGTGATCGCTGAGGCGACAGGCACGAACGCTCATTAATCCGATTGATTCAATTTCGGTTTAACGAACAGGAATAGAAGACATGGCAGCAAAAGAAGTTAAATTCGGTGATAGCGCTCGCAAGCGCATGGTCGCAGGTGTCAACATCCTGGCGGACGCGGTCAAGGTAACCCTGGGTCCCAAGGGCCGTAACGTGGTTCTGGAGAAGTCTTTCGGCGCTCCGACCGTCACCAAGGACGGCGTTTCCGTGGCCAAGGAAATCGAACTGAAAGACAAGTTCGAGAACATGGGCGCCCAGATGGTGAAGGAAGTTGCTTCCCAGGCCAACGAGAACGCGGGTGACGGTACCACTACTGCAACCGTTCTGGCCCAGTCCATCGTCAACGAGGGTATCAAGGCGGTGACTGCCGGCATGAACCCGATGGATCTGAAGCGCGGCATCGATAAGGCAACCACCGAAGCGGTGAAGGCGATTCGCGAAATGGCGACTCCCTGCAACGACAGCCGTAACATCGCCCAGGTTGGCACCATCTCCGCCAACGGCGACGAGACCATCGGCAAGCTGATCGCAGATGCGATGGAGCGTGTTGGTCAGGAAGGCGTCATTACTGTTGAGGAAGGTCGCAGCCTGGAAGACGAGCTGGACGTGGTTGAAGGTATGCAGTTCGACCGCGGCTTCCTGAGCCCGTACTTCATCAACAACCAGGACAACATGTCTGCCGAGCTGGATGACCCGTACATCCTGCTGGTCGACAAGAAGATCTCCAACATCCGCGAGCTGCTGCCGGTGCTGGAAGCTGTCGCGAAAGCTGGCAAGCCGCTGCAGATCATCGCCGAGGACATCGAGGGCGAAGCCCTGGCGACCCTGGTTGTGAACAACATGCGTGGCATCGTGAAGGTCAACGCCGTGAAGGCGCCTGGCTTCGGTGACCGTCGCAAGGAAATGCTGCAGGACATTGCCATCCTGACCGGTGGTACTGTGATCTCCGAAGAAGTCGGTCTGACTCTGGAAAACACCACCCTGGATGACCTGGGCACTGCCAAGCGTGTCAACGTCACCAAGGAGAACACCACCATTATCGGCGGTGCCGGTGGCCAGGCGGACATTGAGGCTCGCGTTGAGCAGATCCGCAAGCAGATCGAAGACAGCACCTCCGACTACGACAAGGAGAAGCTGCAGGAGCGCGTAGCCAAGCTGGCTGGCGGTGTTGCCGTGATCAAGGTTGGCGCCGGCTCCGAAGTGGAAATGAAAGAGAAGAAGGCCCGCGTTGAAGACGCGCTGCACTCCACCCGCGCTGCCGTTGAAGAAGGCATCGTGGCCGGTGGTGGTGTCACCCTGATCCGTGCCATTGCGGCTCTGGCCAAGGTTGACGCCATCAACGAAGAGCAGAAGGCCGGTGTCAACATCCTGCGCCGTGCCATGGAAGCGCCGCTTCGCCAGATCGTGTTCAACGCTGGTGGCGAGTCTTCCGTGGTGGTTGCCAAGGTTCGTGACGGCGAGGGTGCCTTCGGTTACAACGCCGCCACCGAAGAATACGGCGACATGCTGGAAATGGGTATCCTGGATCCTGCCAAGGTGACCCGTTCCGCGCTGCAGGCTGCTGCTTCCGTGGCTTCCCTGATCATCACCACCGAGGCGATGGTTGCGGACGAGCCGCAGGAAGAAGGTGCCGGCGGCGGTATGCCGGACATGGGTGGCATGGGCGGAATGGGAGGCATGGGCGGCATGATGTAATGCCGGCCTGATCCCGACCGGGTCCCGAATTCCGGGATCTGGCCCGATCTACCCTGAAAAACCCCGCACCGGGTCACACTGGTGCGGGGTTTTTTCGTTTTTTGTCATGAACTTGCCCGATGCCTTTGCTAGACTCGGATTCCAGTCTTTTTTGTGTGTATTAATGAATGAGTGACACCGAAACCAAATCCTTTTTCCGCCTGGGCAAGCTGTTGTTGCTGTTCCTGCTCGGGGCGCTGGTGTATGTGGTGGCACTCGTGATCCTGGTGCCCGCCGGCTGGTTGTGGCAGCAGGCGTCTGCCCATGTGAATGTGCCACCTCAGGTTCAGGTGCGGCAGGTGTCCGGCAAACTGTGGGACGGTGCCGCTGGCGTCGTGGTCGCCGGTTATCCGCTGCGGGTGGATTGGGCCCTGGGCTGGCCCTCCCTCGGTGGAATGACATTGCCCATGGATATTGAACTGGATACGGCACAATCCTCGCTCCAGGGCAATCTGACACTGGGCTGGCCCCTGAGCGCCGCGCTGGATGCTTCCGGTCACATCGGGGTCGCCGAGTTCCGCGAACTGATCCGCAAGAGCCGTGGTGCCATGATCGAAGGTGATGTGAACATCGATCGACTGCAGCTGGCCTGGGAAGATAACCGGGTTACCCGGGCCGATGGCCTGGCTACGTGGCCGGGCGGCCGGGTGACCTGGCCCATGGGCGACCAGACCGGTTCGGCGGATTTCCCGCCCATGCAGGCCAACCTGGATACGGTCGAGGGCGGAGTGGAACTGAAGATCGCGGAGCAGGGCGGCAGCGGGCCCGCGGCTCAGGCGAACCTGCTCTGGAACGGAATGATGGAAATCCAGGTCTACAAGCGTATGGTGGATCTGGCGGACCAGCCCTGGTCGGATTCTGCCAGTCCGGACGATGTGGTGTTCCGGGTCCGGCAACCGTTGATTCCCGGAGGCATATAATATGGTGGTCTTTCCTCGCCACGCCCAGGCCCGCGTGTCCCGGATTCTCGCCAATCTGTTGCTGTTTGGGCTGACGCTTTACCTCGCGGTTGCCCTGGCCCGGGTCACTTGGCTGGTGGCCTGGGATGACCGGCCGGTGCCGGTGGCACCGTCCCAGGAGTCGCTGGGAATGGCCGGTTCCGGCGGCCAGGATTTTCCGATCGCTGGTTATGATTTCTTTGGTCGGCCCAGTGTTCAGGCGGGCGTGGCTGAGTCAGTGAAGCGTTCGGCGCCGGAGACCGGTCTGCGCCTCCGCCTTGAAGGTGTGCTGGTTGGCGAACGCCCCGAGGGTTCCGGTGCTATAGTTGCAGGAAGTAACGGCGAAACCGCGTATTATCGGGTGGGTGACATGTTGCCCGGCAATGCCGAACTGGCCGAGGTGGAACCGGACCGGATTCTGCTGCGTCGGGGTGGGCGCTACGAATCACTGACCTTTGAGGAGTCGGTCGATTCGGGCATGGTTGCAGAAGTGGAGGATGTGCCGGCAGAATCGTCACCGGATGCCTTCCTGGCCAGTGCCCGCGAACAGCTGGACAGTCAGGGCGCGGCAGCGCTGGCGCAATATGGCCTGAGCCCGGTGGATGACAGCGGCATGTCCGGTTATGTCTACGACGGCTCGAATGCCATGCTCAATGCCGTCAATCTGCAGGCCGGCGATGTGATTACCGCCATCAACGGCCAGCGGCTGGGTGATCTGGAACAGGACAAATCCCTGCTGGAAAGCTGGCGCGGCCAGGCCCAGCTGGAGATCGAAATCGAGCGTGATGGAAGCATCCTCACCGTTAGTTATGCCATACCCGAGCAGTGGCGCTGACCGGGATCAACGATACAGGACGAAATCGCCAGATGTATAACCACAAGACGAATCTTCTACGGGCCATTGCGCTGCTGATCCTTCTTCCTCTGATGTCCCTGGCTCATGGGCAGGAGGAGACCTGGAGGCTGAACCTGAAAGACGCGGATATCCGTGCCTTCGTGACCCAGGTGGCAGACATCACCGGCTATAGTTTTGTGGTGGACCCCCGGGTCAAGGGTAAGGTGACGGTGCTTTCCAGTGCCCCCATGAACAAGGATGAAATCTACGACCTGTTCCTGGCAGTTCTGAACGTGCACGGCTTTACCGCCATCCCCGGGGAAGAGGTGATCAAGATCGTGCAGCAGGTGGACGCCAAGCAGTCCGCCGAGATACTGGACCGGTTTCCCGAAACCCCCTCCGAGCAACTGATCACCCGGGTGATCCAGATTGATAACGCCAACGCTCTGGAGCTGGTGCCTATCCTGCGACCATTGGTGGCCAAGTACGGGCACCTGGCGGGTGTGGCGGCCGCCAATGCCCTGATTGTCAGTGACCACCGTTCCAACATCGAACGCATCGAGCAGATCGTCCGGGAGCTGGACAGCCCCTCCAAGTACGAGGTGGAAGTGATCCAGCTGAAGGAAGCCTGGGTTGGTGATATGGTGACCCTGCTGCAGGAACTGGCGCCGGATGAACTGGGCAAGGCCGGGGGCGAGAATGCCGCCCGCAAATACAGCGTGACCGCCGATGAACGCAGCAACCGCCTGATTCTCCGGGGCGATGAATCCTTCCGGGACAAAATGCGCGAGCTGATTCGCAAGCTCGACCAGCCTTCCGCCACCGGTGGCACCACCAAGGTCATCCGGCTGAAGCACGCCGATGCCAAGAACCTGACCGAGATCCTCAAGGGTGTGATGGGTGAGGTGCTCAAGGAAGGCGGCTCGGCCAGTGGCGGTGGTGCCGGTGGTACTGCTGGCAACCCGAACAACAATTTCTCCGTCTTTGCGGACGAGGGTCTGAATGCCCTGGTGGTCCGTGGTGATCCTTCGTTGATGCAGGAAGCCGAGCAGATTGTGGCTCAGCTGGACCTGCGTCGCGCCCAGGTGATGATCGAGGCGGCCATTGTCGAGATCAGTGATGAGCTGGGGCAGGACCTTGGCGTCCAGCTCGCGGCGGGGGACGAGTCCGGTGAATCGACACCGGTAGTCGGTACCAACTTCGGCAATGTCGGTCGGAGCCTCGGGGATGTGCTCACCGCCATCCTGAGTGGATCGGCAATCACGCCGGCCACGGGAGGCATCACCATCGGCGCGGGCGAGCGGGATGAGAACGGCCTGAGCTGGGGTATTCTGCTCCAGGCCCTGTCCACCTCAAGTGCGGCGAACCTGCTGTCCACGCCGAGTATCATTACCCTGGATAACCAGGAATCCGAGATTACCGTGGGCCAGAACGTACCCTTCCGTACCGGCCAGACGGCGGTTACCGGCGATGGTCTGAGCAACCCGTTCACCACCATCGAACGCCGCGACGTGGGCCTGACCCTCAAGGTGACCCCGACCATCAGCGCCGACGGCTTGGTGCGCCTGGTAGTGGAGCAGACTACCGAGAGCGTGGCCGACAGCATCGAGAATGCCTCCGATATCGTCACCAACAAGCGTGAGATCAAGACCACCGTGCTGGCGGACGACGGCGAAACCATCGTCCTCGGCGGCCTCACCCGGGATGATCTCCAGGTCACCAAGAGCAAGGTGCCCCTGTTGGGTGATATTCCCGTACTCGGCCGGCTGTTCTCCTCAGAGTCCCAGAGCCGCATCAAGCGCAACCTGCTGGTGTTCCTGCGCCCGAAGATCATGCTGGGCAAGGCTGACGCCGTCGCTGCGACTGACGAGAAGTACAAGGCCCTGTGGGAGGTCAACCTGAACGTCCGCGAAAAGCTCGGCCTGCCCGACGCGAAGGAACGGCCGGCGATTGATGACCTGTTTGATCCCGGCAGTGAGATGCGGGTGCAGTGAGTTTTGAAGACGGGGGCATGCCTCTTGGGGTCTGATGAAAGCTTTCATCTGACCCCAGCTTGGATACCATACACCCAAGGTTCGCCTGAAGATGGGGTCAGATGAAGGTCTTCATCAGACCCCTGAGTTGATCTGACCCCTCCTTCACCTGAACCCATCGCCCCTACAACGGCGGCATCGGGCAATCCATCTGGTCCGCCACGAGCCGCATCAGCTCATACTCCCTCACTTCCACCTTGCCATCGTGGCTCACGCAGTGAGCGCAGGCGTCGATAATGGCCGGCTTGAGCAGGGGTGAGAGGCTGTTCAATGCCCTCAGCGCTTCCTGCAACTGCCGCATGGTGACTTTCTCCAGGGGTGGCAGGTCTCCCTTCCGGGTATGGATAAAGCCGGCAACGGCTTCCTGATAGAGTTTCTGCGCCTCGGTGTTGTCGGCAGTCCCGGCCCGGGCCATCAGGCTCAGTAATCTCTGGATAGCCGGCAACAACGGCTTATAACTTTTATAGCGTACGGGAACGACGCGGCCAGCATGATCGCCCAGGTGACGGGACAGGAAGCTGGTCAGCGTTAACTCGAACAGGCTGATCTTCTCGTCCGCCGCCGCGAGTTTTCGCACGTTGTTAATCAGGCTTTCCCGCTCCTCCGGGTCGAGCTTGCGCAGAGCCGGCATGGCCAGTTCCAGGGCGGGGAAGCGTACGCCTTCACCAATGCTTTTCAGGGCGGGCAGGATCTTTGCCATGATCTCCGGCTGGCAACCCAGCACGGGGTGCTCAGGCAGCAGGGCCAGGCGTTCCTTCTGCTGTTCCCGCGAAAGCTCAGTCACCAGCATGGCGTAGCACAGCTGGATGGCCCCGGCGCGGGTATAGAGCAGGGTGCGGAAGGTGGCTGGCAGCTGCTCCAGGAAACTGATGGCGAAGTCCTCACCGCGCCGGGTGACCGTGCCCACCTGGCTTGAGAGTTCCTTTGCCGGCAGCGGCGCAGCACGGGCGATGGGAGAGGTGCGCCCGGACCGGACCGGCTGGTAGATGTCCCGGGCGACGTCGGCAATACCCGCGCTACCGGCCGGGGCCTGGGCGCCGCCACGAAGATCGCTGGTTGGCCGGGTATCCCGCAGCCGGCTGCGCAGGCGGGCCAGAAGACCGGGCTGGATGGTGTTGATACGCACGTCGATGGGCGGGTGCGAGGCCAGCAGCGAGGTGAACTTCATCCGGGCGGCTTCGCCAAAGCACATATGGTTCATATCACTGGCGTGGCTGGTGGTGTCCAGGTAGCCGCCTTTCATACCGATCTTGAACAGGGCACCGCCGATGCCCTCGGGGTTACGGGTGAACTGCACCGAAGAGGCGTCCGCGAGCATCTCCCGCTGGCGGGACACGGCAGACTGGATCAGCCGGCCGAAGAACACGCCAACGTAGCCGATGACCATCAGGGCCAGACCCACCACGGCCATGGCAGCCTGGGCCCGGCCGTCCCGGTTCCGGGATCGGACCCCATGGCTGCTGTAGAATCCCGCGCGCAGCAGGAACTGGCCGATCTGGCCAATCATCAGAATGCCGGCCAGCAAGGCGATCAGGCGAACGTTGATCCGCATGTCGCCGTTGAGGATGTGGCTGAATTCATGGCCCACAACGCCCTGGAGCTCGTCCCGGTTCAGTTGGGTGAGAGCACCGTGGGTGACGACCATCACCGCCTCGCCCGGCGTGTAGCCGGCCACAAAGGCATTGATGCCGGTCTCCTGGTCCATCACATACAGTTCCGGCACGGTGACCCCGCTGGCAATGGCCATTTCCTCGACGATGTTGCGGAGCTTGCGTTCGTCCGGATCGCGGGTGTCCGGGTCGATGGCGCGCGCGCCCACCATGCGGGCCACCCGCTCACCGCCGCCGGCCAGGTCGACCCAGCGTACCAGTGAGCCGATGCCGATGAGGGCGACCACGGCGGAGGCCGTAATCAGGCCATGGCTGGACAGCAGCCAGTGGTGGAAGGCGAGGCTGGAGGTTTCGCTGCGGGTGACCAGGTAACCAACGACACAGACCGCGAGGGTGATCAGCACCACCGCGGTCAGGAACAGGAACACCAGCAGGCCGGTGTTGCGCCGGGCATGGGCCTGGCGCTGGAAAAATCCGGGATGAGCCATGGCTCAGGCCTCAGAAAGCGACTTTCGGGGCCTGGCGGGCTTCCGGGGTCTCAAGCTGCAGCTGGGCGGTTTCCTTGAACGCGAACATACCCGCGATGAGGTTGTTGGGGAACTTCTCGCGGAAGATGTTGTAGTTCATGACCCCGTCGTTGTAGGCCTGGCGGGCAAAGGAGACACGGTTCTCGGTGCTGGAGAGCTCTTCCATCAGCTGCTGGATGGTTTCGTTGGCCTTCAGCTCCGGGTAGTTCTCTGCCACGGCGTAGAAGTTGGCCAGGGCTTTGGTGAGCAGGTTCTCGGCGCCGCCCAGGCGCTGGATCTTGGTGCTGTCACCCGGATCGGTGGCGGCGTCCTTCTGGGCGCTGACCGCGTTGTTGCGGGCTTCCATCACCTGGGTCAGGGTGGATTTCTCGTGGGTGAGATAGGCCTTGGCGGCTTCCACCAGGTTGGGAATCAGGTCATGGCGCCGTTGCAGTTGCACGTCAATCTGGGCAAAGCCGTTCTTGAACTGGTTGCGCAGGGATACCAGCTGGTTGTAGATGAACACCAGGTAGATAACGACGACAGCGATCACTGCCAGGCCGATAAGGGTCGTTCCCATTTCAACTCCTCTGAATGGTTGGTCTGAATCTACTTCCTTGAGTATCCATGATTTTTTCAGAGATTTCCCGGCAGGGTTGTATCAATTTGTTCATTTTTGGTGCTGAGCGGATACAAAAACGCCCGCACAGGGCGGGCGCTTGCCGGCAGCCCGGATGGACCGCCTTCTGAAAGCCGGAATCGGCTGATTATGCCAGGTTTTCGTTGACGAAATCCCAGTTGACCAGGTTCCAGAACGCTTCCAGGTAGTTCGGACGGGAGTTCCGGTAATCG
>NZ_JAWLHI010000093.1:0-10624 GCF_041690455.1 Marinobacter sp.
GGACACAATTTGGACACAGCCAAATAAAAAAGGCCTGCGTTTTCACGCAAGCCTTTGAAAATAATGGCGCGCCCGATAGGATTCGAACCTATGACCTTTGCCTCCGGAGTGCAGCCTACCATGGTGTTTTAACTGGGGGTTAATCGATGTAAAGTGAGGCGGTTCAAGCGGTTACGTTTCAAGTTCGGCCTTTTGAAAAACCCTTTTAATACCGATATTTACACGATTTAGGCCGAATCCGGGCACAGGGTTGTCTGGTTGAGATTGCCAAAAAACTACCAAAACGACCGCTGCCCTGTACCCTTGATTTCGTACTTTACTCGCCCAGTTTTACTTAAACAACTACCTGAATTTTGTCCGGTTGCAGCTGCGTTGAATTGGACATAGTTCAGCCAATTTGGACTTACATCCTAGGAGCAAAAACGAATACTACTCGTAAATTCCTGTCAAACATGGTCAATGATTGACCATGTTTTGGGCTGAAGCCTATATAATCGCCGCTTCTTTTCGTTCCCGTCGTCTTTGTTTCGTGCTGATTTCAGCACCTGTGAGTTCCAGTTCTTGAATCCTGACAACCTGCCTATTCTTTCCGATTACAAATGGTTTCTTAATACTCTTCCCGAAGCGGCCCTTGTCGTTGACGATCGCGGTGAAATCCTTATTGCTAATGAAATGGCCAGACGTGTGTTCAAATCCAGCGGTGATAGCTTCCACGCAAAGCATGTCTGGGAACTCATTCCAGTCGAAAAGCGGGAAGGTCACGATGATAAAATGGCGAGCTTTCATAAATCTCCAGAGAAGGAGTCACGGATCGCGAATTCTGCGTTGGAGGCTGTGCGAGGGGACGGGACACGCTTCGCCATCGTTATTATTCTGAGGCAGATTACGTTGGCATGCGGAAGTTACACCCTGGCGATTTGTCAGGATGTATCTGAGCAGCGTTACCTTGTGACCGGGTTACGGAATGAACTGGATCAGGAACGACTGCTTGCCCGGACAGACCCCCTTACGTCGATTGCTAACATTCGGAGCTTTCGGGCAGAGCTTGAGCGCTCCATCGAACGTCTTACTCGCTACGGTCGACATTTCTCGCTAATCAGTATTGATCTGGACAACTTCAAGCCGATTAACGATGACTACGGTCATGCAGAGGGAGACAAAGTGCTCATAGACGTGGGGGATACTCTCAAGTCTGGCCTTCGTAGCGGCGACTTCCCGGCACGCATCGGTGGCGACGAATTTGCGGTGTTGCTTCCTGATACGGATTTCGACGCGGCCAGGAAGTTTATCCCGCGCCTGGTCGAGACCCTGGAGAACAAGATGAAGAAGAATGACTGGCCGGTGACGTTTTCACTTGGCGTGGTGACCTTCAATGAAACACCCGGTCGAGTCGATAAAGCCCTGATGGTGGCTGATGAAACCATGTACCTCGCGAAACGGTCTGGCAAGAACAGAGCCGCAATGCGCACTTTTCAGTAAGGCCTCCAGTCAGTTGAGCCAGAAAAAGCCGGTAGAGATGAACGCCAGTGTGGCATCTGCAACAGAGGAACAAACCGAAGTGGTTGAAAAGATCAACCAGAACATCACTCAAATTAATGATCTGGCCGGCCTGAGTGCCGATCGCTCCAGAGCTATTGATGGTATAAGCGACTCGCTTGAGAGGTATGCCAAGGAACTTGAAAATCAGACAGGAAAGTTCAATTTGGCAGTTCGGTTCTTGAGGATTAGGGGCGATGCTCGGCCCCATCCCACCATCTCTTAAATTTGATATTGCCCCGGGCTTCTTCAAATATTCGTGATCTTTTGCCGCTATGGTCTATCCGTCTGACCACGTCTGTATTCGGGCGTCAAGGGGCAACATGATTGCTCGGAACGTAACCTTGATTCTCGCTCAAGAGCTCATCGAAGGTTGTGATTTCTCCGGGCGAGTCGGGACAGTAGCCCGGTAGGTTTTCTACCGAATCCAAGACCGACTTTGATTGGATTAAGCCGATCAGATCTTGAACAGTCTCAAGTTTAAGATTCTCCTCTCGACATGCTAGAAGGTAGTGTTCTTCAGCAAGCTCTGAGAAAGAAAGTCCAAATTGATTCGCCGCAGCTTCCACTCCGAAACCAACATCTGCCATGCCAGCAGCTACACAGGCGGCAATGGCGGTGTGAGTGTATTCATAATGCGATGTGCAGTTCACTGCACCTAGGGTCAGCTTCTCTCGCTCCATAAGTAAGTCGAATAGGATGCGCGTCCCAGAATGCGTATCGCGACGAATGAACAGTGCATTAGACTCCGTTAGCTCTTTAAGAGACTTTAAGGGGCCGATGCTCGGTTTCATCATTAAGCCTTCCTTACGCTTAACAAACCGAATCAATTTCAATTGAGCCCTGTTTAACTCGCTCTCATAGTGATCTAGAACACGCTTGGCCAGAAATGGGCACGTTGGGAAGTGGAAACTTGAGATATCGCATCGACCATTCAACAAGTCAAGCAGTGCTTCCTGAGGGTTTCGGTATTGGAGGTTAATTTCAACTTGGTCATTGTGTTGAGGTAGCAGTGATATGGCATAGCCGTGACTGGCATTAATCCGAAGTACTGCATTGCGCCCAGCCACCACTTTTTGAATCTCATCATTAATTTCTGAAGCCATGCTGTCGAGCTGAGGGCCAAGCCGCGCTCTAACTCTTTGTTCGGCCAGTAACACCCGTTCCCCAAGATCCGATAATCGAGTCCCCCTGCCTCTTTGCCGTACTACGATGGGAAACTCCAAAGCTTCGCCTAATTGGTGCAGCAGGTTCCAGGCATGGCGATATGATATCCCTGCAAATTTTGCGGCTTCAGTTAGCTTTTCTGTCTCCCGAACCGCTTGTAGGAGAGGAAATATCGCAGGGTCGAGTTGGCTGGCATGAGTTGTATGGATAGCCCACGCTGGGAAAACAGAAAGTTTAGGTATAGCCATGCATATTGGGCTTCTTTTTAATGAGTGATAAGGTTCTTTTGTTGCATTTAATACTACTAAATAAGAACAGGTGTGCATATATGCGGTGCGAATTTTAACTCCATCGCCTTAGGCATAGCGAGAGAGATGTCAGTCATGATCGAGCGGATAGTTGAAGGCTTGAAACATAAGCCCGGGGCACTTTTGCCTATTCTCCACTCTGTGCAGGATCATTTTGGGTATATCCCGGAGAGTTCTGTCCCAATTATCGCAGAGAAGCTTCAGTTGAGCCGGGCTGAAGTGCATGGGGTTATCAGCTTCTATCACCACTTCCGGAGCCATCCGGTAGGTTGCAGAGTGGTTCATGTTTGCCGCGCGGAAGCATGTCAGGCCATGGGGGGGCGAACACTTGAAGAGCATGTCAAAGCCCGCTTGGGAGTGGACTATCACGGTACATCTTCGGACAACGAGTTTACCCTCGAACCGGTTTATTGCTTGGGTAACTGCGCTTGCGCACCTTCGATCCGTGTTAACGATGACATTCATGGTCGGGTAACCCCGCAGAAGTTTGATCGCCTGGTGGACGAGCTCACCACCACTGCACTGGATTTTGTGCAAGCGAAGGGGCATTGATTATGTTGAAAAGAATCTACGTGCCCTGTGATACCACTGCATTGTCGATGGGCGCGGACAAGGTGGCAAAGTTAATAGAGCGTCATGCCAATGCCCGTGGCCTTGAGATCGAGTTGGTGCGCAACGGTTCCCGCGGACTGTTCTGGCTGGAGCCGTTGGTAGAAGTTGAAACCGATTCGGGCCGCATTGGTTTCGGCCCGGTAGAGGCGCATGACGTTGATGCGCTTGTCGATGCCGGTTTGTTCGAAGGAAAGTCTGACCATCCGCTATGCCTTGGCATGGTGGAAGACATTTCTTACCTCAAGCTCCAGCAGAGGCTGACATTCTCCCGCATTGGCATCACGGATCCGCTGTCGATTGCAGACTACCGGTCCCACGGCGGATTCGTCGGTCTGGAGCAGGCCGTCTCCCTGTCGCCTCAGGCAATTGTAGATGAAGTGAAGGCTTCCGGTCTGCGCGGTCGCGGTGGCGCTGCTTTTCCTACCGGCATCAAGTGGCAGACCGTACACGATGAGCCCTGGCAGCAACAGAAGTACATTGTCTGCAACGCCGACGAGGGAGATTCCGGAACCTTTGCAGACCGGCTTGCCATGGAATGCGACCCCTACATGCTGATTGAAGGCATGACCATCGCCGGGCTGGCAGTGGGGGCGACACAGGGATTCATTTATCTGCGTTCGGAATATCCTGTGGCTCACCGTATTCTGAATGACGCGATCAGTCGTGCCGAAGCCGAAGGTTATCTGGGCCGGGATGTCAGAGGCAGCGGTCGTGCCTTCCACCTGGAAGTGCGGCTAGCGGCGGGCGCCTACATCTGCGGTGAGGAAACCTCGCTTCTGGAAAGTCTGGAAGGCAAACGCGGCCTGGTTCGCGCAAAGCCGCCCCTGCCTGCGATCAAAGGGCTATTCGGCCAGCCTACAGTAGTCAATAACGTACTGTCGTTCGCCGCTGTGCCATTCATTCTTGCAAAAGGCGGCCAGACCTACGCTGATTACGGAATGGGTAAGTCCCGGGGTACGCTGCCCATCCAGTTGGCGGGCAACATTCGAAGGGGCGGTCTGATCGAACTTGCATTCGGGGTCAGCCTGAGAGAGATCCTGGAAGACTTCGGTGGTGGCACTTTCACTGGCCGCCCCATGAAAGCGGTTCAGGTGGGCGGCCCGCTGATGGCCTACATGCCGCAAAACCAGTGGGATACGCCGATGGATTACGAAGCCTTTGCCCAACTTGGCGCAGGCATCGGCCATGGCGGCGTGGTGGTCTTTGATGACACGGTGGATATGGGCGAGCAGGCTCGGTTCGCCATGGAGTTCTGCACCGTGGAGTCCTGCGGAAAGTGCACACCCTGTCGGATCGGTTCAGTGCGTGGTCTCGAAGTGATCGACCGAATTCGTGCTGGCGAGAGCCCGGAGGCCAACCTGGTTCTGCTGGAGGAGCTGTGCGAGACCATGGTGGATGGTTCCCTATGTGCCATGGGCGGTATGACCCCATTCCCTGTACAGAGTGTGATGAAATATTTTCCGGACGACCTGACGGCCTGACCAACGCGAGTGGAGGCAATAACAATGCTGCAATATTTTGATCCCGACACGAGCGGCCTGAATCCCAATATCGACTATGGTACGCCGCCCAGTAATTCAGAAACTCTAGTCAGCCTCTCCATAGACGGCACCGATATCGCCGTGCCAGAAGGAACCTCGGTACTGCGGGCAGCCACCCTGGCGGGTATCAATATTCCCAAGCTGTGTGCATCGGACAACCTGGAAGCCTTCGGTTCCTGTCGCATGTGCGCGGTGGAGATCGAGGGCCGACGAGGCTATCCGGCCTCCTGTACCACTCCGGTGTCCGAAGGCATGACTGTCACCACTCAGAACGCCAAGCTGGCGAAGCTCCGGCGCAACATCATGGAGCTGTATATTTCAGACCACCCGTTGGACTGCTTGACCTGTCCGGCCAATGGCAATTGCGAACTGCAGGACGTGGCCGGCGCCGTGGGGCTTCGGGAAGTCCGTTATGGATTTGAGGGTGAGAACCATCTCGATGCGGAGGTGGACGACTCCAACCCCTATTTCAGCTTCGACCCCAGTAAGTGCATTGTCTGCTCCCGTTGCATACGCGCCTGTGAGGAAGTGCAGGGCACTTTTGCCCTGACCATCGACGGCCGTGGTTTCGACTCCAAGGTGTCTGCCGGACAGAACGATCCGTTCATGGATTCCGAGTGCGTCTCGTGCGGTGCCTGCGTGCAGGCCTGCCCCACCTCCACATTAATGGAAAAGAGCGTGATCGACGCTGGCCAGCCAGAGCACAGTGTGGTCACTACTTGCGCATACTGCGGTGTGGGCTGCTCGTTCAAGGCAGAAATGAAAGGTGACCAATTGGTGCGCATGGTTCCCTACAAGGGTGGCGATGCCAACCAAGGTCATTCCTGCGTGAAGGGGCGTTTTGCGTTCGGCTATGCCACTCACAAGGACCGGATCAAGGAGCCAATGATCCGGGAGTCGATCGACGACCCCTGGCAAGTTGTGACTTGGGAAGAGGCCATTGAGTTTTCTGCCAAGAAGCTCAAAGACACCCAGGCAAGATACGGTCGGGAAAGCATCGGCGGTATTACGTCTTCCCGCTGTACCAATGAGGAAACCTATCTGGTGCAGAAGCTGATTCGCGCGGCGTTCGGCAACAACAACACAGACACCTGTGCACGTGTCTGTCATTCCCCCACCGGCTTTGGTCTGAAGACCACCATGGGCGAATCCGCGGGAACACAGACCTTTGATTCCGTTATGAAGGCCGACACCATAGTGGTGATCGGTGCCAACCCTACCGATGCCCACCCGGTGTTTGCCTCCCAGATGCGCAAGCGTCTTCGCCAGGGCGCAAAACTGATCGTGATTGATCCGCGCCGCATCGATCTGCTGACAACGCCCCATGGCACTGAAGGCATTCACCTGCCGTTACGTCCGGGTACCAACGTAGCGATGATCAACTCGCTGGCCCATGTGATTGTGACCGAGGGGCTGGAAGACAAAGGGTTCATCGAAAGCCGGTGTGAGCTCAAACAATACAACCAGTGGCGGGATTTCATTGCCGAGGAACGCCATTCTCCGGAAGCCCTGGAGGTGGTCACCGGTGTGTCTGCCGACTTGGTGCGTCAGGCCGCTCGGGCGTATGGCGAAGCGGATAATGGAGCCATCTACTATGGCCTGGGTGTCACCGAGCACAGCCAGGGCTCCACCATGGTGATGGGTATCGCCAACCTGGCAATGGCCACCGGTAACATTGGCCGTGAAGGTGTGGGGGTGAACCCGCTGCGGGGACAAAACAACGTTCAGGGCTCCTGCGACATGGGCTCCTTCCCTCACGAACTGCCCGGCTACCAGCATGTGGGCGATTCGGCGGTACGGACCAAGTTCCAGGATGCATGGAATGTGGTCATAGACAACGAGCCGGGCCTGCGAATTCCCAACATGTTTGATGCCGCCATTGCCGGCAGTTTCAAGGCCATGTATGTGCAGGGCGAGGATATTGCCCAGTCCGATCCCAACACCCAGCATGTGGAGGCGGCACTCAGTTCGCTGGATTGTCTGATTGTGCAGGATATCTTCCTGAACGAAACCGCCAAGTACGCTCATGTGTTGCTGCCGGGCTCCACTTTCCTCGAAAAGAACGGCACCTTCACCAACGCCGAGCGACGGATTAACCGGGTGCGCAAGGTGATGGCGCCAGTGGCCGGGATGGAAGACTGGGAAGTCACCATGGCGTTGTCCAATGCGTTGGGATATCCGATGCATTACAACCATCCGTCCGAGATTATGGACGAGATTGCTCGGCTGACGCCGACCTTCACAGGAGTCAGTTACGACAGGCTGGACGATCTTGGTAGTATCCAGTGGCCTTGTAACGACGAGCACCCTGATGGAACCCCTACCATGCACACCCTCGACTTCCCGATCGGCAAGGGCAAATTTGCGGTCACCGAGTATGTTGCTACCGAGGAAAAAACTAATCGTAAGTTCCCGCTGTTGCTTACGACCGGACGTATCCTGAGTCAGTACAACGTGGGCGCACAAACCCGGCGGACTGAAAATAGCCAGTGGCACAGCGAGGACGTTCTGGAAATCCACCCCAGTGACGCCGAACTGCGCGGTGTTCGAGAAGGCGACTGGCTAGGCGTTTCAAGTCGCGTAGGGCAGACGGTTTTGCGGGCGCGAATAAGTGACCGCATGCTGCCCGGGGTAGTCTGGACCACCTTCCACCATCCGGGCAGCGGTGCCAATGTTATTACCACTGATAGTTCGGACTGGGCCACCAATTGCCCTGAGTACAAGGTCACGGCGGTGCAGGTAGAGAAGGTTAGTCAGCCATCCGCGTGGCAGCGGCACTTTGCGCAGTTCGACGAGCGCCAGCATCAGTTATTGGATTCAAAGGCAGGCGAAGAGGAGCGCTCCGATGTCGCTTCCTTTGAGTAAGGTTGAGGATGCGGTGATGGAGCCTGGGACACAGGAGCAAGCTCTTCCTTCGACCGTATTCGAAACGACGGTCGATGTTTGCGGCGGGATTGAGGGCACTCCGCATAGTGATCAGGTTGCAGAAGAGGTTCCGGTAGCTATGGTCTACAATGGCATCTCTCACGCTGTGATGATGGCTTCGCCCTCCGACCTGGAAGATTTTGGTCTTGGGTTCAGCTTAAGCGAGGGGATTATTGATTGCCCGGAGCAACTCTTCCAGCTTGACGTGGGGGTTGGTAAACAGGGCATCACCTTGGAGATGCATGTCGCAGGCGAGTGTTTTGCACGATTGAAGGAGCAGCGCCGAAACATGGCCGGTCGAACAGGCTGCGGGCTGTGTGGCACCGAGAGTCTCTCTCAAGCGGTTCGTCCTATTCAAGAGGTGCCCAATCATACTTCTCCCCACAATCGATCTGTTCAGGTTGCCCTTCATGGACTACGGCAGCATCAACCCCTGCAGTCTGAAACCGGGGCTACCCATGGGGCTGCCTGGTGTGACAGCGAGGGCATGATTCAGACGATCCGGGAAGATATCGGTCGGCATAATGCTCTGGACAAGCTCATTGGTGCGCGGATTGCTCGGTATGGCCCCAACGCTTTCAACGACGGCTTCGCGCTCATCTCAAGTCGGGCCAGTTTCGAAATGGTCCAGAAAAGCGCGAGCGTAGGCATTCGCTGTCTGGTTGCTGTTTCGGCAGCCACGGCACTGGCAATTCGCCGGGCCGAAGAAGCCGGAATGACTCTGATCGGCTTTGCAAGACCGGGAAGGCACGTTATTTATACGCGCAAGCATTGAGTAGAATTTGGCAATTTATCGGGGTAAATAAATGTGAGCAGTGATCAAACGACACATTTAGTTAAGATGGTTAATCAAATCAGCATTAATGCGCCAACGCAGTGTCGTGAAGAGGCGATTCAATTTGTTGCACAACATCTTACTAAGTTCTGGGCCAGGGAAATGAAGCGCCAGATAAAGGAATACGCAATCTCTGACGGAGAGGCCTTGTCACCAATTTCTTTGCAAGCGGTTAAGATGCTCTGATTCTCTAGGATCGCTTGATTGAATCAAAATGGACACACAGTAGGAAGTCACGGAGGCTTATGGAGCCTCCTTTGAAAAGGGTAATTACAAGCTATATCTTACGGTTTGGTGTCGCCTACATATTCGGATAATTCGGGCCACCGCCCCCTTCCGGAGTAACCCAGTTAATGTTCTGGGCAGGATCCTTGATATCACAGGTCTTGCAGTGAACACAGTTCTGAGCGTTGATTTGGAAGCGCTTACCGCTGCCGTCATCCTTCTCGACAACTTCGTACACACCCGCCGGGCAGTAACGCTGCGCAGGCTCGTCGTATTTCGGCAGGTTATCGCGAATCGGCAGTTCCGGATCCGTCAGCTTCAGGTGTACCGGCTGATCTTCCTCATGGTTGGTGTTGGAGATAAACACCGAGGACAGGCGGTCAAAGGTCAGGGTGTTATCCGGCTTGGGATAGGTCACCTTCTTGCACTCCGCCGCAGGCTTAAGGGTGGCGTAGTCCGGAGTGGTGTCATGGAACGTGATCGGCAGGCTGCCACGCAGGATGTTCTGCTCGAAGAAGGCGATGGCACCGCCAACCACGTTGCCGAACTTGTGCATGGCCGGGCCGAAGTTGCGCTCGGCGTAGAGTTCCTTGAACAGCCAGCTGCCTTCGAACTTCTTCTGGAAACTGGTGATTTCCTCACCGCTCTTGCCGTCTTTCAGCGCCTCGAAAACCGCCTCGGCACCCAGCATGCCGGACTTCATGGCCGTGTGGGAGCCCTTGATCTTGGAGCCATTCAGAGTGCCGGCGTCACAGCCGAGCAGCAGGCCACCCGGGAAGCTCATCTTCGGCAGGGCGTTGTAGCCGCCTTTGGTGATTGCACGGGCACCGTAGGAAACACGCTTGCCACCTTCAAGGTGTTTCTTGATCTCAGGATGCAGCTTCAGACGCTGAAATTCATCGAACGGGCTCAGGTGCGGGTTGCTGTAGGAAAGGTCGGTGATCAGGCCCACGTAGACCTGGCCGTTTTCCAGGTGATACAGGAAAGACCCGCCGGTGGAACCGGTTTCCTTCAATGGCCAGCCAGTGGTGTGAACCACTAGTCCAGGCTCGTGTTTGGCCGGATCAATGTCCCATAGTTCCTTTATACCGATACCGTAGTGCTGCGGGTCCTTGCCTTCGTCCAGATTGAACTCGTTTATCAGGCGCTTGCCCAGGTGACCGCGGCAGCCTTCAGTGAAGAGAGTGTACTTGGCGCGCAGTTCCATGCCCGGCATATAGCCGTCTTTTTCGGAACCGTCACGGGCAACGCCCATATCGCCGGTGATAATGCCTTTTACCTGGCCGTCTTCAACGATGGTCTCGGCGGCGGCAAAGCCGGGATAGACCTCAACGCCCAGGCCTTCCGCCTGCTCGGCAAGCCAGCGGCACAGGTTACCCAGGCTGATAATGTAGTTGCCATGGTTGTGCATGTTCTTGGGCACAAACGCATTGGGGATCTTGGTGGCGCTTTCCTGGTTCTTCAGCAGGAAAATG
>NZ_JAWLHI010000094.1:0-10576 GCF_041690455.1 Marinobacter sp.
AAACCTCTGCAATCCTCAAAGGCGAGTACGGTGCTGCACCGGCGCCGATGAACAAGGAACTGCAGGAGCGTGTTCTGGACGGGAAAGAGCCCGTTACCTGTCGTCCGGCCGACCTGCTTGAGCCAGAAATGGACAAGCTGACCGACGAGCTGAAGAAGCTGGCCGACGAGAAGGGCATCAAGCTGGCGGAAAACACCGTAGACGATGTACTGACCTACGCGCTGTTCCCGCAGATCGGCCTGAAGTTCCTGGAAAATCGTGACAACCCGGATGCCTTCGAGCCGGTTCCGACCGCCGAAAGCGCCGCTCCGGCCAAGAAGGCCGAAGGCCCCGAGACCTACACCGTGGAAGTGAACGGTAATAAGTTTGTTGTTGCTGTTTCCGAAGGCGGTGAGATCACCCAGATCCAGGGTGAGGGTGGTGCTGCTTCCGCACCGGCCGCATCCTCCGCGCCTGCTCCGGCAGCAGGTGAAGGTGAGCCTCTGGTGGCACCGCTGGGCGGTAACATCTTCAAGGTTCTGGTTTCTCCGGGTGACACCGTGGAAGAGGGCGATGTGCTGATCATCCTCGAAGCCATGAAGATGGAAACCGAAGTTCGCGCACCCAAAGCCGGTACCATCGGTGAGGTCTTCATCAAGGTCGGTGACGCCGTATCCCCTGATGATGAAATGCTGACAATCGCATAAGGGCCAGCATTCCATGGATAAATTAATGACACTCTGGACAGGTAGTGGCCTGTTCAACATCGAGCTCGGCCAGGTGGTTATGATTGCCATCGGCCTGCTTCTGCTGTTCCTTGCGATTCGCAAGGGCTTTGAGCCACTGCTGCTGGTACCGATCGGTTTCGGCGGCATCCTGGCGAACATCCCGGAGGCAGGGCTTGCCCTGACTGCGGCGGAAAATGCCATCCACTTTGCGCTCAAGAGTGACGCGACCCAGATTCTGGCCGCGCTGGCTGCACCGCTGGATGTAGCCTATCAGGCCGGCCAGGCGGTGACGCCCGAGCTGAAAGAGATGTTCAAGGTTGCCGTCAAGGAGGCCAGTTACTCCGAGATGGCGATGGCCAACTCCATTGCCCAGGACTTCGGCTATGGCAATGGCATGCTGTACAACTTCTACTCGGTTGTTATCGGCAGCACCATCGGGCCGCTGGTAATTTTCATGGGCGTGGGTGCCATGACGGACTTCGGTCCGCTGCTGGCCAACCCGAAGACCATGCTACTGGGTGCGGCGGCTCAGTTCGGTATCTTCGGTACAGTTCTGGGTGCAGCCCTGCTGGACTGGCTCGGCATTCTGGATTTCACCATCCTGGAAGCGGCGGCCATCGGTATCATCGGTGGCGCGGACGGCCCGACCTCCATCTACGTGTCCAGTGTTCTGGCTCCGCATCTGCTGGGTGCCATTGCGGTTTCGGCCTACGCCTACATGGCGATGGTGCCGATGATCCAGCCGCCGATCATGAAGGCCCTGACCAGCGAAAAAGAGCGCGCCATCAAGATGTCCCAGCTGCGCCCGGTGAGCAAGCAGGAGAAGATCATCTTCCCGCTGGTTGTTCTTATCGCGGTGGTTCTGTTCCTGCCGGATGCGGCGCCGCTGCTGGGTATGTTCTGCTTCGGTAACCTGATGCGGGAGTGTGGCGTGGTGGAGCGTCTGAGCGATACGGCCCAGAATGCCCTGATCAATATCACCACGATCTTCCTTGGGCTGTCTGTCGGCTCCAAGCTGATGGCGGACAAGTTCCTGGACGCCCAGACTCTGGGTATTCTGGCGCTGGGTATTGTCGCATTCGGTATCGGTACGGCTTGTGGTGTGCTGATGGCGAAGTTGATGAACAAGCTGACCAAGGAGCAGATCAACCCGCTGATCGGTTCTGCCGGGGTATCTGCGGTGCCGATGGCGGCGCGGGTGTCCAACAAGGTTGGCCTGGAGGCCAATCCGCAGAACTTCCTGCTGATGCACGCGATGGGGCCGAACGTGGCTGGTGTTATCGGCTCTGCGGTGGCTGCGGGTGTGATGATCAAGTTGTTGAGCTGATCTCTCGCCGCTGCTTTGAGAAGACCTCGCCTTTGGGCGGGGTTTTCTTGTTTTATAAGACTGATAATTCAGGAGTTTGAGCGGATGTGGGGCCTCCTTTCAGGAACCGCTACGAGCACATCCATGTGCGCTTGACTCCGGCCATCCATGGCCTCCGACATTCCTGAAAGGAGGCCCCACATCCGCTCTATGATCTTTGGAGTTATCGCTCTCTAATGGGCGAGCTAGTGAAAATCTCTCGAACTGACCGGTAACGAGTTAATCAGATGACTCAGATCTGACAGTTTCCCCGCCATGACATGAACAATATCGCCCTCTCTCTCCAGCACACCTTTCACGTGTAATAACCGGGCAGTCAGTAACGGCTTTCGTTGCCGACGTGCGGTTTCCAGCCAGACCACGACGTTTACGTTGCCGGTTTCGTCTTCGAGGGTGACGAAGGTGACGCCGGAGGCGGAGCTGGGGCGTTGGCGGCCGGTGACGAGGCCGGCGACCTGGACGGGGATGCCGGCTTTGGTGGTTTTGAGTTGTTCGGAGGTGAGGCAGAACCTCAGGTGGCCTTGTTGCCGGAGCAGGGCCAGGGGGTGGCGTTGGAGGGTCAGGCCCTGGCTGGCGTAGTCGGCTACGACGTTCTGGCCTTCGGTGGGTTCGGGGAGTTGGTTGCAGTGGTCCGGTTGGTAGTCGTCCGGGTCTTCTGCGGCGAACAGTTCGGTGGGTTGTTCGTGGTCGAGCAGTTGCCAGTAGGCCTGGTGGCGGTTGGCGGTGAAGCCGGGCATGGCGTTGGCGCCAGCTAGAAGTTCCATGTCTCGCTGGTTGAGGCCGGCCTGGCGGCGGAGTTCTGTGGCGGAGCGGTAGCCGTTGGCCGGGCGGTTCTGGTGGATTCGGTCGGCGCCGCTGGCGGAGAGGCCCTGGACGATTCTGAGGCCCAGGCGCAGGTGGTGGTCCGGGCCTTCGAGGGTGTGGTTCCAGTGGCTGTGATTGACGTCCGGGGGCAAGACGGTGACGTTGTGGCGGCGGGCGTCCTGGACCAGTTGGGATGGGGAGTAGAAGCCCATGGGCTGGCTGTTGAGCAGGGCGCAGTAGAAGGCTGCCGGGTAGTGGCGTTTGATCCAGGCGGAGACGTACACCAATAGCGCAAAACTGGCGGCATGGGATTCGGGAAAGCCGTAGCCGCCGAAGCCGCAGATCTGCTGATACAGGCGTTCGGCAAAGTCGGCGTCGTGGCCGCGTTCGAGCATGCCGGTGATGAGTTTTTCCCGGAACGGGGTGAGGTCGCCGTGGGATTTCCAGGCGGCCATGGCGCGGCGGAGTTGGTCGGCTTCGCCGGCGGAGAAGCCGGCGGCGACCATGGCGAGTTTGATGACCTGTTCCTGGAAGATGGGCACGCCCAGGGTGCGCTCGAGTACCCGGCGTACGGCATCGTTGGGGTAGTCCACCGGTTCCAGGCCGTGTTTGCGGCGCAGGTAGGGGTGCACCATGTCGCCCTGGATGGGGCCGGGGCGGACGATGGCGACTTCGATGACCAGGTCATAGTAAGTCTCTGGCTTCAGCCTCGGCAGCATGTTGATCTGGGCGCGGGACTCCACCTGGAACACGCCGATACTGTCGCCCTTCTGGAGCATGGCGTAGGTGGCCGGGTCTTCCTGGGGGATGTCCTGGATAGTGAATGGGCCGTCTTTTTGTTCACTGATCAGCTCCAGCGCCTTGCGGATGGCGGAGAGCATGCCGAGGGCCAGTACGTCCACTTTCATCAGCCCGAGGCTTTCCAGGTCGTCCTTGTCCCACTGGATCACGGTGCGGCCTTCCATGGCGGCGTTCTCGACTGGTACCAGTTCTGCCAGGGGGCCGGAGCTGATCACGAAGCCGCCCACATGCTGGGACAGGTGCCGGGGGAAGCCGAGCAGGGTGTTCACCAAGGTGAAGAACTGGTCCGCTACCTGTGGGTTGCGGGTGAGGTTCTTGTCCAGGATCTGCTGGCGCCAGTTGGTGGCCTTGTCCCGCCAGTCGATGCCGTCGAGCAGTTGCTCCACCAGGGCCGGATCAAAACCCAGAGCCTTGCCTACATCCCGGATGGCGCTGCGGGGGCGGTAGCGGATCACCGTGGCGGCCAGGGCGGCCCGTTCCCGGGAGTAGCGCCGGTAGATGTACTGGATGACTTCCTCCCGCCGTTCGTGCTCGAAATCCACGTCGATGTCCGGCGGCTCGTTGCGGTCTTTGGAGATGAATCGTTCGAACAGCAGTTCCACGTTGGCCGGGTTCACTTCGGTGATACCCAGGCAATAACACACCGCCGAGTTGGCCGCTGAGCCCCGGCCCTGGCACAGGATGCCCTGGCTGCGGGCGAAGGCGACGATGTCGTGGATGGTGAGGAAGTAGTGTTCGTACTTCATCTCCGAAATCAGTTCCAGCTCCTTGCGGATCAGGCCCTGGACCTGGAGTGGAGTGCCTCCCGGGTAGCGCCGTCGCTCGCCTTCACGGGTCAGGCGTTTGAGGTAGCCGGCGGGCGTTTCGTCCTCGGGGACCAGGTCCGGTGGGTATTCGTAGCGCAGGCTGCCAGGCTCGAAGGTACAGGCTTCGGCAATGCGCAGGGTCTGTTGTAGCCAGGCCTCCGGGAACAGCCGTTGCAGAACCGGCAAGGGGCGCAGATAGCGCTCGCCGTTCTGGAACAGGCAGTGGCCGGCGTTTTCCAGGGTGGTGTGGTGGCGCAGGGCGGTGAGTACGTCCTGCAGGGGCTGGCGTTCCCGGCTGTGCATGTGGACCTCGCCACAGGCCGTGATGGGGCAGTGGAGCTGGTCGGCCAGCCAGCGGATGCGGGCCAGGTGCAGTTCCTCACCGGATTCCAGGGTGCGGGCGGCGGCGATCCAGAAGCGGAGATCAAACAGCCGCTGCAGCCATTCGCCGCAGGCCAGGGCCTGGTCGGCATCCGCGTCGGGTATGGCCGGTGGCAGCCAGAGGCACAGGCAGTCGTCCAGCTCGTGGGTTTCCACATCCCTGAAAAACAGCCGGTACCGGCCTTTCTCTGCCCGGCGCCGGCCGGTGGTAATCAACCGGCACAACTGGCCATAGCCCTTGCGGGTGCGGGCCAGCAAAATGAACCGGGGAGAGGCGGCACCTGCCGGGGCATCCTCCAGCTCAAACCAGCTGCCGGTAATCAGCTTGACCGGACTTTCTTTCAGGGCCGCCCAGGCGCGGGGAATGCCGGCTACGGAACAGGCGTCGGTGATGGCCAGGGCGGTGTAACCCAGCTCTGCCGCCCGTTCCGCCAGTTCGTGGGGATGGGAGGCGCCGGTCAGGAAGGTGAAGTTGCTGAAGCAGAAGAGCTCGGCGTAGCCGGACATCGCGTTACCCGAACCAGCCATGGATGAACCACCCCTCGTGTACGTCCCGGAAGACCCAGGCCAGCTGGCCGTTTTGCAGCTGGGCAATGTAGTAATCCCGGTGCACTCGCTGGCCATCCCACCAGCCGCCACTGATGCGTTCCGGCCCGGCAAACCAGGCCGCCGGCGGTTCGGTCAGCGGTTGCGGGCCCTGGAGCAGCCAGAGTGGCCGGCGGGGCAGGTTTTCCGTGGCTGAAAGACGGGTTTTGTGTTTCTGCTGCACTTCTGTGGCCGACCAGGCCCGTTCCGGGCGATGGTCCGCCTGGGGTGCCAATTGCTTCAGGGATTGCTCGCCCAGCCGGGCCTGTAACCGGCTCATCAGGGTGTGCCAGGCTTCGTTCAGGTCCTGACTTTCGCCCAGCAGGTCCTGGCCCGTGGGCGCTTCCCGCCCCAGGAAGCGTTTCACCGACAACACCAGGGCAACCACCGGTGCCCGCAACGGTTGCTGCTCCAGTCGCAGGCGGATCAGGTTCAGGAAGGCCTCGGCCCGGTGTTCCGGTCCCGAGGTTCGGATGCGCAGACGGGTGTCTTCCTCGTGCCGGTGCCGCAGGATAAGGTGCAGGCTGTCGGTATCCTGCTGGCGCCAGCACAAGTCGTCTTCCAGCTCCGAGAGCATACGCTGCAACGGAAACAGCAGCCCCTGGGTGTGCTCGATCTCCTGAATGAAATCCGCCTGCTGCCGAAACGAGTGGGGCGGTTGCCAGGGTGTTTGCGGGTCCGGCCTTGTGCCCTGGATTTTCTGGATGCGCGCCAGGGTTTCCGGCGACAGCCGGCGGGCCAGTTCCGGGGCAGGCAGGGCAAACACCTCGCCCAGGGTGTTCAGGCCCAGCCGCTGCAGGCGGGTGCAGGTTTTGCCGTCAAACTCCGCTGCCACCAGGGGCATATTCTCCAGGGCCCGCAGGATGTGGCCCTTGTCCGCCGTGCATTCTCCCTTGCCGGCCCGGGCAATGAGTCGGGCGGCCAGCGGGGTGTGGCCGATGGCAATCCAGGCGGTAAGCCGGTGTTCGTTCAGGGCCTGCTCCACCGTTTGCCAGACCGCCGGCAAGCCGCCGTACAGTTTCTGCAAGCTGCCGATTTCCGCCAGGAGGCCATCGGGTGGCACCAATACGATGTGGGCGGCGTAGCGGTACAGCCAACGGGCCTGGTCTTCCAGTATCCGGTCTTCCTGTTCAGGCTGTGCCCGCACCATACCCAGTTCCGGGACCAGGTTGATGGCGGTTTTCAGACGCATGCCGGCACCCACACCCTGGTCCCGGGCATCCGGGCAGGCCTGGATAACGCGCTGGCCGGAGCCTTCCAAGATCACCAGGGGACGTGAGTCCTCCCGGTCACGGCGGATATGATCCAGCAGCAGGTGTGGAAAATGCAGGTACAACCAGAGCATGGAAACCCTATCGTTGTGTGTGTTGCCAGGGGCCTTGCACCACCCGGGGTGCTTCCCGGAATGCCAGGTCCGCCCGGTGGGCCATGGCCAGGCTGCACCGCTGCCCGGGCCAGCTGCCCCGGCGTTTGACCACATTGACCTTGAGGTCCTGGTTATCGACCGGTGCCAGCTCCAGGCGCAGGGCGGCCGGAGAGTTCTGCTCTGCGTATTTGCGCTCCCGGAATAGCACACAGACATTGCTGCCGGCCTCCGCCGCCAGTTGCAGCCGGCGCACCTCACGGGTGGCCAGCTTGCCCGGCCAGGCCAGCACCAGCCCGGTGACCGGGGAGCGGAGACAGTTTTCCAGTGTCCACAGGAAATCGCCGGCGTCTTCGGTGTGAATCATCACTACCTGGTCCAGATCCACCCCTTCCCGGGCCAGCGCCGGGGCATAGGGGGTATGGGGCGGGTTCAGCCAGAAGACGGTTTTGCCCGCTTGCGTCAGCCGTTGCATCAAGGGCAGCAGCAGATGCAGCTCGCCAATGCCGAGGGCATCCAGCAGGCATTCACTCAGCGCCCCCCGCGGCCAGCCGATACCACCCAACTGGTTATCCAGCACCTGGTAGCCGGTGGGTTCTGAGGGTTGTGTGGTTTGATGGCGCCGGTGCCCCTGCCAGACACGGGCATCCTGCATCAGTGTGTTCAGCAGCTCACTCATGGGGAAGTCTCCGAATACTGTTTAAATATACAGTATTCCGAACAGGGGCCGATTTCAAGCGCCGGGTTGATAAAACGAGCGTTGAAGCCCATGGTGAAAAGAGAGGCAAAAGGAGGTGAAAATGAGCGATCTGAAAGAGCAAACCTGCGAAGCCTGCAGTGCTGATGCACCGCAAGTCACCGAAGACGAGAAAGCCGAACTGCTCAAATCCATTCCCGATTGGGAAATCGTCGAGCTGGATGGCGAGGAACAGCTCAGGCGAGCATTCAAATTCCGCAACTTCGTCCAGGCCCAGGCATTCACCAACAAAGTGGCCGACCTGGCCGAAGAGGAGAATCACCACCCGGCTATCCTGCTGGAGTGGGGCAAGACCACTGTACGCTGGTGGACCCACAAGATCGGTGGCTTGCACAAAAACGACTTTGTGATGGCCGCCCGCACCGACGATGCTTACCAGAGTATGCAGTGAGGCCGGCCCGGCCTTGCTGCCTCTTGTTCCAGGACACTAGAACGCAGAATCAACGGGACTCCGGACACCGAAGCCGCCCTTACGCACAACGTGGGTGTAGATCTCAGTGGTTCGCAGGTCCGAATGCCCCAGCAGCTTCTGGATGGTGCGCAGGTCGTACCCCGCCTCAAGCAGACGCGTAGCAAAACTGTGTCGGAAGGTGTGGCTGCCCGCATGCTTGCGAATACCTGCATCCAGAATAGCGCGCCGGAAGTGTTTCTGAACCGTCCGATCGAGCAGATGATGGCGCCTCCGGACATTAGCACGCGGATCCCGGGAAAGCTCCGCTGCGGGGAAAACATACTGCCAGCCAGGCTCCTCGCTGGCATTCGGATACTTTCGTGCCAGCCCTGCGGGTAAATAGACTGACCCGACCCCTTTGAGGAGATCGGCCTGATGCTGGTGCAGGGCAGAATCGATCTGTTTCCGTAGCGGCTCAATCAGGCGATCCGGCAGCAAAGTAATCCGGTCCTTGTCCCCCTTGCCACTTCGAACGATCAGCTGCTGCATATCAAAGTCCACGTCTTTAACCCGCAAACGCAAAGCTTCATTGATGCGGAGTCCCGAGCCGTAGAGGAGCATGGCGACGAGCCTGTACTCGCCATCCAATTTGCTGATGACCGCTTTTGCTTCCTCCGAACTGAACACAGTGGGTAACCGCTTGGGCCTCCTCGCGCGTTCAAAACTGAGTTCCTCCAATGGCTGCCCCAGGAACTCACGGTACAGAAACACGAGCGCATTGAGCGCGACTCTCTGGGTAGCGGTGCTGACGTTTGCCTGCAAAACAAGATGAGACAGAAATGCTTCCACTTCCGCAGTTCCCATAGCCTCAGGATGTTTTCGATCATGGAACCGGATGAACCGTTTGATCCAGAACAGGTAGGTCTGCTCGGTTTTGTACGCCATGCCACGCAGCCGGATGAAGCTTCGGACCTTGTCCAGAAAGCGAGTTGGCTGTGCAGGAAGGGGGAGGGGATATCCATATCCTATCATCCTTCAGATACTGTTTTTATATACAGTAATTCGATGAATTCAGAAGTCAAGACAGAGCTGTAGGGCGGAGTTATACGAACGCATTCGCAAAACTGCAAAAGTCGCATGAGAAATCCGTGTAACTATCTGATAGGGTTGAAAAGATGAAAAACAATGGGCGGAGTTATACGCCCATAATGGTGAGCAGGGGTGGCTCGAAGGTGGGCGTATAACTCCGGCGGTAGCCGTGGCAAATTGCTCTCAAACAACTGTTTTTGAAGCGATTTTTTAAAAAATATTGAGAGTTTTAAGATGGGGTTTTACGAACGGGTGATATACGAACGCGTTCGTATAATTAGCTGTTAATGGCAAAGGCTTCGGTCCTTTTGGGTGGCTGTGTGCCAGTGGCCTTGGTGCCGGGCTTCGTAGCCAAACCCGGCAACTGTGTGAACACCAAGGCCGTCTGAGTCCGCGTCTGATTTGGTTGCTTCAATCAGCAACGGTGTTGGTAGTAAGTTCGGCATTCGTCGTTTTGGGCCGTCCGCCGAAATTTTATAGAGGATCTGGTACCTTTGGGTTCAGGTTCATCCACCGCAAGCAAGGCGGTGGAGTCAAACAAACGGTATCGGCGCCCGCCGGTGCGAGGTAACGGAGTAGGCCGTCATGGTCAGTGCCAGGGAACGGGCAGCGTCAAAACCCGCCACTAACCAGCCGGTCAACCGGACGCCAAAAGCGTACCGCTTTTGGTTCCCTCCGCTAGCGCTCCGGCGCCGGTTACCTTCGCGTTATGTTCCTCTCAGAGCAGGCTCAAGTCCAAGGTGATCAACAAAAGGGATAAAGTCGCGATCCAAAAACAGCAGGGGTAGCTCCTTCTCTATGCAGAACGTAGCGATGATCACGTCGGCAGTTTTTCTGATCGTGATGCCCCTTTTACGAAGCGCTCGATAATTGTCGGCGCACTTGACTGCCATATCTTTGCCAAACATTTCATATTGATCCAGCGCAAGCAGGCTTTGTTTGGTCTGACGGTATTGTTTGTCGTTGCCGATGCCTTGCAGGATTTCCAGAAATATGAGGTCACCGATAGCGACTGAACCTTGCACTATCGAGGCATCCAGCAGGTCAGTTTGCGGGTTTTTGACTCCGTTGAAATAGTCGATCCAGACGCTGGTATCCACCAGTATCATCGGGCGCTCCGCATTTCATCCAGATCGCCTTCCCACTTGATTTTGCCTCGCAGCTTTCGAATTTCCTGCTGCTTGCTCAGCTGGACCAAAAGTTTCAGACCTTGCTCAACGGCCTCTTTTTTGGTTTCGTAGCCGGAGACTTTGAGGGCTTCGGCCATCAACTGATCGTCAATGACAATGTTCGTTCTCATGTTGCACCTATGTGTATGGTTTTCGATTTCTATACACAATCTAGCACTTCAGGGAGAGCATAACAATCGGCTGCACAGCGACCGATTTCTCGCCGCTTTGCGGCTCCAAACCGGCGCGTGAGCCGGGCGTGTGTGCCGGGCATGGCACAGAACTAGGGAGGTGAAAGTCCCCCTGCCAGGTGTTCGCAGAGCCGAAGGCTAGGAGAAGGGCAAGGGCGTCACCGCG
>NZ_JAWLHI010000095.1:0-10414 GCF_041690455.1 Marinobacter sp.
GGTGGTCTGGGTGACGTAGGACAAGCGCGAAGGGTCTTTCACTTCCAGCTTCGCCACGTCTTTCTCGTTTTCCACCAGGTAGATCTCACCGCCGTTGCTGTGATCATACTGGCCCATGGTGCCCTCCACTTCCGGATGGCCATGGTGGCCGATCAGGACGCACTCGCGGCCATCACGGCTGTAGCGCATGACTTCCAGGTGCACCTTGGTGACCAACGGACAGGTGGCATCGAACACCTTGAGGCCGCGGCGGGCGGCTTCGTTCTGCACGGCCTGGGAGACGCCGTGGGCGCTGAAGATCACCAGGGTGTCGTCGGGCACTTCATCCAACTCGTCCACGAACACCGCGCCGCGGTTGCGGAGATTGTCCACCACGAACTTGTTGTGGACCACTTCGTGGCGCACATAGATCGGCGCACCGAACACATCCAGTGCCCGGTTGACGATTTCGATGGCGCGGTCGACGCCGGCGCAGAAGCCACGGGGGTTAGCGAGTCGGATTTGCATAATCAGTGCGTCTGTCCAGCCGGTTCCACATCGAGGATTTCAACTTCGAATTCCAGTGTACGCCCTGCCAGCGGATGGTTGAAGTCCACTTCCACTTCATCCCCTTCCACCCGGCTGATCACGCCCGGCAGCTCCTGCTGGCGTGCATCGGCGAAGGACACCACCACGCCCGGTTCCAGCACCATATCGGCACTGAACTCGTGGCGCTTGAAGGTCTGGAGGTTGTTGGGGTTGTGCTGGCCGAAGGCCTTCTCCGGGGAGACCGCGAAGGTCTGGCGATCACCGGCTTTCATGCCCATCATCAGGGCCTCGAAGTTCTCCGGCAGGTTCTCGTCACCGATCTCCAGGGTCGCGGGGTCTTTGTCGAAGGTGGAATCCACCACATCACCGTCCTTGATCTTGAGGGCGAAGTGGAGTTTTACACGGGTTCCCTTGTCTACGGGCAAGTCTTTCATGAGTGTCGTTCACTCCTTTTCGGCATCCCCGCCATCGGCGGGTTTGCGGAATATGTCCAGGATCATCATGCCGGCGCCGATGGTGATGGCGGTGTCGGCCAGGTTGAATGCGGGGAAGTGCCAGTCCTGCCAATAGAAATGCAGAAAATCCACCACATAACCGTGAACCACCCGGTCATAGACGTTACCGAGGGCGCCGCCGAGAATGAGTACGATGGCGACCGCGGTCCAGGTTTCATGGGCCTGCAATTTACGCAACCAGCTCACCAGCACCACACTGACCACCAGGGCCAGGGCCACGAAGAACCAGCGCTGCCAGCCATCGGCCTGGGCCAGGAAGCTGAAGGCTGCCCCGGTATTATGGAGCAGCGTCAGGTTGAACATGGGAATCACCGGCACCGGGTCACCATAGGTGAGCATGGCGCTGGCCATGGCCTTGGTGCCCAGATCGATGGCGATGACCAGCGCCGCCAGCCACAGCCATTTCAGTTTCGAGCCCATGGCCTTGTCCGTCATGGCAGCGTCCATCAGGCGAAGGATCGGCTTTCGCCGGGGCCTTCCACGTTGCTGACGCAGCGGCCGCACAGGTCGTCGTACTTGGCGTTGCGGCCCACGTCCTCGCGATGGTGCCAGCAGCGCTCGCACTTGGCATGGGTTGCCGGCGTCACTTTCACCAGCAGGCCCTCATGGCCGGTCTGCTCTGCACCTTCGGCCTCGGCCACCGGCTTGACGGTTGCCTCGGAGGTGATCAGCACAAAGCGCAGCTCCTCGCCCAGGTGCTTCAGGCGCTCGGCCAGCTCACCTTCGCAGTACAGGGTCACGTCGGCGCTCAGGGAGCCCTTGATCTCACCGCGGCCGCGGGCCTCTTCCAGGCACTTGTTGACCGCTTCCTTCACACTGTAGATCTCGCGCCAGTAGTCACGGCCCAGCTCGAAGTCTGCCGGCAGTTCAGTCAGGCCTTCGTACCAGGTCTCATAGAACACGGTCTCACCTCGCTCGCCCGGCAGGTGTTGCCAGATCTCGTCGGCCGTGAAGCTCAGGATCGGGGCGATCCAGCGCACCAGGGCCTCGGCCACGTGGTAGAGCGCGGTCTGGCAGGAACGCCGCGCCAGGCTGTCGGCCTGGGTGGTGTACTGGCGGTCCTTGATGATGTCCAGGTAGAAACCGCCCAGGGTCGCCTCGCAGAAGTTGTAAACCTTCTGGTAGATGCGCAGGAAGGCGTAGTTGCCGTAGTCCTCGTCCAGCTCCTTCTGCAGCTGCAGAGCCTTGTCCACCATCCAGCGGTCCAGGGCGATCATGTCCTCCGGAGCCACCATGTGCTGGGCCGGATCAAAGCCATTCAGGTTGCTGAGCAGGAAACGCGCGGTGTTGCGGATGCGGCGGTAGCCGTCGGCGGTCTGGCGCAGGATGTCCTTGGAGACAGTCATCTCGCCACTGTAATCGGTGGCGGCCACCCACAGGCGGAGGATATCCGCACCCAGCTCGTTCATGACTTCCTGCGGCGCAATCACATTGCCCAGGGACTTGGACATCTTGCGACCCTTGCCGTCCACGGTGAAGCCGTGGGTGAGCACCTGCTTGTAGGGCGCCACGCCGTTCATGGCGATGGAGGTCTTCAGGGACGACTGGAACCAGCCGCGATGCTGGTCGGAACCTTCCAGGTACATGTCCGCCGGGAACTGGCCCAGTTCTTCCCGCACGCGCAGCACCGAATCGTGGGTCACGCCGGAATCGAACCAGACATCCAGGGTGTCAAGTACCTTCTCGTACTGATCGGCGTCGTCACCCAGCAGTTCGTTCTGGTCCAGCTCGTACCACGCATCGATGCCACCGGTCTCAACGGCCTGGGCGACCTTCTCGATCAGGCCCTGGGTGTCCGGATGCAGCTCCTGGGTTTCCTTGTGGATGAACAGGGTAATCGGCACACCCCAGGTGCGCTGACGGGAGATACACCAGTCCGGGCTCTGCTCGAACATGGCTTCGATGCGGTTCTGGCCCCAGGCCGGCACCCAGCGCACGCCCTTGATGGCTTCCAGGGCGTCGGCGCGCAGGTTGTGCTTGTCCATGCTGATGAACCACTGGGGCGTGGCCCGGTAGATCAGCGGGGTCTTGGTCCGCCAGCAGTGCGGGTAGCTGTGCTGGAATTTCTCGGAACGGACCAGCTTGCCTTCCCGCTCCAAAGCAGAGCACACCGGTTCATCGGCCTTGTAGACGTGCACACCGGCAAACTCACCGGCGGCTTCGGTGTAGGTACCATCGGCCTTCACCAGATTCAGGGTGCCGATGCCATATTCCTTGCCAACCTCGAAATCTTCCATACCGTGGTCCGGGGCGGTATGGACCGCGCCGGTACCGGCATCGGTGGAGACGTGATCGCCCAGGATCACCGGCACCTGCTTGTCGTAGATCGGGTGGTGCAGCTCCAGCTTTTCCAGTGCCGAACCGGCAACGGTCGCCAGCACTTCATAATCTTCCACGCCCCAGCGAGCCATGATGCCTTCAACCATCTCGGTGGCGAGGATCAGGCGCTCCGGTCCCTGACCGACATCCACCTGCACCAGGGCATACTCCAGGTCGGCACCCAGGGATACCGCCTGGTTGGCGGGGATGGTCCAGGGGGTGGTGGTCCAGATCACCACGGAGACATCGCCCTCACCCTTGTCGGTGCCAAACAACTCGAGCGCCCGGGCCGGATCAACCGCGGTGAAACGCACATCAATCTGGGTCGAGGTCTTGTCCTGGTATTCAACCTCCGCCTCTGCCAGTGCGGACTGACCTACCACACTCCAGTAGACGGGCTTGTAACCACGCACCAAGTGGCCCTTGGCCACGATCTTGCCCAGGGCACGGACGATGCCGGCTTCCACCTTGGGATCCATGGTCAGGTAGGGTTTGTCCCACTCACCCATCACGCCCAGGCGAATAAAGTCGGCCTTCTGACCTTCGATCTGCTTGGCGGCGTAATCCCGGCAGGCCTGGCGGAAGGTCTTGTAGTCCACCTTGACGCCGGCCTTACCGATTTCCTGCTCCACCTTGTGCTCGATGGGCAGGCCGTGGCAGTCCCAACCCGGCACGTACGGTGCGTCAAAGCCCTTGAAGCTGTGGGACTTGACGATCATGTCCTTGAGAATCTTGTTGACCGCATGACCGATGTGAATGCTGCCGTTGGCGTAGGGAGGGCCGTCGTGCAGGATGAACTTGTCCCGGCCTTCACGCTGCTTGCGCAGGGTGCCGTAGACATCGAGGTCCTGCCAGCGCTTGAGCATGTCCGGCTCGCGCTTGGCCAGGTTACCGCGCATGGGGAAGGCGGTTTCCGGCAGATTCAGGGTGTGCTTGTAGTCGCTCATGGTTTCTGTGCGTACTCTTCTGGTCAGTGTTGGTCAGTAAACTTTTGGGGTTCGCGCCCGTGCTTTCAATGCGTGCTGCGAGCCGAACCGTGGGCCCGGATCCACGCCCGGGCGTTGTCCATGTCCCGCGCGATCTGATCTTTCAGGGCCTCGACGGAATCAAACTTCTCTTCGTCCCGCAGGCCATGACGGAAGACGACTTCCAGATGCTGGCCATAAAGTGTGCCAGCAAAATCAAACAGGTGCACTTCCAGTGATGGCCGCTTGCCATCGACTGTTGGCCGGACGCCGATATTGGCCACGCCGTCGTAAACCCTGCCATCGTCGAGCCGGCCGCTTACTACATACACGCCGCGCAAGGCGGGCATTCTATGCAGCAGGATGTTGGCGGTCGGTGCGCCGATCTGGCGGCCAAGTTGGCGCCCGTAGACCACCCTGCCCCGGATACGATAGGGATGACCCAGCAATACTTCCGCTTTTTCCAGGCCATTGACGGTGAGCTGGTCCCGCACCCGGGTGCTGCTCACCCGTTTGCCATCCAGGGTCACGGTCCGGGTGTTCTCGACGGTGAAGCCCACTTCCTGCCCGACCTTCTGCAGCAACTCGAAGTCGCCGGCGCGATCACAGCCAAAACGGAAATCGTCCCCCACCACCAGGTGGCGAACCCCGAGACCCTCGATCAGTACGTCCTCGATAAAGCCCATGGCGGAATAACTGCGAAAGGTCTGGTTGAACCGCAGGCACAGGACGATATCGATACCTTCGGCCAACAAGGCTTCAAACTTCTGGCGGAACCCCATCAAACGCGGGGGTGCCTCGTCGCCTTGGAAAAACTCACGGGGCTGCGGCTCGAACACCATCACCAATGAAGGCACACCCAGTTCCCGAGCCTTGCTCCGGACCTGATCAATAATGGTCTTGTGGCCGAGGTGGACACCATCAAAGTTACCAATGGTTGCCACGCACCCCTGCGCCAACGGCGAATCCGCCCGGCGTGAGAGCAGCTTCAGGTTGGTCAGGCCTCGAATCAGACGCATGCAATGCGAACCTTCAGTTGCCAGCTGGCTTTCAACACTCCTGCGCGACAGGAGCACTGGTGAGAAAACGCGCGATTATACCTTACCTCTGGCGGAAATGTCTTACCCGCACACCCGCCAACGCCAGCGCAATGAAATACACCCCGACGCCGGAACCCACGAGAATGGCCATGTCCCGCGCCCGGACCAGGCCTCCGGCGGCGAGCCAATCTGCCACCGGCGCCTTGAGCCAGAGAATGACAGCCACCAGCGCAGCATTGGCGAACAGCAGACGCGCGAGGAACACGGGCCATCCGGGCTGGCTCTGCCAGGCGCCTTCCTTGCGCAGACCACGCCAGAGAAGGTAGCCGTTAAGCCAGGCCGACAGCGATGTCGCCAGCGCCAGCCCGGCGTGGGCCAGGGGCACGATCAGCGCCAGATTGAAGGCCATATTGGCTACCATGGCGATAACCCCGATCTTCACCGGTGTAGCGGTATCTTCACGGGCGAAGAAACCTGGCGCCAGCACCTTGATCAGCATGAACGCCAGCAGGCCGGCCGAATAGGCCCGCAGGCTCTGGGCGGACATGGCGACATCCCGGTCGGTCACTTCGCCGTAATGGAACAGGGTGGCAATCAGGGGTTCAGCCAGAAGTGCCAGCGCCAGCGCCGCCGGCAGGCCAATCAGCAGGACTGCCCGCACCGCCCAGTCCAGGGTGGCGGCAAACTGGTCAGCGGAGGCGGCGGCGTGTTTGCGGGACAGGCTCGGCAGGATGACAGTGGCAATGGCAATGCCGAATACGCCAAGTGGCAGCTCGGACAAGCGGTCCGAGTAATACAGCCAGGAGACACTGCCGGTTTGCAGGAACGACGCCAGCACGGTATCCAGCAACAGGTTGATCTGGCTGACCGAGACGCCGAACAGCGCCGGCACCATCAACTTTAGAATGCGCCGCACACCCTCGTGCCGGTAATCCACCTTCGGACGGGGCATCAGCCCGAGCTGCATCAGGAACGGCAACTGGAAGAACAACTGCAGCGCGCCGGCGATAAACACGCCCCAGGCCAGCGCCATGACCGGCTCGGACATCACCGGGGACAGCCAGATTGCTGCGCCGATCATCGCCAGATTGAGAAGCACCGGCGTAAAGGCCGGCACCGCGAAGCGGTCGTAGCTGTTAAGGATGCCGCCGGCAAAGGCCGTTAACGAAATAAGCAGCAGATAAGGAAAGGTGATACGGAGCATGTCGCTGGTCAGCGCAAACTTCACATCGTCACCATAGAAGCCCGGGGCAAATACCGCCGTCAGTACCGGCGAACCGAGCATGGCCACCAGGGTGACCCCCAGCAAAACCAGCCCAAGGGAACCGGAGACGGCATTGACCAGCCGTTTCACCTCGGAAATATCCTGAGTCTCCCGGTACGACGACAGCACCGGCACAAAGGCCTGGGAGAAGGCGCCCTCGGCAAACAGACGCCGCAGGAAATTGGGAATCTTGAACGCGACGAAGAAGGCATCTGCGCCGGCACCCGCCCCGAAGTAACGGGCAATCACCATATCCCGAACCAACCCCAGCACCCGGGACAGCATGGTCATTACCCCGACCACACCGGAGGAACGGAGCAATCCGGGGGCAGTAGATTCAGGGGTTTTCGGGGCAGAGGAATCCGGTTCCGACGACATTCTGGCTCTGTTCAGCTAAAGGGTCCGTTTATACCGGAAATTACGCACACGGGCGGAACGCCTGTACAGCTCCGGTCAGCGAGCGGCGAGTTTAGCACAGGGCCGCGGCAACAGCGCATGAAATGGGTTTTAGTCTTGACATTCGCGGCGTTCAGCGGCATAGTTCCGCGTCATTTATTTCGACGCGCTGGTTGTTGGCGCGCCTGCGATGTACGAATTCATCATGAATTCACTCGAGTTCATTCAGTAACGAATTTCAGATTTTCAGGAGTTTTACGGTGGCAAATTCCCCGCAAGCCAAAAAGCGCGCTCGTCAGAACGAGAAGAACCGCAAGCACAACGCCAGCCTGCGTTCCATGGCGCGTACCTACATGAAGAAGGTCCAGGCCAAGATCGAAGCTGGCAACTACGAAGAAGCCCAGGCGGCTTTCCAGCAGGCACAGCCTGTTATGGACAGCATGGTCAACAAAGGCATCTTCGCCAAGAGCAAGGTAGCCCGTCATAAGGCCCGCCTGAATGCCAAGATCAAGGCCCTGAAGAGCGCGTAAGCGATCTCCAGAGCTGAAAAAACCGGCTTTCGAGCCGGTTTTTTTTGTGCCTGGATGAAAGCCAACGACTTGAAAAATCAGATGATAACCAGGTTATCCCGGTGGATCATCTCATCATCGGAGACATAGCCAAGCACTTCGGTGATCCGCTGACTGGGGCGACCGGCAATGGCACGCGCCTCGTCGGCATCGTAGTTCACCAGCCCTCGGGCAACCTCCCGGCCGCTTTCATCGACACAGGACACCATCTCACCCCGCCGGAACTGACCACTGACACTCTTCACACCCACCGGCAGAAGACTGCGACCGCCCAGGCACAACACCCGCACCGCGCCTTCATCGAGGGTCAGCTTGCCCCGGGTCTGCAGGTGCCCGGCAATCCACTGCTTGCGCGCGGCCACCCTGCCCTGTTCCGGTAACAGCAAGGTACCAATCACATCACCCTGGCGCAGTCGGGTCATCACGCCCTCGATCCGGCCGCCGACAATGACGGTGAATGCACCGGAACGAGCCGCCAATCGCGCCGCCCGCAGCTTGGTCTGCATACCGCCCCGGCCCAGAGCGCCAGCGCCACCGCCGGCCATGGCATCCAGCTCGTGATCACTGGCCTTGCGCTCGGTGACCAGGCTGGCATCCGCATGTTTGCGGGGGTCTTTGTCAAACAGACCGAGCTGGTCGGTGAGAAGGATCAGTCCATCCGCCTCGATCAGGTTTGCCACCAGGGCGCCGAGGGTGTCGTTGTCACCGAAACGGATTTCGTCAGTGACCACGGTGTCGTTCTCGTTGACGATGGGAATGACACCGACATCCAGCAATGCGCGGAGCGTGCTGCGACCGTTCAGGTAACGTTTACGGTCGGAGAGATCGTCGTGGGTGAGCAGGATCTGGGCGGTGTGGATATCGTGCCGTTTGAACTGAGCTTCCCAGGATTGCACCAGCCCCATTTGTCCCACCGCGGCGGCGGCCTGCAGTTCGTGCAACTGGTCCGGGCGCTTTGCCCAGCCCAGCCGGCTCATACCCACTGCCACCGCACCGGACGAGACGATAACCACCTCGACACCATCGGCAATCAGACCGGCAATCTGGTCCACCCAGAGCTCCAGGGCCACCTCATCAAGCCCCTTGCCGTCATTGGTCAGCAGGGCACTTCCGATCTTGATGACCAGGCGGCGGGCCTGGCGCAACTGGGCACGTTCGCTCATGATGTGTGAATCAGTCTCTTGATGGTGCTGTCGGTTTATTCCGGTGCGTACACGATTTCAACGTCGTAATCGTCGCCGTCAAAATCATCGTCATCGTCTTCATCCTGCCTCGCGGCACGGCGAGCCTTGCGGTCCGCCTCGATCTTGGCCCGGGCTTCCTCATCCATCCGCTGACGGCGAGCCGCCTCTTCTTCGGCAAACTCCGGATTCTCGGCCTCTTCCTGAGCCTGATCCTCAATCCAGCGCATCACCGCCTGAACCAGAGGCTTCGTACCCTCACCGGTGATCGCCGAGATCCGGAACACAGGACCTTCCCAGTCAAGTTCGTCGATTATGGCCTGGCAATGGGCATCACGATCCTCTTCCGCGACCATGTCGACCTTGTTCAACACCAGCCAGCGCGGGCGATTGGCCAGGGTTTCACTGAACTTTTCCAGTTCGTGGGCGATGGCCCGGACTGCATCCGCCGGCGACGACCCGTCATAGGGGGCCACATCCACCAGGTGAAGCAATAGACGGGTGCGCACCAGGTGTTTCAGAAAGCGGATACCTAACCCTGCCCCTTCGGCGGCACCTTCGATCAGACCCGGGATATCCGCGATAACGAAGCTTTGATGGGCCTGAACACTGACCACCCCCAGATTCGGCACCAGCGTGGTGAACGGATAATCCGCCACCTTGGGCCGGGCAGCGGACACCGAGCGGATAAACGTGGACTTGCCGGCATTGGGCATACCGAGCAACCCGACATCGGCCAACACCTTGAGCTCCAGGCGCAGGTTACGAGCCTCACCTTCCGAACCCTTGGTGGTCTGGCGCGGGGCGCGGTTGACCGAGGACTTGAACCGGGTGTTGCCGAGGCCGTGGAAGCCGCCCTGGGCCACTTTCAGGCGCTGACCTTCACGAGTCAGATCGCCCAGAACCTCATGGGTATCCATGTCCACAACCGTGGTGCCTACCGGCACCGGCAGCACCATGTCTTCACCCTTGGTGCCGGTGCAGTTGCGGCCAGATCCAGGCTCGCCGTTCTGGGCCTTGTATTTACGCTGGAAGCGGTAATCGATCAGGGTGTTCAGTGATCCGTCCGCTTCCAGATAGACGGAGCCACCGTCCCCGCCGTCACCGCCGTCGGGGCCACCCTTGGGAACGTATTTCTCGCGCCGGAAACTCAGGCAACCGTGCCCGCCCTTGCCGGCCTCCACAATGATGGTGGCTTCATCTACAAATTTCATGTTCAACCCTTTGCGCGTTGCGCATAAACTAAAAAGCCCCGCAGCCTCAAGGAAGCTTTGCGGGGCTCCGGATGGCTCTGACTTCTGACTATATCAGGAAATCAGAACCACCCAAGGTTCTGCAGAACCGGATCGCCGCTGCTTACGCAGCCGGAACGATGCTCACGAACTTACGGCTCTGCGGGCCTTTGGTTTCGAACTTCACCTGACCCTCTGCTTTCGCAAACAGGGTGTGGTCCTTGCCAATGCCTACGTTGGAACCAGCGTGGAAACGGGTGCCACGCTGACGAACGATGATGCTGCCTGCAGATACAGTCTCACCGCCGAAGCGCTTCACACCAAGTCGTTTCGACTCGGAATCGCGACCGTTACGGGTACTACCTGCTGCCTTTTTATGAGCCATTACCAGCCTCCTTCTCTAGA
>NZ_JAWLHI010000096.1:0-2087 GCF_041690455.1 Marinobacter sp.
CTGTCTGCAGCATGGATGCTGCAGTCAAGCGTACAGGGACGTATTCACAGCGTGTCCCAGGAAGCTGTACCCGCCCGCCATAGAACCAAAAACAAGAAGGCTGGGAGCCAAGAATGAGCAACAAGAATGTAGTAGCCCTCGATCTCCCCATCCCGGAGATCAAAGACATGCCAGAAGACACCCAGAAGTACTTCCAGATCTGCCAGGAAAAACTCGGCATAATCCCGAACGTACTGACCGCCTACAGCCAGAACCTCAAGCAGCTGGAGGGCTTCACCCGCCTCTACAACGAGCTCATGCTCGGCGAAGGCGAACTCTCCAAGCTGGAGCGGGAAATGGTGGCCGTGGTGGTCTCCTCCGAGAACAAGTGCTTCTACTGCCTGGTGGCCCACGGTGCCGCCGTGCGGGTACTGAGCGGTGATCCCCAGCTGGGTGAACACATGGTGATGAACTACCGCAGCGCCAAACTCGACAAGCGCCAGCGCGCGATGCTCGATTTCGCATCCCACCTCACCCGCTCACCGGCCACCGTCACCGAAGACGACATCCAGGCCCTGCGGGATGCCGGTCTCAGCGACCGCGGCATCTGGGACCTGAGCAATCTGGTCGGCTTCTACAACATGTCCAACCGCGTGGCAATTGCCAGCGACATGCAACCCAACCCCGAGTATCACAGCCAGAGTCGCTAGCAAGTACGCAGACTTGCTTGCCCTCGAATACAACAACAATTGGAGGCAGAGATATGAGCAAGACTCTACCAAGCTACACCAGCGGAACCGCAGAAGTGCCCCTCCTGGGCATGACCATCGGTGAAATGCTGGACCGTACCGCGGAGAAGTATCCGGATACCGAAGCCCTGGTGTGCCTGCACCAGGACATCCGCTGGACCTACAGGGAGTTCGTGGAAAAGGTCGACGAGGCCGCCCGTGCCTTCATGGCCATCGGCGTGAAACGCGGCGACCGGGTGGGCATCTGGTCCCCCAACCGTTACGAGTGGACCGTCACCCAGTTCGCCACCGCGAAAGTGGGCGCCATCCTGGTCAATATCAACCCGGCCTACGGCGTGCACGAACTCCAGTACGCCCTGAACCTGGCCGGTATCACCACCCTGGTCACCGCCGACAGCTTCAAGGCATCCAATTACCGGGAGATGATTTACGAGCTGGCGCCGGAGCTGAAGCGCAGCGCCCCCGGCAAGCTCAAGGCCGACCACGTGCCGGAGCTGCGTGCCGTGATCAACGTGCACGAAGACAAGCACGACGGCATGTGGACCTGGAAGGAATTCCTCGGCTTCGCCGGCGACATCTCCCAGGCCGATCTGGAGAAACGCCAGGATCAGCTCCAGTTTGATGACCCCATCAACATCCAGTTCACCTCCGGCACCACCGGCAATCCGAAGGGCGCCACGCTCACCCATCACAATATCCTGAACAACGGCTACTTTGTGGCGGAGAGCCAGCGCTTCACCGAGAAGGATCGGCTGGTGATTCCGGTGCCCCTGTACCACTGCTTCGGCATGGTGATGGGCAACCTGGGCTGTATCACCCACGGCTCCACCATGATCTATCCGGGTGAAGGCTTCGAGCCCAAGTCCGTCCTGCAGGCCGTGCACCAGGAAAAGGCCACCGCCCTGTACGGCGTGCCCACCATGTTCATCGCCGAACTGGCCGAACCGGAGTTCGAGACCTACGACCTCTCCACGCTGCGCACCGGCATCATGGCCGGCTCCATCTGTCCGGCGGAGGTGATGAAGAAGGTCAACGGCAAGATGAACATGAAGGAGGTCCAGATTGCCTATGGCATGACCGAGACGAGTCCGGTATCCACCCAAACCAGCTCCCTCGACCCGTTCGAGAAGCAGGTCACCACCGTGGGCCGCACCCAGCCGCACCTGGAGACCAAGATCGTCGATCCGGGCACCGGAAACGTGGTTCCCCGTGGCGAAATCGGTGAGCTGTGTACCCGTGGCTACAGCGTGATGCTGAAGTACTGGAACAACGAAGAGAAAACCCGCGAGGCCATCGACGACGCCGGCTGGATGCATACCGGCGACCTGGCCACTATGGACGAGGAGGGCTACATCCAGA
>NZ_JAWLHI010000096.1:2097-10385 GCF_041690455.1 Marinobacter sp.
ACATGGTGATCCGCGGCGGGGAAAACATCTACCCGAAAGAAATCGAGGAATTCCTCTACACCCACCCCTCCATCGAGGAAGTCCAGGTCACCGGCATTCCCGATGAGAAATACGGTGAGGAGCTGATCGCCTGGGTCAAGTTGCGCCCGGATGCGGACCCTGTAGACGCAGACGACCTGCAGGCCTTCTGCAAGGGCAAGATCGCCCACTTCAAGATCCCGAAGAACTACAAGTTCGTGGACGAATTCCCGATGACCGTCACCGGGAAGATCCAGAAGTTCAAGATGCGGGAGATCTCGATCGAGGAGATGGGGTTGAAGAAATAACAGCAGCCCCTGCTTCGGTTGAAACAACAAACCCCGGCTTTTGCCGGGGTTTGTTGTTTGTAGGCTCACCGTTCAGGCCGAAGGCAGGTCCCCGAACACCCATCTTGGTGCGTCAGCGAACGGACAGGGTGACTCAGTCAACGTAGGTTATAGCTTCATCCCGAGTTTCCCACTTTAGTTGACTCGGTCTCCTTCCTGAAAATGATTCCGGGGAAGAAAAGCTGTGATGAAGCGGTTAAACAGGACGTTTTGTCCGACTTACACACCCGATTCGAAGGAGAATCACATGAAAAATTTACATTCGCTGGCCTTTTACGCATTGGTTACACCGGCCATCGCACTGGGTTCGAGTGTTCTGCTTGCCGAAGAGCATGTTGACGAGGAGGGCGTTGAGAAGCAGCAAAGCACCCAGCCAGAAAAAGACACCATGAAGTCCACCAGCACGACCATGCAAAGTGACCAGAAAATGGGTAACCAGTCTGGCATGCAAAAGCAGGCCTACATGGCCAACGTTCCGTCTGATGGCATTCGGGCGAGCGACCTGATCGGTGCCAAAGTCACAACCAGCAATGACGAGAATGTCGGCGCTGTGAGTGAACTGATCATCGACAAGGACGGTCAGGTGGTGGCGGTTATAGTCGGCGTCGGTGGTTTCCTCGGCCTGGGCGAGAAAGACGTAGCCATTGGCTGGGACCAGGTCACCAAATCCGGAAAATCCGGTGATATGGAACTGCGGATTGACGCGACCCGCGACGAACTGATCTCCGCGCCCGGCTTTGAAACGAAGGAGTGATCCTCCGGTATGCGGCGTTCAGGAAAGAAGTGACGTAAATCGATGGCAGGGGCGCAAGCCCCTGCCGTTTTTTGTATCGGGCCGCCACGGCTTTGCCAAACGACACCAAATGTAACGACTCCCCAATCGACATCCCCTACCTTTGCCAGTAATGTTGCTCAATGACTCGAGTCCTGTAATCGCAGGAATGCCCTCTTAATTTTGGGCATAAGCGAAAAGTCTGTCTGTGCGGTAGCGCACCTGCTCGTTGTCCTGTTCCGGCGTTTCACAGCACTCCCGCTGTCTGAATTCCGGTGTTTTCGGTAATTTCTGTTCGGAGACTCAGGTGCGAACAGCTACGGGTGCACACTTTTCAATACGAATGCTGATCCTGGCCGCCTTGCTGCCCTTGTCATTTCCCGTCGCTGCCGAAGACGGCGAAGCCGGCTACCGGTTGCTTGAGCTGGACGGTTACAAGGTCAAGTGGGGTAGCCAGAGCTTCGGGGTTGGGGCGCGCGTCAGCTACGCCTTTGCTGACCGGAAGCTAAGGTTCGATGATGTACGCAACTGCGGTGAACTGGCGCCAATGAAAGCACTGTCAGGGCAGGAGCTTTCCTACGAGACACTGGTGCGTGAGACCGCAGCAGCCTTTCGGGTCTGGGAGCGCGCTGCCAATCTTTCGTTTTATCAGGTCAGCAATGCCCAGGACGCGGACATCATTCTCGGGGCCCAGGGCCAGCCACGCATGCGGGCATTCGCCAATGTGACCTACGCGCCCGAGGAAAAGGAAGGTATTCGCACCATCAAACAGGCACTGGTGTGCCTGAACCCCGACCATAAATGGAAGGTCGGGTTTGACGGCAACACGGATGTCTACGACCTCCGCTATACGCTGATCCATGAGATCGGCCATGCCCTCGGCCTGGATCATCCGGGCCCCTCCGGGCAGTTGATGGGGTTCCGCTATACCGAAGATTTCCCCGAACTGCAGCCCGGTGATCTTCGGGGGATCCGGAAGCTCTACGGACATGCCGTCAATAATGATCAACTGGCCAATGGTCCCGGGCTGGCTCTCTCCAACCCATCGCTCTGAGACGGAAAATTCCCGGTCGCCCTGATCTGCGCCGAACCGCTCGCCTGTCTGTGCGTGCACAGAGGGGTATTGCCCAAGAAATAATTTCCCTTACGTTCGACAACGCACTGACCGGCCCGGGCACCACCTCTAAGCTCGAACTGTCCGCGCATCCGTACAAGATGCTCGGAGACACACGGGCTGTGCGGTGGTCGGTGTCGGGCTGTTGCAGTTCGGCAAATCCGCAAGAAACTGAGACAGGACCTTCGAGTGCCCCAGAAAATGCAGGAACCCCAGGCTCAAGGGGCAAGAGTTACCGGTCAATATGGACCGGCCGTGTCCCAGGGAACGCGGCTGTTCAACGCAGTCGAACTTCGCCTGTTTCGCTACACGGCGGTTCTGTTCTCACTGGTTGTACTGGCGGCGCTGGTCGGAATTATCATTTGGGCTTTCGGCTGGTTGCTGGAGACCTTCTACACCCTGCTGCTGTCGCTGGCAGTTGCCGGTATCCTGGCGCTGGTGCTTCACCCGGTGGTGGAGTTCATGGTGCGACGGCTTCGGCTGCCGCTCTTGCTGGCGATCATTCTTGTGCTGCTGGCCTTTTTCGTCGGTATCGGCACCTTGATGTTCGTGCTCGTGCCCATTCTGGTGCGCCAGGCCGTGCAGTTGATGACGGTTCTGCCAGACCTGCTGGCGAGCTGGCAAACACATTTCTCGGTTCACTTCCCGGCGCTCAGCTCCATGGTTTTCAGCGGTACCGAAAACAGTGGTGGGGAGGAGTCCAAGCAAATGATGCCGGGCCTGGAATACACCAGTAATACGATTATGTCTTACCTGGGCCTGCTGGTGGTCCTGCCCATGGCCTATCTACAGCCGGAGGGTGGCATTAACCTCCTGATCCTGGCCGGGCTGGTGTTCGGAGCGGTTCAACTGATTGAAAGCTGGCTGCTGACCCCGAAAATCATGGCCAACCGATCGGGCCTGCATCCCGCGCTGGTAGTGATTTCACTGTTCTTCTGGGGCACAGCACTGGGTGGCATCATCGGCATGATCCTGGCGGTTCCCCTGACGGCGTTCTTCGTGGCCACCTGGAGCGAGATCAAGAACAGCCTTAAACACACGTTGAGCCTCCCCGATGCCCGGCCGTGAAAGAATTACCCCGGCCGGATGTTCTGATTCGCAATATGGAGCAATCGATCCAGGAGTCCGAGGCTTTTATCCGTCGTTTTCGGGATGGCGGCCAGTGGCTGTCGATGTCATCGCAGACCGTTAAAAAAAAGGCCTCGCTGAGCGCGAGGCCAACCAAATAAAGGCTCTGAGGGTCCATAGCCTTACTGCCAAAGAGGGGCCGCTACCAGCCCCAACTCACCGAAAACCAAACAAGGAAAAGATCCATTCCTTGTAAGCTACGAATTATGGTTGCGCCTCGTCCCTGTGACGCGAGATGTAACGTCCTGTTCAAGCTGCTCCCTCGCCTCATCTGTGCCCACAATAGATTTTTCGTTTTGGTAGGTCTGTTCGCTATCCCACTTAGTGCGAAAAAGATCAAATCGGACGACAGCCTGCCGGAACACAACGAAGGCAGCCCGGTTGGCCGGGAGCTGTTGGCGGCCGGACTGATTCCCTGGTGGTCTCTACGGCTGGTGTTCTCGGTATTGGGCGCCTTGCCACTGATCACCAGCGGTTGAGTCTTCACCTTGAAAACAGCGGCTTCGCCCCCATCTCAACGGGTACTCCGTTGCCTTCGCCCGCGGGTCGGGCGGACGCCCTTCTTCATGCAACCACATCACGGAAAGATTATGACCGGAACCCTTCACACTCCGTTTCAACAACGGAATTTCTGGCGGCTGACCTCGCTGATGGCGTTGGTTCTTTTTCTCAGTGGCTGCGGGATCAATAACATCCCCACCTACGATGAACGAGTGACCGCAGCCTGGGCCCAGGTGGAAAACCAGTACCAGCGCCGGGCCGACCTGATTCCCAATCTTGTCGAAACCGTAAAGGGTTTCGCCGCGCAGGAACAGGAAACCCTCACTGCGGTGATTGAGGCTCGTTCGAAAGCGACATCAATCCAGGTGGACGAGAGCATTCTCAACAATCCCCAGAAGCTGAAGCAGTTCCAGCAGGCCCAGGGTGAGCTCAGCAGTGCTCTGAGCCGCCTGATGGCGGTCTCGGAACGCTATCCGGACCTGAAATCGAATCAGAACTTTCTGACTCTTCAGGCCCAGCTTGAGGGCACAGAAAACCGTATTGCCGTCGCGCGGCGGGACTTCATCCAGGCGGTGGAGCGGTACAACACCGAACTGCGCACCTTCCCGGGAAAGATCTGGCATAGCCTGCTGTATAGCGATCTGGAGCCTCGCGCCAACTTCGAAGCCACCACAGAAAACGCGGATGAAGCACCCGCGGTGGAATTCTGATGATTATTCAGCTCCACAAACATCTGTTGCTGGCATTACTGGTGTTGCTGCCGGCCACCGTCTGGGCCCAGTCCACACCGGAATTTCCCGAGCTGACTGGCCGGGTGGTGGACCGGGCGGAGATACTGTCTCCTGAGGTGGAAGCGCGCCTGAGCCAGATGCTCCAGGCCCATGAACAGGACAGCACCGAACAGGTCGTGGTGGTTACCTTGCCGGACCTGCAGGGCTATCCAATTGAAGATTTTGGCTACCAGCTGGGCAGGCACTGGGGTATCGGCCAGGAGGGCGAAGATAACGGCGCCCTGCTGATCGTGGCGAAGGAAGAACGCAAAATCCGCATCGAGGTGGGCTATGGCCTGGAAGGCCGGCTCACTGATGCCGACTCCTCGGTCATCATCAATCGCATTATTACCCCGGCGTTCCGTCAGGGGGATTTTCAGGCCGGTATCGTTAACGGCGCCGCCGCCATGATCCAGGTGCTCGGGGGCGAGCCCATGGCCGCTCCGCAGGGTCAGCAACCCGTTGCACTGCAGGAGAAGCCCAAAGCCGGCATGGTCGCACTGTTCTTCATCATCATGATGGCGGTGGTGTTCTTTATCGGCAGTCGCGGTGGCCGTGGTGGCCGCGGGGGTGCCGCCCTGTTAGGCGCAACACTGCTGGGTGGCGCCATGGGCGGCCGTGGCGGCGGCTTCGGCGGTGGCGGTTTTGGAGGCGGCGGAGGCGGCTTCGGCGGTGGCGGTGCCTCCGGTGGCTGGTAGCTCCAAACGGGTCTCCCCGCACGCTGAATCCCCTCACCTGACAATGAGAATTATCGAATCATGACACTACTAAACAAAAGCGATCAGGAAGCCGTTACCGCCGCCATCAATGAGGTGGAACGGGAAACCGATGCCGAACTGGTCACCGTGCTGACGGCCCAATCGGATAACTACAACTATATTCCCCTGGTCTGGGCCGGCATCCTGGCGTTACTGGTGCCAGGTATCGGCAATTATTTCGGGAACTGGTTCGGGGCCGACATGCTCATGCTGGTGCAGTGGGGCACGTTCGTCGTGCTCAGCCTGCTGTTCCGGATGCCGGGCATAAACACCCGCCTGATTCCCCGGCAGGTTCGCTACTGGCGGGCGTCCAACCTCGCACGGCGGGAATTCCTGGAGCAGAACCTGCACCATACCGAAGGCGGCACCGGCATGCTGATCTTCGTCTCGGAAGCAGAACGCTACGTAGAGATTCTGGTGGATCAGGGCATTGCCGATGTGCTGGACAATTCGGTGTGGGAGAGCATCGTCGCAGACTTCACGGTAAAAGTGCATCAGGGGCAGACCCGGCAGGGATTTCTTGACTGCATTTCCGCCTGTGGCAAGCTGCTGAAAGAACACGTGCCCGCCACCCACGAACGCAATGAACTGCCCAATCACCTGGTGATTTTGCCCTGACGAAAAAGTGAGACAACGCTACGGGGCGCCAAGGCGCCACCACTGATCCGCGCTGACACCTCATTGTCGATATTCAACAGGCTTGCGCGCCTTACCAGTGAAGATAATCAGAAATTCACTGGAGTCCGACACTCGAGCAACATCGGTCCCTGGGGCGCCTCGGGGTGATGGTGCCTATTGCACCTATCAGGGTGCCAGCTTGCGCTTCAATGCCCTGGACATCGACAGCGGCAGGCTTGGCAATGAGCGCAGCATCCACGGCAGTATCCGGCGCTTCACCCCGCTCAGGGATTCCGGGATCACGGCCTCAATGAGATGTGGCCCCGGCATTCTCTGGGCGTATTCCAGGGCTTTTGCCATCTCTTCGGCGGTGTGTACCCGCACAGCGTGAACGCCCATACCGTTGGCCATCTCGGCGAAATTGATCACCGGGCCGCGCAGATCCAGTTGGGATTTGGCTTTTTCGCCCGCCTCTTCCGCGCCTACCCGTTCCAGTTCGATATTCAACACCGAATAGGAGGCGTTGTTGAAGATGATGGAGGTGACGTTCAGCTGTTCCCGGGCCATGGTCCAGAGGGCCTGGATGGTGTACATGGCAGTGCCATCGCCGATCAGGGCGATGACCGGCCGGTCCGGGCAGGCCACGGCCGCGCCCACCGCGTTGGGCAACCCCTGACCGATAGCGCCCCCGGTGAGAGTGATCATGTCGTGGCGGGGTGCGCCTGCCGTCATCACCGAGAGCATCAGGCTGGAGGTGATGCCTTCGTCCACGATAATGGCGTTCTCCGGCATCAGTTCGCCTACTGCTTTGCAGACTTTCTCGGCGGTCAGTTTACCGCGTGGCCGGCCCGGCCGTTTCTCGGGTTGTAGCTTCGGTTCCGCGTGGCTGGCACCGACGGCGTCGTTGAGTTTGTTCAGGCTGGCCAGGATGTCCTGGTCGGGTGCCACCAGGGTATGTACCTGGCAGGTATCCGGCACCAGGTAGCTCTTCTTGCCGGGATAGGCGAAGAAGGAGACCGGCGCCTTGGAATCCACAATAACCAGATGCTCCACATCCGTCAGTTGCACTGTAGCCAGTTCAGCCAGGTACGCCAGGCGCTCGATGTAAGGCAGGCCGGCGCCCCGTTCCATACGGGTCGGGAAGGTTTCTGCCAGCAGGGTAACGCCGCTGTGTGCGGCCAGTTTGGCTGCCGCCAGCATGCTCGGTTCGCGCAGGGAATGGCCGCCCATCAACAGGGCGGTTTTCTTGCCGGAGCGGATGGCGGAGGCAATAGCCTCTACCGTGGCATCGTCTGCCAGCTCCGGTGTCGGCGGTACCAGAGGTGCGCGGGGCACGCCGCCCTCACCCCAGGACACATCGGCCGGCAATATCAGTGTGGCTACCTGCCCGGGCGCCGTGCGGGCAGCGGCAATGGCTTCGGCGGCATCCTGACAGAGGGTTTCCGTGCTCCTGGCAGTGCGTACAAACCCCGGGGAAACGTTGCGGGCAACGGTCTCGATATCAGACTGCAGCTGGGCATCGTATTTCACGTGATAGGTGGCGTGGTCACCTACGATGTTCACCACCGGCACTTTGCCTTTGCGGGCGTTGTGCAGGTTAGCCAGTCCGTTGCCCAACCCGCAGCCCAGGTGCAGCAACGTAGCGGCGGGTTTGTCGGCCATGCGGGCGTAGCCGTCGGCCGCCCCGGTGGCGACCCCCTCGAACAGGGCAAGGACCGCCCGCATTTTGGGCTCGTCATCCAGCGCGGCCACAAAGTGCATTTCACTAGTGCCGGGGTTGCTGAAGCAGACCTCAACACCGGCATCTACCAGGGTTTTCATCAGGGCTTGTGCGCCGTTTGTCATTGTTGTTCTCCAACCTTTCCGAATTCGGGGTTAGTAAGTATTTTCGTTCTTAAAGGACCTGCAAGTTCTGGACAACCTGACTTCAGCCTCCGGAAACAATCGAGCGAACTGCCGCCCGCGCGGTCATGATGCAACCGGGCAGAAAGGTACCCTCCAATGAGCGCTTGCCGTTCGCTCCACCGCCACCAAAGCCGGCCGCCTCCCCCACGCAGTACAGACCCTGCACGGGTGAACCCTGCCCGTTCAGGACTCGGCTATGCAGATCGGTTTGCAGTCCACCCAGGCTCTTGCGGGTAATCAGCTGCATACGGATGGCGATGTACGGGCCGGCGCCGGGTTTCTGCAGCGGTGCCGGTTTGCAGGTGCGCAGACGGTCCGGCTTCCATTCCCGGGCGTGCTGGATCATGCGGATCTGGG
>NZ_JAWLHI010000097.1:0-8806 GCF_041690455.1 Marinobacter sp.
GCACGGGCATAGACCGGTTTGTGGGGATGCGCCGGACGCATGTAGTCCACCCTGAGATCGAGTGTCGGGCACAGCTCGAAATCCTCCAGGGCGCAGAGGATGACGCACCCGGAGGTGGTGTCCATCAGGGTGGTAATCGCACCACCGTGGATCACTCCGGTGTCCGGGTTACCGATAATCCGGTCGCTGTAGGGCAGACACAGCGTCAGCGTGCCGTCACCCGCGTCAGTGACTGACAGGCCCAGCTCGCGGGCCTGGTTCAGGGTTTCGATAAACCGGGTTACCCGGTCTATTCGGGTTTGATTATCCATTCAGGAGAATCCTGTTGATCAGTTGGTTTTGGTCCTGGGCTCGGCCTTGCCCGCTGCCGGCTCCTCGAAGACTTTTCCGGAGCGCAGCCCCTCAAGGGCATCGGAGCAAAATTCCCGGCGGTAGAGAACAACTACCACAACAGTGGAGGCCGCTATGAATGCGATGGGGTGGAAGAACCAGGCGACCACTGCCAGCGCGTAGTAGAAGGATCGCAGCCCCAGGTTGAAGGCATCCCCGGCCATGTTACAGATGTTGCCGGCACTGCGAGCGAAGGCCTCCCGGGCTGCCGGGCTGGTCTTGGTATCCTCGGCCAGGGGTGCACTGCCCACCATCACCGCGACGAAGTTGTACATTCGCATGGACCAGGTGAATTTGAAAAAGGCATAGACAAACACCACCAGCAGCACGACCAGTCGTAATTCCCAGATCTCCCGGGTCGGCACCGCGCTGAAAGGCATGGCAGCGAACACCTCCATGGCCTCGCTGGTGTAGCCCAGTGCGGTGATGATACCGGCCAGGATCAGCAGGCAGCTGGAGGCGAAGAAGGCGCCGTTGCGTTCAAGATTGCCCACGACTGACGTATCCGACATTCGATTCTCACGCCGCAGCATTACCCGCATCCAGTCTTCCCGATAGAGATCCAGGGTGTTCGACAGGCAGGGCCGGTCCGACGCCCTGCGCTTCGAATATTGGGTGTAACCAATCCAGCAGATGAAAAACCACAGCAGCGAGGCCAGCTCGAGCAGATTGTTCATGGAAGGCCTTAGTCGGGAATTAATAACCGGGAAAGGAATCGGTTAACTATAATACGTCAAGACAGGGCGCCTCTCCAGAAAACGGACGTTTTCAGGCCCACCCAAGCGTGTAATCATGTATGGAACCGGCATCTGCCAGGCACCCAGGTACAGGAGGTAACCGTGCTTCTATCCAATTCCCGATTCGGGCTGATGTTTCTTGCCCTTGCGTTCATTGCGGGGTGCTCCGTTAACCCCGTCACCGGCGAGAAACAGCTTTCCCTGATTCCCGAGACCCAGGAACTGGCCATCGGTGACGAACAGTATGTGCCGACCCAGCAGACCCAGGGTGGCAGGTTCTACATCGACCCGGAACTGAACCTCTACGTAAGCGAGGTTGGGCAGAAGATGGCACAAGTGAGTGACCGCCCCGACCTGCCCTATGAATTCGTGGTGCTGAATAACAGCGTGCCCAACGCCTGGGCCCTGCCCGGTGGCAAGATTGCCATCAACCGGGGGCTGCTCACCAAGCTGGATGACGAGGCCCAGCTGGCCTCGGTGCTCGGCCACGAGATTGTTCACGCCGCCGCCCGCCACAGTGTCCAGCGCATGCAGCAGGCCCAGCTGATCAGCCTGGGTGTGGCTGGGCTCGGGTTTGCGGTATCCGATAACGAGTGGGCCGGCCTGATCATGGGCGGCGCAGCCCTCGGTGCGCAGCTCGCCCTGGCCCAGTACAGTCAGGGGGATGAGCTGGAGTCGGACCACTACGGCATCAATTACATGAAAGAGGCCGGCTACGATCCCCAGGCGGCGGTGGAACTGCAGGAGCTGTTCCTGGAGCTGAGTGAAGGCCGCGACCAGGGCTTCATCCAGGGCCTGTTCGCCACGCACCCGCCCTCGGCCAGGCGTGTGGCCGAGAACCGGGAGCTGGTCAGCAAGATCGGCGCCGGCGGGTATCGGGGTGCGGATGTCTATGAGCGCAAGCTGGCCAGGCTGAGGGAGCTCCAGCCAGCCTACGACGCCCATGACGAGGCCCTGAAGCTGGCCTCCAACAAGGAATACGACACCGCCCTCGGCAAAATCAACGAGGCTATCCGCATCCTGCCGCGGGAAGCCATGTTCTATTCCCTGAGAGGGCGCATTTACCAGCAGCAGAAAAAAATGGAGAAGGCCGAAGCCGATTTTGACAAGGCCGTCTCCCTGTACCCGGAGATGTTCGAGTACCAGCTTCGCAGCGGCCTGAATGCCCTGGCCCTGAACAAGATCGACAAGGCAAGGGATCACCTGACCAAGGCCAATGACGTGGTACGCACATCCATCGGCTACCTGCGCATGGGCGATGTCGCCGTCAAGCAGAACCGCCGTGACGAGGCCATGGCCTATTACAGCGAGGCTGCCAAGGCCGGCGGCGATGTGGGCGAGGAAGCCCAGCGCAAGCTGGCCGCACTTACCCAGTAGCCCTCTCCCCGCCTCCAGGAAAGCCGGGTATCGCGAAAGCGGCCCGGCTTTTTCGTTGTGAGATCTCCTGTTGCCCCAGCGACGGCAAATCTTCGTCACTGCCTGCATTGACTTTTAGAGCATTAACTCTAAAAATCAGTGGTATCAACAACAGACTATGGACGACGGCCATGTTGCTCAAACGTATCCAGCCTATGGTGTTCCAGGCGCGCCGACTCTACGTGGACATAATGTTCCAGGTGATGGGGCGGGCCTTGCAGGCAGTCAGTGAAGTGGACGAGACCGTGCAGAATGAGGCCCGGGCACTTCCGAAAGGACTGCTATTCGAGATGATGGTCATGCCCGAGGGACCTCGCCTGATCGTCGAGCACACCGGAGACGGCCATTTCCACTACCACGGCCAGTCCGCCCCGCGGCCGGTGGACCTGTCCATCCAGTTCAAGCACATCGCCCATGCCTTTCTGGTGCTGTCCTTCCAGGAGAAAACCTCGGAGGCGTTTGCCAATGACCGGATGCTGGTGGACGGTGACGTCAGTTACGCGGTGCGTATGACCCGTGTGCTGAACAGGCTGGAGACCTTCATCCTGCCCAAGATGATTGCCGAGCGGGCGGTGAAGGAGTACCCCGCCAACCTGCATCTGCCGGAGAAGCTGATCAGTGCTGCCCGGATCTACCTGAAGGTTGCCACCAATTTTGTCGAGACAGTGAGACCCTAAATGAGCCAAAAATATTACGAGTTCTTCTGCCCGGTCAAAGTCATTGCCGGCAAGGCTGCCCTTGAGCACATTCCCTACGAACTGACCGGACTTGCAGCGAAGCGGCCGATGATCGTGACCGACAAGGGCGTTCGCGCCGCGGGTCTGCTGGACCCGGTGATTGCCGCCTGTGAGGAGAGCGGCCTGGAGATCGTCAGCATCTATGATGACGTGCCGCCGGATTCATCCACGTCCGTCGTCCGTGATATCGCCGGTATTTACCGGCAGGAAAAGTGCGACGCCATTATCGCTGTGGGCGGCGGATCGGCCATCGATACCGGCAAGGCCGTGAACATCCTGGTGTCCGAAGGCGGTGACGACATTGCCAAATACAGCGGTGCCGGCATCCTCAAGCACCCCCTGAAGCCGTTCTTCGTGGTTCCGACCACCGCCGGCACCGGCTCCGAGGTCACCGCGGTGGCGGTGATCACCGACGAGAAAAAGGGCGTGAAGCTGCCATTCACTTCCTCATTCCTGCTGCCCAATGCCGCCATCATCGACCCGCGGATGACCCTGACGCTGCCGCCTCACATCACCGCGGCAACCGCCATGGATGCGATGACCCACGCCACCGAGGCGTTCACCTGCATGGCGAAGAATCCACTCAGCGATGCCTATGCCACTGCGGCCATCAAGAAGATCAGCCAGTCGCTGCTGAATGTGATGGATAATCCCAAGGATGCCGAAGGGCGACTGGAGCTGGCCCAGGCCTCGACCATGGCCGGTATCGCCTTCTCCAACTCCATGGTTGGCCTGGTGCATTCCCTGGGGCACGCCACCGGGGCGATCTGCCACCTGCCCCATGGCTTGTGCATGAGCCTGTACCTGCCTTACGTGCTGGAGTACAACCTGGAGTCGATCCGGGAGCCCCTGGGTGAGTTGCTGCTGTATCTTGAGGGGCCGGAAGTCTACTCGGCCACTCCCGCAGCCCGCCGTGCTGAAGCCACCATTTCCGCCATCCGCAAGATGCGGGACCAGCTCTACAAGCGCTGCCAGCTGCCACGGACCCTGAAGGAAACCGGCAAGGTGCAGGAAAGCCAGCTGGACCAGATTGCCGAGATGGCCCTTGATGATGGTTCGATCATGTTCAATCCGAAGGAAGTCACCCTGGAAGATGCCCGCGCGGTATTGCGCCGGGCCTGGGCCTGAGTGAGCAACGGGCCCTCGGGCCCGTTCGACCCAGAGCAAAAGAAAGAACCGGAATAATTGAAATCGGCCGTCATTACGGTAACAATTGCACGGCAAGCTGGCAGGGAGGTAGCCGGATTACCCTGAGTAACGTTCACGACGCCATCAGAGTCCAATAATGACAGACCGCAAGACCTCCTCCCTGGCCCTGGCCTCCCTGTTTCTTTTGTCCACGGCCATCCTGTTCCCGGCAACCGCCAGCGCAACCTCCGAAAAACAGACATTGCGTTTCAACGTTTCCCCGAACGGTTACCCGCCCTACCTCATCGTTGAGAACCGTGCGCCTTCAGGCATCATGTGGGATGTTATGTCCCTTATTGCGGACCGGCTCGGCTATGAACTGATCGCGGAGAAGATTCCCCGTAAACGGGTGGATCAGATGCTGCTTGAGGGATACATCGATGCCACGCCACGGGCCCGGGAATGGACCGATGAGCCGGACAAGTTCCTGTTCACCGATCCGGTGGTGGCAATCGAGGAGGTTTTCTTCTTCCCGAAGAATTCGGAACTGACTTACCGGACCCCGGAGGACCTGTTCTCCAAGACCATCGTGACCCACCTGGGCTACATCTATCCAACGCTGGAACCGCATTTCGAATCCGGCAGGATTCGCCGCTTTGACGTGGCCCGGGATCGGGACATGTTCTTTTATGTGCTGCACGGAAACCGCTTCGCCGCCGCCGTCGCCGACCGGCTGGTGGGCAAGTGGTTCCTGAGAAACGAAGGCCTGCGGGACCATTTTCGCACTTCCGGGGAAAGCATCAGCACCTTCGGGTTCCGGATCATGCTGCGCAAGGACTGGCAGGACTTTGCCGACCAATTCAATCGCGAACTGACCAGAATCCGCGAGAACGGCGAACTGGAAGCCATCCTCGCGAATTACCGCTGATCAGGCTCACTCAAGCCGGCGCAGTAACAACATGGGCGAAACGCTCAGCACGGGCCGCAGCTGCCAGCGTCCGAACAGGGACAGCACAATGGCACTGATCACCGGGATCGGAACAATCACCTGCCAGTGCCAGCTGAAGCTGCCTTCGAACATACGGAACTGCAATGCGTAAACCGCCGCCTCCGCGGCGACCACACCGAGCAGGCCGGCAAAACCACCCAGCACCGCAAACTCGAGCATGGTACTGCGCACCAGCAGGGACTGACGCCCGCCCAGGGTCCGGAGCAACGCGCCTTCCCGCTGACGGTCTTGGAGTGTGGCACTGACCACGGCGGCCATCACCACCAGCGCAGCGGCCAGGATCAGGGCCAGAATCGCCTCGATGGCCCGGGTCACCTGCTGCACGATTTCCTGTATCCGGCTGATGATGTGATCAATCTCCAGCACCGATACGGTCGGGAACTGGCGTGAAAAGTCATTAAGCGCCGTCTTCTTCTCCGGCGGGAGATAGAAGCTGGTAATCCAGGTCGCGGGCAATCCTTCCAGCCCCCCGCCCGGCGGGAACGCCATATAGAAGTTCGGCTTCATGCTGTCCCACTGGACGGTACGGATGCTGGTCACCGTCTCGGTCACCTTCTCCGACCCGATGGTAAAGGTCAGCTCGTCGCCCAGCTGGAGGCCCAGCCGCCCGGCCAGCTCCGCTTCAACCGAAACACCTTCCTGGTCGCCATCGGCAAACCACTGCCCTTCGACGATTTCGTTATCTTCCGGCAACGAATCCATCCAGGTAAGGTTCAATTCCCGGTTCAGGGCGCCGATGCGCTCGTCCTTGCTGACCGCTTCTTTTACCGGTTGTCCGTTCAGCTCGGTGAGCCGGCCCCGGACCATGGGATAGAGTTCTTCCAGAGGCTGCCCCTGCTCGTCCCAGAATCCGGCTACCTCGTCGACGGTATTCGGCGCAATGTTGATCAGGAAGTGGTTCGGTGCATCGTCCGGCAGCTGTGCCTGCCAGTCGTCCAGCAACGAAGTGCGGACCAGCACCAGAGTCGCCGCCAGCATGAGGGTCATGGCGAAGACCGCAATCTGGGAAAGACTGGCGTTACGGTGCCGGTACAGGCCCACCAGTGCCAGACGCCAGGCGTTGCCGCCACCACGAACGCGGCGCAAGACCGTGACCATCGCCCATCCGAGCAGCCCCAGGGCCGCGAAAAGCAATACCAGACCACCGAGCAGTGATACCACCAGGGCCAGTTCACCGGCATAAACCCACACCAGTCCGAAGATGGCGACAATGGCCACCAGCATATCCGGCCAGGCCTCACGCCCACGCTCGCCCGGCTGACTGCGCAGCACCCGCATAGCCGGCACGTTCCGAAGCCGGCGAATGGGCGGATAGGCAAATGCAAACAGCGAAACCAGCGCAGTCAGCAGCGCGGGGGCCAGTGCGGCCGGATCCAGGTAGATATCCACCGGGCGCTCCAGCACATCACTGAGCATGGACGCCAGCAGCCAGAACAGCGGGATGGCCACCAGCAGGCCGCCGACAATGCCGGTCACGCCCCACAGCAGCAGCCGTCTCAGGTACAGCCTCCCGATGCCGGCACCATTGAGCCCCAGGGTTTTCAGCAATGCCACCGTGTCCCGCTGGGACAACGCATACTGCCGGCTGGCCACAGCCACCGCGACGGCGGCCAACAATACGGCCAGGCTGCCACCAAGCAGCAGGAAGCGTTCCGCTCTCTGGAGCGACCGGGAGAAGGTCTCACCGTCCCGCACGCCCTCCCATTCATGGCTGGGCTCCAATTGCGGTTGCAGCCACTCGTAGTAGCCTTCCAGGTCAGCTTCCTCACCTGCGAACAGATAAACGTATTCCACCCGGCTGCCTTCCTGAACCACGCCCGTGGATGGCACGTCATCCTTGTGCATCATCACTCTCGGGGCCAGTGCGGACAGGCGGAAACCGCCGTCCGGCTCTCGAATCAGCAAGCCCGAGACCATCAGCTCCAGATTGCCTACTTCCAGCGAATCACCGATTTCAAGCTCCAGAAGCCGCAGCAAACGCGGGTTGATCCAGACTTCACCCGGCCCGGGACCGGATGAGACGAGCTCCCGGGGGCTGTCCGGTCCCTCCTGAATCTCTATTTGACCCCGGAGCGGATACTCATTGCTCACGGCTTTGACGGATACCAGCTGGAATCCCTCACCGCCGAACACCATGGTGGAAAATTCAACCATCTGCCCGGTCTCAAGACCCCGGGCATCGGCTTCCTGCAACCACGAATCCGGGATCGGCCGCCCGTTCTCGGCCTCCAGCTGCCGGTCGGCGGCAAGGAAAGAACTGGCGGAGGTGACCAGGGTCCGCTGAAGCTGACTTGCGAACAGCGCAATGGTTGCCACGGTGGCAACGGCGATCACGAGAGCGGCCAGCACCACCCGGACATCCCGTTCGCGCCAGTCACGGCGTACGGACATGAGTTTCTGTTCGGCCGCCATCAGGATACCGACTCCCCGAGCTCGTTGGGCTCGGTCAGTTGTCCTGCCTCGATGTGGAACTGCCTCGAGCACCGCGCCGCCAGATGTTCGTCATGGGTCACCATCACCAGGGTGGTGCCCTGCTCCCGGTTGAGGGCCATCAGCAGGTCCGAGACTGCCTGGCCGGTGCGGTTATCCAGATTGCCGGTAGGCTCGTCGGCAAACAACACCACCGGATCAGAGGCGAAGGCCCGGGCGATCGCCACCCGCTGCTGCTCACCGCCGGACAACTGGCGCGGTGTGTGGGTCAGACGCTCATCGAGGCCGACCCGCTCGAGTAGTTCACGGGCGCGCTTCTCCGGATCCTCAATGCCCGCCAGCTCCAGCGGCAGCATGACGTTCTCCAGGGCGGTCAGCGCCGGCAGCAGCTGGAAAGACTGGAACACGAAGCCGACCCGGCTGGCTCGCAATTTCGCCCGTTGGTCTTCGCTCAGCTGGCTGATGATGGCGCCGTCGAGTTCCACCAAACCCTCGGTTGGTGTATCCAGCCCCGCGAGCAGCCCCAGCAACGTTGTTTTCCCGGAACCGGACCGGCCGACGATCGCTACTGATTCTCCACGATTGATTTCCAGGTTGACCCCCTGCAAGATCGTCAACGTATCGGTTTCCAGGCGGACCCGATGGGTCAGGTCTTTTGCACGCAACATCGGTGGATGACTTTCATCCGTCGGTTTGGTCATCTGATTCACGGGTACTCCCGGCTCAATGGTGTGAAACGTTTTATCAAGGTAAACGAACTGTCTATGGATACGCTATTGCTGCATGCCAGATCAATCCTTCTGGTGCTGTTCACCGCCCTGGCCGCTCCGGCACTGGCCAGTCAGAATACCATCCTGATCATGGGTGACAGCCTCAGTGCCGCCTATGGCGTGCCCTCCGAAACTGCCTGGGTCCAACTGCTGCGCCAGTGCCTGGAACAGAACGGACTCAGTCATTGG
>NZ_JAWLHI010000097.1:8816-10375 GCF_041690455.1 Marinobacter sp.
CAGTATCAGTGGCGAAACCACCGATGGTGGCGCAAGGCGCTTGCCGGAGCTGATCGCAAAGCACGGCCCTGATGTCGTGATCATCGAACTGGGTGGCAATGATGGTCTTCGGGGTTTCCCACCCAACGTGATCGAGTCCAACCTCGCGGCCATGATCGAAAATACCCAGCAATCCGGGGCGAAGGCGCTGCTGGTCGGCATGCAGATGCCGCCCAACTACGGGCCCCGTTACACACAGATGTTTGCAGAGCTGTACCCGACCCTCTCGGACCGGTACAACACCGAACTGGTTCCCTTCTTTCTGGATGGCATCTACAACCATGAGGACATGATGCAGGAAGATGGCATTCACCCGACCGAACAAGCGCAACCGAAGCTGCTCGACAAGGTCTGGCCGGTGCTCGAACCCATGCTGGAAGAGGCGCGTACAGCCGCTACTGGTTCATGACAGGTGGCTGAGGAAGCCCAGGGCGCGGCGTTCAGACCAATAGAAACCGTCCCGGGCATGCTCGACAAAGCCAACATGCCCGCCCCAGCGGGGTGCTTCCAGGCGCACATGGGCACCCAGCAACTTGCGTGATTCAGGAAAGCACTTCGCAGACAGGAACGGGTCATCGGCGGCATTGACCATTAAGGCGGGTACCCGGATATCCCGGAGACGCGGCAAGGCTGAGCACTGGGCCCAATAGTCCTCGGCATCCCGGAACCCGTGGAGGGGCGCGGTGTACCGGTCATCGAATTCCCTGAAATTCCGGATCGACTCGAATCCTTCTATATCAATAAGACCCGGAAACTTTCTGGATTTTACCTGCATTTTTACGTGCAGGTCCTTCAGAAATCTCTGCATATAGATTCGACGACTGGGAAGTGCAAGCATCTCCGCGCTGCCAGCCAGGTCACATGGCACGGAATAAGTCACGGCGCCACAAATCCGGCTATCCACTCTCTCGCCTTGCTGCCCCAGGTACAACAGCGTCAGGTTGCCCCCCATACTGAAGCCCGACAGGAACAGCGATTTGTAGTCGCCGGCAAGGGCGTGACTGACCACGTGAGTCAGATCCTCGGTGGCGCCACTGTGGTAAAAACGGGGCTGGAGGTTCATCACTCCGCCACAGGAACGGTAGTTCCAGGCCAGTACGTCCCAACCTTCGGCCAGCAGTGCCCTGGCCAGACCAAGGACGTAAGGCCGGCGGCTGTGACCTTCCAGGCCATGGGAGATCACCGCGAGACGATCGCTGCCCTGGCGATACCAGTCCAGGTGTAGCTCGTCTTCATCCAAGGTGGGCAGTACTTCCCGGGTCGGCTCCTGCATCGGCACGGACCGGAACAGGGTTGGCCACACCGATTGCACGTGGCCATTCCTTAGCCACACTGGCGGCCGGTACCGTAACGTCTTGCTTCCGTACAATTTTTAACCTTTCAATTCAGGGGGTTGACGACTCAAATCAAAGCGCTTAATATGCGCGCCACTTCTACATTGTTCCCCGATAGCTAAGATGGTAGAGCAACGGACTTTTAATCCGATTGACGCTGTTTCGAGCCCAGCTCGGGGAGACACT
>NZ_JAWLHI010000098.1:0-10050 GCF_041690455.1 Marinobacter sp.
GGAACGGGCTGGCCTTTGCCCACCTCCAGGGCATGGAGAATCGCCCGGTTGACGTAATTCTGGGCCTGGGAAATGGCGGCCCGGGCCGACAGCCCGGATGCCCGTCCGGCCGCAATGGCCGCGGCCAGGGTACAGCCGGTGCCGTGGTATTCACCACCCACGCGCTCGATCTCCCACCGCATGGGTTCCGGATTGTGGTTGTACAGGGTATTGATGATATGAAGGCCGGTACCGTGGCCGCCGGTGGCCAGCACCGATTCACAGCCCCGATCCATCAGCTGCTTCGCTGCCTGCTCCGGCTCCTCGCTGCCACCGAGCATGGCCAGTTCAATGCCGTTTGGTGTGATCATCTCGGCCAGCGGAAACAGGCGTTCCTTCATGGCGGTGATGAGCGCTTCGTCCGCCAGGTCACCACCGCCAGCGGCTTTGATTACCGGGTCGGTAATCACCGGAATTCCGGGCCGGGACTTGATGAACTCCACCAGGACATCGACAACCTCGGCGTTCCCCAGAGCCCCGGTCTTGATGGCATGGATGGGGGCATCCGCTGCAATGCACTCCAGTTGTCTGCGAATCAGTGAGCTGTCCACAGGCTGGGCGTCATAGACGTTACACGTATCCTGTACCGTCAGGCAGGTCAGTACCGGCAGGGGGTGACAGCCCAGGGAGGTGATGGCCTGGATATCGGCCTGGATCCCGGCGCCACCGGAGGGGTCGAGCCCGGACAGGACAAGAACCTGGGGACGGGTGTAGCGTTTGATGGCTCTGCTCCTTAAAACGGTTTGACAACAGCGAGTATCACCACCGCAAGCAAGACGAACACGGGCAGTTCATTGAACCAGCGATAGAACACATGGCTTCGGTGGTTCATGTCATCCCGGAACACCTTGACCAGATGGCCGCAATAAAAGTGGTAGATGATCAACAGGGCAACCAGCACCAGTTTGGCGTGAAGCCAGCCCTGGCTGAAATACCCGGAGACATTGTAACTGATCAGCCAGATGCCAAGGGCCACCGTGGCGATCATGGAAGGGGTGGTAATACCCCGATACAGCTTGCGTTCCATGATCTTGAAGCGGTCACGGCCCGGCTGATCCTTGCAGGCAGCATGGTAGACAAACAACCGCGGCAGGTAGAAAAGGCCGGCGAACCAGCACACCATGGCAATTATGTGGAACGCTTTTACCCACAGCATCCGTTAACTCCGTCGGTATTGGTAGTAGCTTTCGATGTCTGACTTCAATACCACGCCGTACACCCTTTGGATCATGGGCGCGACGTGCCGCTGCACGTAAAGGGCCTCGGCATTGGTGGTATCGAACTCGTTCAGAGCTTCCTCGAGGGTTGCCTGGTATTGTACCGGTGCAACGTCCCGACGGTTAGCGGGGATGTCCATAAGATCGATGGATTCCGGCATCTCGATCTCCTCTTCGGCCGCGGTTTCCTCGGTATCCTCCAGGTATCGGGCAAGGTCTACCGCCGGAAGCAGGGCCGTCGGGCCACTGCTGCCCTCTACAATCAGCCACTTGGGCTCGGACTTGAGGATCTTTCGGGCTTCCTCGATGGTGAGGTGCCGTTCCGTACGCAGGATATTGCGGTCCATGATGGCGCCTACCGACACCCGGCGCAGCGCCTGGATGACGGGCGAGTTCTGGTAACTCAGGCCCTGGCTCTTGAGGATGGTCAGGAACAGTGATTTTTTGCCGAAGGCCTCACTGGTCACCAGGCTGGCCGTGGTAATGATCAGCATGGCGGGCAGGATGATGTTCGGGTTGCGGGTCAGCTCCATCACTGCCATAAGTGCGGCCAGCGGGGCCTGCAGCACGGCTCCCATCATCGCCCCCATGCCAAGCATGGCATAGAAGCCAACGGAGGAGGCAGTGTCCGGTGCGATCTGTGCCCCCACTAGCCCCATGGCGCCGCCCAGGGTCGCCCCCATGAACAGGGTCGGGCCGATGACGCCGCTGGGCATGCCGAGCCCGATGGTGAGCGAGGTTATCAATAGCTTGGCTGCGCCTGCCGATAACAGGAGCCAGAATCCCAGATTACCATTGATGGTTGCGTTGACCGTGTCATAACCGATGCCCATGGTCTCGGGAATGAACACCGCGAAGGGCACCATCAGGGCGCCGGCAATACCAATGCGCAGAAGCACCGGTTGATGGTGGTGGCGGCCCATGGCATCCACCAGCTGGATGAACAGCGCCGCAGCAATACCGATGATTACCGCAATGGCGAGGATCCAGGGAATCTCTGTCAGGGAGTTCATGGTCAGCGCCGGTACGCTGAAGGCGGGTTCCGATCCATAGACCGCCTGGGTCACGATGGCCGCACTCACCGCCGCCAGGATGATTGGAGTGAAGCCGGCGATGGTATATTCCATCATCACCACTTCCATGGCGAAGAGCACGCCGGAGATAGGAGTGTTGAACGAGGCGGAGATGGCGGCGGCACAACCGCAGGCCACGAGGGTCCGGATGCTGTTGTTGGGCAGGCGCATCCACTGCCCCATCAGGCTGGAGAACGCCGCGCCCAGGTGCACGGCCGGCCCCTCCCGACCCGCTGACTGGCCGGTTACTACCGTGCTGACGCCGGAGACAAACTGGACAATGGCGCTGCGCAGCGAAATGTAACCCTGGTGGTAATTCAGGCGCTCCATCACGTGGACAATACCGACCTTGCGGTCGTGTATGGCCAGTCGGTGCAGCATCAGTCCCAGAGCGAGGGCGCCGGCGAGCGGTAAGAGCCCCCGAGTCAGGACGTCCAGTTGCTCAAAGGATTCGGATCCGGTGCCAGGCAGGAAGTACTCAAGAGGCCACTCGATGGCGAGCCGGAATAGCAGGATCACGCCCCCGGTGATCAGGCCGGATAACAGTCCCAGTACCGCCAGTTGCGGAAGCGCGTCGACACCCGAAAGCCTGCGGCGGAATACAGGGATCAGGTTTTCGGTGATCTGGTGCCAGATGTTCCGCATGATCGCAGGGATTCCGGTTCAGGTATGACAATGCGTTAACGGGTTTGTGACAACATTGTAGCGGTCGGCCTCCACGCTGCAATAAGTCGTTGGTTTATCATGGTAGACTACACCATCAAACTTCCAATTCCTGATTCGACGTCGCTGGAGAAAATGGTGATTAAAGTAGGCATCGTTGGTGGCACCGGCTATACCGGTGTGGAGCTGCTGAGAATCCTGGCGGTTCACCCGGAAGTAACTGTCAGCTGCATAACTTCCCGCTCCGAGGCCGGCATGCCGGTAGCGGATATGTACCCCAACCTGCGCGGGCACTTCGATCTCGAGTTTTCCGAGCCCGATGCCAACGTGCTCAAGGCTTGTGACCTGGTGTTCTTTGCCACGCCCCACGGTGTGGCCATGCGTATGGTGCCTGAACTGATGGACGCCGGTGTGCGTGTCGTTGACCTGTCTGCGGATTTCCGGCTCAAGGATCTGGATGTCTGGGCCCAGTGGTACGGCATGCGCCATGAAACCCCGGAGTGGGTGGAGAGGGCTGTCTACGGTCTGCCGGAAGTGGTCCGGGAAGAAATTCGGGGTGCCCAGCTGGTCGCCAATCCGGGCTGTTATCCGACCGCAGTCCAGCTGGGCTTCCTGCCGCTGCTGGAGCAGGGGCTGGTTGACCCTGCGCGTCTGATTGCCGATGCCAAGTCCGGAGCCAGTGGCGCAGGGCGCCAGGGCAAGATCGGCATGTTGCATGGCGAGATTGGCGAGAGTTTCAAGGCCTATGGAGCCTCGGGCCACCGTCATCTACCGGAGATCCGCCAGGGCCTGACCGGAGCCGCCGGCAGCCAGGTGGGTGTGACCTTTGTGCCGCACCTGATTCCGATGATTCGTGGCATCGAGGCGACGCTGTATGCCGAGCTGAAAGATCCCGCCGGCTTCGGCCGTCTTCAGGCCCTGTACGAGGAACGTTACCGGGACGAGCCGTTTGTTGATGTGATGCCCTTTGGCAGCCACCCGGAAACCCGCAGTGTCCGTGGCGCCAACCAGTGCCGGATGGCCCTGCATCGCCAGGAAGATAGCAATATTGTTATCGTCTCTTCGGTGATCGATAACCTGGTCAAGGGTGCGGCCGGTCAGGCAGTCCAGAACATGAACATCATGTTCGGTTTCCGGGAAACCATGGGGCTCGAAGCTCCAGCGTTACTGCCTTAAGGACGATCAGTGAGCGAACCACGCAAGCCGGCGGAAGAGTATGTTGTCATCCGCCATCGCCCCGGATACCGCATTCGCCGTACCGCCATCCTGTTGGCGTTTACCGTAGTCGCCGCGCTTGCCGGCTATGCGGCCGGGCTTGCCCAGGGTGGTTTCCGGTTCTCGGATGTCTCCGCTTCCAACGAAGTGCTGGAGGAGGAACTCAATGATCTCCGAAGCACCTACAAAGAGGCGCGCCAGCAACTGGTCAACCTGGAGAGGGGAAAAGCGATTGATGCCCAGGCCCTCAAACAGGCGCGGACAACCATCGTCGAGCTGGAAACCCGCATCGCATCACTGAAGTCCGATCTGACTTTCTATAAAAATATCATGGCGCCGTCCGAGACCAGCAAGGGGCTCCAGGTCGACAGCCTGACCCTGGCCCCGGACTACCAGCCCGGTGCCTGGGATTTCAAGCTGGTCCTGACCCAGGTTGGTAATAACAAGAACTACATTTCCGGCGTGGTGGCAGTCAATGTCATCGGCATGCGCGACGAAGAGAAAGAAGTCATTGCCCTGCGTGATCTGTCTCAGGATATTGAAGATCTCGGCGTAAAGTTCCGTTTCCGCTTCTTCCAGAATGTGGAAGGAACCCTGGCGCTGCCGGACGATTTCGAGCCGGTTGAAGTCCAGGTGGTGGCACAGGCCGAGGGTCGCAAATCCTCGCAGGCAGAACGAACCTTTGACTGGGATGATTTAACGGAGAATTGAAATGCTCGGTAAGAAAAAGCAGCAAAAACCACGTCGGCCGGCAGGCCATTTTGACACTCTGGTTTCCTCACGGACCACGGTAGAGGGAGATGTGAAATTCTCCGGTGGGTTGCATGTGGATGGCCGTATCAAGGGTAAAGTTGTGGCCGAAGAGGGCAGTGACGCAGTCCTGCGTATTTCGGAGGTTGGCGAGGTCACCGGTGATATCGTCGCTCCCCATGTCATCATCAATGGTACGGTCAACGGTGACGTCTACGCCTCTGACCACCTTGAGCTGGCGGAAAAGGCAGCCATTAACGGCAATGTCTATTACAACCTGATCGAGATGGCCATGGGCGCCACGGTCAATGGTAACCTGGTTCACCAGCGTGAGCCGGTGGGCCTGTTGACCAAGGATCGTTCGGATCACTCTGCTGCCGCGGTTCGGTCCGATGACGCGGTTGAAGAAGCGCTGGAAGATGGTGGAAAGTCCGAATAGTTGATTGTTTTAGTCAGGAATACCATAATCGCTACTTTGTAAACGATGTTTCCGGAGGCGAGCTTGAGTGTAGTTCAGCAACAGATGGCTTCCCCACTGTTTTTCAGTGACAGTGCCGTTGCCAAGGTGCGTGAGTTGATTGAGGAAGAGGACAACCCCGACCTCAAGCTGCGCGTCTTTGTAACCGGTGGCGGCTGTTCCGGATTCCAGTACGGCTTTTCCTTCGACGAGAATCAGGACGAGGACGACACTGTCATCGAACGTGACGGGGTTGTTCTGCTGGTGGATCCGATGAGCTACCAGTATCTGATTGGCGCGACCATCGAGTACCAGGAAGGTTTGCAGGGCTCCCAGTTTGTAGTGCAGAACCCGAACGCCACCTCCACTTGCGGCTGCGGCAGCTCCTTTTCGATCTGATTCAGGCCGGGTAAATGGCTCCCAGAACCCGGGGGCCATTTGCACCGGTTACTTCCGGAAGATTCCCCGGCTTTCCTTCCATAGCCTGCTTTGCCAGCCAAGCGAATGCCACCGGTTCCACCCACTGGGGATCAAGCCCCAGTTCCGACGTCTCCGCCAGGCGTGCGGGTGCCAGTGTTCGGGCCAGCGTACGCATTAGTTCCGGATTACGGGTACCGCCGCCGCAGGCATAGACCGTATCCACGCCGGTTTCCGGCATCTGGTCCGCAATGGTCAACGCGGTGAGCTCCAGCAGGGTTCTCTGGATGTCCTCCGGCTTGAGCTCCGGATGGCGAGCAATCATGGTCTTCACCCAGCCGAGGTTGAACTTCTCCTTGCCGGTGCTCTTGGGCGGTGTGCGCTTGAAGTACGCATCGGAAAGCATGTCATCCAGCATTGCCTGGTCCACGTTCCCCTCCAGGGCCCAGTGTCCGTCCGCATCGTAGGGACGACCGGTCTGGTCCAGGCACCAGGCGTCCATCAGGGCGTTGGCAGGGCCGGTGTCGAATCCGGTAACCGCACCTGCGCCTTGGGCAGGAATCCAGGTGATGTTGGCAATGCCCCCCAGGTTCAGGATGCACCGGTTCTCTGAGTCCGATCCGAAAAAGGCCTTGTGGAACGCTGGCACCAAAGGCGCGCCCTGGCCCCCGGCGGCCATATCCCGGCTGCGGAAATCACCAACGGTAGTGATGCCGGTGACCTCGGCAATGATAGCCGGGTTGCCGATCTGGAAGGAGAAGGGGGCTGAACCGGAAGGTTGGTGGCGGATGGTCTGGCCGTGGCTGCCAATGGCCCCGATGCTGTCCGGTGCCAGGCCGGAATCTGCAATCGCTTTGGAGGCAGCCTGGCTGAACAGCTGGCCGGTCAGGGTGTTGAGTTCCCCGATTTCATCCGGGCTGGCCTGGTTCTGGCTGGCATGGGTCAGTCGCTGGCGGAGCTCGTCCGGATAACTGAGGCTGTGGGTTGCGTGAATCTGGACGGTACGGTCCCGGAAGGACACCAGCACGGCGTCTATGCCATCCATGCTGGTGCCGGACATCAGCCCGAGCCAGGCTTGCATGGTCTCAGTCTTCCCGAGCCATAGCCAGTTGCTGGTAGTTTTCGCGGAACACGTCGAACTGGGCTACCCGCTGCTCGGTGACCTGTTTGAACCGGGCCAGCTCGGATGCGGGAACCGGCTTGGCATCCGGGAGATCCACCGTACGGGAGTTACGCGGCGACCCATTGAGACGGAACTCATAGTGCAGGTGTGGACCTGTGACCATGCCGGAAGCGCCAAGATAGCCAATGGTCTGCCCCTGTTTGACCCTGACACCTTTTTTCATGCCCTTCGCCAGGCCTCTCATATGGGCGTAGAGGGTGGTAATGTTATTGCCGTGTTGCAGTATGATCGTGCGGCCATAGCCGCCTTTCCAGCCCGCAAAGCGAACGGTGCCGTTCCCTGCCGCTTTGATCGGTGTGCCCGGAGGTGCGGCGTAGTCGGTACCTTCATGGGGGCGCACCACATCCAGTACCGGATGCCGGCGCTGCAAGTTGAATGACGAGGATACCCGCGCGTTGATCGGGGTGCGCAGAAACGCCTTGCGCATGCTCTTGCCTTCGGGCGTGTAGTAGTCGCTGTCACCATTGCTGTCGGTATACAGCAGCGCCAGATTCTCCTCACCCCGGTTTACGAAGCGTGCCGAGAGGATGCGGCCGGTATCGAATTTCTCTCCGTCGACGTAGAGTTCCTCGTAAACTACTTCGAACCGATCGCCCTTGCGAACGTCATACACGAAATCGATATCCCAGCCGAAGATGCCGGCCAGTTCCATGGTCAGGCGGTCATTCATGCCGGCCTCACGAGCGGCCAGGTACAGGGAACCGTCAATCACGCCGGAAGCAAAAGCCGGACGAGCCTCGGGTTCCCGCATGTCGGTTTTGCCGCTGAAGCCTTCTTCATTACGGGTGATCTTGAGGGTCTCAAGCAAGTTACGCTGAAGTTCGATACCCGCCAGTGCGCCTTCCTCATCGGTGGCAAAGCGGATGGTTTCACCCGCGTAAAGACGCTGCAGCTTGTCGGCTTCGCCTTCACCATGAATGACGGAAAGCATGATACCGTCATTGAAGCCTGCTTTCTTGAACAGCGAGGAGAGTGTGTCGCCGGATTTGATCTTGAAGGTCTGCCAGTCCAGCTGTGGTTCCACCGGTGCCGCGGCAACGGTTTCTTCCATTGTTTTTGACGCGGACTCTTCCGACAGTTTTGGCTTTGCCGGCGCAGAGGAAATTGGCTGATCCTGGTTGGCTGTGCCAGCCTGCTTGCCGTCCGCCTCGGATACAGTGCCCTGCTCAAGGTCCAGTGCATAGGACATGCGCTTGGCTTCAACATTGCTGCTCGGGCTCATCAGCACGGCAGCTGTCACCACAACGGTTGTAGCAGCGGCGAGGGTAATATGGGTCTTGGGAAACTTTTTTAGCACGTATCGCACCCGTTTTAATCGGTATTCCGGCAGGTTGAACTACCTAATTAAAGCTGTTGTTCAAGTATAGACCAACAGATTACCGTATAAAATGCATGCGGGACAGCGTGGAACATTACGGTTACTGCTCCATCCTCCGGATTTCTAGCGACGTCACTGCTATAATACGCCGCCCTGTTCACTCAGGGCTGTGTAATATTTGAGCGTTTACTTTAACAAGTGCACGGCAAAATCGCAGATTTCTTTTGTTGAAGTCTGTAACGGTCTGAATCTTTCACCACATTAACGGGGACGTGTAGTTCATGGCATCTATAGATGAAGCGTTGGCCGTCATCAAGCGCGGCGTTGACGAACTGATTCCGGAAGAGGAGCTCGTTGAGAAGCTGAAGCAAGGTCGGCCCCTGCGTATAAAGGCGGGTTTCGATCCCACGGCACCGGACCTTCATCTCGGCCACACTGTCCTTATTAACAAGTTGCGACAGTTCCAGGATCTTGGGCATGAGATCATTTTCCTGATCGGCGACTTCACCGGAATGATTGGCGACCCCACCGGGAAGAGTGCTACGCGGCCGCCCCTGACCGAGGAGCAGGTTCGCGAGAATGCTGTTTCCTATAAAGAGCAGGTATTCAAGATTCTGGATCGCGAGAAAACCCATGTGGTTTTCAATTCGGACTGGATGAGCAAGATGACCGCTGCCGACATGATCAAGCTGGCGGGCCAGTATACGGTCGCGCGAATGTTGGAGCGTGATGATTTCACCAAGCGTTACCGCGCCGAGCAGGCCATTGCCATTCATGAATTCCTGTATCCGCTGGTTCAGGGCTACGACTCCGTTGCGCTGAAAGCCGACGTCGAGCTCGGCGGTACCGATCAGAAATTCAATCTTCTGATGGGGCGGATCCTGCAGAAGCATTACGGCCAGGAGCCGCAGGTGATTCTGACCATGCCGATTCTGGAGGGACTCGATGGTGTCCAGAAGATGTCCAAGTCTCTGGGGAATTACGTCGGTGTGAATGATGCTCCTGGCGAAATGTACACCAAGCTGCTTTCCATGCCGGACGAACTGTTGTGGCGTTACTTTGAGTTGCTGAGCTTCCGGCCTCTGGCTGAAGTGGAGAAATTCCGCAAGGCTGTAGAAGGTGGCGCCAATCCGCAGGACTACAAGAAGTTGCTGGCGGAAGAGATCATCACCCGCTTCCATGGCGAGGAAGCCGCGAAGACTGCCCACAAGTCTGCCGGTAATCGGGTCGAGCTTGGTGAGATTCCCGAGAATGTGCCGGAGGTGAAGGTGTCTCTCGAGGGGAAGAGTGAAATGCCGATGGCTGCTGTTCTTCGCCTGGCCGGCCTGGTAAAGAATGGCGCTGCCGCCAGGGATGTCCTCGGACGGGGAGCTGTCTATGTGGATGGCAAGCAGTTCGAGGGTGATCGCATGTTTGTAGAGGGTGATGACTGCGTCATCCAGGCCGGTAAGAAGAAAATTGCCAGGGTTTTGATTACTGCGTAATCGATCTGGTTGCGCTGCAACCAGGGGAGCGGCGAATTTGGATTTTTTTCAGATTCGTCGTTGACAGTTTCCCTGAGGGCTGTAGAATGCGCACCACTTCTGAGGGACAAGCCACTGACGCAGCGGCGGCCGGAGGGAGTAACTGCTTGAAAGCTTTGAAGAAAATGGTTTCAAGATTTCTTCAGAAAGCGGTTGACAAGGTGGCGGTTCAGTGTAGAATGCGCGCCTCGTTTG
>NZ_JAWLHI010000099.1:0-10046 GCF_041690455.1 Marinobacter sp.
GAACTCCGTCAATACCGCTGATCTCTGTCCGGCCCGTTGATACGGGTGCATGAACAAACGGGGAGGCACCTGCCGGGACACGCCGTGAATACGTCCCTTTAGGCTTGTGCAAAACATCCATGTTTTGCACAGTCCCGGCAGGGGCCTCCCCGTTCGTTCCCCAAGCATTGAGCATGAGGATCGAACAATGACTAACCCGCTTTTTGATATGACTGGCAAGGTTGCCGTCATCACCGGCTCCACCAAGGGCATCGGCCGCTCCATCGCCGAGGAAATGGCCAAATGTGGGGCCAAAGTTGTCATCTCCAGCCGCAAGGCCGACGCCTGTGAACAGGTGGCTGCCGAGTTGAAGGAGCAGGGCTTCGAAGCCATGGCCGTTCCCTGCCACGTGGGCAGGAAAGAAGACCTGCAGAACCTGGTCGACAAGACCAACGAGGCCTGGGGCAGCATCGACGTGCTTGTGTGCAACGCCGCCACCAACCCGGTTTACGGCCCGACCGCTGAAATGACCGACGACGCCTGGGACAAGATCATGGATACCAACGTCAAAGGCACCTTCTGGCTCACCAACATGGTGCTGCCGCAGATGGCGGAAAAAGGCGAGGGCGCGGTAGTCCTTCTTTCCAGCATCGCCGGCCTGCGTGGCAACACCGTGATCGGCACCTACGGCGTCTCCAAGGCGGCAGAAGCCGCCCTGGCCCGCAACCTTGCCGTGGAATGGGGTCCGAAAGGCATCCGCGTCAACGCCATCGCCCCGGGCCTGATCAAAACCGACTTCGCCAAGGCCCTCTGGGAAGACCCCGTCCGCGTCAAACGCGCCGAGGACAAAACCCCGCTCCGCCGTATCGGTGACCCGGTCGATATCGCGGGTTTGGCAGTCTTCCTGTCCACCAAGGCAAGTGCGTATATCACCGGCCAGGTCATCGTAGCGGACGGCGGCGAAACAGTTTGTTGAGAAAGCAAGCGTCAATGTTTGCCGAGGCGTGTGGGTGGGTCTGATTTTCTGCAGGGAAAATTGTCTGAGCGAAGCGAGTTGTTTTTCCCGAAAGAAAATCAGACCCACCCTCGCGCCGCTGCCCCCAATCAAAGAAATAGAGTAATTATGAGTATGACTCCGGAATTGGTAGACGTCCTCCCGGCCCACAAATTCGATGAAGCCAACCTCCTGGCCTGGCTCCAGAAGGCCCTGCCGGATTTCGGCAACCGCCTGGAGGTCAAACAGTTCCAGGGTGGCCAGTCCAACCCCACGTTCCTGCTGGACACCGACAGCGGCCGATACGTCCTGCGCAAGAAACCGCCCGGAAAGACCCTGCCGTCCGCCCACATGGTCGAGCGTGAGTACCGGGTCATGCGGGCGTTATCCGAGAACACCGATGTGCCCGTTCCGAACGTTCGGGTGTTGTGCGAGGACAGCGACGTCATCGGTACGCCTTTTTATGTCATGGACTTTCTGGAAGGCCGGATCATCAGCCATTCAGCGCTCCGCGCTCTGGATCGCAAGGACCGTTTGCCCGCACATCACTCGGCTATCGATACTCTGGCGGCTCTGCATGCGGTAGACGTGAACGCCGTGGGCCTTGGCGATTACGGCCGCCCCGAGGGTTACGTGGCCCGCCAGGTAGCCCGCTGGAGCAAACAGTATCTGGCGTCGAAAACCGATGACCTGCCCGCCATGGACAAACTCATGGCCTGGCTCCCGGAGAATCTGCCGGCGAAAGACGAAACCGCCATTGCCCACGGCGACTACCGCTTTGGCAACCTGATGCTGGCGCCGGACAAGCCGGAAGTGATCGCCATTCTGGATTGGGAATTGTCGACTTTGGGGCATCCGCTGGCGGATCTGGCCTATTACTGCCTTCCTTATTACCTGCCTTCGGACATGGAAGGCATGCGCGGATTGCAGGGCGAGGATCTGGAGGCACTGGGTATTCCTGACGAGCAGGAAACCATTGCCCGCTACTGCGCCAAGACCGGTCGCGATGGCATCGACGACTGGCACGTGTTCCTGGCCTTTTCCCTGTTCCGGCTCGCTGCCATCCTGCAGGGGGTCTACAAGCGCGCCCTGGACGGCAATGCCGCCAACGCCAATGCCCTCCAGGTCGGCAAGCGCGCAAGCCTGCTCGCGGACATCGGCTGGAAGATTGCCAGTGATGGTCCCCGGAACGGACGAAACTGAGGAAAGACTATGAACGGTCCGATTTGCGAACGCATCCTGATCACCAACGATGACGGCATCAATGCGCCGGGACTGGCGATTCTGGAGAACATTGCCCGACGACTGGCGGAAGAAGTCTGGGTGGTCGCGCCGGAGCATGACCGCAGTGGCGCCGGCCAGAGCATTTCCATTCACAGCCCGCTCCGGGTCTATGAAACCGGCGCCAAACGCTATGCCGTCTCGGGGACGCCGGCGGACTGTGTGCTCTATTCCCTGGCCGAGTGGTTCGGGGAAAGGCCGCCGGACCTGGTGCTGTCCGGCGTCAATTGCGGTGCCAACATCAGCGATTCGGTGCAGTACTCCGGTACCGTGGGCGCGGTGCTCAGTGCCCTGCACATGAATATTCCGGCCATCGCCCTGAGCCAGGCATTTCTGACCCGGGATGGCATTCGCTGGTCGCCGGTGGAAACCCACGGCGAAGCCCTGATCCGAAAGCTGTACCAGCCAGGCGAGGCCCGGGCCTGGAACGTCAATTTCCCGGCCTGCGAGGCCGGCGAGATCACTACGGCGCGCTGGTGCCGGCAGTCCACCGGCTCCATCCAGCGCCCAAAGCTGCTGGCGGGGCGTGACGCCCGCAGCCTGCCGTACTGGTGGCTCGGCTTTGAGCGCAGCTCCCGCCACATTGTGGCCCCAAATGCCGATGTCACCGTGCTCCGGGACAAAGCCGTGGCCATCACACCCTTACGACACGAAGACCCCCTGCCAGGGGGCACCGACACCTTTGATTTGTCCGCCGAAGCGGCTGACTGATTCACCCTGGGGAGAATAACAACCATGTTCGAACGTCATTACAAGGTCTGGCCCAAGGAACTGCCCAAAACCATGACCCTGCCGGAAACCAGCGTTTATACCAACCTGGAGATTTCGGCCCGGCGCTATCCCGATCATACCGCCATTATTTTCTACGATGCGCCCATGAACTACCGGCGCCTCAACGAGGAAGTGGAAACCATGGCCGGCTACCTGCAGGCCCAGGGCGTCAGCAAGGGTGACCGGGTACTGCTGTACATGCAGAACTCCCCCCAGTACGTCATTTCCTACTATGCCATCCTGCGCGCCGACGCGGTGGTCATTCCAGTGAACCCCATGAACCGGGCGGCGGAGCTGGAGCACTTCATTGCCGATACCAGCGCCACCGTGTGCCTGGCCGGGCAGGGGCTGGCGGGTTTTATCGTGCCAATGATCGGTGAGACCAACCTGGAGCAGGTGGTGGTTGCTTCCTATAACACCTACATCGATCCGGAGACCGACCTGGATCTGCCCGCCGAAGTGGCGGCCCCGGCCTGGTCCAAAGAGGTTCCGGGTGTGGTCACCTGGGAGGCGGCGATGGCAGCGGGTCATACCCCGGCCCCTCACACCGCAACGCCCGAGGACCTGGCGGTGATTCCCTACAGCTCCGGCACCACCGGTGCGCCCAAGGGCTGCATGCACACCCATCGCTCGGTGATGGCAACGGCGGTACACCGGGTGTTCTGGAACCTGACCACGCCGGACAGTGTCCAGCTGGCAACCCTGCCCTTTTTCCATGTCACCGGCATGACCGGGTCGATGAACGGCCCGATTTTCACAGGTTCGACTTCGGTGATCATGACCCGCTGGGAGCGGACCACGGCGGCACGGCTGATCGAGCGCTACAAGGTAACCGGCTGGACCAACATCGTCACCATGGCGGTAGATTTCCTGTCCAACCCGGATATCGGCAAGTACGACCTCAGCAGCCTGAACATGATCGGGGGCGGTGGTGCCGCCATGCCGGTTGCGGTGGCGGAAAAGCTCAAGCGGATGACCGGGCTGGACTACATCGAGGGGTATGGCCTGTCGGAGACCATGGCCGCAACCCACATCAATCCCACCGCGCACCCCAAGCCCCAGTGCCTGGGCATCCCGGTATTCGACGTGGACAGCCGCATCATCGGTGTGGACACCCTGCAGGAGAAAGGGCCGGGTGAGACCGGCGAAATCGTCTCAAGCGGCCCACAGGTCACTATCGGGTACTGGAACCGGCCGGCGGAGACCGAGGCGGCCTTTGTCGAGATCGACGGCAAGCGTTTCTTCCGCACCGGGGATCTGGGCTACTACGACGATGACGGCTATTTCTTCATGGTCGACCGGGTCAAGCGCATGATCAACGCGTCTGGCTTCAAGGTCTGGCCCTCCGAGGTCGAGGGATTGATGTACCGTCACCCGGCCATCCATGAGGTATGCATCATCTCCGCGCCCGATCCCAAGCGCGGCGAGACCGTCAAGGCGTGCATCGTGCTGACACCGGAAGCCGAGGGCAAGACCAGCGCCGAAGACATCACGACCTGGTGCAAGGAGCAGATGGCCGCCTATAAGGTGCCCACCATCGTGGAGTTCGTCGATGAGTTGCCGAAGTCACCCACCGGCAAGCTGATGTGGCGGGCGCTGCAGGAAGAAGAGTGGAAGAAGGAGTCTCAATAGCGGTACCTTTGAGTAATTAAGGATCGCACAGCGAAACAGGATTTTAAAATGTTGACAGCTGAGACGATCAGTGTAATTGTTCCATACAAGACGGCAGGGCCATTTGGCCCTGCGGTTTGAAGCCTCAATAACGCCCGATAACAACAAACACCGGAGGGGCAGATTTGAACCTTTTCTTCCAGCAAATCATCAACGGGTTAACCCTTGGGAGCATCTACGGTCTCGTAGCCCTCGGCCTGACCCTGGTCTACGGAATTCTCCACATTCCGAACTTTGCCCATGGCGCGCTCTACATGGTCGGTGCGTTCATGTCGTACTTCTTCATGACGGATCTGGGCGTGCATTACTGGGTTGCCATGGCCGGCTCGGCCGCAGTTGTTGCGGTGCTCGCAATCCTGTGTGAACGCCTGGTCTTCCACCCCCTGCGCAATTCCCCGCCCATCCACGACAAGATTGCCGCCATCGGCATACTGTTGTTCCTGGAAGCGGTGGTGCAGATGTTCTGGGGCTCCGATTTCCGCCGTCTGTCCTCACCATTCACCGGCATCATGAATTTCGACGGTCTGATCATTCCGGAACAGCGGCTGCTGATCATCGTTGGCGCCTTCGCCCTGGTGATTGTCCTGCAGCTGTTCCTGCGCAAGACCATGATCGGCGCCACCATCATCGCCATGGCCCAGAGCCGTGAAGGCGCGTTCCTGGTGGGTATCGACGCCAACCGCGTCGCCATGATGACTTTCGCCATCTCCGGGGTGCTGGCGGCAGTGGCAGCCAGCCTCTACGCACCCATCAACCTGGTGTACCCGGCCATGGGGCATTTGGTGATCATGAAGGCCTTCGTCATCATCATCCTCGGTGGCATGGGCAGCATTCCCGGTGCCATCGCCGGCGGCATGATCATTGGCTTCGCCGAGGCGTTCGGTGGCTTCTACATCTCCACCGCCTACAAGGACATCATCGCCTTCGGGTTGCTGGTGCTGATTCTGTCTGTCCGCCCGCAGGGGCTGTTTGCGAAGGGGGCGCACTGATCATGCTGTTCAAGCTTGGAAGTCTGCTGATGAAGCCCGGTGCCAAGATGGCGCTGCTGGCATTCGCGATTGTGTTTCCGTTCCTGGCCGCTAACGAATACCAGGTCTATGTCATGGCCTCCGCCTTCGTCTGGGCGATCGCGGTCTATGGCCTCAACATCATCACCGGTTACTGCGGCCAGCTGAACCTGGCCCACGGTGGCTTCTTCGCCATCGGCGCCTATACCCTGGGCCTGCTCACCGCCGACGCCGGCTGGAGTTTCTGGCCGGCGTTCGTGGCAGCCCTGGTGATTACCGCGGTGCTCGGTTTCTTCGTGGGCATTGTCTCCCTACGGTTGAAGGAGCATTACTTCGCCATCTTCACTCTGTGCGTGGGCTTCATCATCTACCTGCTGATCGACAAGTGGGAGGAGCTGACCCATGGACCGATCGGTGTCCGGGATATTGCCGCCCCCTCCGGTTTCGGCCTTGTCGATTTCACCGAGACCACGCCCTTCTATTACCTGGTGCTGGCGTTCCTGGTGTTCTCCATCTGGTTCATGGGCCGGCTGTCCCGGTCCCTGCTCGGCCGCACCTTCATTGCTATCCGCAACGGCGATGAGCTGGCCCAGTCCCTGGGTATCAACCTGATGCGCAACAAGGTGCTTGCCTTTGTGCTGTCCACCACCTACGCCGGCCTGGCCGGTGCCCTTTACGCGGGTATGGTGCGGTTCATCGGGCCGGAAGAGGCCAACATCAACCACACCTTCGACATGATCACCTACCTGCTGGTGGGTGGGATCGGAACCCTGACCGGGCCGCTGTTGGGCACCGTGGGTATTGTCTGGCTCACCCAGTCCCTGCAATTCCTGGAAGAGTACCGGATGATCATTTTCGGCCCGCTGCTGGTGATCCTGGTGATCTTCTTCCCGCGGGGCATCACCGGGCAGTTCCTGACCTGGATGCACCACAAGGCCCAGTCCCTTGCCCCGGGCAAGAAACAGAAGGCGAGCAAGGTCCAGACAGCCAGCGCACGGGAGGCCGAGAACAATGCTTAAGGTAGAACACCTCACCAAGATGTTTGGCGGCCTGGCGGCGGTCAACGATGTCTCTGTCGATCTCGAGGCCGGCAAGATCAACGCCATTATCGGCCCCAACGGTGCCGGCAAGAGCACCTTCTTCAACCTGATTTCCGGTCTGCATCAGCCTACCTCCGGACGAATCCTGCTGGATGGCGTGGATGTCACCCGTATGCCCTGCGATCAGGTGGCCCGGCTGGGCGTTGGCCGCACCTTCCAGACCACCAACCTGTTCGAGCAGGCGACGGTGCTGGATAACCTGATCGTCGGCCATCGCCTGCGCACCCGCTCCGGGCTGTGGGACGTGCTGATCAACAGCAAACGCCTTCAGCGGGAGGAAAAGGCGGCCCGGGACAAGGCCATGGAGGCTCTGGATTTCGTCGGTCTGACTCAGGTGGCGGGCCAGTTTATCGCCGACATCACCCAGGAAGAGCGCAAGCGCGTGGCCTTTGCCCTGGCATTGGCGACCGATCCCAAGATCGTCTTGCTGGACGAGCCCGCGGCGGGCGTAAACCCGGAAGAGACCGAGGGCTTTGCCGCGCTCATGCGCAAGATGGTGGACAACGGCCTGACCGTCTGCCTGATCGAGCACAAGATGGACATGATCATGAGCCTGGCGGACAAGATCATGGTGCTGGACCACGGCGAGAAGATCGCCGAGGGCACGCCCGAAGAAGTGCGTAACAATCCGGTAGTGATCGAGGCCTACCTGGGAGGTGATGAAGATGCTGCAGCTTGAGAACGTGGATGTCTGCTACGGCAGCTTCAAGGCCCTCACCGACATTTCCATGACCGTCGATACCGGTGAGCTGGTGGTACTTCTTGGCGCCAACGGTGCCGGCAAGACCACCCTGTTCAATGCCATCAGCGGTCTGGTTAAACCGACCGCTGGTGATATCCGCTTCGAGGACAAGCACCTCAACGGCATGAAACCCAGTGCCGTAGTTTCCTCCGGCGTGGTGCAATGCGCCGAGGGCCGTAAGCTGTTCCCGCAGATGAGTGTGCAGCAAAACCTGATGATGGGCGCCTATGTCCATCGTCGTGACCGGGAGGGCAACAAGAAACGCCTGAACGAAGTGCTGGAGCTGTTCCCCATTCTCGAAGACAAGGCCAACCAGCCGGCGGGCTCCCTGTCCGGCGGCCAGCAGCAGATGGTGGCCATTGGTCGGGCGATGATGAGCCGGCCCCGGCTGCTGATGCTGGACGAGCCCTCCCTGGGCCTGGCCCCGCTGGTGGTCCGGCAGATGTTCGAGACCATCCGGCAGATCAACAGCCTCGGCACCACCGTGCTGCTGGCGGAACAGAACGCCTTTGCCGCCCTCAAGATCGCCGACCGGGCTTACGTGATGGAGAACGGCCGGCTGGTCATGGAAGGCGACCGGGAAGCCATGCTCGGCAACGAGCAGGTTCGCAAAGCATACATTGGAGCCTGATGGCTCCGGACACGGATCAACGACGAGCGCAACAAACCAGGAGAAAACAATGAAAAAAAAAGTGAAAACACTGGGTCAGGCTGTTGCAGCGGCTACCCTCGGTATGACTCTGACTGCCGGCGCTATGGCCGGTGAGGTCAACATCGGTTTCACCGGCCCTCTCAGTGGCGGTGCTGCCCTGTACGGGGAAAATACCCTGTCAGGCCTGCGCATGGCCGCCGAGGAAATCAACGCCGCCGGTGGGTTTGACCTGAATGGCGAGAAGACCACCATTAACCTGGTGTCCCTGGACGACCGGTATTCCCCGGCACAGGCCGCCACCAACGCCAAGCGCCTGAAGCAGGAATCCAACGTTCCCGCCGTCTTCATTCCCCACTCCGGTGGCGTGTTTGCCCTGCAGGACTTCAACGAGAAGGACGACTTCCTGGTCATGGCCTACACCAGCGTGCCGACGGTTACCGAAAAGGGTAACTCCCTGACGCTGCGGATTCCGCCGACCTTTGACGGCTATGTGCGTGCCTTCACCGACTATGCTCTGGAGCACCAGGGAAAAACCCTGGGCATGGCAGGCGCCACCCACGAGTATGCCAAGATCTGGGCGTCCATGATCGAGAAGGAGTGGACCTCCAAAGGCGGCGAAGTAGTGGCCAAGAACCCCATGGATTACAACAAGTCGGCTGACTTCTTCACCGGCGTCAGCCGGATCATTGCCGAGAACCCGGACGTCATGTTCGTCGGCGGTGCCTCCGAGCCGACCGGCCTGGTGGTTCAGCAGGCGCGCCAGATGGGCTTCCAGGGCGGCTTCATTGTCATGGATCAGGCCAAGATTGACGAAGTCGCTGAAGTCGCCGGCGGTATGGAGATGGTGGAAGGCGCCATCGGCGTGGTGCCCCTGAGCGTCTACGATACCGAAGCAGCCAAGAGCTTCATCGAACGTTACCAGGACAAGTACGGCAAGATGCCGGGCTCCGAAGCCGCCTACAACTACCTCGCGCTGCACGGCCTGGTCGAAGCCATGGACGCCACCGATTCCACCGACCCGAAAGTGATCCGCGGCGCCATCGGCAACGCCCTGGCCAACATGGATTCGAGCAAAAATCCGTATGAAGTAACGGACGTGACCGACAAGGGCGGCTTCGTCACCGAGACCACCCTGGCCGTGGTCAAGGACGGCAAGATAGTGCGCGAGGCAATCGACTAAATACTCGGAGCTCCCGCTCAAGGGGCTTACTCAGGGGTCTGATGAAAACCTTCATCTGACCCCAAGTTCACCTCCTCCTCTGTGCCGCGGCCTAAGAAGGGGTCAGAAGAAGGCTTTCTTCAGACCCCAAGGCCATGCTCAGGGGTCTGATGAACTCGTTCATCTGACCCCATCCTCAAGTCCACCCCCAAACTCTGGATTTTCTCCGAACGCACTGGTACCTTCTCCAACTTCGCGGGCTCCCCCATCAAGGATCCGATGGCACATTCCCCGCACCGATTCAACGAACCGAATCAACCCTTCAAGGACTGAAGACATGCCCCAGGCAAGCGGATTGCAATTCACCGCCCGTGTCGGTGACTTCCCCTCTGATCATTTCGCCGTGGTCGCCTTTGCGCTGACCGAGCGCCTCTCCGAGCTGTTCCAGGGAAGACTGGAGTTGGCCAGTACCGATCCTGACGTCTCTGCCGAATTTATGCTGGAACAACCTGTCGACCTGGTGGTCTGGCAGGACGGCCAACCCCTGCGCCGCTTCACCGGCGTGGTCAACGAATTCGCCCGGGGCGACACCGGCCATCGACGTACCCGTTACGAAGTCATCTTCCAGCCCCCGCTGTGGCGCCTCGGCCTGATGCACAACAGCCGCATCTTCCAGGGCCAGAGTACCGA
>NZ_JAWLHI010000100.1:0-9916 GCF_041690455.1 Marinobacter sp.
TCCGAACTTATCGATGCAATTGCAGAGTCCGCAGATATCTCCAAAGCCGCCGCTGGCCGTGCTCTGGACGCAATGACCAACTCCATCACCGGTGCCCTCAAAAAAGGTGATCAGGTTACCCTGATCGGCTTTGGCACTTTCTCTGTCAAAGAGCGTGCTGCTCGTACCGGTCGTAACCCGCAGACTGGTGCCGAGATCAAGATTCCGGCCTCCAAAGTGCCTGGTTTCAAGGCAGGCAAGGCCCTGAAAGACGCCGTCAAGTAACGGTTCTTTCTCCGGCGGCCAGCCTCGTGCCAGCCGCCCAGAAGAATTGAAGGCGCATTCCGGACAGGGTGCGCCTTTTTACGTTGTAACAATACTGCACGACCTCGACGGGGATTCGGGAGTAACATGCTTCAAGATATTCGGGAAAATGCCCAGGGCACCATTGCCAAGATCATCATCGGGCTGCTGATTGTATCCCTCTCCATTTGGGGAATGGACGCCATCATTGGCGGTTTCTCCGGTGAGCCGGAGGTAGCGACGGTCAACGGCGAAGATATTACCGAGCGCGAGTTTCTACGCCTGGTGCAGCTTGAAAGCCAGCGTCGCCTGTCACAGATGGAAACTCCGGATCCGTCCCTGCTGAATGAGGATCAGATCCGCAAAGATGTCCTGGAATCCCTGATCCAGGAATCGGTTCTGACCCAAGATGCTGCCAACCAGGGCCTCGCGCTTTCTGACGCTGATATAGACGCCCTGATCACCCAGATGCCGCAGTTTCAGGTGGACGGCAAGTTCAACCGGGACCGGTTTGTGGCAACGGTGCGCAACATGGGCATGGGTGTGGGCGAATTCCGCGAAGCCATGCGCAAACAATATGTGGTTAACCAGATTCGTGCGGGTATCGTACAAAGTGGCATGTCCAGCCAGGAAAATGCTGCCCAGCTACTGCAGATCCAGAACCAGACCCGTGACTTCCGGGTGCTGACGATTCCTGCCAGCGACGTTGCTGACCAGGTAGAAATTACCGACGCGGAGATCGAGGCTTTCTACGAGGAGAATGCCGGCTCCTTCCAGCAGCCGGAACAGATTGATGCCGCCTACATTGCACTTTCTCTCGGATCCCTTGCTGACAGTATCGAAGTCACTGATGAGGAGCTTCAGGCCTATTACGAGGAGCGGGCCGGTGACCTGGCGCGAGAGGAGCGTCGTGCTTCCCATATCCTGATCGAGGATGGAGAGAATTCCGGCGAGACCATGGCCACCATTCAGGAGCGCCTGGCCGCGGGTGAGTCCTTCGCGACACTGGCCGAGGAATACTCCATTGATACCGTCTCCGCACAGGAAGGTGGTGATCTCGGCTATGCTGGTCGTGGAGTCTATGACGAGGCCTTCGAAGAGGCCCTGTTCGCCCTTGAAGAGGGGGAGGTCTCCGGGCCGGTGGAAACCAGTTTTGGCGTTCACCTGATCAGGCTTGACGATGTTCGACGTTCCGAGGTACCGCCCCTGGCTGAACTGGAAGAACAGCTGCGCAGCGAGCTGGCCCGGAACAAGGCGGAAGAGCGGTTTGCCGAGGTGCGTTCGCAGCTGGCCGATTCTGCCTATGCGGCCGATGACCTCGCCGGTCCTGCCGAAGAACTGGGTCTGGAAGTTCGCGAGATCAGCGGTGTAACCCGCGATGGCGGGCAGGCACCGTTTGATCATGCCGGTCTGGTACGCCAGCTGTTCTCGGACGATGTCCTGAACGGCGGCTACAACACCGAGCTGATTGATGTCGGCGACAACCTGTCTGTGGTGGCCCGTGTTCGCGCGCACCGCGAGGCCCAGCAGCTGCCACTGGCCAAGGTTCGTGATCAGATCCGTGAACGCCTGGTGGCGCAGGAGACCCGTGAGGCGCTGACCGAGCGCGCCGATGCGATCATTGCCAGCCTCGAGCAAGGTGAGTCCATAGAAGGCACTGACGACGGCCAGTGGCAATCCTACGAGGCCCAGGGCCGCAATGCCGGGGGCATTGCGCCGGCGGTCATGCAGACAGCCTTCTCCCTGCCACGTCCGGGTGAAGGGGCTGCAAGCTATGGCAGTACCGTGAACGCCGAGCAGGCAGTTGTGGTGGCTCTGGAGGCGGTCAACGCTGGCGAGGCGGACCGTGACGGCCAGGAGTTCGAGCAGATCCGTCAGTTCCTGGCATCATTGGAAGGCCAGCGCGAGTACACTGCTTATCAGCAGTACCTGCGGGACCAGGCGGAAGTCGAGCGTCCGTAACAACGGTACCACTCTCGGGCACAAAAAAAGGGGAGCCGGTTGAGCTCCCCTTTTTTGTGCCCGGCGTTTGGAGTTCTTGGTCCTGTAGCGCCGGGAGGTGTCTGCTAACTTGAAAGAGGTGGGCTGGACCTTCAGTTCTGGGGGAAGCGGGTCGCCTTGAGGCTTTCCTTGATCTTCTTGAGATGGCCGAGGAAATCCGCGCCCCGTTTGAGTGTGACGCCGGTAGCCAGAATGTCGATCACCGTCAGGTGGATGATCCGCGACGACATGGGCATGTACACCTCGGTATCTTCCGGTGCGGTGACCCCCAGGACCACGGTGCAGCAGTCGGCGAGGGGAGATTCCGGGTTTGTGATGCCGATCACGGTGGCACCGTTCTCACGGGCGACTTTGGCGATCTCGACGGTCTCTTTGGTCCGGCCGGTGTAGGAGATCAGTACGATCACATCGCCCACCTGGGAGCCGGCGGCCACCATGCGTTGCATCAGGGCGTCGTCGTAGGACATGACGGGAATATTGAACCGGAAGAACTTGTGCTGGGCATCCAGGGCCACGGAGGCGGAGCCACCCATGCCGAAAAAGTTGATCTGTTTGGCCTGGATCAGGTAGTCGATGGCGGTCGCCAGGGCCTTGGGGTCCAGGGACTGGCGTGCCTTGTCCAGGCTGGCAATGGTGCTGAGCATGATCTTGTCGGCGAACTCGGCGACGGTGTCGTCCGGCTCCACGTTCTGGCCCACGTAGGGCGTACCGGTGGCAATGCTCTGGGCCAGGCGGATCTTGAAGTCCGGGAAGCCGGTGGCGGAGAAGCCGCGGCAGAAACGGTTCACCGTGGGCTCACTCACGTCTGCGGCGCGGGCCAGGGCCGCGATGCTGTAGCGGGTGGCAGCGCTGGGATCCCGGAGGATGGCCTCGGCCACCTTGCGCTCGGATTTATTCAGGCTGTCCAGCCGGGCCTGTATATCTTCAAGCAGATTGTCGTCACGGTGCGACTGGTTCGCGGCCATGGTGTGGATACTCCCTGCATCTGGTGCAATGGTTATAAGAAAATCGTGGTGATTATACCGCTTTTCGTCCGGGATTGGGGTAGTAAAAATATCATTTTAGCCAAATTTTCCTTGGAAAAACGATTTTCAGCTGTCATTATTTGTTTAAAATTACTACATCAGTGGTCTCGGTTGGTAAAGCTGTGACTGCTGTCCGATACCGGAGAGAAGGAACCAATGGTCAATAATATCAATACCCGTTGTGACCTTATGCTGTTCGGCGCCCTGGGGGATCTCGCCCAGCGGAAGCTGTTCCCGGCACTATATCAGCTCGAGCGGGCCGGATTGCTGGCGGAGGGAAGCCGGGTGCTGGCGATTGCCCGTACCGAGGCGGATACGCCATCCGTGCGCAAACAGCTGTGCGACAAGCTGAAGCACCATGTAAAGGAAGCGGAGTTCGATGCTGACATTGCCAACCGTTTCCTGGAGCGGGTGGATTACCAGCTGCTGGATTTCAATGATCCCGGCGGCTACGAAGCCCTGAAAGGCTGGCGGGATGCTCCGGCCAACGAACTTATTGTCTACATGGCGACGCCTCCCTCTATGTACGGGGTCATTGCCCGCAATCTGAAAGCGGCCAGCTGCTGCAACGAAAAAACCCGAGTGGTGGTCGAAAAGCCGATTGGGCATGATCTGGAGTCGTCGAAAGTCATCAACGACGAGCTCGGCGCGGTCTACAACGAGAACCAGCTGTTCCGGATTGACCATTACCTGGGCAAGGAAACAGTTCAGAACCTGATTGCCCTGCGTTTTGCCAACAACCTGTTTGCTTCCCAGTGGGACCAGAACCACATCTCCCACGTGGAAATCACCGTCGCCGAGAGTGTCGGTATCGAGGGGCGCTGGGGGTATTTCGACCAGGCCGGCCAGATCCGGGACATGGTCCAGAATCACCTGCTCCAGCTGTTGTGCCTGATTGCCATGGATCCTCCAGCGGACCTGTCTGCGGACAGCATCCGCGATGAAAAGGTCAAGGTACTCAAGGCACTCAAACAGATCACGCCGGATATCATGGACAGCTACGTGGTTCGCGGTCAGTACACCGCCGGCACCAGTGATGGCAGGCCGGTGCCGGGTTACCTGGAAGAAGAGGGGGCCAACAAGGGCAGTGACACCGAAACCTTTGTGGCGCTCAAGGCCGAGATCGAGAACTGGCGCTGGTCCGGGGTGCCTTTCTATATCCGCACGGGCAAACGGCTGCCGGAGAAGCTCTCCCAGATCATCATCCACTTCAAGCCGGCGCCGCACTACATTTTCGATCCGGATCAGAAGCACCTGGCCAACAACAAGCTCATCATCCGGCTGCAACCCGATGAGGGGATGTCCCTGAAGATTCTTACCAAGGACCAGGGCCTGGACAAAGGCATGCGCCTGCGCCAGGGCCCGCTGGAGCTGACATTCTCCGAAACCTTCGAAACCGACCGGATTCCCGATGCCTATGAGCGACTGCTCTGGGAGGTCATGAAGGGCAATCAGTACCTGTTTGTCCGTCGGGACGAAGTGGAGTATGCCTGGCGCTGGGTGGACCAGGTCATCCGTAACTGGAAAGACAGTGGCGAGCCGCCCAAGCGCTACGCCGCCGGTACCTGGGGGCCAGTCGCCTCCATTGCCATGATCACCAGGGACGGGAGGAGCTGGTATGAAGATGCCTGAGATCGAACTGCCAGAAGGCGTCCGGTCCTGCTTTGGTGAAACGCCGGAGGAAGTCGCCCTGGCGCTGGCGGACTCGGTGAGCCGGTTTCTGGAGCAGCGCCTGGCAGAGTCGTCGCGGGCGAGCCTGGTGGTGTCCGGCGGATCCACCCCCCTGCCTTTTTTTCGGTCCTTGTCGGAGAAGCCCCTGGGCTGGAGCCGGGTGGATGTTCTCCTGGCCGATGAGCGCTGGGTTCCGGAGGGGGATCCGGCGAGCAACACCACCCTGGTCAAGGAGCACCTGCTTCAGAATCATGCCGCCAGGGCTCGGTTTCTGTCCCTGAAACAGCCGGGGGAAACGCCCGAGGAGGGGCTTGAGGCGGTCAAGCGCGAGCTCAGGGATCTGGCCCTGCCGATTGACGTGTTGATCCTGGGAATGGGAAATGATGGCCATACTGCCTCCCTGTTTCCGGACGCGCCGGAACTACCGCGGGCCATGGACACTTCCAATCCCGAGATTGTGGCCGCCATGACGCCGCCCTCCCAGGTCCAGCGCCGGATCACGCTGACCTACCCGGTGCTGGCGGAGGCCCGGTTCACCGCCTTGCACCTCAAGGGTGCGGACAAGCTGGAGACGCTGGAAAAGGCAGTATCAAAGCCGGATGAGGTGATGAACATGCCGATTCGCGGCTTTCTGAAGCCCGGGCTGCAAATCTTCTGGAGCCCCTGACGGCTCTGACAACCCGTCTTGAAAGAATTCTGGAGATAACCGATGAATCAACTATCCGACTATCACCGGGACAGGGTTCAGGCCGTTCTCAATGCTTGCCCCCTGGTGCCTGTAATTGCCATCAAGGACCCTGATGACGCCGTTCCCCTGTGCCAGGCGCTGGTGGACGGCGGCATTCGCGTGCTGGAAATTACCCTGCGCACCGAACACGGGGTGCGCGCCATCGAGCAGGTGCGCAAGGCCATCCCGGATGCCTGGGTGGGGGCCGGCACGGTCACCAGCATTGCCCAGTACCGTCAGGTGGAATCGGCGGGCGCCCAGTTCGTGATCACGCCGGGTGTGACCGAAGCGATCCTCGAGTTCGGCGTCACCTCCGAGGCAGCACTTCTGCCAGGGATTGCGACTGTCTCCGAGCTGATGATGGGCTACGCGTTCGGCTACCGGGAATTCAAGTTTTTCCCGGCCGAGGTGGCCGGCGGCCGGCCGGCATTGAAGGCGTTCGCTGGCCCCTTCCCGGATGTGACTTTCTGCCCGACCGGTGGAATCAATCGCACCACGGCAAAAGATTATCTGGCCCTGGAAAATGTGAAGGCGGTTGGCGGCTCCTGGCTGACACCGGCTGATGCCATCGCTGAAAAGAACTGGAGTAAGGTGACCGACATTGCCAGGCAGAGCCTGGCCGGCCTCTGAGCCGGAACCCGTTCCACAAAAAAAGCCCACCGTGTCAGGTGGGCTTTTTCGTATTTGCCGGTGATCAGCGTATATCTGATCCGACCCGCACGATCTTCATGGTGTTGGTGCCACCCTGGGCATTGACATAATCACCCTTGGTAATCACCACCAGATCCCCGTCATTGACCACGCCGCGCTCGACCAGCTGGGCCACGGCCAGGGCGTTGGTCTGCTCGTTCGGAATCCTGGCGGAATCGAACGGCACGGTCTGGACGCCCCGGAACAGGACCACCCGGTGCTGTGTCGTGTGGTGGCGGGAGAAGGCAAAAATCGGCAGGCTCGACTTGATGCGGGACATCAGTCTCGGAGTGGCCCCGGTTTCGGTCATGCAGATGATTGCCGTCACGCCGTTCAGGTGGTTGGCGGCGTACATGGCGGACAGGGCGATCGCCTCGTCGACATGTTCCATGCTCTCGTGGATGCGGTGCATGGACTGGTGCATGGAGGGGTGTTTTTCGGCCCCCAGGCAGATTCGCACCATGGCCTCGACGGCCTCGGTCGGGTAGTCGCCCACCGCGGTTTCGGCGGAGAGCATGACCGCATCGGTGTAATCCATGACAGCGTTGGCCACGTCCGATACCTCGGCGCGGGTCGGCATTGGGCTGGTGATCATGGACTCCATCATCTGGGTAGCGGTAATGACCACCCGGTCCAGGGTCCGTGCCCGGTTGATGATGTGTTTCTGAACACCTACCAGTTCGGCATCGCCGATTTCCACCGCCAGATCGCCGCGGGCCACCATGACTGCATCGGAGGCCTCGATTACAGCATCCAGTGCCGCCTCGTCGTGGGCCAGTTCCGCACGCTCGATCTTGGCGACCAGGCCGGCATCGGATCCGGCCTCGCTCAGCAGCCTGCGGGCGGTGTGCATGTCTTCGGCGGTGCGCACGAAGGAAACGGCCACGTAATCCGCACCCAGTTTGGCGGCAGTCACGATGTCCTGCTTGTCCTTCTCGGTCAGGGCGTCGGCGGACAGGCCGCCACCACGCTTGTTCAGACCCTTGTTGTTAGACAGGGGGCCGCCGATCAGCACAGTTGAGGTAATGCTGTGGTCGCCCACCGACTCCACTTCCATTTCAATGCGGCCGTCGTCCAGCACCAGGATATCTCCCGGGGTGACGTCCGAGATCAGCTGCTCGTAATCAATGCCGACCCGCTCGGAGGTGCCAGCCTCCTTGTCCATGGCGGCATCGAGCACGAAGGTCTGGCCGGCTTCCAGGAACACCTTGTTTTCGGCAAAGCGGGCGATGCGCAGCTTTGGTCCCTGGAGGTCCGCCAGCAGGGCGACGAAGCGCCCCTGTGAGGCAGCGGCCTCGCGAACCTGGCGGGCTCGGGCGATATGCTCATCGGCGCTGCCATGGGAGAAATTGAGCCGGGTCACGTCAACGCCGGCCCTGATGATGGAGGCCAGGGCTTCCGGGGTGTCCGTGGCAGGGCCTAGGGTGGCGACAATCTTGGTACGCCTGAGCATGGTATCTGTCCTTTGGTTCGGTTACTGACTGGCTTTGATGAGTGCGATGGCGTTGTCGAGCATCCGGTTGGAGAAACCCCACTCATTGTCATACCAGGCCATGACTTTTACATGACGGCCAAGCACCCGGGTATGATTTGCGTCAAACACGCTCGACAGCGCGTTATGGTTGAAATCAATGCTGACCAGTTTTTCGGTATTGAAGCCCAGGATCGGGTTGCTTTCCGCTGCCAGGCGCACTGCTTCGTTGATCTCTTCAACCGACGTGTCCCGGCTGGCAATGAAGCCGAAATCCACCAGTGATACATTGATGGTGGGAACGCGGACCGCCAGTCCGTCCAGTTTACCATCGAGTTCCGGAATTACCTTGCCAATTGCTGCCGCGGCGCCGGTTTTGGTGGGGATCATGGACTGGGTGGCGGAACGGGCCCGGTACAGGTCGCTGTGGTAGACGTCGCTGAGTTTCTGGTCGTTGGTGTAGGAGTGGATTGTGGTCATCAGGCCGCTCTCGATACCGACGGCCTTGTGCAGGGCCTCTGCGACCGGTGCCAGGCAGTTGGTGGTGCAGGAGGCGTTGGAAATCACATCATGGCCTGCTTGCAGAGTGTTGTGGTTCACTCCATAAACCACCGTGGCATCGGCGTCAGGAGAGGGGGCGGAGATAATGACTTTGCGGGCGCCGGCGCTCAGGTGGGCGGCGGCCTTGTCCCGTTTGGTGAACAGACCGGTACATTCAAACACCACGTCCACATGGAAGTCTTTCCAGGGCAGTTCTTCCGGATTGCGGATAGCGGTTATGGCAATCCGGTCACCGTTTACGGTCAGGGATTCGGCATCGTGGCTGACGACGCCGTCAAAACGGCCGTGTACGCTGTCATATTTAAGGAGGTGGGCGTTGGTTTCCGCGTCGCCGAGGTCGTTGATGGCCACTACCTGAAGTTGATTCCGGTAGTTGTTTTCATAAAGTGCGCGGAGGACGTTGCGGCCAATGCGGCCGAAACCGTTGATTGCGATGCGGATAGTCATGTCGTGACTCCTTTGTTGTCTGATTTTTGTTCGGTTTCCCCTTGAGATGTAGTAAATATAACAACAAAAAAATAATAAATGAACGTTTGCGGGTGGAATGATCAAGCAAAGTAGGTAAAATTACATTCATTAATGACAGCTTTATAAGCGAAGCAATGGAGTTCGCCATGCATCCCACCATCGACAAGGTCACCCAGCGAATCATCGAGCGCAGCCGTGCCACGCGTCAGGACTACCTGGACCGGATGAATGCCCTGAAGGCACAGTCACCGCATCGAAGCTCCCTTTCCTGCGGTAACCTCGCCCACGGCTTCGCCGCCTGCAGCCAGGCCGACAAGGACACCCTCAAGTTCATGAACAAGGCCAATGTGGCCATGGTGTCTGCCTACAACGATATGCTTTCGGCCCACCAGCCCTATGAAAAGTTCCCGGATATCATTCGCGAGGCTGCCCACGGCATGGGGTCGGTGGCTCAGTTTGCCGGTGGTACACCGGCCATGTGCGATGGTGTGACCCAGGGGCAGCCCGGGATGGAGCTCAGTCTCTTTTCCCGGGATACCATTGCCATGAGCACCGCGGTGGCGCTCAGCCACAACATGTTCGATGCCACCTTGTTGCTGGGCATCTGTGACAAGATTGTCCCGGGTTTGCTGATCGGCTCCCTGAGTTTCGGATACCTGCCCACCATTCTGGTGCCGGCCGGACCCATGCCTTCGGGCCTGCCCAACAAGGAAAAGCAACGGATTCGTCAGTTGTACGCCGAAGGGAAGGTGGGCAAGGACGAACTTCTGGAAGCCGAGAGCAAGTCCTACCACAGCCCGGGCACCTGCACTTTCTATGGCACCGCTAACAGTAACCAGCTGTTGGTGGAAGTGATGGGCCTGCATCTGCCCGGAGCCGCGTTCGTCAATCCCGGTACACCCCTGCGGGATGCGCTCACCCGCGCGGCCACGGAGCAGGTAATCCGGCTTTCCAAACCCCATGGTGGCGAGCTGGGCCTGGGTGACATGGTGGATGAGAAATCCATCGTCAACGCCCTGG
>NZ_JAWLHI010000101.1:0-9873 GCF_041690455.1 Marinobacter sp.
GCTGCCTGCAGAAGCACAGGACCCGGTGATCACATCTACCACCGGCGAGTCCACCGCGCTGATGTACATTGCCTTCTACAGTACCGAGCTGGCCGTACCGCAGATAACCGACTACCTGACCCGGGTGGTGCAGCCCAAGCTGCAGGCACTCCCGGGCGTCGGCAAGGCCCGGCTGTTCGGTCGCAAGTTCGCCCTGCGGGTATGGCTGGATCCAGAGCGACTGGCCGCCGTCGATATGACCCCGCCGGAAGTCGTCGCAAAACTTCGGGCCAACAACTACCAGGCTGCGGTGGGCAACACCAAGGGCCAGTATGTCGAAATCGCCATGACCAGCGATACCGATGTGGCCGACCCGGACCAGTTCCGCAACCTGGTGGTGAAGACCAGCGATGGCACCCAGATCCGGCTCCAGGACATCGCCCGCGTGGAGCTGGGCTCGGAAACCTACGACGAGCTGGCACTGTACAAGGGGCAGCCGGCCACTTACGTTGCCATCGAACTGGCACCCGGCGCCAACCCGTTGACGGTGGCAGGCCTGGTCAAGGACGCACTGCCGGATATCGAAAGCCAGCTGCCCTCGGGCCTGGATGTCCGGCTTGCCTATGACGCCTCCGACTTCATCGAGGACTCCATCAATGAGGTAATCAAAACCCTGCTGGAAGCACTGCTCATCGTGCTGGTGGTGGTATTCCTGTGCCTGGGCTCCATTCGCGCATCGGTGGTGCCCTCGGTGGCAGTGCCGCTATCCCTGATCGGCGGCGCATTCATCATGCTGATGTTCGGGTTCTCCCTGAACCTGCTGACGCTGCTGTCCATGGTGTTGGCCATCGGCCTGGTGGTGGACGACGCCATCATCATGGTGGAAAACGTGCACCGGCACATCGAGCAAGGCGAATCCCGGTTCGAAGCCGCCATCAACGGGGCCCGGGAAATGGCCGTGCCGATCATCGCCATGACCACCACTCTGGTGGCGGTCTACGCGCCTATCGGTTTCATGGGCGGCCTGGTGGGCTCGCTGTTCACCGAATTCGCCTTCACCCTCGCAGGCACCGTGGTGATTTCCGGCATCGTGGCGCTGACGCTGTCACCCATGCTGTCCGGCAAGGTCCTCAAGCCCCACGGCAACCCGGGACGCTTCGAGGAACTGGTGGAGAAGACCTTCAACGGTCTTTCGAGTGCCTACAAGTCGGCCCTGGCGTCACTGATGCAGACCAAATCCGTGGTGGTGTTTTTTGCCGTGGTGGTGCTGGGTTCCATCTACTTCATGGTGATGATGAGTCAGAACGAGCTGGCGCCCACCGAGGACCAGGGCATCCTGTTCTACCAGGGCCTTGGACCCCAGACCGCCACCCTCGACTACCTGCGCGAGCATGGTAACGAGGTTCAGGAGCGCATGGCCACCGTACCCGGTTACAACGAGGACTTCATGATCCTGGGCATCACCAGCCCCAACGCGGTTTTCGGCGGCTTCAAGATGAAGCCCTGGAGCGAGCGGGAGGTAAGCCAGTTTGAAGTTCAGCCGATGCTCGACGCCGAGCTGAAAAACGTCACCGGGCTGCAAACCGCGGTCTTCCCGCGCCCGTCCCTACCGGGCTCCGGCGGCGGTCTGCCGTTCCAGTTCGTCATCACCACCGGCAGCAGTTACGAGCAGCTGGATCAGGTGGCGGACGAGCTGCAGGGCAAAGCCATGGCCAGTGGCAACTTCATGTTCCTGCAGAAATCCATCAACTTTGACCGGCCAATCACCCGTATTAATGTGGATCGGGACCGGGTCGCGGACCTGGGGCTGTCCATGCAGGACATTGGCCAGGCGCTGTCCAGCATGCTCGGCGGCGGCTACATCAACCGGTTCAGCATGGAAGGCCGCTCCTATCAGGTCATTCCCCAGGTCGACCAGCAGTTCCGACTGGATGAACAGGCCCTCAACGACTATTACATCCGCACGGACGTTGGCGGCCTGGTGCCCCTGGGCAGTGTCGTGAGCTTCAGCCACGATGTCGAGCCGTCCAACCGGACCCAGTTCAACCAGCTGAACTCACTCACCCTGCAAGGGGTGGTGATGCCGGGTGTGGCCATGGGAACCGCCATGGACTTCATGGAGCAGACCGCAGATGAGGTCTTCCCCCAAGGATTCAGTTCGGATTACACCGGGCAGACCCGCCAGCTGGCGACCCAGGGCAGCGCCCTGGTGGTGACCTTCTTCCTGTCACTGCTGGTGATCTACCTGGTCCTGGCCGCCCAGTTCGAAAGCTGGCGTGATCCGTTCATCATCCTGGTTTCGGTGCCCATGTCCGTGGCCGGTGCCATGGCGTTCATCGTGCTGGGCTTCGCCTCCATGAACATCTACACCCAGGTGGGGCTGATCACCCTGATCGGGGTGGTGTCGAAAAACGGCATCCTGATCGTGGAGTTCGCCAACCTGTTGCAGAAGGAGCGTGGTCTGGACAAGGTCCAGGCGGTGATCGAAGCGGCGGCCATCCGCCTGCGGCCGATCATCATGACCTCCCTGGCCCTGATCTTCGCCATGGTACCGCTGCTGATCGCCGTCGGCCCCGGTGCGGAGAGCCGTTTTGCCATCGGCCTGACCATCAGTGCCGGCCTGGGCATTGGTACCCTGTTAACCATCTTCGTGCTGCCGGCCTTCTACATTCTGCTGGCGCGGGATCATCACGGCTCGGCCGCCGATGAGTATGGTGACGAGGCCGAAGCCGGAAAACCGGCCACAGGTCACTGACAGCCGCAACTGAAAAAGCCCGCTTACCAAAAGGTAACCGGGCTTTTTCTTTTGCGGATCAGGCGGTGACTCAGCTGGCCTGTCTGCCGGCTGCCCGGTCCAGGAGTGCCCGCCGCCACTGAATGGTCTCGCTCGGCAGTTCGCCAAAGTGCTCTCGGTACAGCGCGGCAAAGCGCCCGAGATGACTAAATCCCTCGTCAGCGGCGTAATGAGAGATGTGGGGTACCTCGCACTGGCAGTCCACCAGGCGGCGGCGCACACGGACCAGCCGGCAACGCTGATAGAACCGATAGGGCGTTACCCCGGTCTCCCGCTTCATCAGGTAGTAGAGATTGCGTTCGCTGGCTCCGGCATGACTGGCCAGTTCCGGCAGGTCGAATTGCCAGTCCGGCTTGCTCCGGATCCGGTCGATGGCTCGTTGTACCCGGCGATCGAGCGTTGGCAACTCCAGGTCGGCGAGAACCTGGCCCGTCGTCTCCAGTTCCACCAGACGCGAAACCAGCTGCCGGGTGCCCGCTACGGCCTGTTTACTGTCCAGAAAAAACCTTGCCTGCAGAAGGAAACGGTCAATCAGACAGCAGACCGTGCTGCCGGAGACGGACCGAGAAGCTGGCCCCACCGGTACCGGTATTCGCTCTGACGGGATGACCATGACCACCCGGGTGCCTGGCGCCAGATGCAGCGTCAACGCCCCCGGGGCGGTACGGCAGGCGTCGCTATGAACGTCTCGCCCCCCTCTCTTCTCGCCAATACGCACCTGGCCCGCCAGGACGCGCAACCACAGGGGCACGGGGGAGTCCCAGCCGGTAATCATCAATGCCTGCTCCACCGCCAGGCAAATAACCGTGCCATGGTCAGACGGCGCGACATAGAGGGCGCCAACAGCCGAATCACTGTCGCCTGCCGACCTGCACTGAATCGATGGCAAGACCGCCAACAACCGCAGCGCTGCCTGAAATTCTGACAGTGAGGCGCGATTCAGGCGGAGGAAGCCGTCCAGTTCTACGGTTGCCAAGGATTCCCGGGACATAAAACCACACAATTTTGAGGGATTTTGCTCTTTGTATTGGAAATCGCCCCGAAACCCTAGCCATATATTGCAATCACCTGGTCAGGAAGCCACATAATCATACCGGAATTGATGTCCATCAATCAGAACATCAACAACCTGACTCCACCCAAAGGGCTTGCCGAGCAGATAGCCCTGGCCCCGGTGACACCGCAGCTGGCGCAACTTCTCCAGCTGCTCGTCACTCTCGATTCCTTCGGCCACCACTTCCAGCCCCAAAGCCTCGGCAATGCCGAGAATGGCCGAGACAATGCGCGCGTCCCGGGCATCGGTGCCCAGCTGCCGGGTAAACTGGCGATCAATCTTCAGGACCTGCACCGGTAAAGTGTGCAGGTAGGCCAGGGAGGAATAGCCGGTCCCGAAATCATCGATGGCAACGCCAACGCCCTGTTCGCCAAACCTCCGCAGCCGCTGCAGACAACGGGCGGAAAGGCTCATCAGATGGGTCTCCGTGATTTCCAGCTCCGGACGCCAGCCCAGGGCCGCCAGGCGGTCGAAAAAGGGGCCAAGCACCTGGTCCAGACGCGCATCGGTAATCTGCCGGGCGGAAATATTGATGGCCATACGCATCCCTTGGGGCAGCGGCACCTCGGACACACTGTCGAGATCCGACTGGACGCACCGCAACAGATGCTCGGTCAGATCATGAATGTGGCCCCGTTGTTCCGCGATGGGGATAAAATCCGCCGGTGAGATCTCGCCAAACTCCGGATGCAGCCACCGGAAAAGAGCCTCCAATCCGACGACGCGCCCGGTGTCCAGGTCAAACTGGGGCTGGTAGACCACCCGGAACTGTTCCGGTGCGGTCTTCAGGGCGGCAATCAGTGCCTCGGACAGACGCTGTTCCCGTCGCCCCTGCTCACTCTCCACGGCACTGTACAGACGGAAACAGGCACGACCGGCCACCTTGGCGGTATACATGGCCCGGTCCGCATTCTGCAGCAAGTCGGCACTGGTTCGCCCGTGGTCCGGAAACATGGCGCCGCCCACGGACGCCGACAGGAAATACTCACGACCATCCACCCGGACGGGATCCTGGAACACCCGGTTCAGTCGCTCGCCGATGTTCTCCAGTTCCAGATCGTTCTCGACCTCGACAATGGCCGCAAACTCGTCCCCGGACAGACGGGCCAGCACGTCGTTACGCCGCAGGGCAGTCCGGATACAGCGGGAGGCTTCCCTGAGTACCCGGTCGCCACAGTCATGCCCGTGGAGATCGTTGATCGACTTGAAGAAATCAAGATCAATGAACAACACCCCGAAACAGCCGACAGCACCTTGCCGGCGATCCACCCGGGCTTTCAGGAATTCCTGAAACAGCGAACGGTTGGGCAGCTCGGTCAACGGATCGTAATAGGCCAGGGATGCCAGGCGTTCGTCCCCGGCTGCCGGATCGCCCACATCCATGAACACGCCGGCATAGAACTTCCGGGAGCCCTGGATCACGGGATAGATGGACAACCATTGCGGGTAGGTTTCGCCGTTCTTGCGACGGTTCCAGATCAGCCCCTCCCAGCGCCCGTTGTTGTGGATGCTCTCCCACATGCCCCGGTAGAATTCCGGGGAATGCAGACCGGAACTCAGTACCGAAGGTGATTCACCGAGTACTTCTTCATGGCGATAACCGGTGACGGCCTGGAAGCTGCGATTGACGTAGGCGATGCGCGGCTCGGTGGTAGACAACATGATCGCGCGGGGGTGATGCTCCACCAACGCCCTGAAGTCCTGCTGTTGTACTGCTTGCATGGCGGACTCTCTTTTTTGTTGTATCCGTGGCGGTTGCCAATCGGTCGGGACGATCAAGCATATCGCCCACCTGTCGCCTGCCAAGCCATATTTTGCAGAACAAACGGCATTTACGACCAAAGCCTAATGGGACCGGACAATTTCAAGCCAGCACTCAATCGTGTACCCTGAAGCCCCTTCCGACCTGCTTTCAGGGAACATAACTGGCTGTGACTCTGGGAAACCTGTTCTGGCTCTTTCTGGCCGGCTTTGCCGCCTGGTACTGGTGGCGTGCCAAGGCCATCAAGGATTTCGTGTTGCAGGCGGCTCGCCGTTACTGCAAAACCATGGATGTCGAATTGCTGGACGATGCCGTGTACCTGCGTGGCCTCTGGTTCAAGCGGGACGAACAGGGCAGGCTGAGAGTCTGGCGGCGCTTCCTGTTTGACTTCACCTCCACCGGAGAGGAACGGTACACCGGGCGGGTGATCATGCTGGGCTCGAAGATTCTTAATATGGAGCTCGAACCCCACCGCTTCTGACCGTTTTCCGTGTTTGACAACAATCGGTTACAGCACTGAAACCTGATTGTCATATTTCTGTCGCATTCTTCTGACCGACCTCGAGAAACAACCTCCATAAGGCACAATCAGAATGCGAAGACTGCTTTCCCCGAAGGCCCTGACAACCCTGGCCGCTCTGGCCCTGACTACCTATGGCACAGCCGGCCTCGGGGCCGGACTGGAAATTCACGGCTCCAACACCGTCGGCGCCACCCTGGCCCCGATGCTGGTCAGCGGTTACCTGGAACAACATACCGGCGAACCGGTCCGGACCGAAGCCACCGGACGTGAGAACGAGCAGCGTATTCTGGCCCGCAGCAACGGCAAGGCCATCGAGGTCCTGGTGGCCGCGCACGGATCGAGTACCGGTTACAAGGCACTGGCCGCCGGGCAGGCCGATGTCTGGGCGTCCTCGCGACCGGTGAAGGGCCAGGAGATCGAGCAATTCCGCAACCGGGCGGATCTGATGTCGCTGGAAAGCGAACACGTCATCGCCATCGATGGCCTGGCCATTCTCGTGCACCCGTCCAACCCGGTGAGCCAGCTCAGTATCGATACCCTGGGTCAGATCTATGCCGGTGACATCCGCAACTGGTCCGAGGTGGGCGGCCCGGACCGGCCCATCAAGCTGTATGCCCGGGACGACCGCTCCGGCACCTGGGATACGTTCAAGTCCCTGGTGCTTGCCAAGAAATACTCCCTGGACCCCTCGGCCGTTCGCTATGAGTCCAACGACCAGCTGTCCGACGACGTCAGCCACGACCCTTCCGGCATCGGCTTTGCAGGCCTGGCATCGGTGCGCAACAGCAAGGTGCTGGCCATCTCCGAAGGCGATGCCCCGGCCCTCAAGCCCAACCAGCTGACAGTGGCCAGCGAGGACTACCCGCTGGCCCGCCGCCTGTTCATGTATACCCCGGGAAGCCCTGACAACGAACTGGTCGCGGGACTGATCGACTTCGCCCTGGCCGGCACCGGCCAGGAGCTGGTAGCAAAATCCGGCTTTATTTCCCAGAACCCGATCGCGGTCCGGCCCGAGTTCGACGATTCCGTCCCCGAATCCTTCCGGCGACTGACCGAGCGATATGACCGGCTGACCGTGAATTTCCGTTTTGCCGAGGGCCGCACCAAACTCGACAACAAGGCACTGCGGGATCTGCGCAGGGTCCGGGATTACCTTGCGCAGACGGGCAAGAGCGCAGACGATCTGATGCTGATCGGTTTTGCCGACCAGCAGAGCAACGAATTGCGGGCCCAGATGATTTCCGAATTGCGGGCGCTGTCGGTGCGCAAGGCACTGGCGGCCGAGGGAGTTTCCGATGTCGCCTACACCGGCTATGGTCATTACATGCCGGTCGGTGGTCGCGGCAGTGAGCGCAATGGCCGGGTTGAGGTCTGGGTCCAGTCCCGCTGAGCGGACCGGACACGACGAAAGTAGACCCCGGATTTTCGGCAATCACCTATCCGCGTGGATGTCACAGATATGTTTGGGTTTCCTATACTGTGCTGGTCATTTCCAACCAACAGACCGGAACAATGGACATCAAGAACGACCACCGATACGCGATTAACCTGAACGTCCGGGGCATCCAGCCCTCCGCCACCCTCCGCATCAACGAGCTGAGCAACCAGCTGCGTTCCGAAGGAAAAGACATCATCAAGCTCGGCCTGGGGCAATCCCCGTTCCCGGTACCCGATCGCGTGGTGGACGCCCTCAAGGAACACGCCCACGAGAAAGACTACCTCCCGGTGAAAGGCCTCAAGGGCCTGCGTGAAGCCATCGCGGGCTACATCAACCGCAATGAGCGTATGCGCTGCACCTGGGAAGACGTCCTGATCGGCCCGGGTTCCAAGGAACTGCTGTTCATGCTCCAGCTGGCCTACTACGGCGACCTGCTGATCCCGCGCCCGAGCTGGGTTTCCTACGCGCCCCAGGCCCGCATCATCGGCCGTTCGGTACACTGGCTGCCGACCCACGCCGAGAACAACTGGCAGCTGACTGCCGAGGAACTGGACATCTTCTGCCGGGACGACCCGTCGCGGCCGCGCATCCTGATCCTCAACTACCCGTCCAACCCGACCGGTTGCACCTACACCGACGACCAGCTGCTGGCGATCGCCAATGTCGCCCGCAAGTACAGGCTGATCCTGCTCTCGGACGAGATCTACGGGGAAGTGCACTTCGAAGGCAAGCACAAGTCCATTGCCCGCTACTACCCGGAAGGCACCATCATCAGCACCGGCCTGTCCAAGTGGGCCGGCGCCGGCGGCTGGCGCCTGGGCACCTTCATCTTCCCGCCCGAGCTGCGCCCGCTGCAGGATGCCATGGCGATCATCGCCAGCGAGACCTACACCGCAACCAGCGCGCCGATCCAGCACGCTGCCATTGCGGCGTTCCAGGGTGGTGACGACATCGAGGAATACCTGAAGCAGTCCCGCCGGGTCCTGAAGGTGGTGGGTGAATACATGCACCGCCGCCTGAGCGAGATGGGTGCCGTGGTGCAGAAGCCGGAGGGCGCGTTCTATCTGTTCCCGGACTTCTCCAACTTCCGCGAGCAGCTGGCCCGCAAGGACATCAAGACCTCCCAGGCCTTCTGCACCGCCCTGCTGGAGAACACCGGCGTGGCCATCCTGCCGTCCAGCGACTTCGGCTTCGTGCCGGATCACCTGGGCGCCCGCCTGGCGTTCGTCGATTTCGATGGCCGTGAGGCCCTGAAGCTGGCCGGCGATGATTACGCCGAGCTGAACTTGGGCGACGAGTTCGTCGAGCAGGCCTGCCCTCGCCTGGTCCTGGCCATGGACAAGATGGAGCGCTGGCTGCAGAGCCTGTAACACCATCGTGTTAGACTGGCGTCCTCACTCCACGAGACCAATGAGGGCGCCATGTCTGCTTCCGTTTCCCTTCGCGATATCACCGATTTTGCCGAATCCCTGGCCCGCGAAGCCGGGGAACTGATCCGCCGTGAGCGGGAAGACAACACCCTCCGCACCGACTACAAACACCAGACCGAACTGGTCACCCACGCCGACGTGATGGCCGATGAGTTCATCACCGGCGCCATCCGCAAATGCTTCCCGGACCACCGCATCCTGTCCGAAGAAACCATGCCGGACCTGTCCCAGGCGGAAGAACTGGACACCCCCCTGTGGATCGTGGACCCGATCGACGGCACCGTGAACTATGCCTACGGCCATCCCCAGGTCGCGGTTTCCATTGCCTATGCCGAAAGGGGAGAAGTCCAGGCCGGCGTCGTCCACGCCCCCTTCCCCGGCGAAACCTTCCGGGCCACCAAGGGCGAAGGCGCCACTATGAACGGCAAACCGATCAAACACAGCGGCGCCACCGAGCCCCGCCAGTCCCTGTTTGCCACGGGTTTCCCCTACACCAAGGACAACCTGGAACCCCTGGTCCGCCGCCTCGATGCCATGATCCACCAGTGCCGGGACCTGCGCCGCATCGGCTCGGCGGCCCTGGATATCTGCTGGGTGGCCTGTGGTCGTCTGGACATCTACTACGAAAACGTCAGCCCATGGGACTTCGCGGCGGCCCGACTGATCGCCAAGGAAGCCGACGCCACCGCCGGTCACTTCGGTGAGGTACCGGCAGGTTACCCGGCCGACCTGTGGGGCCGCGACATCCTGATTTCGGCGCCTGCGGTATGGAAGCCGGTTCGTTCCATTCTCCGGTCTGCCTCCGGATATGACTGAGCTTCTTGTTTGAGTTTCACCTGGTTTCCCAGCCTGATGGTCCGGGAGTTCGGCCCGGGTGGGTCTTCCCTTCACAG
>NZ_JAWLHI010000102.1:0-9716 GCF_041690455.1 Marinobacter sp.
CTGGAATCGGGGTAAAGGGTTGGTCGGTCCCGCCGGAGCGGGACTCAGATACCGTGCTGTTCGCGGAAGCGCCGGATATCCCGGCGGTCCTTCTTGTTGGGCCGCCGGGCCGGAGGTAACTGGGCCGCCTGCATGGTTTTACGCTGCCAGGCGAGATCCTCGCGACGTTTCACGCTGTCTTCGGTCTCGTGATAGAGCTTCTGGGCCTCGGGCGCGCCCCGGCGGCGGTCACTGATGTCGTCAATGATCACCACCTTTTCCTGCCAGCCCAGACGCAGGGTCACCTTGGCGCCGGTTTCCACGATCTTGCCGGGCTTGCTGCGCTGGTTGTTGTAATGAACCTTGCCGCCTTCGATGGCTTCCTTGGCCAGGGAACGCGTCTTATAGAAGCGGGCAGCCCAGAGCCATTTGTCGAGTCGTACCTTCTGGTCGTCAGCGTTGGTCGCCGTCATGTCTCCTCACCTGATGAGCGTATGGTCGAATTATAACCGGCTCACCGGTTCGATGGCAGGGGTTGGCGTTGCCGAAGTGCGGGCAGGACTTCGTTGAAATGATGGATGCTCGGGATTTCCGGGTGCCGATCCCGTGCCGGCTGCCGGCTGTCCGGCGCCAGGATGGCCAGGCATTGGCCGATGCCCGCAGTCCGGGCACTTTCAAGTACGGGGAAGCTGTCGTCCACCATCAGGGTGCTCGGGGCGGTGTAAGGAGTTACTGACTTCAGGTCCTGCCAGAACAGGGGATCCTCTTTGGGCTTGCCCAGGTCGTGGCTGGAAACGATGCTGTCCACATAACGATCAAGCCCGGTGCGCTCCAGCTTCAGGGCCAGTGGATCGGGGTGACAGTTGGTCACAATCACCGAACGCAACCCGGCGGTCTTGAGGGCTTCGAGAAAATCCGTGACGTGAGGGCGGTAACCGATGCGGTCACCCACTTCGGCCTTGAGCCCGGTAATATCAACGGACAGTTTCTCGCTCCAGTAATCGGTGCAGTACCAGTTCAGGGAGCCCCGCTCGGCCATGATCATCGGGATCAGGGTGTCTTTGGCCTGCTGCGGGTGCAGGTCGAAATGCTCGGCATAACGCCGGGGCAGATGCTCGAGCCAGAAGTGATTGTCGAAGTGCAGGTCGAGCAGGGTTCCGTCCATATCGAGGAACACTGTCTCAACGGAAGACCAATCCACCATAAACAAAACAGCCTGAAGAGATTTTCTTCAGGCTGCCGGAGAATACCGGCCAAGACAAGCCGGAAAAGTACGGATTTGTGGCGATCAGTTGCCGGACTGTTCCACTGTTTCCGGTTTCTTGCCGGTGCGGGTGCAGCCGAGGCAGCGCACGAAAGTGGCCTTGGCCGGGCCTACCACCAGGACTTCGCCGGCTTCACCGGCGTTGCCGCCGAGCGCGGAGAACGGCAGGGATACCAGGTAAACCGCACTGCCAATAATGGTGGTGGCCAGCAGGGCAGGGCGAACAAAGAGCGCGTCTCCGGTCATGGCCAGTGCAGACGGTGTCTCATCCACGGCCTGGGCGTGGCCAACGGATGAGAAAGCCATCAGGCAGGCTGCCAGGGTGGCCATGAGTGTGCGGGAAATCTTGCGGGTCATTGTACTGTCTCCTGAACTTTGTCGGCCCTGTTGATGCTCGGTTTTGGCAATATCGGCATGAGGGTCGGACATTTAAAGGACGACCCTACTGTAGACCGTGAGCATTAATCCTCTGTTAACTATGAATCATATTTGCGCATTTTCAAACGATTTTTCGTTGCAAAATGTGCGCTTTGCGCAACTTAGCGCTGGCATTTCGGGCAATAGACCGTGGAGCGGTTGTTCATGCGGATCTCCTTGAGGGTAGCGTCGCATTCCTTGCAGGCTTCACCGCCCCGGCCATAGACCAGAAGGGACTGGGCAAAATAGCCGGGCTTGCCATCACTGTTCACAAAGTCCCGCAGGGTGGTGCCGCCCATCAGAATGGCGGCACTGAGGGTCTCCCGGATCGCTTCGGCGAGTCGGTGGTAGCGGTCCAGGCTGATCCGGCCGGCCTTGCGTTTGGGGTGGATGCCGGCTTTGAACAGGGCCTCGTTCGCGTAAATGTTTCCCACACCCACCACCACGTGGTTGTCCATGATGAAGGACTTCACCGGCGTCTGCTTGCCACGGGACAGCCGGAACAGCAGCGCGCCGTTGAATTCCGGCGAGAGCGGCTCCGGGCCCAGATTCGCGATCAGCGGATGGCTGGCGGTGGTTTCGGTCCAGAGCCAGCAGCCGAAGCGTCGGGGATCGTTAAAACGCAGGATCACGCCGGAGGCCAGGGCCAGGTCAATGTGGTCATGGGCCTGGGGCGGGGTGTTGTCGGTAATGACCCGGAGGCTGCCGGACATACCCAGATGGACAATCACCGTGCCGCCATCGAGGTTTATAAACAGGTACTTGGCGCGCCGGTCCACGCTGCGGATGACCTGCCCCGTCAGTCGTTCGGGCAGATCCTCCGGAACCGGCCAGCGCAGCCTGCCATTGCGCACGACAACACCGGTGATGGTCTGGCCTTCGCAGTGGGGCGCAATGCCCTGGCGGGTGGTTTCAACTTCGGGTAATTCGGGCACGCGGTCGATCTCCGATGGTCTGCTGCGGGCATGGTTACCAAACAGGGCAGACAAGTGTAATCAGTAACAAATTTTCGGCCAAATTCGGTTGTTGCAGCGAACACCTGTACGCTAAAGTTGGGGTGTTGGTTTGTTTCCCCTTCGAGTGTTTGCGAATTACCCAGATGTATCGCCCGCCGAACGGCTGCAAGCCGCAGATCTGATTTTGAGGAAATACTATGTGGTTCAACGGTCTCCTTGACCTCTCGGTGCCGCAACTGATCCTGGTTGCCCTGGCCCTGACGCATGTCACCATCGTAAGCGTGACGCTTTATCTACACCGCCATTCCGCCCATAACTCGCTGGATCTGCATCCGGCGCTGGCGCATTTTTTCCGGTTCTGGCTGTGGCTGACCACCGCCCAGAACACCAAGGAGTGGACGGCTATCCATCGCAAGCACCACGCCAAGTGTGAAACCGAGGAAGACCCCCATAGCCCGGTGGTGCTGGGCATCCGGAAAGTGCTTCTCGAAGGCGCCGAACTCTACGCCGAGGCGGCAACCCCGGAGACCCTGCAGCGCTATGGCCAGCGCACGCCGGAAGACTGGGTCGAACGCAAACTCTATACCCCGCACAAGCACCTGGGCATCGTCATCCTGGCAGCACTCAACCTGCTGCTGTTCGGGGTGCACGGCATCTGGATCTGGGCGGTGCAGATGCTCTGGATTCCGGTCTGGGCGGCCGGTGTGGTCAATGGCATCGGCCATTACCTGGGTTACCGCAATTTCGAGTGTGCAGACAATGCCCGCAACATCTCCCCGATCGGCATCCTGATCGGCGGTGAGGAGCTGCACAACAACCATCACACCTACCCGAACTCTTCCAAGCTGTCCCGGCGCTGGTACGAGGTGGACATTGGCTGGGGGTACATCCGCCTGTTCCAGCTGTTCGGCCTGGCCAAGCCCAAGGGCTACCGCCCCATCGCCCATTATGTACCGGGCAAGCAGGACGTGGATGTGGAAACCGTACAGGCCATTGCCAACAACCGGTTCGACATCATGCGCCAGTACCGCAAGCGGGTGATGGAGCCGGTCCTGCGCCAGCAGAAGGCGCTGATGGACGACGAAATCCGCCCGCGCTACCGCAAGCTCAAGCGTCTGCTGTCACGGGAAGCTTCACTGATCGAACCCAAAGAAAAAGAGCATCTGGAAACCGTGCTGGAGCGGAACGAGATTCTCAGGCAGATCTACGAAAAGAGCCACGAACTCCAGGCCCTGTGGCGCCAGCGCGGGCTCAAGCCCCAGGAAAAACTGCAGGCGCTGATGGACTGGTGCAAAGACGCGGAAGCCAGCGGCATCCGCTATCTCGAAGAGTTCGCCGCGCACCTGCGGGCCTACTCGCTGCGGCCGGCAGCCTGAGCGGGCATCAATGAAAAAGGGGTCAGAAGAAAGCTTTCTTCCGACCCCGCCTTCCCGGGGTCTGATGAATACTTTCATCTGACCCCTGCTCCATCTCCTTACTTCAGCGCCTCCAGCTTGTCCACATACTGCTGCATCGCATCGTCCTTCGAAATACCCTTGAGCTTGTCCCACGCGTCATACTTGGCGCGGCCGACAAAATCCATCATGCCCGGACGCTTACCGGAGACATCGCCTTCGGTGGCCTGTTTGTACAGGGCATAGAACTCCAGCTTCATCTCGTTGGACGGCTTGAAATCGCCTTCGGCGGTCTGGATATAGTTCACCGCGTCATCGAATTTGGCTTTCAGGTCACTCATGGGATTCTCCTTGGGGTTGATCGTTCTGTCCTGAGGTGGATGCTGGGAGTATAGACAGCGGGCGGATGGGCGTCATTGACTGAACCGTCTACGCTGTTTGGAAGCGTGGTCATCTTGTTAAGTAATATGCGCTCAAAATAGCCCGCTTTGCTTTCTCAGGGTGCTTTAATGGTGTTAAATCGCGAGCAACGTATTCTTTGCTATTAAGTTTCCTCATGAGATTTCTGAAATTCGAGTTAGTCCCTCTTTTTGGGGTGTTATTGGTTTCCTCGCTCTTCGCCGCTGATCTGCCCGTTAAAAAGTCGGAATCGGGGATTTGTCACCCACCGATGAGTCCTTGGTACGAGAGAACGGAACATTTCGACTCCTATTCAACTTTCAAACATTGTTTATCTTCTGGAGGCAGGCTTCCCAGAGGGCTATCCACCACTGATGTAGTCTCTGCGCGTGAAACAGGAAAGTTGGAACCAGAATATCAGCGAGCTAACTTTGGCCAAGGTTGGGACGACAAAAATGGTGACTGCCAAGATAGTCGGGCTGAAGCCTTAATTGCCAGCTCAACTACACAAGTGCAATTCGCCTCCAAGCGAAAATGTCGCGTTGTAACAGGCAGATGGATAAGCCCTTTCACAGGAGAGGTTATACAGAACTCTGGGAATATAGATATCGACCACGTGGTTCCTCTGGCTTGGGCGTGGCGGCATGGTGCCGAGGATTGGCGTGATGAAAAACGGGAGCGCTTTGCCAACGATCCCGTGAACCTGTGGCCGGTCGAGGCGAGCCTCAACCGTAGTAAGGGTGCCCAGGGCCCGGACCAGTGGCTGCCACCGTCCGGTCAGTGCCAGTACGTCGCCCGCTTTTCGAGACTGGTCAAACAGTATGATCTCCAAACAACACCGCGTGAACGCGGATGGATAAAGAAGTTTCTGGAAGAGTGCCGCTGATGTTCGCTGGCTAGCGAGGGTTTCCAGCGCACAAACGACCGGACCGGGCCAGCGTCAGCACTGCGGAACGGCCATGATCCTTATACCTACCTGAAGGATGTGCTGCCCCGTCGGCCAACGCAGAAAAGCAATGCCATAAACGAGCTCTATTGCCTCACAACTGGAAGCCAGCTGTACCTGACGAAATGTGATGGCTGGGTGCTTACACCCTTCCGCTTAGGGCCTGCAATATGCATATACGGGATTCGCTGAGCCAAGCCTGTCAGTTACCCGGTGCAGCACTGCCAGGCGCAAGATGGAATTACCGGACACTTACCAACTATCTTGTTCCAGAAGCCACATAAAGTTGGTCGCTCCGAACACGTTGGATGACCTAGTTCGGGAGTGGTGGTCTCTCAAAATCTCCTCTTAAAAAAAGCGGACATTGGCGTCACCTTCTTTTTGCCCTTTTTTGTTTTTACTCCCCTGTCCAGAAAAGAGCTAGCTGTATGAGTAAAGGTTGGAGTCTAGCCAACGTAGTCCCACATTCCCGCAGACAATCAGTTTAGATGCTAGTCTGACCTGGCAAGCAACCAATGTGAGTCTGGAGATTGATCAATATGGATGCCCTTTCAAATGAAACTCTCATGGTCGTTTGGGTAGTTGCCGGTGCACTGACGGTTGCGGCTGTAGTCCTTTTCCTCCGCTCCAAACATCTGAAATCGAAATGTGAGACCGTTGAGGCAGAGCTAGCCGAACGCTCGGCGGAAGAGTTGGTCGAAGCGTTGTACGCTCAGAATGGCGAACTCAAAGAGAAGATCGCTTACGGTCGGCAGATGCTCGGAAAACTCACCGACGCCCATTTGAAAGCTCAAACCAAAGTTGAAAAGATCAAAGCTGGACTACCACCACCGAATTTCAAAGTGGATGATGATGAAGACCTCAAAGCGGCGATTAACCAAATTCGCGATAAACAGTACCGTTTGATAGAGAACAACGAGGCCACGACCTCCCTGACTGAATGGAGCTGGTTCGGCAGTAAGTCTGACGGAAAAATTCTCATCAAGACATACAACAAGCTGATGATTGGTGCGTTCAACGCAGAGGTGGACCTGGCTCGCAGCAAAATGCGCCACGGCAGCTACGACACTGCGATCAACAAGCTTGAAAAAAGCGTGAAAGCCCTTGAGAAGCTTGCCGAGACGGTAAACGTCCTTATATCCCCCCGGTACCTTCAGGCGAAAGAAGAGGAACTTCAGATCTGGCATTCCGATCTGGTGCGCCGGCAGGAGGCAAAAGAGCAGCGCAAACGTGAACGGGCGCTTCTGCGACAGCAGAATCAGGAACTGGGCCGGGGCAGCGATGATGACGACGAAGAAGAGCTTGGAAACGAGCTGGACGCTTGCGAGAAGGATCTGGCCAAAGCCCGGGAAATGGCGCTTCAGATCGCCGGGGATGACCTTGCCGAAATGGAGCTAAAGATTGCCGAGATTGAAGAGGAAAGGAGGCGGCTCGAGGAAAAGTTCCAGCGGTCGATTTCCCAGGCCCAAATCACCCGTGCCGGTTACCTCTACGTGATTTCAAACGTTGGCAGCTTTGGTGAAGACATCTGCAAGATTGGTATGACGCGGCGGCTTGAGCCCATGGATCGCGTTGTTGAGTTGGGCGACGCCAGCGTGCCCTACCGTTTCGATGTTCATACACTCGCATTTGTTCAGGACGCCCCAAAACTCGAGAAGCAGATACACACTGTGCTGACAGAGAAGCGTGTAAATAGGGAGAACCACAGAAAGGAATTCTTCTATGTTACTCCGGCTGAGGCCAAAGGCGTCATGGAAGAAATGGGCATCAAGTCGTCGTGGTATTTCGAACGGGAAGCGAGGGAATACCGTGAATCCGAGTTGCGACGGGAAGCCATGAAACAAGCCCGACGCGCACCGAAAACAGCTTTACAAGAGCTGCCAGAAAGCATCTAAGGACGCATCCATGGATCATTTAGCCATTGCCGCGGGTTCCGCACTTCTGATCTCCCTCCTCGCATTCTTGGTCGGCTTTCGCCTCTTTATAAAGTACAGAACCAGGCACGCCGGAATTATGGTCGACTACAAGCCGGTTGAGGATCTTAAAAAGGTGTCCGGAGGTATGCTCGGGGACTACCTTGAGCTCCAGCGGGACTATGAGAACCAGCGTGACGACCTGAAACGACTGGAACGAACGATCCACACTCACGAAGTTGGGGTGGGCACCATTGATGCGTCTACCTACACACCGCTGTTTGACACCCGGGATGTTGAATTCTTGGAGCGAGAGCTTGAAAAGGCCAAAGATCACGCGAAGGGACTGGTTAAGGCAAAAAAGGCCTGCATATCACAGCTTCCGAAAAACATGGTGCTCAACGACAAGAAAAGTGCGGCAAAGACGTTTGTAAACAGGGAGATTCGCCTTCGCATTCGGTGCCTCGACAATGAGGTTAAGGCGGCGATCGCGGCGGTTGAATGGAATAACATCAACCGCTTGGTGCAGCGGATTAAAAACAAATTCGATGAGATCAACGCCGACAGCAAACTCGTTAAGATTTTCCTAGAGCAGAACTACCTCGACGCAAAGGTGCGTGAACTTCGGCTTCACTACGAAATCAAGCAGCTCAAGGCAGATCTGAAGGAAGAAGAGCGCGAAGAGCGGCAGCGTATCCGTGAGGAAGAGCGCGACCAGGAGCGTGTGAGACAGCAGTTTGAAAAGGCTCAGCGTGATCGGGAGAAAATGCAGCAGCTGGTAGAGCGGGAGCTTGCCAAGATGGCTGAGGCCACCGAGGAACAAAAAGAGCTGCTGGCGATGCACCAGAAAGAACTGGACTTGCTCAAGGAGAAAGAGTCTCGGGCAATGTCTTTGGCTCAACAGACACGGGCGGGCTACGTCTACATAATCTCCAACACGGCGTCATTTGGCGAGGGTATCTGTAAGATTGGCATGACTCGCCGGCTGGATCCCAAAGACCGGGTAAAAGAACTGGGTGATGCGTCGGTGCCGGAATTATTCGATGTGCATGCCTTCATCTATTCTCAAGATGCCCCAGCGTTAGAAAAGTATCTTCACGACCGCTTTTCTGCTGCGCGTTTGAACCTCGTAAACCGTCGGAAGGAATTTTTCTTTACTCAGCCGGAGGAAGTGATCAAGGCAGTTGAAGACTACGAAGGCGATGTTTTGCTCGATCTCAACGATGATCTCGCCTACGTTTAAACCTGATAAAACCCGTCTTTGCTTCCGTAATTACTTGAATGTTCGCTAAGCGACCAGCCAGAGTTTAAACAAAAGCGAACATTTGCCTTTAGAAAGGCATTTGTGAAAAGCTCAGTCTCAATGTGTCCATGATAGCGGTGCGGGATCACGCCGCCGAAGTCAGCCGATATGAGTTCTAAACGAGATACCCATGATTATTGAAGTTAGCATAGTGGCTCTTGTCCTTTTAAAGCTTATCGGAGTTATCGAAATTTCATGGAATCTCACCATGATACTCGCGGTTGTATTGACCGTCGTTGAAATTAACTCCGTGGTGCAGCGAAAAAGGCTGGAGGCGTTAGTCTATAAATTGGCATCCGCTGTTGATAGAAAGGTCGATGATCTAGAGTTCGATATTGAGCAAAGTGAACAACGCATTCGCGATCGTAAGGAACATAATGGGTAAAGACTGCTAAATTCATTACAGGTTGGTATACGGGACACCAACTACCTGATGTTCCGTTGGCGCTCAATACCACTTCTTTAAAGGTCACAAGGAGCCTGTGTCATGGATTGGCTGGTCTGGTTATCGATAGCTGCTCTTGCACTTGGGGTTTTGCACGAAATTAACCGATTCCCCGCGATGGGTAACTCCCTACGCAAACTCCAAGAATCTATCGATGATCTTCAGTCTGAAAACGAGGACTTGAAGCAGCGTCTGTCGAGCCTTGAGAGCGACTATCAAGAGACCTCAGAACAGTTGGATCGAATCCGCGACCCCGAATATTGGCGGGCCATCGAACAAAAGGATGGGGAGGCTCTTTATGAACTGGAAAAGCAGCGTGGAGACATTTAACCAGTCATTCAGGTTCGTTCGGGTTCTAACCCGTTTCCACGGACGATTTTAAACGGCTGATGGACTTACCCCGATACGCATGGCACACCATAGTCTAAAACAGAACCTTGCGACTCAGATCCGAATGTTCGCTTTGCGACCGCAGCCCTTACCGGGTTTAAACAAAGACGAACATTCAAGCCCCTCACTTTGAGGATGGCTTCTGGCTGTCCCAAATCAATGGATTTGCCAAAACCCAGGCAGGGCGATTGTTGCCAATCATAGGCAAGGAGTGCTTTGTGGGCCGGTGCAAGGTAAGCGTCTGGCCATCACATCTTGTCAGATATAGCCGGCGTCCAGTTGTGGGGCAATAGCTCGTCGATGGCGTTGT
>NZ_JAWLHI010000103.1:0-9396 GCF_041690455.1 Marinobacter sp.
GTGCTTTCGGCCTTTCTGGATGCCCTGACCGTCACCGCGGTGATCATCTCCGTGGCAGTGGGCTTCTACTCGGTTTATCACAAGGTGGCGTCCGGCAAGGGCTACCAGCACTCCGACCACAACACCAACAGTGACGAGGAAGTGATCGAGCTGCACCGGGAAGACCTGGAGAACTTCCGTGCCTTCCTGCGCAGCCTGCTGATGCATGGTGCAGTCGGTACCGCTCTTGGTGGCGTGACCACGATGGTGGGGGAGCCCCAGAACCTGCTGATCGCCAAGGTCGTGGGCTGGGATTTCGTCGGCTTCTTCCTGAGCATGGCGCCGGTAAGCCTGCCGGTGCTGGTGGGCGGTCTGGTGACCTGCTGGGCCCTGGAGAAGCTGCGCTGGTTCGGCTACGGCGGCCGCCTGCCCAAGCCGGTTCGCCGGGTGCTGGAAGAGTTTGCCGAGAATGAGCGCAACAAGCGCACCAAGGCCGATCAGGCCGCGCTCTGGGTCCAGGCCGCCGCCGCCGCGGTACTGGTTATCGGCCTGGCCTTCCACCTGGCGGAGGTGGGCCTGATCGGTCTGCTGGTGATTATCCTGGTAACCTCCTTTACCGGCATCACCGACGAGCACCAGATCGGCAAGGCGTTCCAGGAATCCCTGCCGTTCACGTCACTGCTGGTGGTGTTTTTTGCCGTGGTTGCCGTTATCCACGAGCAGCACCTGTTCAAGCCGATCATTGACTACGTGCTCTCGCTGCCCGAAAGCGAACAGCCGGGCATGTTCTTCCTGGCTAACGGCCTGCTCTCCATGATCAGTGACAACGTATTCGTAGCCACGGTCTACATCAGTGAGGTCAAACAGGCCCTGGATGCCGGTGCCATCAGTGTCGAGCACTTCCGGGATCTGGCGGTTTCCATCAACACCGGCACCAACCTGCCCAGTGTGGCAACCCCCAACGGCCAGGCTGCCTTCCTGTTCCTGCTGACCTCCGCGATTGCTCCGCTGGTGCGTCTGTCCTACGGGCGCATGGTCTGGATGGCGCTGCCCTACACTCTGGTGATGGGCGGAATTGGCCTGTATTTCGTCGTGTACCACATCTGACGTATCGGGCGAAATTGCGCTACGCGTCAGTGCAGACTCCGGAAGTTCTGGTACTCTAGGCGGCAGAGAAATTTGCAGAACTGGAGATCATGAATAGTCGCGCGAAGTTGTCCTCCGGATTCCGGGAGGTTCGGTTTACGGTCCGGTTTTGTGCCTGGGTGACCATGGCTCTGTTGGCTATCGCCACCTCTTCGTCCATTGCGGAGACCGCCGAGAACAGCCGGGTTGTCACCATTGCCTACAACGAATTCCCGCCCTTTGCCCATCACACCGAATCCGGCGAGGCCTCCGGCCTGATTATCGAAATGACCCGCAAGGTGGTTGAAGAGGCAGGCTATGAGCCCGAATTCCTGTTCCTGCCCATCAGCCGGATCTACCTCTACCTGAAAAACGGCACGGTGGATGCCTGGCCCGGGCTGACCAACATTCCCCAGCTGGAGGGAGAAGTCCTCGAAAGCTGGGCCCAACCACTCACTGTGCAGCTCAGCGCCTGGTACCTGGAGGGCAACCCGCCCCTGAATCACTTTTATGACCTCCAGGGCAAGACCGTGATCGTGATCGGAGGCTACACCTACGCCGGCATGATCGAGTGGTTGCGGGAGTCGGACCGGATCCTGGTCACCGAGGCCCCGAATCACCGGGCAGCCATCGATATGCTCAAGCGCCGGAGGGGCGACTACGTTCTGGATTACCGTGCACCGGTACAGGAAATCCTGACGGAACCGTCCGACAGCGTGGTGAGGGAATCGCAAGTCCGCTCCCGGACCGCAGCCTGGCTGTTCTCCCTCGCCAACCCGCGGGCGGCGATTCTCCGGGAAGAGTTTGATGACGCCTACCTGCGATTGGTAAAGCGGGGCGAATTACCGGTCATGCACCGGAACGGTCAGGGCTACGTGATTCCCGGTTTTCCGGAAGCCTATCGCTGAGTTTCGAGTCGTTCAGGGCGAGAGCGTGAGGTCCCGATACCAAGCGGTGGCACGCTCTCCGGTGTTGTCCGAATCGGACATGATGGCGATACCCACCACCGGTGGCGGGTCCTCGCCGAAGGCCCTGCGGTAGTCCGCCGCGATATCCCGTTCCACGCTGACCCATTGGCCGACCTGACTGCCGCCGGAGTTTACCGCCACCATCATGGTCCGCTCGGTGTAGGAATTGGCGATGAATTCCCCCTCGGGCAGCTTGTTGGCCCAGATGTAATTGAGGGCATTGCCGGGCAGGGTCTCCCCGAACAGCACTTCCACCGTCTTGCGCTTGGCTCGCTCGAAGAACCCGGCTTCCTCGGGCTGGAACTCGAAGGCCACGTAGACCCGGGCCGGGTAGTCGTCCCCGGATTTTTCCCGGGCGTTGCCGGCTTCGAACACATTCGACACCTTCCACTGCCAGGCCAGCTTCTGACTGCTGTCCGGTTCCAGGTTAAGCCGGGTGATCAGCCCGGAGGCGCCACCCTCAGTGGTGGCCCTGACCACCTGTTGGCCATCCTGCTGCACGAGTTCATAGAGGGTGTGCTGCTCGATCTTCGGGAATTGCAGCGGCTCCCAGCCATCATCCAGCGACCCGATTTGCGAGAAAGGCGGTATCGGATTGTTGACGGCCAGGACCTGGGCGCCCAACGCCGCAGAGACTGTGATGCCGGCCAACCAGTACCAGCGAGATTTCATGGCCTACCCCTTGTAATGTTGTATCAACGAAGACAGGGCGACGGCGGAAAAGTGCCTTGTCCCGATCCTGTTACGTGTATATAGTGTTTCTATCCTTGGTCAACTACCAGATGTTGTGATCATTCTCTGATCGCCTCCGGTAGTCGGGAATCCGGTGAGAGTCCGGAACTGACGCGCAGCGGTATTGGGGAACGAGCGTGGCACGATGACACTGGCATCCGCCGGGAAGTCGCCACGCAAGGCCGGATCAGATGATCCACGCCCCTGAGTCCGAAGACCTGCCAGGGATCAGGAGCCAGTAACACCGGCTTCTGGACTGCACCTTCGCGACTCAGGGTGAGCAGACCGGTTCCCGTTGCCTGTCCTCCAGGCAAAGTGTGCCCCTGCATTCGCGAAGGTGAAATGGAACCAACGCGAACCCAGGAGAGCACCATGACCGCCACCGCCTTCGCCGAACCACCGGCAGCTTCCACCGATACCCAATCCCTTCAGGTAATTAAACGCAACGGCACCCTGGTTGGATTCAATCCGGCCAAAATCAGTGTCGCCGTCACCAAGGCCTTCCTTGCCGTGGAAGGCGACAAGGCCGCCGGTTCCGCCCGCATCAACGATGCCGTACACCGGGTCACCGAACAGGTGGTCCAGGCCATTAGTCGACGTTTGAAAGCCGGCGGCAAGGTCCACATCGAGGATATCCAGGACCAGGTGGAACTGGCCCTGATGCGGGCCGAGGAACAAAAAGTGGCCCGGGCCTACGTGCTGTATCGGGAAGAACACGCCCGCAAGCGCGCCGTGGAAGAGCCCATGGAGGCCCACCCGCACCTGACCGTGAAAAAGGCGGACGGCGGCATCGCCCCCCTGGACCTCGGCCTGATGAAGCTGCAGGTGGAGCAGGCCGCCATCGGCCTGGACGGCATTGACGGCGAATCCCTGGTGGAAGACGCCCTTCGCAACCTCTACGACGGCATTGAAGAAACCGAAGTGCTGTCGGCACTGGTCATGACCGCCCGCAGCCGGATCGAGCAGGAGCCCGATTACAGCGCCGTGACCGCCCGACTGCTGCTGGAACAGCTGCGCCTCGAAGCCGCCGAAGCTCTGGACCTGCGACGCAATCAACCGTTGGCGGAAGTTTATCCACAAGCCCTGACCGCCTTCATCCACGCCGGTATCCGCTACGAGTTGCTGGACGAAGCCCTGGCCGCCTTTGATCTCGAGCGCCTCGGCGCGGCCTTGAAACCGGAGCGGGATCACCAGTTCGGCTTCCTGGGTCTGCAGACCCTGTACGATCGCTACTTCCTGCACTGGAACAAGGCCCGGCTGGAACTGCCCCAGGTGTTCTTCATGCGCGTGGCCATGGGGCTGGCGCTTAGGGAAGGCGATCCCAACGCCCGGGCCATCGAATTCTATGAGTTGCTGTCCAGCTTCGACTACATGGCCAGCACGCCAACCCTGTTCAACAGCGGCACCCGCCACTCCCAGCTGTCCTCCTGCTACCTGACCACCGTGCAGGATGACCTGGAGAGCATCTACGGCGCGATTCGCGACAACGCCATGCTCTCCAAATGGGCGGGCGGCCTGGGCAATGACTGGACCCCGGTACGGGCGCTGGGCTCCCACATCAAGGGCACCAACGGCCAGAGCCAGGGCGTGGTGCCGTTCCTGAAAGTGGTGAACGACACCGCCGTGGCAGTCAACCAGGGCGGCAAGCGCAAGGGCGCGGTGTGCGCCTACCTGGAAAGCTGGCATCTGGACATCGAGGAATTCCTGGAGCTGCGCAAGAACACCGGCGACGAACGCCGCCGCACCCACGACATGAACACCGCCAACTGGGTGCCGGACCTGCTGATCGAACGCATGCGCGAGGACCGGGACTGGACCCTGTTCTCCCCCAGTGACGTGCCGGACCTGCATGATCTGTACGGCAACGCCTTCCGCGAACGCTACGAGCATTACGAAGCGCTGGCGGAGCAGGGCAAAATCAAGCTGTTCAAGAAGATCCCCGCCAAACAGCTCTGGCGCAAGATGCTCACCGTGCTGTTCGAGACCGGCCACCCCTGGATCACCTTCAAGGACCCCTGCAACCTGCGCTCGCCCCAGCAGCATCAGGGCGTCGTCCACAGCTCCAACCTGTGCACCGAGATCACCCTGAACACCAGCGCCGATGAGATTGCCGTGTGTAACCTGGGCTCGGTCAACCTGGCCGCCCATATCGTCGGAGGCGAGCTGGACGTGCAGCGCCTGGAACGCACCGTGACCACCGCCGTGCGCATGCTCGACAACGTCATCGACATCAACTACTACGCCGTGCCCCAGGCCCGGAACTCCAACCTGAAACACCGTCCAGTAGGCCTCGGCCTGATGGGCTTCCAGGACGCGCTCTATCAACTGGGCCTGCCGTACTCCAGCCCGGAAGCGGTGGAGTTTGCCGATGTTGCCATGGAGCAGCTCAGCTACTTTGCCATCCGCGCCTCCGCTACCCTGGCCGGCGAACGGGGCGCCTACGACACCTACGAGGGTTCACTCTGGCACCAGGGCATCCTGCCCATCGACTCCATCAACCTGCTGAAGGAAAACCGCCGGGATGGAGACTGCTCGGTGAATACCGACACGCGCCTGGACTGGACCCCGGTGCGGGAGCTGATTGCGAAGAACGGCATGCGTAACAGCAACGTCATGGCCATCGCGCCGACCGCCACCATCTCCAACATCGTGGGCGTGTCCCAGTCCATTGAACCGGCGTACCAGAACCTGTTCGTCAAATCGAACCTGTCCGGCGAATTCACGGTGGTGAACCCCTCCCTGGTTCGCGACCTCAAGGCCGAAGGCCTGTGGGACAACGTGATGGTCAACGATCTCAAATACTTTGACGGCTCGGTACAGCAGATCGACCGCATCCCGGCCGAACTCAAGGCCCGCTACGCGACCGCCTTCGAGATCGACGCCCGCTGGCTCGTGGAAGCCGCTGCCCGTCGTCAGAAATGGCTTGATCAGGCCCAGAGCCTGAACCTGTATATGGCCGAACCCAGCGGCAAGAAGCTGGACGCCCTGTATCAGCTGGCCTGGGAGCGCGGGCTCAAGACCACCTATTACCTGCGCTCCCTGGGGGCCACCGGCGCCGAGAAAACCGCCCCGGTCGCCGCGCCGCAACCGCAGGTGTGCTCAATCGACGACCCCGACTGCGAAGCCTGTCAGTAACCACTTACTTTATCTTTGGGAGGCATGATTATGCTGGACTGGGACGACGAACCGAAAACCGAACCCGGACCGGCCGCCACCGGCGGCCCCGCACCCGTGAATGTGGACGACAAGCGGGTGATCAACGGCGAGACCGACATCAACCAACTGGCGCCGTTCAAGTACCCCTGGGCCTGGGAGTACTTCATGAACGCCAACAAGAACCACTGGACCCCGCTGGACGTCAACATGGCCCAGGACGTCCACGACTACCATCACCGCCTGAACCCGGCGGAGAAGCACGTGTACGAGAACGTGCTGGCCTATCTCACCACTTCCGACATCCTGGCCATGCGCAACATCGGCCTGGCGGTGATGGAGAAGATGAGCGCACCGGAGCTGCAGATCTACCAGGCCCGTCAGGTGTACGAGGAATCCATGCACACCTGGGCCTACCAGCACTGCATCGAAACCCTGAATCTGGACCAGAGCGAGATCTACAACCGTTACCGCGTAGTGCCGGAGATCCACGGCAAGATCAAAATGGCCAATCGCCGGCTCGATGCCGCCATGCGCCCGGACTTGAACCTGCGCAACCCCGATGACCTGCAGGAATTCGTCATGTCCTACTTGTTCTTCGCGGCGGTGTTCGAAGGCGCCTGGTTCTACAACGGCTTCAGCCCGATTTTCGCCCTCCAGCGTCGCGGCCTGATGCGCGGCACCGGGGAGCAGCTGCAGTACATCCTGCGGGACGAGGCCATGCACTTCTCCTTTGGCCTGAAAGTGGTGAACCAGATCCTCGAGGAGGAAAACATCACCCTGGACCCGAAAGCCGTGCGCAAGATGTGGGATGAATCCGAGGCGGCGGAAACCGCCTACGCCAACTACATCCTGCGGGACCCGATCCTGGGTTATTCTGCCGAGTACCACAGCGAACAGTTCCGTTTCGTGGCCAACCGGCGGGCGCGAACCGTGGGGTTGGAAGAACCGTTCCCCGGGGCGAAGAACGTCTCGCCCTGGCTGGACGAGCAGGCCACCCTGCGCAAGGAGAAGAACTTCTTCGAGACCCGGGTGATTGAATACCAGACCGGCGCGCAGCTGGAGTGGTAAGCCGGTAGGGAAGGACGGAGCTGTCCGATCTGTCGGGCAGCTCCGTCGGCCCTATTTCCGGGCCATGGCCTCGAGCATCCGGTTCACCGCGTCCAGGTGCTCCGGTTCGTTGTGGCACATGCCCTGGAAACAGGCGCAGATGTCCAGGAAATCCTTCAGCTCGGTGCGCTGGGCCATCTTCATCAGGCGCTTGGTCAGGCGGGTCGCCTTGGGCGGCTGACTGGCCATTTTCTGTGCCATCTTCAGGGTTGCCGGCATCAGCTCATCGGCCGGTACCACGTCCATCACGATGCCCAGTTCCTTGGCTTCGGTGGCATCCACGATGCGGCCGGTCAGCGTCAGCTCGAACGCGCGTTGGTAGCCGATGAGCCGCTGCATGAACCAGGCGCCGCCATCGCCGGGAATGATGCCCAGGTTCAGGAAGGTCTCGCCGAACTTGGCCGAGTCGGCGGCAATGCGGATATCCGCCATGTTGGCCAGATCAAACCCGGCGCCAATGGCCGGCCCGTTCACCGCGGCAATGACCGGTACCTCTACCGCCTGCATCGCCAGCGGAATGCGCTGGATGCCCTTGCGATAGTGCTCGGCACACTCGGCCGGATCCCCGGCGAAATCACCACTGCGGTTGGCCATGTCCCGGACGTTGCCACCGGCACTGAAGGCTGAGCCGGCCCCGGTGATCACCAGTACCGAGACGTCCTGGCAGTGATTGACCCATTCCGCCGTGGTGACGATGTCATCGATCAGGTTCGAGCCGGTAAGGGCATTGCGCAGATCGTGCCGGTTCAGGGTCAGCACCGCCACGCCGTCTTCCAGGGTGAGCAGGGCGTCGGTCAGCTGGGGCAGGTTGGTCATCGTGGATTCCTTGTTCTGTAGATTCAGGGCGATTGTCTCCCTATGATTGGCCCATGCCAAGAACCTTCTACCGCCGTGGCCCCGACCATCGGGACGATACCCCCGTGACCTTCCTGGATGTTCGCCGCCGCTTCGATTTCCGCACGGTGGAGATCGGCCGCTGGGTGACCGAACCGGAAAAGCAGCGCAGCGCCGCCCTGTTCTACGATGCCCTGTGTGATCTCATGACCATCCTCGGCGGCACCGAAACCCTCATCTCCCTGCGCGGCACCCTGGCACTGCAGTACGGCATCGGTGGCCGCCCCGGCGTCTCCGCCCACTACAGCCCCGCGACCCGCAGCTTCGCCCTGGCCAAGAACGCCGGCCCCGGCAGCATCGCCCACGAATGGTTCCACGCCTTCGACCATTACATAGCCGACAAGTTATTCCCGGGCACCGGTAAGGGGGAATTCACCTCAAAGCTTTGGCTCACCCGCGAAGACGCCATCGCCCATCCCCTGAACGACCGCCTGCAGGCCTGCTACCGCGCCGTGCTGCTGAACGATGCCGGCACCGAACCCAGCGATCTGTTCAGACAATCCGCGAAAGCTGACAAGGCCGCCGGCGTTCACTACTACAGCCAGCCGGAGGAACTGTGCGCCCGGGCCTTTGAAGCCTTTGTGCAGGACGCCGACTGCAAGAATGCGTTTCTGGTGCGGGGAACGCGGGAATCGGAAGAGGCAAAGCTGGGGCTTTATCCACAGGGTAAACACCGCGACCGAATCAACGGCGCTTTCCGGGACTATTTCCAAACCCTGGGCCGAGCCCTGCGGCGCACAGACCACTGAGAACCGGAGTTATACGAACGCGTTCGCAAAACTCCGAAAGTTGCATGAGAAATCCGTGTAACTCTCTGATAGGGTTGGAAAGAAGGAAAACAACGGGTGGAGTTATACGCCTAGAATGGTGATCAGGGGTGGCTCGAAGGTGGGCGTATAACTCCTGCGGTAGCCTTGGTTAAATTCTCTCAAGCAATTGGTTTTGAAACAATTTTTGAAAATTCTTGAGAGTTTTAAGATGGAGTTTTACGAACGGGTGATATACGAACGCGTTCGTATAATTAGCTGTTAGAAGACAAGGAGGAGAGTATGGAGAAGCCGGATGTTTCTGGATTTAGTGATAGCGGGCTGCAAAAGATGCATTTGGCAGTCCTGCATTCCTTAGAGAAAGACGACGCCACTCCGGAAGGAAAGCCCAAGGTCTATGGTGTGAGAGAGTACAACGATTGGCGAGCTTGGGCTGACGCACTGGAAGAAGAGATGGATAAGCGCGGCGTTACCCATAACAAAGTTCCATGGTAGATTCTCTTCTAACAAGCAGCGGCAGCAAGGCACCTTCGGTGCCGGACGCGCTTTCGCGCGCCGCTGCGCATGGACGTGTGTGCCGGGCATGGCACAGAACTAGGGAGGTGAAAGTCCCCCTGCCAGGTGTTCGCAGAGCCGAAGGCTAGGAGAAGGGCAAGGGCGTCACCGCG
>NZ_JAWLHI010000104.1:0-520 GCF_041690455.1 Marinobacter sp.
GACTCAGGTCACGGTTTTGCGGCGAGAAGTGCGGACATATCCCGGAGGTAATGCCAGGGGGAGAGATCATCGAAACCCTTGGCCGCCCGGTCGATCTGACTGCACAGGCGGGTGGCCTGTTGCAGCTGGCCCGGGCTAAGGCGGCGGGCGGCACGCTCGAGCACCCGTGCACGCTGGGGCTGGAACACGCCCCGCTTCTTCAGGAAGGCGGCAGGGTTTTCGCCCTGGCCCGCCGCGGCCCGAAGCTCGGCCACCAGGTTCAGATCCCGGTTGAGCACGGCCAGCAGGCCCAGCGGATTCTCGCCCTCCTGTTGCAGCACTCCGATCATTTTGCCGGCGTGGGGTGCTCTGCCCGCGAGTAGCTCCAGCACCAGTTCAAAGCCATTGAAGCGGGAGCTGTCCTGGACCGCCTGCTCGATGGTTTCCTCGTCGATGGTGTTGCCGTTGGTCAGCAGGGCCAGTCGGTCCAGCTCCTGGCTCGCGGCCAGCAGGTTGCCTTCCAGTCGTTCGGCAAGCATGG
>NZ_JAWLHI010000104.1:530-9343 GCF_041690455.1 Marinobacter sp.
GGCCAGGGCGCCCCGGGTCAGGTGCAGGCCCTGACGGTTGGCGCGCTGCTGTAGCCAGCCTTCGAACTTGTCCGCATCAACCGGCCAGACCGGGACGTGGACGCCCTTGCCCTGAAGTTCCTTGTACCATTTACGCCGGGTCTCGGCGGCATCGAGGCGGGTGCTGATCAGCAGGAGGATAATGTCTTCGGGAGGCTGCTGGAGTACCTGTTCCAGCACCGAGCGGCCATCGCCAAGCTTGCCCGTGGGCAGATGGATCTCGATCCGTCGCTTGTCGGCGAACAGGGACATGGCATTGAACTCGTCTGCCACCGTACTCCAGTTCAGTTGATGGTCAGCGTGGAAGGTCAGGCGATCATGGAAGCCCGCTTCCCGTGCCGCCTTGCGAATCTGGTCGCAGCATTCCTGCACCAGCAGGGGCTCGTCTCCGGAAACCAGGTACACCGGAGCCAGGCCTTTTTTGAGCAGTTGCGGGAGCTGAGCCGGTTGGGTCTTCATGGCTGATCGGCGTCGGGTTCTGGCGGTGGATTGTTGGCCCGATAGTCCTCGCGGATTGCCTGGATCCGGGCTTCCGTCATCGGTGCCAGGCGGAACAGGATCTGCTGGGCCAGACGGTCGTTCATACGCTGCTCCAGCTCGTCCTGTTCCCGTTGCTTGGCCAGGATATTGGTTTCATCGTACCGGTAGCTCTCCCGGACGCTCAGCTCGGTGTCTGCGATCAGCGGAACGCGGTCGTCGGTGATCAGCTCGATGCGCACCGCCTGGGTCAGGGTATATTCGGCGGCAGCCGCCCGGACGGTGATGGCCGAGGCGCGACGATCCTGGGAGAAGGACTTCAGGTCCAGGACATAGGCTGCATTGGTGGCTTCTGCGGTTTTAATACCGCCGAGTTCCAGTTGCTCTTTCAATGACAGGCAGAGGGTGTCCGGGATTTGTGAGCCGCATTTTACGGCCAGCGGCTGCAGTGCCGCCGGCACCGGCGAGGTGCCCCGCAGCTGAAAACCGCATCCGGCCAGTACGGCGGCCAGCGCCAGCGCGGTAGCCCGAACAGCCACGGTTTTCAGGGCAGGGCGGAATGCCATATCAGTTGGCCACCACGTTCACCAGCTTGCCGGGGACCACGATCACCTTGCGAACGGTCTTGCCCTCGGTAAAGCGCATAACGTTCTCGTTCTCCAGTGCCAGCTTTTCCAGATCCGCCTTGGCAATATCTGCCGGAACGTCTTCCTTGGCCCGAACCTTGCCGTTGACCTGCAGCACCACCTGGATCTGGCTGCGTACCATCGCCTTCTCATCCGCCTCCGGCCAGGACGCCTCCACCACCGGCTCCTCGTGCCCCAGGCTGTGCCAGAGCTGGTGACAGACGTGGGGGACGATCGGAGACAGTACCAGCACCGCAGTGTCCAAGGCCTCCTGACGAACTGCGCGACTCTGGGGCTCGTCATCACCCAGCTTGCCGACTTCGTTCAGCAGCTCCATCACGGCGGCAATGGCGGTGTTGAAGGTCAGCCGGCGGCTGATGTCGTCACTGACCTTGGCAATGGTTTCGTGGGTCTTGCGGCGCAGATCCTTCTGGGCGTCGTTCAATGCTGCCACGTCCACAGCCGGAGCCGGGCCGCCGGCGGTGTGCTCGTTCACCATCCGCCACAGGCGCTTAAGGAACCGGTGGGCCCCCTCGACGCCGCTGTCGGACCACTCCAGGGACTGCTCCGGCGGAGCCGCGAACATCATGAAAAGGCGCACGGTGTCGGCGCCGAACTCGTCAATGATGGCCTGGGGATCGATGCCGTTGTTCTTGGACTTGGACATCTTGGTGACGCCACCGATCTCCACCGGCTCACCGTCGGAAGCGAGTACTGCACGGACCACCTGGCCCTTGCTGTCCCGCTCGACCGTCACATCCGCCGGATTGAACCAGGTCTTGCCACCGTTCTCGTCGTTACGGTAGTAGGTTTCGGCCAGCACCATGCCCTGGGTCAGCAGGCGCTTGAACGGCTCGGAGCTGTTCACCAGGCCCACATCCCGCAGCAGCTTGTGGAAGAAGCGGGCATACAGCAGGTGCAGGATGGCGTGCTCGATACCGCCGATGTACTGGTCAACCGGCAGCCAGTAGTTGGCCGCCGCCGGGTCCAGCATACCCTTGTCGTAGTTGGGGCTGCAGAACCGGGCGTAATACCAGGACGACTCCATGAAGGTGTCGAAGGTATCGGTTTCCAGGGTCGCCGGCTGGCCATTGAATTCAGTCTTGCACCACTCCGGATCGGCCTTGATCGGAGACTGGACACCGTCCATTTCGACGTCTTCCGGCAGGCGAACCGGCAGGCGGTCATCGGGCACCGGCATTTCAGTGCCGTCTTCCAGGGTCATCATCGGGATCGGTGCGCCCCAGTAACGCTGGCGGGAAACACCCCAGTCACGCAGGCGATAGTTCACGGTGCGCTTGCCAATGCCGTTGTCTTCCAGGTACTTCGCGATCTCGTCGAAGGCTTCCTCGCTGGTCAGCCCGCTGTACTTGCCGGAAGACACCAGAGTGCCCTTCTCGGTAAAGGCCTTCTCCTGGACATCGATCTCGCGACCATCCCGGGCAGCAATGACCTGCTTGATCGGCAGACGGTATTTCAGGGCAAATTCGTGGTCCCGCTCATCATGACCCGGCACCGCCATCAGGGCGCCGGTACCGTAATCCATCAGCACGAAGTTGGCGATCCACACCGGAATTTCTTCCTGGGTCAGCGGATGAACGGCCTTGAAGCCGGTATCGATACCTTTCTTCTCCATGGTGGCCAGCTCGGCCTCGGCCACCTTGCTGTTACGGCACTCATCCACGAATTCGGCGACATCACGGTGACGCTCCGCCGCTTCCTTCGCCAGCGGATGCTCGGCGGCAACGGCCATGTAACTCACGCCCATCAGGGTGTCCGGACGGGTGGTATAGACCGTCAGGCCTTCATCACGATCCTTCAGCGGGAAGCTCAGCTCGGTACCTTCGGACTTGCCGATCCAGTTCCGCTGCATGGTCTTGACCTGCTCAGGCCAGCCATCCATGTCTTCCAGATCGTTCAGCAGTTCCTCGGCATAGTCGGTAATGCGTATGAACCACTGGGGAATCTTCTTCTGCTCCACCAGGGCACCGGAGCGCCAGCCCCGGCCGTCAACCACCTGCTCGTTGGCCAGCACAGTCTGGTCCACCGGGTCCCAGTTCACGGTGGACATCTTCTTGTACACCAGGCCCTTTTCATAAAGACGGGCAAAGAACCACTGCTCCCAGCGGTAGTAATCCGGATCACAGGTAGCCAGCTCCCGGCTCCAGTCATACCCGAAGCCCAGCTGCTTGAGCTGCTTCTTCATGTAATCGATATTGGAGCGTGTCCACTTGGCCGGCGCGGTCTTGTTGGCAATGGCGGCGTTCTCGGCGGGCAGGCCGAAAGCATCCCAACCCATGGGCTGCATGACGTTCTTGCCTTGCATGCGCTGGTAGCGGGAAATCACGTCGCCGATGGTGTAGTTACGGACGTGGCCCATGTGCAGCTTGCCGCTGGGGTAGGGGAACATGGAGAGGCAGTAGTACTTGGGCTTGCCCGGCTCTTCCTTCACCTTGAAGGTTTCGTTCTTCTCCCAGAATTCGCGGGCGGTCTGTTCTACTTCACGTGGGTTATATTGCTCGTCCATTCCTGCCATTACCAAAATTACCCTGTGTTCAGATAGAGGTTCGAAGGGGCCGAACATTCTAACGCACACGGGGCTTAACAGGTAGTCTGCCAAATTCCTCTCTATGTGCCAGACTTGTGGTTATGGGGGAAGCCGCTGGTGGCTGGGGCTGTCCAGGACACGCCGTGAATACGTCCGTGTAGGCTTGAGCGCAGCATCCTTGCTGCGCACAGTCCTGGACAGCCCCAGCCACCAGCGGCCCGGACCAATGTGAGGGCATTCAAAAAAGGCTACGGGATCGCAGGGAGTATGGGAGGCAGGGCGTGGGTGGGGGACTGTCTGCAGCATGGATGCTGCAGTCGAGCGTACAGGGACGTATTCACAGCGTGTCCCGGAACGCTCAACCACGACCTGACTCTTGCTCCCAAAGCCCGAATTTCAAGCGCTAGAGCGAGGTCACGATCGATGACAGAACCAGAACGCAACCACCTATCAGGCAAGGCCCTCGAGGCCTACGACCGGATGCTCGAGCGGGTGCAGACCCGCATGAAGGAACTCCAGGAAACATCCCTGGAAACCTTGGACGAGGAAATCCAGAAAGCCGTTGAATTCGAGTACGAGCTGGAAGAAATGACCCGGGAAGAGGCCGACCTGCTGGGCGCCTACCTGGAGCGGGACCTGAAACACCTGATGCACTTCGTGGACGAGACCGGTGAAGGGCTGAAGGAGTGGTTGCAGCTGGATATCTCCCTGCTGGAGCACCAGCTGGCGGACAGCCTGCTGTCGGTGGCCGACCAGACTCTGGTGGATACCCTGGAACTCCGGCAGAAACTGGAAAATGATGACGCCGGCCACTACATCTCCGGCGAAGTCGCCACCGCCGGCATGTTCCGGTGCCTGAACTGCAGCCACATGCGCTGCCTGACGGCGACCAGTCATCTGGAGCCTTGTGAGGCCTGTGGCTCGCATTACTATGAGCGGGTGACCAGTCGGTGGCCGCGGAAGACGGAGTAGCGGTTCCAAGACGGGGTCAGAAGAGCAAGTTCTTCAGACCCCTGTGCCACGTCTAACTCAGGGGTCTGATGAAAGCTTTCATCTGACCCCATTCTGGCTTTCAACTCGGGGTCAGAAGAACGAGTTCTTCAGACCCCTGTGCCCACCTTCACCCCGCGCTCTTGGGAATCACCCGCTCCCGCACAAACACAATCAGAATCGCCGCCAGCGTCAACACCGGCCAGGACCCCGTCTGCATATACGGCGTACTCCCGGTCGCGGTAAACACCTCCCCGGTCAGCGTTGCCCGCTCGAACTGCGGAATCCGCTCGGTAATCTCGCCCTTCTCGTTGATGATCGCGGTCACCCCATTGTTGGTGCCGCGCAGCATGTAGCGGCCGGTTTCCAGGGCGCGCATGCGGGCGATCTGCAGGTGCTGCAGGGGGCCGATGGAATCGCCGAACCAGCCATCATTACTGATGGTCAGCAGCAGCCCGGCGCCGCGGCTGTTGAAGGCGACGAAATCCGGGTAGGCCACTTCGTAGCAGATGAACGGCATCACATTGATGCCGTTGGCCGTCAGTGGCTCCTGCCATTCGGGGCCCTTGCTGAAACTGCTCATGGGCAGGTCGAAGAAGCCGATCAGGCCACGGAGCAGGCCTTGTAGCGGCACATATTCGCCAAAGGGCACCAGCTTCTGCTTGTGGTACATGCCACCACCGTTGCCGATGGCCATGATGCTGTTGTGGTAGGTAAAGTCCTCGATCCGGTCACTGAAGCCATACCAGGGAATGCCGGTGATCAGGGTGCTGTTTTCCCCAAGCTCCCCGTCAATGTGCTCGATGATCTTGCCAGCCTGGTCCTGGGTGATCGGGATCGCGGTTTCCGGCCATAGAATCAGGTCGGTGTCCCAGTGGTCCTCGGTCAGGGTCAGGTAGGTGACGATCTGGTCCCGGAGGAAGTCCGGATCCCACTTCACCTGTTGGGGAATATTGCCCTGCACGGCGGCGAAGGTGGTGGGTTGGTCGCTGATCTCGGTCCACTCGATCCGGTTCATGGCCGGAGCGGCGACCCAGGGAATCAGGGCAAGGCCCAGCACCGCTCCGGATGCTATCCGGCGTTGGCGCAGGAACAGCCAGCCGGCGGCATAGGCGGCAACGCCGGTGACGGTCACCCAGAAGGTAACCCCGTGCACGCCGGTCAGCGGCGCGAGCCCGGCGAGGGGGCCATCGGTATGGGCGGTGCCCAGGTAAAGCCAGGGAAAGCCGGTCAACAGCCAGCCCCGCAGCCAGTCGCCAAGGATCCAGATAGCCGGGAACAGGATCAGCCGGCGTACCGCGCTCTCTTTGGCCAGTTTGCCCCAGAACCAGAACGCCAGGGCGTGGAACAGCGCCAACCCCATGACGAACAGTACCGTCAGCAGGATGGCGATCGGGATGGAGGTGTTACCGTGCTCGCTGATGCTGATATAGACCCAGCTGGCACCGGTGGCGAACAGCCCGAGACCGGTAAACCAGCCGGCCCGGAACAGTTGGCCGGGGGCGGCAGGAATGGTGACCAGGAGAATCAGGAATACCGACACCGGCCCCAACCACCACAGATTGAAGGGTGCGAAGGTCAGGGTCTGGAGGGCACCCGCAACAATGAGGGTGAGGGCGCCCAGCCAGGGAATGCCGTTCAGCGGGGTACTCAGGGTGGTGTGGGTGGCGTTACTGCTCACTTCGGTTTACCTGCAACAGACGAATGACACGGTTATCGGCGTTGGCAATAGTAAACTGCAAGCCACCGAATTCAACCGTTTCACCGCGTCTGGGCAGGTGACCGAATTCTTTCAGAACCACGCCACCGATGGTATCGAACTCTTCTTCGTCCAGTTCGGTCTGGAAGAATTCGTTGAAATCGTCCACCGGCGTAACCGCCTTGACCGCAAAGGAGCCATCGCCCCGGGCCTTGATGTTGGTCTCCTCGTCGAAGTCGTGCTCGTCCTCGATTTCGCCAACAATCTGCTCCAGCACGTCCTCGATGGTGATCAGGCCGGCGGTGCCGCCATACTCGTCCACCACGATGGCCATGTGGTTGCGGTTTTCCTTGAACTCCTTGAGCAGCTGGTTCAGACGCTTGCTCTCGGGCACGAAATTGGGCGGGCGCAGGATTTCCCGGATGCGGTTCCAGTTCAGTTCATTGTTCATGGCCAGGGGGAGCAGATCCTTGGCCAACAGAATGCCGATCACATCATCCTGGCTGTCGCCGATGACGGGGAAACGGCTGTGGGCAGAAGAAATGATTTCCCCGAGGAATTCCTTTGGCTCCTGGGAGGCTTTCACGGTGACCATCTGGGAACGGGGGATCATGATTTCATCGACCCGCATGTCGATCACCTGCATGGCACCTTCGATGATGCTCATGGCATCGACATCGATGATGTTCTGGGACTCCGCGTCCCGCAGGATTTCCAGCACGTCCTCGACGGACTCAGGCCCGCTGGAGAAGGCCTGTGATATACGCTCCAGCCAGGACTTGTTGCCCTGACTGCGACTCGACTGATCGTCGCTCATGAGTCTTGTTCCGTTTCCTCTGCTTCGTAGGGGTTATCGTATCCAAGCTGTTTCAGCAGCCGGATCTCGAGGCCTTCCATGACCTCGGCATCTTCATCTTCGATATGATCGTAGCCCTGCAGGTGCAGAATGCCGTGCACCACCATATGGGCCCAGTGCGCTTCGATCGCTTTATGCTGCTCGCCGGCCTCTTTTTCAACAACCGGCGCACAAATAACGAGATCTCCCACCAATGGCACCGTTATACCCGCTGGCGGCTCAAATGGGAAGGACAATACATTGGTCGGTTTGTCCTTGCCACGGTACTCGTGATTCAGCTCCTGGCTCTCAAGAGCACCGACTATACGGATTGTCACTTCGGACGGATTCTCGGCCAGCCAGGCAGCCTGTGCCCATTTCTGGAACAGGGCCTCGTCGGGCACGCCCTCGCCGTCATACACGTTCTGGAAATCAACCGTCAGCTCACTCACTGGCCTGTGGCACTCCCGTCATCAAAGGAATCGTAGGCCTCGACAATCCGCTGCACCAACGGGTGGCGGACCACGTCTTTGGCATCGAAGCGGGTAAAACCGATGCCAGAAACCTTGCCCAACACATTGGCGGCATGGATCAGTCCCGAATTCTGCCCACGGGGCAGGTCCACTTGGGTAGTGTCGCCGGTGATCACTGCTGTGGAACCAAAACCGATCCGGGTCAGGAACATCTTCATCTGCTCCCGGGTGGTATTCTGGCTCTCATCCAGGATGATGAACGAGTTGTTAAGCGTCCGGCCGCGCATGAAGGCCAGCGGCGCAATCTCGATCACGCTCTTCTCGATGAGGCGGGTGACCTGGTCGAATCCCAGCATTTCATAGAGTGCGTCGTACAGCGGACGCAGGTACGGGTCCACCTTCTGGGCCAGGTCCCCGGGCAGGAAGCCCAGTTTCTCTCCGGCCTCAACGGCAGGACGAACCAGCAGGATGCGCTTCACCTGTTCGTCTTTCAGCGCTTCCACCGCACAGGCTACCGCCAGCCAGGTCTTGCCGGTACCAGCCGGGCCGATACCGAAGTTCAGATCGTGGGTGCGGATGTTGTGCACATACTTCTGCTGGTTCCGGCCCCGGGGCTTGGCGGTCAACTTGGGGGTCTTGATGACCGTCACCTGGCCTTCATCGTAAGGCACGTCATCGGGGAGGCGCTCAATGCCGGTCTCCCGGATGAACAGATGCACTGTATCGGGCGGGATATCGTCGGTAGCCTCGGTTTCCCGGTACAGGTGGCGGATGACCTCCACGGCGGCGGCGACATGCTCGGTCTCGCCCTCGACGCGGAAATGATGGCCCCGGCGGCCGACTTTTACCTGAAGGCGTTTTTCGATCATCTTCAGGTTTTCATCGAACTGGCCGCACAGGGTCCCCAGGCGGCGCTGGTCTACCGGGTGCAGGTCGAATTGTCTTGTGTCGTGTGTGTTCAATCTTGCTCCGTTTTTACTCCCCTGGTTTCCTGGGGAGTCAGCTGTTCTGAATTTTGGAGTAGGTCCGGGGAGCGGGGCCCCGTTCACAGACACGCTACGAGCACGTCCATGTGCGCTTGTTTCGGGCCGTCCTTGGCCCTCAACAGTCTGTGAAAGGGGCCCCG
>NZ_JAWLHI010000105.1:0-9070 GCF_041690455.1 Marinobacter sp.
TGGTTGGAAGGGCTTCCCAAAAATGTGCGGAGCCATGGATGGCGGAGCCCAAGCGTCACAGGGACGTGCCGAAGGAGCGTTTTTTGGGAAGCCCTTCCAACCAGCCTCCCAACGCCAAGCCTCAAACGGATACGTTCTGAGCCTTAATACAACTCCGAGTCCACAGGCACACCCCGCAGAGAATTGGGATAAGCCTCCACAATCTCGACGTCAATAAAGTGCCCGACCACCTCCGGGTTTTCGTGCCGGAAGTTCACAATCCGGTTGTTCTCCGTGCGCCCCGCATACTCCCCCGGGTCTTTCTTGGACAAGCCGGTCACCAGAATCCGCTGGGTAGTGCCCACCATCTTGCGGCTGATATCCATTGCCTGCTGGTTGATCCGCTGTTGCAGGATCGCCAGGCGTTCCTTCTTCACATCCATGGGCGTGTCGTCTGGCAGGTCGGAGGCCGGGGTGCCCGGGCGCGCACTGTAGACGAAGCTGAAGGACACGTCGAAGCCGATGTCGTTGATCAACTTCATGGTGTCCTCGAAGTCTTTGTCGGTCTCTCCCGGGAAGCCGACGATGAAGTCCGAGGAGAAACTGATGTCCGGCCGGATCTTGCGCAGGCGGCGGAGTTTGGATTTGTACTCCAGGGCCGTGTGGCCGCGCTTCATCGCTGCCAGGATGCGGTCGGAACCGCTCTGGACCGGCAGGTGCAGGTGGCTGACCAGTTCGGGCACTTTCTCGTAGACGTCGATCAGGGCATCCGAGAATTCCACCGGGTGTGAGGTGGTGTAGCGGATGCGGTCGATGCCGTCGATGGTGGCGATCAGTTCGATCAGCTCGGCCAGGTCCATGACGTCGCCGTCGTGGGTCTCGCCTCGATAGGCGTTGACGTTCTGGCCAAGCAGATTCACTTCCCGAACGCCCTGGCCCGCCAGGTGAGCGACTTCGGCGATCACGTCATCGACCGGACGGCTGACTTCTTCGCCGCGGGTATAGGGCACGACGCAGAAGGTGCAGTATTTGCTGCAGCCTTCCATGATGGAGACGAAGGCAGACGGGCCGTTGGCGCCTGGCTCCGGGAGATTGTCAAACTTCTCGATTTCGGGAAAGCTGACGTCCACCACGCCGACGCCGTTACCCTTGGTTTTGATCTCGGTGATCATGTCCGGCAGGCGGTGCAGGGTTTGCGGGCCGAAGACCATGTCCACGTAGGGGGCACGGTCAATGATGGCCTGACCTTCCTGGGAAGCTACGCAGCCACCAACGCCGATAATCAGGTCCGGCTTTTTGCTCTTCAGGCTTTTCCAGCGACCGAGCTGGTGAAAAACCTTCTCCTGGGCTTTCTCGCGGATGGAGCAGGTGTTCAGCAGCAGGATGTCGGCGTCTTCCGGTGAATCGGTCATTTCGACGGTTTCGCCGGTTTTGAGCAGATCGGCCATGCGGGCAGAGTCGTACTCGTTCATCTGACAGCCGTGGGTTTTGATATACAGCTTCTTGGCCATGGTTCTCACGTGATCTGGTGGATGTTGCGCCGGGACTGGTGGTTTGTTCGGGGCGCTAGCAAAAAGGAACTGGGTATTATAACGGGGTGATTATTCTTCAACCACCATTGTCTCGGCTTGTCGCTAGTTTTGGTGTGGTATTATTTCGGGGCTCTATGCTTTGGGTGCATGAAGGGCTCGTCGGTGGGCTTTCCAAAACACGCTCCTTCGGCACGTCCCTGTGACGCTTGGGCTCCGCCATCCATGGCTCCGCACAGTTTTGGAAAGCCCACCGCCAAGCCCTTCCCGTACCACGGAGTAATCCCGTCGGATACGCCCACGAGGTTTCCGGCAAGTATGAATAGATAAACCGACTAAACATGACTCCTGAACGCCTCGCCCGAATCAAACAAACCCTCGACACCCGCCAACCGGATCTTCGTGTCCTGACCGACCAGGTCCATAAGCCCCGGAACCTGTCGGCGATCATCCGTTCCTGTGACGCCTTTGGTCTCGCGAACATGCACGTGGTCTGGCCGAAGGAGGGCTTCCGGGCTTTCCGGAAGACAGCCGGCGGTAGTTACAACTGGGTGACCACCCATACCCATCCGACGATGGATGATGCCGTGGCGGCCCTGAAAGCGCAGGGGCACAAGCTGTATGCGGCTCAGCTATCCGACCGGGCGGTGGATTTCCGGGAGGTGGATTACACGGTGCCGTGTACGGTGATCATGGGTAACGAGGTGGATGGGGTGAGTTCATCCGCGGCGGATCAGGCGGATGAGCATATTGTGATTCCGATGATGGGGATGGTGGAGTCCCTGAACGTGTCTTCGGCCTGCGCCATTATCCTCTCCGAGGCCCAGCGGCAGCGGAAGCTGGCGGGGATGTTCGAGCAGCGGCGGCTGCCGGACGAGGAGTATAACCGGCTTCTGTTCTGCTGGTGCCAGCCGACGGTGAAGCGCTACTGCGATGACCGCAACCTGCCGTACCCGCCGATTGATCCGGAGACCGGAGAGCTGGTTGACGGGGTGGGGTGGATGAAGGAAGTGCGCAAGCTTCGGCATCCGCACCTGGCGTAACGTCGGGGTCACAACGCTGGGGTCTGATGAAAGCTTTCATCTGACCCCATTTTTAAACCAGACTCCGTCGCTAAAAAGGGGTCAGAAGAAGGCGTTCTTCAGACCCCGACCTAACCACCAAGGCTGCGATCCGACTCAGGGGGCTGATGGACTCAGGGGTCTGATGAAAACCTTCATCTGACCCCAGCTTCACCTTCGCTGTCACTCCTCCCGAGCCTCCAGGTACCGCTGCAACTGCTCCCGCAACGCCTTCGGCAACCGGGTAATGGTCAGCGCATCCTTCTCCCGGTCGTAGTAAACCGCCTGATTCACAAGATCTGAGGAAAACGACACACTCATCCCCCCACCAGACCCGGCAATACGCACCAGTTTCTTCACCTTACGATGGTCCGGATGCAACACCCCGGTTTCCGGTACTTCAGCATTCTGGCTGGCGAATTCCTTGAATCGCTGGGGCTCGTTTTCATCCAGATACCCGGACAGAGCCTCAATCTCCACGGGCTCGCCCAGGGCATGCTGTTCCTTGCAGAATTCGTAGGCGCGGGAGCGGACTTCGCCGGCTTTTTCCGGTTCGGAGGTCTTGGCAAAGGCTTCCACGGCGTCCAGAAAGGTCATGGTTTCCTTTTCCACGTCCACATTATTTGTGAAGCCGCAAAGCCGGATGAACAGCTCTCCCGGCTCACCGGTGCCGCGGCCGTGGACGAGGGTGAGGTAGTTCTCGCTGCCGTTTTCGCCGAGCCAGTCATCCAGTTCGATGCGCACGGCCAGGTTCAGGCGTGACAGGCTGAGCACGTCAGTGGCGTCCAGAACCTGGTTGCCGTCAAAGCGCATGGCGCTGTCAGTCTCGAGGATCAGCAGGTAGACCACCTCGGCGTCAGCCAGTGCCTCGTGGACGATCATCAGGTGGCCGTCGAATTCCTCCTGGCAACCGGTGAGCAGCTCCTGCCACTGGCCGAACAGGCGGTCGGTCATGGCGCCGAAGCTCTGCTTGTCCTCCCGGTAATCCTTGAGCCAGCTGCTGAACGGACATTCGCCCAGGTCTTCGGAGAAACGGCCGTACTTCTTGCCCGGTTTGCTGTTGAACAGGCGCTTCATCTGTTTGTGCAGGGCCTCGTAATCGCCACCGGGTTCCTGCAGGGCCTCGCCACTGTTGAGGCGCGCGGGCTGCCCCGGCTGATACTGGCTGGCAAAGGCGGTGCGTAGGTGTTTGATGGCCATGCGTGTTGTTCCCCGGTTGATGAACGACAAAGCCCCGAGGGCGGTGCGCGCTCGGGGCTGTGCATTGTAGCAACTTGTGGGGGGAAGCGGTGGGGGTGGCGTGAACTTGGGGTCAGAAGAAGGTTTTCTTCAGACCCCTGGGGCGGCCACCTGGAGCTCGCGGTGAATTCGGGGTCAGAAGAAAGCCTTCTTCTGACCCCTTCTTAGTGGACAACCTCCGTTCTCAGATCCGCTTACCCCGAACCAGGCCCTGCACCAGTTCCTGCACCGCCCCCGGAATCTCCTCCGCAGAGCCTGCACTCACCGCCGCATTGGCAATGTCAGTCCCCAGATTCACGGCAATCGCAACCAGTCCGTGGGCGGTCAACAGTTGTGCCGTCCGGCGGCGTTCGTCGGCGTCTCCGGCATTCTCCTTGCTCAGCACCACGGCGGTCTTGCCCTGATCGAACAGGGCGCGCTCGACCGCCAGTGCCAGCGCCGGTGCCTGCTTGCCGTCGCAGGCAATAATGACCGGCTTCTGGGCCAGCCGACGCTCGCGCTCTTCCGCGGTCACCGGATCCAGGGATTCGGAGCCGTCGGCGAGCCCGGCAATCATGCCCGCGCCGACAGTCACGTTGGTCAGGCGGTCGACAACGATAAAGCTGCCGGTGGCGTGGTTACGCTGGTAGGCGTCAAACGCGATCGGCTGGTTCAGTGTCAGCTCGCACAGGCCGATCTCGTTCAGCGCCAACTGGCTCGGGCTGGCCTGTTGCTCCAGGGTGTTCACATCGGTCTGGTGGTGGATCTTCTTGACCGTCCCGGAGGTGAAGGTGGGGCCGAGCTTGATGTCATACAGCCGCCCGGTTTCCAGCGGCGCGTCGGTCATCCACACGATGTTGGCGTTGAACCGGTTGGCCACTTCCGGCTCGTCTTCCACTTTCACCAGCATGTCGCCCCGGCTGACATCGATTTCGTCTTCCAGGGTCAGGGTGACGGCCTGGTCGATGTAGGCTTCATCGAGCTTGCCATCGAAGGTCACAATGTCCTTTACCTTGCTGGTGCGCCTGGAGGGCAGGACCATGACCTTCTCGCCGGGGCGGATGACGCCAGAGGCGATGGTGCCGCAGAAGCCCCGGAAATCGAGGTCCGGGCGGTTGACGTACTGCACCGGGAAGCGGAAATGCTCCAGGTTCTTGTCCCGGGAGACTTCGACGGTTTCCAGGATTTCCATCAATGGCTGGCCAGTGAACCAGGGCGTGTTCTCGCTCTTGTTCACCACGTTGTCACCTTCCAGGGCAGAAATCGGTACGAAACGGATGTCCTTCAGTCCCAGTTTGGCGGCAAAGGCCAGGTAGTCGTCCTTGATTTCGTTGAACCGCTCCTCACTGAAATCCACCAGGTCCATCTTGTTCACCGCCACGACGATGTGTCGGATGCCTAGCAGGGAGGCGATGTAGGAATGCCGACGGGTCTGGGTAAGTACCCCGTAGCGGGCATCGATCATCAGAATCGCCAGTTGCGCGGTGGACGCACCGGTGGCCATGTTACGGGTGTACTGCTCATGGCCCGGGGTGTCGGCGATGATGAACTTGCGCTTGTCGGTGGAGAAATAGCGGTAGGCGACATCGATGGTGATGCCCTGTTCCCGCTCCGCCTGGAGGCCATCCACCAGCAGGGCGAGGTCCAGCTTTTCCCCGGTGGTGCCCATCTTGGCGCTGTCGGTCTTCAGGCTGGCCATGTGATCTTCGTAGATCATCTTGGTGTCATGCAGCAGGCGCCCGATCAGGGTGCTCTTGCCGTCATCGACGCTGCCGCAGGTGAGCAGCCGCAGCAGTTCCTTGTTTTCGTGCTGTTTCAGATAGGCCTGGATGTCTTCGGCGATAAGATCTGAGGTGTGAGACATGCTTGGAACCCTTTTGGGTAAAGTCGGGGTCAGATGAAAGCTTTCATCTGACCCCATTTTCAATTCAACTCCGGGGTCTGAAGAACTCGTTCTTCTGACCCCATCTTCATGATTTCAACTCGGAGTCCGGCGCTAACTCGGGGTCAGAAGAACGAGTTCTTCAGACCCCATGTTCAGGTTCTAGAAGTAGCCTTCGCGCTTTTTCTGCTCCATCGAACCCGCGGAGTCATGGTCAATCACCCGCCCCTGGCGCTCGGAGCTGGTGGCTAGTAGCATTTCCTGGATGATTTCCGGCAGGGTGTCCGCCTCGGATTCGATGGCGCCGGTCAGCGGGTAGCAGCCCAGGGTGCGGAAGCGCACCGACTTCATCATCGGCTCCTCGCCTTCCTTCAGGGGCATGCGGTCGTCGTCCACCATGATCAGGGAGCCATCGCGCTCGACCACCGGGCGTTTGGCGGCATAGTAGAGGGGAACGATCTCGATGTTTTCGAGGTAGATGTACTGCCAGATATCCAGCTCGGTCCAGTTGGAGAGCGGGAACACCCGGATGCTTTCGCCCTTGTTGATCTTGCCGTTGTAGATATTCCACAGTTCGGGGCGCTGGTTCTTCGGATCCCAGCGGTGATGCTCATCCCGGAACGAATACACCCGCTCCTTGGCCCGGGATTTCTCCTCGTCCCGGCGGGCTCCGCCGAATGCGGCATCGAACTTGTACTTGTCCAGGGCCTGCTTCAGAGACTGTGTTTTCATCACGTCGGTGTGCTTGGCGCTGCCGTGGGTAAACGGGCCGATGCCCTGTTTCACACCTTCCTCGTTGATGTGCACGATCAGGTCGAGGCCATACTCCTTCACCTTGCGATCCCGGAATTCGATCATGTCCCGGAATTTCCAGGTGGTGTCCACGTGCATCAGGGGGAAGGGCGGCTTGCCCGGATAGAAGGCCTTGCGGGCCAGGTGCAGCATCACGGCGGAGTCTTTCCCGATGGAGTAGAGCATCACCGGGTTGTCAAACTCGGCGGCCACTTCCCGGATAATGTGGATGCTTTCCGCTTCCAGCTGTTTCAGGTGCGTGAGGTTATATGTGGTCATGATCATCCATTGCTGGCGAGGCTGTGCAGTTACGTTCTGCAACTATAACAGAGCCAGCAATGGCATAAGAAGGAGTCTGGCTAGAATTTCAGGCTATAAAAATATAGCGTTCGCCAGTCTTCAATGGGCTTGAGCAGTGGTCTCTCAGGTCCCGGCGGGCTTGCGAAGATCGGCCAGGAGTTGCGAGACATAACGGTCGACGTAGTCGTAGCCGTTGCCTTCGAATTCGGCGAACTGAATTCCGAGATGGAACTCGTCCCGGGCAACGCGGCGCATGTTGACGATGCTGCCCTCGGCAATAATAGATACCGGCTGAGTGGGGACAACAGGAACGGAAAAGCGCGTCTTGACTGGAATCCAATGCCCGGGAGCCGGAGCTTTCCGATCCGGTATCAATTGTTTGACGGCATTCTCGTTGCAGGAAATCATCACTCCGCTGCGCGACAGGTTGGCGACAGAGCAGGTCAGGCATTCGCCGTCAGGCTTTTCAATGGTAATGTCCGCAGAGACATCGACGCGCTGTTGGTTGCGCAGGTTGGGTTTCGCCGTTGTTGTTTTCATTCGTACTCTTCTGGCGTGACTGGTCTGAAAAGAAGCTGCCTTTCCCATAAAATCCTTCCAGAAAAAACACTTAAGCGTTCATGATTCTATGTGTTTAAAATGTGAACAGCAAGATACCTGACGCCTGATGTGGCAGATTTGTGACGTCTTTCCGGGCAGGGCGTCAAAGTTTTGGCTCCTGGTCCGTATTTTCCACCGACCTGGCCGGGCTGCAGTCCGGTACTGTGCTGGGGTAAACTACGCGCTTTCATCCATTGCAGGAGCGACATGCCGCTCCGGGAATTCCTGTAGACGCTATGACCGACAAAACTGAAACGGCCGCCGGCGGCGGCAAAGTAGGCTTCATCAGCCTTGGTTGCCCGAAGGCCCTGGTGGACTCCGAACGCATCCTGACCCAGCTTCGCCAGGACGGTTACGATGTGGTGCCCACCTATGACGACGCCGATATCGTGGTCGTCAACACCTGCGGCTTCATCGATGCAGCCAAGCAGGAATCCCTGGACGCCATCGGCGAGGCAATGAACGAAAACGGCAAGGTTATCGTCACCGGCTGCATGGGCGTGGAAGCGGACAAGATCCGTGAAACCCACCCGGGCGTCCTGGCCGTCTCCGGGCCCCATGCCTATGAAGAGGTCGTCGGCGCAGTCCACCAGTACGTGCCCCCGAAGAAAGAACACGACCCTTTCGTGGATCTGGTTCCGCCCCAGGGCATCAAACTGACCCCGCGACATTATGCTTACCTGAAAATCTCCGAAGGCTGTAACCACCGCTGCACCTTCTGCATCATCCCGTCCATGCGCGGCGACCTGGTCAGCCGCCCGATCGGAGACGTGATGGACGAGGCCAAGCGGCTGGTGGACGCCGGCGTGAAGGAGTTGCTGGTCATCTCCCAGGACACCTCCGCCTACGGCGTGGATATCAAGTACCGCACCGGTTTCTGGCAGGGTCGTCCGCTGAAGACCAAAATGCAGTCCCTATGCGAGGCCCTGGGTGAGCTGGGCGTCTGGGTACGCCTGCACTACGTGTACCCGTACCCGCATGTGGACGACATCATCCCGCTGATGGCCGAAGGCAAGATCCTGCCGTACCTGGATATCCCTTTCCAGCACGCCAGCCCGGAAGTCCTCAAGGCCATGAAACGCCCGGCCCATGACAGCAAGACTCTGGAGCGCATCAAGAAGTGGCGGGAAATCTGTCCGGAACTGACTATCCGCTCCACGTTCATCGTCGGCTTCCCGGGTGAAACCGAGGAAGACTTCCAGTACCTGCTGGACTGGCTCGACGAAGCCCAGCTCGACCGCGTGGGTGCGTTCACCTACAGTCCGGTGGAAGGTGCCAGGGCCAACGAACTGGAAGGTGCCGTCCCCGAGGATGTAAAAGAAGAGCGCCTGGCCCGTTTCATGGCCAAGCAGGCCGAGATTTCAGCGGCCCGTCTGCAAGCCAAAATCGGCAAGACCATCGACGTTCTCATCGACGAAGTTGACGAGGAAGGTGCCATCGGTCGTTCCAAGGCGGATGCGCCGGAGATTGACGGCATGGTTTACCTTAACGGAGAGACTGACCTCGCTCCGGGTCAAATTGTTCAGGCGGTTGTGGAGCATGCTGATGAGCACGATCTATGGGGTCGGCTTGTGTGATTGGGTTTGACTTGGGCTCCTAGCCTTCTGGTTTTGCGGGAGGGCCTTGGCGGGCGGCGCCTCCCAAAAACCGCTACGAGCACGTCCATGTGCGCTTGTTTCAGGCCATCCTTGGCCTTCAACATTTTTGGG
>NZ_JAWLHI010000106.1:0-9022 GCF_041690455.1 Marinobacter sp.
TGGTGCGCCTGGAGCAGAATTACCGCTCGACCCAGACCATCCTGAAGGCCGCCAACTCGGTGATCGCCAACAACCAGGGGCGTCTTGGCAAGGAGCTGTGGACCGATGGGCCCGAGGGTGAGCCGATCAGCCTGTATGCTGCGTTCAACGAGCAGGACGAGGCCAACTATATCGCGGATTCCATCAGTGCCTGGGTGGACGAGGGTAATCTGCGCAGTGAGGCCGCGATCCTCTACCGCTCCAATGCCCAGTCGCGGGTGTTGGAAGAAGCATTGATGCGCCAGGGCATTCCGTACCGGGTCTATGGTGGTCTGCGTTTCTACGACCGCCAGGAAATTCGCAATGCCCTGGCGTATCTGCGCCTGGTGCATTACCACCGGGACGATGCCGCCTTCGAGCGGGTGGTGAACGTGCCCACCCGCGGCATCGGTGCCAAGAGCCTGGCGGAGCTGCGAGAATACGCCACCGAGCAGGGCATCTCCCTGTGGGAATCCGCCGAGCGACTGCTGGCGGCCGGTCAGGTGAAAGGGCGGGCGAAAACCGGTTTGCAGTCGTTCCTCGACATCATCAATGGCCTGTCCGAGATGGTGGACCATGCCTCCCTGCAGGGACTGATGAAGCAGGCGATCGAGGTCAGCGGACTGAAGGACTACCACGCCAGCGAGAAGGGTGAGAAAGGCCAGGCCCGGGTGGAAAACCTGGAAGAACTGGTCAGCGCCCTGTCGGACTTCGAGGTGGAAGAAGGCGTGGATCCGCTGGCGGAATTCATCGCCCAGGCTGCCCTGGATGCGGGTGAATCCCAGGCCGATGCCCATGAGGACAGCGTGCAGCTGATGACGTTGCATTCCGCCAAGGGCCTGGAGTTTCCGCTGGTGTTCATGGCCGGGGTGGAAGAGGGCTTGTTCCCCCACAGCATGTCCCTGGAGGAACCCGGGCGCATGGAAGAGGAGCGCCGCCTGGCCTATGTCGGCATTACCCGGGCCATGAAAAAGCTGGTACTCACTTACGCCGAGTCTCGCCGGTTGTATGGTCAGGAGAAATTCCACGCCCTGTCCCGGTTCGTGCGCGAGATCCCGGGCGACTGCCTGCAGGAAGTCCGCCTGCGCAACACCGTGACCCGCCCGGCCATGGTCGAGCGACCCAACGAAAGCCTGTTCAGCCACGATTCCGCCCAGCAGGCCGGGTTCAGCCTGGGCCAGCGGGTGCGCCACCCGAAGTTTGGTGAGGGCATCGTGATGAATAGCGAAGGCAGCGGGCACCATACCCGGGTGCAGGTGAACTTTGATGACGGGGCCAAGTGGTTGGTGTTGGCTTATGCGCCGCTGGAGGCTTGCTGAAGTTTGGGGGTGGCAGCGGGCTGGTCAGGTTTTCCGGCATGAAAAAGGGGTCAGAAGAAAGCGTTCTTCTGACCCCACTTTCGGGTCTGATTCCGCGGTAAAAATGGGGTCAGATGAAAGCCTTCATCTGACCCCCATCTTCAACTCCGTCAACCTACATCAGCACCGCGTAAATCACCCCCGCCAACACAATCCGATAGATCACATACGGCCACATCCCCACCTTGTTCAGCCACTTCAGAAAGAAGTGGATGGCAGTAATGGCCATAAGGAACGACGTCACCCCACCAATCAGAAACCCGCTCCAGTCGACAATCACATCGGAAGTCGCCACCTCCAGCAGCTTCACTGCCGAAGCCAATACGATGATGGGAATGGCCAGCAGGAACGAGAACCGGGAGGCGGTCTCCCGGGTCATCCCCAGGAACAGGCCGGCGGTGATGGTGACGCCGGAGCGGGAGGTGCCGGGCACCAGGGCCATGGCCTGGGCGATGCCCACCAGGACCGCATCTTTCCAGTTGAGCTTGTCCAGGGTGCGTTGGCGTTTGGGCAGCCAGTCGGCGATACCGAGCAGGATGCCGAATACCAGGGTGGTTACAAAGATCACCGAGGCGCCCCGGAGTTCGTTGTCGATCATGTCCAGCAAGGCCAGTCCGGCCAGGCCCGCCGGGATGGTGCCGATCACCAGGTACCAGGCCAGGGCACCCTGGCCGACGAGTTTGCGCTGGCCAATGGAGATCAGTCCGTCCCGGGCGATGCCAAAGACATCCCGCCGGAAATAGAGCACAACCGCCAGCAAGGTTCCCACGTGCACGGACAGATCGAAACCCACGCCCTGATCGGTCCAGCCGAAGAACGCCGGGGTCAGGATCAGGTGGGCGGAGCTGGAAATAGGCAGGAATTCGGTCAGTCCCTGGAGAAGGCCAAGGAACAGGGCCTGGAAAAGATCCATTCTGTGGGTTCCGTTCGGTTCAATGCGTCAGAAATGTGGGCGGGATAGTAGCAGGGAGGGCGGGGGCTGAACAGTTATCCAAGGGGCAAAAAAGCCGGACACCCGTTCGCGGGTGTCCGGCAGTCATTTAGACGTAGCGTCTGCGCTTGAAGCTCACCTTGTCGGCATAGTCTTCAATCCGCCCGACGCGGCGGACATCGGCCCAGGTTCCCTTGTAGTAGGGAATGATGTTCCGATCGGTCCAGGGCGTCACCAGATCGCCCATGACGGAGTTGAAGTACATCGCCTCCATGAACACATGGCCTGGCTTGATGTCCGGCTCCACATAGGCCATGGCCGTCGTAGCGCCGTAGTCGTTGAACAGCTCGACCACATCGCCGGACTTGATACCGAGATCCCTGGCGTCCTCCGGATTGATCTCCAGCGGGGCCATAGGGTAACGGCCGCGGCGGAACTCCACGTGCTGGTCATGATAGGCCGTCTGCCAGATCTGGTTGGTGCGGCCGTTGTTCACCCAGAACCGGTATTTCTTCCGTTGCTCCTCAACAGTGTCCGGCAGCCCGTTCCAGGGTGCGGGCTGGAAGTGCGCCTTGCCGTCGTCCGTGTCGAACTTGCCGTCGGTGTAGAGCATCTCCGTGCCGATCAGCTGACCGTCCGTGTACTCCTTGATCGGCAGTTGCACACCATTGTTGCCAGCGGCCCTGAGGCGCTCGTAAGTGGCCAGGTAGCCGGTGGGGCCGCCCTGACTGTCGATGTCTGGGGCTCCGGACTGGCCGGCGCGGCGAAAGCCGTCGTTGAAGGCGTCCTCCTCGGTTTGCCAGTCGAAGCCTTCAAAACGCTTGGCCATCTCGGCGTTGCCCTCGTCCTCGTAAAGCTTGCGCAGGGCGTTGGCCATGTCTGCCGCAATCACGCAATCCGGTTTGGCGGTTCCGGGAGGATCCATGAATTTTTCCGACAGTCGCAGGCGACGCTCACCGTTCATGGAGGTGAGGTTCATTTCACCGGGGTGCGCCGCCGGCAGCATCAAGTGGGCGGCCTCAGTAAATTTGGTGGCGTACAGGTCGATTACGGTGACAAACAATCCACCGTCTTCCTTGACGGCCTTGTGGATGACCTCCGCCATCTTCTCCGGACCGGCGCCACGGACCTTGCGCAGGGCCTGTTTGACGATGTCGCTGCGGCGCAGGACTTCGTTACGGTACTGCTCGGCATTGAGCGTGGTCTGGAAGGCGTTGCAGGCCCAGACGGTGAGCATCTGGCCGTTGCCCTGAATGATTTCCTGGTCCACGTACGGAGCCGGACGACCACCGGGATACGGCGGGCGACAGTAGCCTTCCTGGTGACCGCCCATCCGGACCACACCCGTGCCCCGGCGGCCCACGTTATGGGTGGCCAACACCAGGTCCACCAGGGCCGACTGGATTCGGTAATTGTCGTTACCCCAGATGATGCCTTTCTCGTAACCGTGCATGGTCCTGGGCGCGTGGCCGGAGGCCTTCGGCTTGTAGGCCCATTCCGCGGCCTTGATCAGCTTGTCCTTGCTGATGCCGGTAATCCGGCTGGTTTCGTCCAGGCTTTGGCGGTTCGCCTTCAGGGCGTCGTCGAAGCCGGTGGTGTGAGCTTCGATGAATGCCTTGTCGTGCCAGCCCTGATCCACGACGTAGGTCAGCAGGCCGTTGAACAAAGCGGTATCGGTGCCCGGCTCAATGTCCAGGAACAGGATGTTATCTTTGCCGACGGCCTGCTCAAGCAGGGCGACCGTGAGAGCTCGGCGGGGATCGACCAGGATGATCCTGGTTTGCTGGATGGTTTCCCCGTCCTCATACACAGCCCGCTTCTTGTCGGCGGTCTGGCCCTGCAGGCTCGGCAGCCAGTGATTCAGGAAGTAGTTGGTCTGGGTTTCATAGGCATTGGCGCCGATGGAGAAAATGCAGTCCGCCATCTGGGCATCTTCGTAGCTGTTGTTCAGCTCGCCGATGCCCATGTCCCGGGTGGCGTGGCACTCGGAGTTGTAGGCAGGACGGTTGTGAATCCGCACCATCTTGCTGCCCAGGCCGGTGAAGATCAGCTTGCCGGTGCCCCAAGTGTTCTCGAAGCCGCCGCCGGCACCCCCGTGGTCGAACAGGTTGAACATCAACTGGTCAGATCCGTCGTCATCCAGGATCCGTTTGGTCAGATGGCTGTAAAGAGCGATGGCCTGATCCCAGCTGGTATCCCGCCATTCGTCACCGGCAAAGACCCGTGGATATTTCAGGCGTTGACTGCCAACGGGTGTCTGTGGCGAATGCATGATGGAGGCCATCTGGCCACCTCGCGTCGATGACAGGCCGCCGTTCACCTTGCAGTCCCTGTCCGGCACAATCATGATCCGGTGGTAGCTACCGTCATCATCCTGGATAACATTGGTCATGGCCTGGGTCATGGTGGCTGCCAGAGGTGGGAGCTGCTGGCGGAAATCCAGGCCCAACGCGTTCTGATCGGGTGCCAGCCCGCCTTCCTGATCGGCCGGCCACTTGTAGACATGGTAACCGCAGCCAACGATGCAGAAATGGCAGCAGGTCTGGGTTTTCTGGGCATTGGCCGGTGGCAGGGCTATCCGGTCCTTCTTATGTTCGAACATGAGCTATTCCTCCTTCAGGCGCCGGGCAGCAGATTGGACTGGCGGCCATAAATCAGGCCATCCACTCCGGTTGCCTCAATGGAATCGTCCGAATCCCGGTACGTCAGGAGAATCCGGGGCAGGTTTTCCGTGGCCTGGCCGGATACCATCTGGCCATTGAGCTCGGAATCAAACACGCTGAAATGACAGGGGCACTTGAAGGTGCGCTCCTCGCTAGAGTAGGACACAGGGCAACCCATGTGGGTGCACAGGGTGCTGTAGGCGACGATGTCGCCATCCGGACCAACACCACCCTGGGTTTTACGGCCGGTTTTGATCAGGGTGCAGGGCGAGGAAGCATCGGGATAGCTAAAGGAAACCGGCTGGCCGACTTTCAGGTCGCCTGCCTTGCTGATAGTGGTTTTCGGGTAGTCGAGCATGACCTTTCCGGGCTGCTGGCTACCTTCGGCGGCGTGCGCCGGGTTCAGTAACAGGCTGCCGCCGAGTGCGGCGGAGCCGGCTGCGGTTGTACCGGTAAAGGCCAGGAACCGCCTTCTTGACAGTTTCATTGGTCGTCCCTCTCCATTTTTGTTGTAACTGCGCAAAGGGCCCTGCTCAATAACAGGGCCCTTGTTCAGAATGTGTTGCAGTTCACATTAAAGAGTAGTTCAGACCTGTCGAGAAGCATCGATCTGGATGCTTGATGTTGTTAGGGTAGCCCTTTTTTGGATAAATTTTGACCAAGGTCAAGTTTGGTGACTGGCGACAGTTACCTGTTCTAGACGGGGAAGCGATCCTTCGTTTGATTGGCAATGCGCACCAGAACCAGCATCAGGGGCACTTCCACCAGCACACCGACCACGGTGGCCAGCGCAGCCCCGGACTGAAGCCCGAACAGGGCGATAGCCGCGGCGACGGCGAGCTCGAAGAAGTTACTGGCACCGATCATGGCACCGGGTGCGGCGATGCAGTGGCGCACCTTCCACAGCCGGGCCCAGCCATAGGCCAGGAAGAAGATCAGGAAGGTCTGCACGATCAGCGGCACCGCAATCAGCGCAATATGCAGCGGATTTTCCAGAATCACCTCGCCCTGGAAGGCGAACAGCAGCACCAGGGTGACAATTAATGCCGCCGGTGTGACCGGCCCCAGGCGCTTCATGAATACCTCGTCGTACCAGCGCTGGCCACGTTTTGAAATCAGGGTGCGACGGGTAAGGTAGCCGGCGGTAAGCGGAATGACGATATACAGCACCACCGACAGCAGCACCGTATCCCAGGGCACCTGGATGTCGGATATGCCCAAAAGGAAAACCACAATGGGCGCAAAGGCAAACAGCATGATGATGTCGTTCAGGGACACCTGCACCAGCGTATAGGCGGCGTCGCCCTTGGTCAGGTAGCTCCAGACGAACACCATGGCGGTGCAGGGCGCGGCGCCCAGGAGAATCGCCCCGGCCAAGTATTCGCTGGCCAGTTGCGGGGCAATGAATGGCTCGAACACAACCATCAGGAAGAACCAGGCAATGGCGAACATGGTGAAGGGCTTGATCAGCCAGTTCACAATGGTGGTGATGGCCAGCCCCTTGGGTTCCTTGCGCACTCCCACAATGGCGCTGAAATCAATCTGCGCCATCATCGGGAAGATCATCGCCCAGATCAGAATGGCGATTGGGATGGACACCTGGGCGTACTCGAAGCGGGACAGGGTTTCGGGAACTGACGGTGCGAGCTGTCCAAGGGCCACACCGGCAATGATCGCCAGGGCCACCCAGACCGACAGGTAGCGGCCGAACAGGTCCATGCCTTCTTTAGTATCCACTGTCGCTGTGGTTTCAGTATTGTTGCTCATCAATGTCCTCTCACATGCTGCGCTGGTTGACGCGTTTAGACACTTCCTCGGCACTTTCCACCCGCTCGGAATACCGGTCGGTCAGAAAGTCACTGCGATCCCGGATCAGCAGGGTAAATTTCATCAGTTCCTCCATGACATCCACGATGCGGTTGTAGTAGGGCGAAGGCAGCATACGATCGTTGTCATCAAATTCCATGAACGCCTTCGGCACCGAAGACTGGTTGGGGATGGTAACCATCCGCATCCAGCGCCCCAGCACCCGCAGCTGATTGACGGCATTGAAGGACTGGGAGCCGCCGCAGACCTGCATCACCGCCAGGGTTTTGCCCTGGGTGGGGCGCATGCCGCCGATGGAGAGGGGAATCCAGTCGATCTGGGTTTTCATGATGCCTGTCATGGCGCCATGGCGTTCAGGAGAACACCACACCATGCCCTCGGACCATTCCGCCAAATCCCGCAGTTCCTGAACCTTCGGGTGGGAGGCATCCTCGGCATCGGCCAGGGGCAGTCCGCGCGGATTGAAGATGCGGGTTTCGGCGCCCATGGCCTCCAGCAGGCGAGCGGCTTCCTCCACCGCCAGGCGGCTGAACGACCGCTCCCGCAGAGAGCCGTACAGCAGCAGAATCCGGGGGGCATGGGTGGAAGGCTTGTCCGCGAATACCTGATCGGCGGTCGGGGTTACAAACAATTCCTGGTTGATGTTGGGAAGATCTGGATAACGCATGGCACTCCGCAAGATCGTGAAACTGGATTGAGGTTCAGATAGTAGCTCCAGAGGAGACGATTGACATGTCAGAAAGATACAGCCGGGAGGAAAATTTGCTGACATCGGAAATTTCGGGTCAAAAACCGGTTTACTTTCCCGACTTGGGAATCTAGTATCCGACAAACAGTATATGCGTTAAATAATGTATATGGATAATCGAATATGAAGCGCAGAGTCTTGTTTGTCTGTACCGCCAACAGCGCCCGCTCCCTGATGGCGGAGGGCCTGCTGAAACACATGGCCGGTGACCGTTTTGAGGTAGCCAGTGCCGGCACCGAGCCAACCCGGCCGCATCCTATGGCGTTGCAGGTGTTGCAGGAATCCGGAATAAATGTGGACGGACTCCATAGTAAGCAGTTGGCAGATCTTAAAGATGAGCAATGGGATTACGTGATCACCCTGTGTGAGAAGGCCGCCAACGAATGCGGCACCGTCTGTCAGCCGGCCCAGCAGATTGCCTGGGACTTTCCGGACCCGGTGCTCAGCAACCGCCACGCCACCTTTGCTCTCACGCTCAAAGAGCTGAAGGAACGCATTGGCCTGTTTACCCTGGTGCACCAGAAAGAGACCGGCCTGAAGGCGCCGGAATACCACCCGGTGACGGTCTTCCGGGCGCTTGGCGATGAGTTGCGACTGGCCATCCTGATGCTGATCCGTGATCAGAAAAAACTTTGTGTCTATGAGCTGACCACCGCGCTGGGTTCCTCGCAACCGAAAGTCAGCCGGCACCTCGCGACCTTGAAGGAGGCGGGGCTGCTGGAAACAGAGCGCCAGGGCCAATGGGTCTATTATTACCTCCATCCCCAGTTGCCCCAGTGGTTGATCCGGGTGCTGGATGAGACTTCGGACAGCAATACAAACCTGATACAACAGGAACAATCGCGACTGCAGGCCATGCCGGACCGCCCCGGCATCCGGCTTGTCTGAATTCAGTGTTATTCACCGGATTGAAGGTCCTTCAAGGAGCACATCATGAGCAAGATCAAGGTAGGTATTAACGGATTCGGCCGTATTGGCCGCCTGGCCCTGCGGGCCGCCTGGGACTGGCCGGACATGGAGTTTGTTGCCATCAACGACCCGGGTGCCGATGCGGCAACCCTGGCACACCTGCTGAACTTTGACAGCGTGCACGGCCGCTGGGGCCATGAGGCCGATGCGGACGGTGAGGATATGGTGATCGGGGGCCAGCGGATTCGTGTCACCCGAAACAAGACCATTGCTGAAACCGATTGGTCCGGTTGCGATCTGGTGATCGAAGCCAGTGGCAAGATGAAGACCGTGGAAGTGCTGCAGGGCTATCTGGACCAGGGCGTGAAGCGCGTGGTGGTCACCGCCCCGGTCAAGGAAGCCGGAGCGAAGAACATTGTGGTAGGGGTGAATGAACATATCTTCGACCCGGCCAACGACCGCATTGTGACCGCCGCCTCCTGCACCACCAATTGCCTGGCGCCGGTGGTGAAGGTGATCCGCGAGAAACTGGGCATCAAGCACGGCTCCATCACCACCATCCACAGCC
>NZ_JAWLHI010000107.1:0-8749 GCF_041690455.1 Marinobacter sp.
CCTATTTGGTCTTGCTCCAGGTGGGGTTTACCATCGCCGTGGACTGTTGCCAGCCACGCGGTGCGCTCTTACCGCACCATTTCACCCTTACCGGCGCCCGGAGGCGCTTAGGCGGTATACTTTCTGTTGCACTTTCCGTCGGCTCACGCCGCCCAGGCGTTACCTGGCACCTTGCCCTGCGGAGCCCGGACTTTCCTCCCCCGGCGGACCGGCGGCGACTGTCTGGCGAGCTCGGGCGTGACAATACTCTGCCCGTTCCGGGCATGCAAGGAAAACCTGCCCGGTCGCTCAGCGGTCCTTGAGCTCCAGAGCCCGCTGATACAACTCGTTCTTGGAGCCACCGGTCAGTTCGGCAACAAGCTTTGCCACTTTCTTTACCGGCAACTCGGCCAGAAGCAATCCAAGGAGCTTGTCCACATCCAGTTGGGACTCCTCTTCAGCCCGACTCGATGCCTCGGCGCCATGAACAACCACCACGAATTCCCCCTTACTGCCATGGGGATCCGCCTGCAGCTCTGCCAGCACATCCTCCGCGGTACCACTGTAGAAAGTCTCGAAGGTTTTAGTGAGCTCTCGCCCCAGCACCAGCTCGCGATCGCTGCCCAGCACGGCGACGAGATCGGCCAGGGTGTCCAGAATGCGGTGGGGTGACTCGTAAAACACCAGCGTCGCCTGCTCGCGCTTCAGGGCTTCCAGCGCCGACTTTCTACTGGTGCGCTTTGCTGGCAGGAAACCGGCAAAAAGAAAGCGGTCGGTGGGGAGCCCGGCTGCGCTCAGCGCGGTCACCAGGGCACAGGGGCCGGGAATCGGACTGACCCGGATTCCCGCCGCCCTCGCCTCGCGAACCACAACATACCCCGGGTCGGAGATCAGGGGCGTGCCGGCATCGGAGATCAAGGCCAGATCCTTGCCCGCCTGCAACTCCTTCAGGACACGACCTACCCGCTCGCGCTCGTTATGCTCGTGCAGAGCTATCATCGGCTTGCTGAGACCCAGATGCTGCAACAGTCGACCGCTATGACGGGTATCCTCGGCTGCAACAACCGCCACCGATGACAGCACCTTTTCTGCCCGAGGGGACAGATCCCCAAGATTGCCGATGGGTGTTGCCACAATATACAGGACGCCCGGCCCGCCACCTGCCTGGCCCGTTTCTTTCAAGGCGTCTGCCGTTTCTCTAGCCAATCTTTGCACCCTATACCTGTATTTGGAGTCGGACCATGACAGCGTGGTCATGTGAATTGCCCCCGGAGCTGTTAAACTTGCCACCGTTAATGCGGCGTCTCAAGCCCAATCATCCGGAGTGAGTCAAGCTTGTCATGATCAAGAAGTCTATCAATCAGTCCGTTCTGGCCAGTTTTCTTTCGGCGTTCCTGCTGTTGTCCGGGTGCGCCAGCGTGAACCTGGACTCCCACGTTGCCCAGACCCCCAACGAAGCCCTCGAGCTTGCCGCCGGCGAAGACAACCGGACAACGGCACAGCAGTACCTGCTCAGGATTGCCAGCCGCTTCCAGAGTGAGGGCAACCATGAAGACGCTCGCACCATACTCGAAAGCAACCAGCTGGACCAGATGGCGCCGGGACTGGAAGGCGAGAAGCGCCTGCTGGCGATGACCAGTGCCACGGCCCTCGAAGACAGCGACTGGGCACAATCCATCACTACAGGAATTACTCCGGACGCATTCATTGAGTACGCGCCGGATCAGATGGCCGGCGCGGCAGATCTCCAGGCCCGCACCTTTGAGCTTGCCGGCGATCGCGTGGGTGCGGCCATGACCCTGATGCTGCTGGCGCAGACCGACCCCGAGGCAGATGTACAACAGCTGCACGACCGGATCTGGCAACTGCTCCAGACCTTGTCAGACCAGGAACTGGCCGATGCCAGCGCAAAGGCGATCGGCTACGAGAACCAGGGCTGGCTGGAACTCGCCGCTCTGGTCCGGGAACCGGGTGTGAACCTGGACGAGCAGGGGCGCATTGTGCGCCGCTGGCAAAACAACTGGCCAGGACACCCGGCGGCCCAGGTTCCGCCATCAGAGCTGCAGCTGATAGCCACACTCGCGACCAGCCGGCCGGAGAAGATCGCTCTGGCGCTTCCGCTCGAGGGGCCCTTTGCCAGCGCCGGCAAAGCAATCCGGGACGGCTTCCTCTCGGCCTATTACATGGATGAGTCCGCCGACCGCAGCAAGACCGATATTCGCGTCATCAGTACGTCCGATGAGGATTTCGCCGAGCTGTACGACGAGCTCTCATCCGGCAACTTTGACCTGATCGTCGGCCCCCTTGAGAAAGAAGCGCTCGCAGACCTTGCCGCCATGAACACACTTCCGGTTCCCGCACTGGGCCTGAACTATCTCCCCGAGGGCTCAACGCCGCCGGACGGCCTCTACCAGTATGGCCTCTCCGCCGAGGACGAGGCCCGCCAGATCGCAGATCGACTGGTCGATCAAGATCTTGACCAGGTACTGGTCCTGATTCCCCAGGGCGAGTGGGGCGACCGGGTGGAACGCGCACTGCTGAACAGGCTGAAGGAACGCAATGGTGTCGCCCTTGATATCGAGCGGTTCTTCCCGGAAGACAACCTGCGCACGGTGACGGCCGACCTGCTTGGAATCACGGCTTCCCGTAACCGGGCTATCCAGGTTGAGCGCACTATTGGCATCGACGTAGAATTCGAAGCACGTCGACGCCAGGATGCGGATGCCATCGTAATGGTGGCCGAGCCCACTGTCGCCCGACAGTTCAAGCCACTGTTTGCCTTCTACTTTGGCGGCGACCTGCCGGTTTACTCCCCTTCAATTGTATACGGCGGCAGCCCCAACCCCTCCCGCGATCGCGATCTCAACGACGTCATTTTCACCGACATCCCCTGGGTACTGGGTGAGAATAACGAGCTGCGGGACCAGGCACGGGAGCACCTGAAGGGTACCCAGGGCCAGCTCGGCCGGCTGTTTGCCATGGGCGCGGACGCCTGGCAGCTGAGCAAGCGCCTGCCTCTGCTGCGCCAGCTTGACTCCGCCTCAATTGACGGCCAAACCGGCGTTCTGACCATGACCCGCCAGGGCAGTATCCACCGGAGCCAGCTCTGGGCGCGCTTCAGCAAGGGCTCACCGGAACTTCTGCCTGAGCTGCAGCCTTCAGACGACGAGCAGGCACCGACCCGTAACCCGGACGCTGAAGACGCACGTCAACCCGGGACAATCTGAACCAGACGAAGACCTTCGCCATGGACGGCAAACGAGAACTGGGCAACCACTACGAGGGTGTCGCCGCACGGTATCTGCAAAGCCGCGGCGTCACCATTATCGAGAGAAATGTCTACAACCGGGGTGGAGAAATCGACCTGATCGGCCAGGACGGTGACACCCTGGTATTCTTTGAAGTCCGCTTCCGCGGCGAAGGCAGCCTGACCGATCCGGCCGGCTCAATCACCTACGGCAAACAGCGCAAGCTGCTCAGGGCGGTCTCCTTTTATCTGCATCGACATGGCCTATGGAACGCCTGCAGCAGGATTGATGTAATAGGCATTGTGCCGGGGACGACCAGCAAATACCGGGTACAATGGATCAGGAACGCCATCCAGGCAGAGTAAGAAACGCAATGGACACGACCGAACAGCAAATCAGCCAGTGGTTCGCCACACACATGGAGCACACGGCCCAGGCCGCAACCACGGTAGCCCCGCAGATCGAGCCCGCCGCTGACGCCTTTGTCAGCACCCTGTTGCAGGATGGCAAGCTGATCACCTGCGCAAACGGCAACGCCAATATTCTGGCCCAGTATTTCTGCACAGCCCTGCTGAACCGCCTGGATCATGACCGGCCGGCGCTGCCCGCGATTAACCTCGGGGCGGATGCAACCACCTACTCTGCCATTTGCCGGGACAACCGCTTCAATGACACCTTTTCGCGACAGGTTCGCGCCATCGGCAAGCCCGGGGACCTTCTGTTCGTGGTGGTGGATGACGGCCACAAGGCCAACCTGATCCAGGCGATCCAGGCAGCCCACGACCGGGAAATGCAGGTAGTGGTACTCAGTGCGCGGGAAAAATCCGACATCACGTCCCTGCTTCACCCGGAAGACCATGAGATCGCCCTCAACAATCTCGATCCGGCGGACGCAACGCCACTGCTACTGCTGATTATCAACACGCTGTGCCGGTTGGTGGACGCCAAGTTGTTCGGAGGATGAAAAAAGCCAGCTTGCGCTGGCTTTTCGGATAGAGCGGAAGAGTGGTTTTACTTCACCACTTTCAAGGTTGGTCGGCCTGAAGGACGATCATCCGGGCCACCTTGCGGGCGCCCGTCATCCTTGTCACCGGGACCGTCCGGGTCCGGGGTGCCCGGCTCACTACCGAACACCATGCCCTCGCCATTCTCCTTGGCGTAGATAGCCATCACTGCCTGAAGTGGAATAAAGACCTGCATCGGGACACCGCCGAAGCGGGCACTGAACTCCAGTGCGCCATTGCCGATAACCAGGCCCCGAACTGCCCCGGGACTGATATTCAGGACAATCTGGCCATTGGCCACGTGTTCTGTCGGTACCTGGACTCCCTGAACACCCGCGTCCACGACAATATAGGGCGTACAGTCATTATCCAGAATCCATTCGTTAAAGGCCCGCACCAGGTACGGCCGACTGGATGTCATGGCGATCTTGTTGTCAGGCACTACCTACTCCTGCCCCGTTAACCGGGTTTGCCGAAAATCAGCTGCGAATATCTTCTTCCAGGTCGGAAAGGCTTGCCTTGAAACCTTCACGAGCAAAGATACTGTCCATGTATTTCTGGATCGGTTTCGCTTGCTTTTCATTCAGCTCGATACCCAACGCCGGCAGGCGCCAGAGGATCGGAGCAATACAGCAATCGACGATGGTGAATTCCTCAGAGAGGAAGAACGGCATTTCGCCAAACAGCGGCGCCGTTGCCAGAAGACTCTCGCGCAGCTCCTTGCGGGCAGCCTCGGAGGCCTTGGCATTGGGCTGGGCCAGAATCTGATCAACCAGGCCACACCAGTCCTTCTGGATCCGGTGAATCATCAGCCGGCTGTTGGCGCGGGCCACCGGGTAGACCGGAAGCAGCGGCGGATGGGGGAAACGCTCGTCCAGGTATTCCATCATGATGTTGGGCTCATAGAGCACCAGATCCCGATCCACCAGCGTCGGCAAGGCGTTGTAGGGATTCAGGTCGGCCAGTTCCGCCGGCGGATTGTCCGGGTCCACGTCCACTATATCAACGGTAACACCTTTCTCTGCCAGGACAATACGCACCCGGTGACTGTAATGACTGGCCGGATCAGAGAAAAACGTCATTGATGACCGCTTGGTCACAACGCCCATAGAACTACCTCACGAGTAAACAAACCGAAATAACCCTGAAGAAACGCAAAAATCCAGCGAGCCCTAAAGAGCCCGCTGGAATTCAGGAAACGGGATTATACCCTATTTCTCAGTGTACGTCCTTCCAGTACTCACGATTGAGCAGGTACGCGAAGACGAAGAAGATCGCCACGAAGATCAGCACGAAGATACCCAGGCGCTCACGCTCAACCCGGACCGGATCTGCCATATAGGACATGAAGTTGGTCAGATCGTACATGGCCTGGCTGAACTCCGCCTCGGTCATGGAGCCTTCGCTTGCGTACTGCGGGCAAAGATCACCGTTGTTGATGTTACCGCTGAGCGGCTCAACAGAGGCTTCAACGCCCACATTCGGGTGAACTGCACACAGCCCCTGCAGCTCAACCATCACGTGCGGCATACCCACGTTCGGGAAGACCACATTATTGACACCCAGCGGGCGGGTTTCGTCCTTGTAGAAACCACGCAGATAGGAATAAACCCAGGACTCACCACGCAGGCGGGTCTCCAGAGTCAGGTCAGGTGGCGGTGCACCGAACCACTCTGCGGCCATGTCCTTGCTCATGGAGTTCTTCATCAGCTCACCAATCTTGGCGCCGGTGAAGATCAGGTTTTCCTCGTACAGCTCCACGGGAATCTCGAGATCGTCCGCCACGCGCTTGTAACGGGCGTATTCCATGGAGTGGCAACCCATGCAGTAGTTGGTGAACAGGGCCACCCCCCGCTGCAGGGACTCCTTGTTGGTGTGGTCCGTCTCGATATGGTCGAGTGGAACCGCGCCACCGGCTGCCAGCCCGAGAGCTGGCAGGACTGCGAAAACGAGACCAAAAATCAGCTTTCTCATTATCCTGTCACCCTCTCTGGTACTGGCTTGGTTTTCTCCATGCGCGTATAGAACGGCATCAGAATGAAGTACAGGAAGTACAGCACGGTCAGGATCTGCGCGACCATGGTGCGACCTTCTGTTGCCGGAACCAGGCCGAGGTAGCCCAGGATCACGAAGCTGATGGCAAAGATCACCAGGGCAATCTTGCTCAACCAGCCCTTGTAGCGGATGGAGCGGACCGGGCTGCGGTCAAGCCAGGGCAGCACGAACAGGATCGCAATAGCGCCACCCATGACGACCACGCCCCAGAACTTCGCCGGCAGACCGAACAGGTCCACGGTCACCGCCCGCAACATGGCGTAGAACGGCGTGAAGTACCAGACCGGCGCAATATGCGCGGGCGTCTTCAGGGCGTTCGCCGGCTCGAAGTTCGGCTTCTCGAGGAACAGGCCGCCCATCTCCGGGAAGAAGAACACCACGATGAAGAAGATGAAGAAAAACACAGCCACGCCGAGCAGGTCGTGAACAGTGTAGTACGGATGGAACGGGATACCGTCTTTCGGGATGCCGTTCTCGTCCTTGTTCTTCTTGATATCGATACCGTCAGGGTTGTTGGAACCAACCTCGTGCAGCGCCAGGATGTGCAGTACCACCAGGCCCAGCAAAACGATCGGCAGTGCAACCACGTGCAGGGCGAAGAAGCGGTTCAGGGTAATACCGGAAATCAGGTAGTCACCACGGATCCACAGGGACAGGTCTTCACCGATGACCGGAATGGCACCGAACAGGTTAACGATTACCTGGGCGCCCCAGTAGGACATCTGACCCCACGGCAGCAGGTAGCCCATGAACGCTTCGGCCATCAGCACCAGGTAAATCAGCATGCCGAAGATCCAGATCAGCTCACGAGGCTTCTGATAGGAGCCATACATCAGGCCGCGGAACATGTGGAGATAGACCACCACAAAGAAAGCAGAAGCACCGGTCGAGTGCAGATAACGGAGCAACCAGCCCCACTCCACGTCGCGCATGATGTACTCGACGGAAGCAAAGGCACCCTCGGCGGAGGGGTTGTAGCTCATGGTCAGCCAGATACCGGTCACCAGTTGGTTGACCAGTACGAGCATGGCCAGGGAGCCAAAGAAGTACCACACGTTGAAGTTTTTCGGCGCGTAATACTTGGCCAGGTGTTTGTTCCAGGCGTCAACGATCGGGAGACGGTCGTCTACCCACTGAATCAGTTTCTGCATTACGCTGCCTCCGGATCAAGACCAATCGTGAGGGTCACATCGTCATCAAAACGATACGGCGGCACCTCGAGGTTCAGGGGAGCAGGCTGCGCTTCATAAACCCGGCCAGCCAGGTCATAGCGGGAGCCGTGACACGGACAAAAGAGACCGCCGAGCCAGTTTTCACCGAGATCCGCCGGCGCCACTTCAGGACGATAGGACGGCACACAACCCAGGTGGGTGCAGAGACCGACATACACGCCGAACTCCGGCTTGAGGGCACGAAGAGCCCCATCGATGTACGGAGGCTGCTGAGGCGCTTCCGACTGTGGATCTTTCACCACATCGTTCAGCTTCTCGATGTTTTCCAGCATTTCCGGAGTGCGGCGGATGACCCAGACAGGCTTACCGCGCCACTCAACAGTGATCTGCTGGCCTGGTTCAATCTTGCTGATATTGACGGTTACCGGTGCACCTGCTGCTTCCGCCTTGGCACTGGGGTTCCAGGATGCCACGAAAGGAACTGCTGCACCGACGACGCCGACTCCACCCACCACGGACGTAGCGCCGATCAGGAACCGGCGCCGGCCTTGGCTCACGTCGCCATTACTCATTATGGTTTTCTCCCATCAGGCGATGTCACAGCCCGCCCAAAAGCCGGCAATGTGCATCTTAAAGGACTTCACAACCCAAAAATATAAGCGCCCAAATGGTAATGAAATTGCCATGGGCTTACAAGTCGGAAAGGCGCTGCGCGCGGCGCTTCCCTGTTCCAGATCAATTTGATAGCAAATCGCCCGGACACAAAAAAACCCGGCCAGAACGGACCGGGTTTTTTCGCATTCTGCAAAGCAGAATTAACGCTTGGAAAACTGCGGACGCTTACGCGCCTTGCGCAGACCAACCTTCTTACGCTCGACTTCACGCGCGTCACGGGTAACGTAACCCGCTTTGCGCAGTGCCGGGCGCAGAGTCTCGTCGTAGTCCATCAGGGCGCGGGTCAGACCGTGGCGAATGGCGCCGGCCTGGCCACTGGTACCACCGCCCTTGACGGTGATGTTGATGTCGAAACGATCGGTAGACTCGGCAACCACCAGCGGCTGACGAACGATCATGCGCAGAGTCTCACGACCGAAGAACTGCTCGATGGTGCGACCGTTGATAGTGATGTTACCGCTACCCGGCTTGATAAAGACGCGAGCCGTGGAGTTCTTGCGGCGACCAGTACCGTAATTTTGTGCTACAGACATATCCGCCTTCCGTTAAATGTCGAGTTCTTTGGGCTGCTGGGCTGCATGAGGATGCTCAGCGCCGGCGTAGACTTTCAGCTTCT
>NZ_JAWLHI010000108.1:0-3921 GCF_041690455.1 Marinobacter sp.
CCCCTCAAAACCCGCCGCCAGCAAATAGGGGATGCGCCCTACGTGGTCGATATGCACATGGGTGACCACCAGGGCCCGGATATGATCAATGGGAAAATCAATGGAGAGGTCAGTGGCAGAGGCGCCGCGGCCTTCGTCCTGGCCCTGGAACAGGCCGCAGTCTATGAGGATACCGGCGGAGTTTGTGGCGGTGAAGTTGGGGCCTGACCCCGCGGGGTCAGGCCCCTTTTTCAATCCCGGAGTTAGAATCAACTCATGGCAAGAGCCAGTAACGCCAGACGTGGCGCCGTGATGCGAAATATCAATCATCTTCAACATTCCCTGTTGTCAGTAAAGAAAAGCAGCTCCACCACCGCCATCTAAACAACCCAAACACCATTAGCATCCTATGCCAATGGCAACCGGCGGATCTTACCTCCCCCCAATGGCAGGCCGTCCTTTTCACCACCGCCGTTGCACCATACAAGATCGGCCAAATCATCGTTCGGGGCAAAGGCTGTCGGTGCCTCCCGGAGGATTTTTATTATCTCGGCACAGTTAAAATCCTGGCTTGCACGCATCAACCGGTTTAGCGTGGATTCAAGTTCTTCCCAAGGTATAGAAACTTCTCTGGCCATCATGATCCGATTGTGGGCAGTTCCTTGCGGGTCATCCCCAATCAAAAGCTCCTCATAGAGCTTCTCCCCTGGGCGAAGGCCCGTAAAAACGATGTCAATGTCTCCATCGGGCCTGTCGGGGGTCTTCTCGGTCATCCCCATCAAATGAATCATTTTGCGGGCCAGGTCGGCTATTTTAACCGGCTCGCCCATATCCAGCACAAACACTTCACCGCCCCGGCCCATACTGCCAGCCTGCAATACCAACTGGCTGGCCTCCGGAATAGTCATAAAATAACGGGTAATATCCGGGTGGGTCACAGTAACAGGCCCGCCATCGCGAATCTGGTCCCGGAACAGAGGGACAACAGACCCGGAAGACCCCAGCACATTGCCAAATCGAACCATAGAAAACACGGTTGCCTTCTGTCGCTCGGCCAACCCCTGCAAGACCAGCTCAGCCATTCGCTTGCTGGCACCCATAACGTTGGTCGGCCGCACCGCTTTATCAGTGGAAATCAGAACGAAGCGCTCAACATCTGCCGCGATTGCAGCCTCTGCCAGATGAAAGGTACCGAAGACATTGTTCTGGACACCTTCAATAATGTTGTGCTCAACAAGGGGAACATGTTTGTAAGCCGCGGAATGATAGACCGTCTGAACACCAAACGCCCTCAATACAGCCTCGCATCTGCGCCGGTGAACCACGCTTCCCAGAAGAGCGCGGATTTCCACACCGAGCTCTTCGACCTGATTGATCGAGGCAAGCTCACGCTCAATAAAATAAAGCAAATACTCACTCTGCTCGAACAAGATCAGTTTGCTCGGCTTGTGGCGCAAGATCTGACGACATAACTCAGAACCAATCGAGCCGCCGGCTCCCGTTACCATGACTGACTTACCGTAAAGACTGGCAGCCACACGGGCAGCATCCGGTCTCACCGGCTCTCTACCCAATAAATCTGCGATATCAAGATCACGTATGTCGTTTATCCGGGCCTGGCCCGCGACAAGCTCCGTCATCGAGGGCACGGTTTGCACCGGCACTTCCAGACTTTCCAGATGCAGCAACAGTGATTTCCGATCAACTCCGGAGTCCGGATCCAGTGCCAACAAGATCCGGCGCGCACCGTACTTTGAAACGTTCTTGGCAACCAGATCAATCGTTACAACGGGCAAACCATCGATCGTGGATTTGTGATGGGAGCGTTCAAGCGTCACGAAAACAACAGGCCTGTATTCAGTTCCCTGACGCAGTGCCGACGCCAACGCCATTGCCGTTTCCCCAGCCCCCACAATAGCCACGGGCTCTTTATCTCGCTGACCAGGGTGATTTACAAGGATTCGCACACCGAGCCGCGTGCCTCCCACGAACAAAAAGGCAAGGGCCCCGTAGATGATAGGTACAGACCGTGGTACCGGTACCTGCAACACATACCCAAGCACAATAAGTGCCAGCGAAGACGCAATCACCCCGTAAACAATCGTGAGAAACGCCTGGTCACCCAGAAACCGAATAACAGCACGGTAAAGACCCAGGCGAATAAAAACAGCAATCGTGAACACCACGGTTATCCCCGCAACCAACATGTGCCCGCGAGTCGGAATCCAGAGGTCCTGTTCAAGGCGCAGTGCGAAAGCGGCCCAGATAGCAAAGAAAAGAATCACCATGTCAAAAGCGACGGAAATAAGCCGCTTATAGACTCTGGGCATGTCTAAAAAAACATGAATCATTGTGAATCCCTCACACGATCTCCGGCACCCTTGCCAATAACAGTCAAGGCAATAAAGCGAAAATAGTTTTTCACCGTCAGGTTTGCCAGCATTTGGGCGTCCGTTTCCGCCAATAATCTCGGCGTCGACATATCAATTCCGTTTATCTGGGCCAGGCCGGTGATCCCCGGCCTGGCTCTGAAAACACCACATGCCTGCCGCTCTGAGATCAATTCACTCTGGCTCAACAGACAGGGCCTCGGGCCCACGAGACTCATCTCACCTTTGAACACATTCCACAACTGAGGCAGTTCATCCAACTTCGTGCGCCTGAGAAAACGCCCCCACTTTGTAACAGAAGCCGTATCTGCCAGATGGCTTGCAACAGCCTCCGTGTTTTTTTTCATGGTCCGAAACTTTATCAAGGTGAACGTTCTCTGATTTCGACCCACTCTTTGCTGGCGGAAAACAGGAGACCCGGTATCCATCAGCCCGGCAATGTAGAGCAACACCAGAATCGGCAAGCCGACGACCAACCCCAAGAGAGAAAGAAGAACATCAAAACAACGGATCACATTACTTCTCCCGTGAGCGAACCAGACATCGTGAGAGCCCTTCATCGACCGAGAGCGGTGGTTTCCAGTTCAGGAGATTTCGCGTCTCTGAAATATCTACCTCAAGGGAACCTGTCAATCGCTGAACCAAACGTTTTTTGCCCAAACACATCGCAGCAAGCGCCAATAGACCGGGCGGAAAACTCATTACCAAACTGGGCGTGTCCAGTGCCGCTGCCATCCGCCGAAGAAGCTCAGGCGTTGAGAGATCCTCTCCATCAGACACCAGAAAAGCCCGGTTTACGGCATTTGGATGATCGATACACTTTATAACCAAATCAACAAGGTTATCCAGCGCCACCAGGGCCCGTCGATTTTTAACGGCGCCAAACGGCAAGGGCCACTTCCGGTGAACCGCAGTGGCCAGAAGCGCAAAGTTTCCTCCACCACCCGGGCCATAAACCATCGGCGGCCGGATAATCACCAACTCCATCCCGGATTCCAGGGCCACAGCCCGGAGAGCCTTTTCCGCTTCCAGTTTGGATGCAGCATACTCATCTTCCGGCCTCGGCGCGGAGTCCGCATTGAAAGGCCGACCGGGAAGCGTTTGCTCACCATGAATCTTTACCGAGCTGATAAAGATGAATCTTCGAACCCCAGACCCCGCGGCCTGTCTGGCGAGGTTAACGGTACCTGCAACATTTACCTCTCTGAGATTCTCCAGATCAAAAGCTCGCGCCTTACCAGAAACCGCTGACTGGCCAGCCAAGTGAATTACCACCTTCTGGTGTCTGAGAGCCTCGGACCAGTCCGTACCGCCACCGATGTCACCCACCACGACGGTCGCGTGACCCGGCACAGAATCTTTGCGCCTGACTGCCGCCGTTACATTGTATCGCGGACTCTGACAGAGCTCACGGACTATGCCCGCGCCAATAAAACCTGTCGCGCCGGTTAATAGTACCTTCAGACGTTCAGACATCTGCCCGACCTTCAGAATTGCCAGACAAGGGGAATCAAGAAGATTGCCGTGCTGCCAACCAGGAGGCTAAGTGGAA
>NZ_JAWLHI010000108.1:3931-8303 GCF_041690455.1 Marinobacter sp.
TCCATAAAACGATACCGCCCCGGGCCATAAACCCTCAAATTGGTCTGGTAGCCCAATGGCGTAACAAACGAGGCCGACGCCGCAAACATTACTGCGACCGCGTATGGCAGGAAACTCACCCCGAGCTGTTCCGAAAGCGCCAGCGCGATAGGAAACATAAGGACCGCCGCCGCATTGTTGGTGATAACTTCAGTGAAAACGGCGGTGAGGATATAGATAATGGCCAGAGCAACCCAGGGAGAAAGCTCACCGACCCCCAATAAACCGCCGGCCACCCACTCGGCAGCCCCGGTAACGGTCATGGCATTGCCCAGAGCAAAAGACGCGGCGATCACCACCAACACTGGCAAATCCACGCTGCGGCGGGCCCTGCTGGCGGTAAGGCATCCAGACACAATCATGGCACCAGCCGCAAGAAAGGCAGCCTCCATAATCTGTAAAAGCCCGGAAGCACTTACCAGCACCATCAGCGCCAGAATTCCCAGGGCCCGTGGGGCTTTATGGAAATCCGGAGGCGTGGAATCGTTGAGTGCACTGACCAACAGAAAGTCCCGGCGGAATCGGTACTGCTCAACAAACTGATGACTGGCCTCGAGGAGCAGTGTGTCCCCCATTCGAAAGGTGATATCCCCGAGCTTCCCCGGCACCCGCCTGCCCTCACGGGACAACGACAGAATGACGGCGTTAAACCGGGTCCTGAACCGGCTATCCCGAATGGTCTTGTTTAACGCCGGGAACTCAGGCCCAAGCACCACCTCCACCAGGCACCGTTGATGATTAGCCACATCCAGTTTGTGCACGCTGCCGTTCGCGGGCTTGAGGCCCTGGATTCGCCGCAGCTCACTGGCGCATTCGGGCGCACCCACAAAATACAGCCGGTCGCCCCCCTGCAGAGTCCGGTCTGGCTCTACTGCAGTGATCAGCCGACCGCCCCGATCAATTTCAGTCAGATAGCCATAATTCAATGCTCTCAGGCCCGCTTCGGCAATAGTCTTGCCAACCAGCGGCCCGGGGGTTACTACCTCAACCTCCACCCCATATTCCCGAACAAGGTCCAGCTCTTCAGTAACGCCGCCACGATCAGGCAAGATACTCGAGGCAAATAAAACCAGAAAGGCACCGCCAACCAACAACAAGGGAACGCCAACCCAGGCCAATTCAAACAGCCCCAGATTGATGCCGAGGCGACTCTGGAGCATTCCATCAACAACCAGATTGGTACTGGTGCCGATCAGCGTGCAGGTACCGCCAAGAATCGCTCCGTAGCTCAAAGGTAACAGCAGTTTGGAAGCGGGCACGCCCAGTCGCTGGGCCCAGTCCTGAATGGCCGGGATGAACATGGCAACCACCGCCGTGTTATTCATGAAACCACTCAGAATGCCCGTGGGAGCAATCATCCGCAGCTGGGCACCCTTCTCGGTCTTCGGGTGTCCCAGCAACCGGCGAGCAATCCACTGCACTGCCCCGGTCTCCTTCAGTCCGGCCGCGACAACATACAAGGTTGCGATCGTGATAACACCAGGGTTACCAAAACCAGCTAACGCCTCCGCCGGCCCCAGGATTCCTGTGATCAACAGAAAAGCCAGAGCAGCCATCAGGATCAGGTCTGCAGAAACACGGGTAAGCGCCAAAGCTGACAACACAGAAAAAAGCGTTATCAGCGTAACGATGCCTTGCCACTCCATGGAATCAGTCCCTGCGGATAATCATTTCCCGCTCAAGCAAATAGGCGATCAGAGAATCCACGCACTCCTCCACGGAATTACGGGAAGTATCCAGCCGGATTTCGGGATGCGACGGCACTTCGTAAGGCGAATCGATCCCGGTGAAGTGCTTGATCTGGCCAGAACGGGCCTTGCGGTAGAGGCCCTTGGGGTCCCGCTCCTCACAGGTTTCCAGCGGCGTATCCATAAAAACCTCAATGAACTCGCCTGCGGGAAACAACTTGCGGACCATTCGGCGATCACTGGTGAAGGGCGAAATGAACGCACTCATAACAATCAGCCCTGCATCGGCAAAGAGCTTGCACACTTCACCTACCCGGCGAATATTCTCTTCCCGATCGTCGTCAGAAAAGCCCAGGTCACTGCACAAGCCGTGTCGAACATTGTCGCCATCCAAAAGAAACGTGTGATACCCGCGATTGTGCAGGGCCACGTCCAGCGCATTGGCAATGGTCGACTTTCCAGAGCCACTCAGGCCTGTGAACCAGAGAAGACAGGGCTTCTGGTTTTTATTCGCAGAACGTTCGGCACGGGTAATCTTGTGATCGTGCCAGACAATGTTATCTGCCAAGGTGCTTTCCCTCGAATCTGGTTTCGTTTGTCGGATTACGCTTTGCTAATCCGACCTACATAAGTTTGGAAAGAATTGTAGGTCGGATTAGCGAAGCGTAATCCGACAACCAAATCAAACCGGCTTACAACCCCACTCCGGATAGTTCTCGCGGATAAACCGATTCAGATTCCGCTCGGCCTCGGTATATTCCCGCTCGGTCGCCGCGCTGGCATCACCCAGGGCCTTATCAACCATGCCGGCAGCCACTGTCACATTCGTCAACTTGTCGATCAGAATAAAACTGCCGGTGCCCGGGTGATGCTGATAGTCCTCAACCACTACCGGCTCGGAAAGCTCAACATCACAAAGACCTATGGCATTCAGATCAAGGCCGCCTGTGGCCTCCGGGTAGCGCTCCAGCGTGTTAACGTCAATCTCTTCCAGTACCTCGTTGACATAGCAGTTGGTCACCCGTGTGCCGATCTTGATGCCGTATTCCCGCCCCGGCTTCAGCGCCTGTTCATTCATCCACACGATGTGAGCCGCAAAGCGGTTCCCCATGGCTGGCTGGCTATTGGCATGCACCAGGAGATCACCGCGGGAAATATCCACCTCATCTTCCAGCGTTAACGTAATGGCATCCCCCGGCCAGGCCCGCTCAACCTCGCCCTCGTAGGTATGGATACCCTTGACCCGGGAGGTCTTTCCGGAAGGCAGTACCGCCACCTCATCGCTCTTGTGAACCACACCACTGGCAAGCGTGCCGCAGTAGCCCCGGAAGTCCAGGTTCGGGCGGTTCACATACTGAACCGGGAAACGCAGGTCGGTCACATTCTGGTCTTCCAGAACCTCCACCTGCTCCAGGATGTTCATCAGAGTCTCACCGTGATACCAGGGCGTCTGCTCGCTACGGTTAACCACGTTATCGCCATTCAGAGCGGAAATCGGCACGTAGTAAACATCTTCCAGACCAAGCTGGGCCGCCAGCTTCTGGTACTCTCCGCGGATGTTGTTGAACACCTCTTCCGAGAAATCCACCAGGTCCATTTTGTTGATGGCTACCACTACATGCTTCAGACCGAGCAGGCTGACAATAAAACTGTGTCGGCGAGACTGTGTTAGCACACCCTTACGGGCATCAATCATCACCACCGCCAAATCACACGTAGAAGCACCCGTGGCCATATTCCGGGTGTACTGCTCATGGCCCGGGCAGTCCGCAATGATAAACTTTCGTTTATCGGTGGAAAAATACCGATAGGCAACATCAATGGTTATGCCCTGCTCACGCTCGGAAGCCAGGCCATCCACCAACAGGGCAAGATCCAGCGCTTCGCCAGCATTGCCTTGCCGCTCGCTATCCTTGTGCAAGGCTGCCAGGTGGTCCTCAAAAATCAGCTTGGAATCAAACAAGAGGCGGCCAATCAGCGTGGATTTGCCGTCATCAACACTACCACAGGTCAGAAAGCGCAGCAGGTCCTTGTTCTCGTGTTGGTCCAGATACGCAAGGATATCGGATTTAATCAATTCAGAAGCGTGAGACATCAGAAATACCCTTCGCGTTTTTTCTGTTCCATGGAGGCTGCGGAGTCATGATCAATCACCCGACCCTGGCGCTCTGAGGTCTTGGTCAACAGCATTTCCTGAATAATCTCCGGCAAAGTCGACGCAGTAGATTCAACTGCACCGGTCAGCGGGTAACACCCGAGCGTACGGAACCGCACCATCTTCATTTCCGGCGTCTCGCCCGGCTCCAGGGGCATGCGATCATCATCCACCATGATCAGGGTACCGTCCCGCTCTACCACGGGCCGTTCTGCCGCGTAATACAAGGGAACAATGTCGATGTTTTCCAGATAGATGTACTGCCAGATGTCCAGCTCCGTCCAGTTGGACAGTGGAAACACCCTAATACTTTCGCCCTTGTTCACCTTGCCGTTATACAGATTCCACAACTCCGGGCGCTGGTTTTTCGGGTCCCAACGGTGGAACTTGTCGCGGAACGAATACACCCGCTCCTTGGCGCGGGATTTCTCCTCGTCCCGGCGGGCCCCCCCGCAGGCAGCATCAAACCCCTACTGGTCCACCGCCAGCG
>NZ_JAWLHI010000109.1:0-7865 GCF_041690455.1 Marinobacter sp.
TTTACGGAAGATAACTCCCTCGGTACGCCGAGGGCGTGGCGGGTGTTCCTCCCGGGAATGTCTGCGGCCATGGATGGCCGCAGTCAAGCGCACATGGATGTGCTCGTAGCGTTTCCCGGGAGGAACACCCGTCACGCCCGGATGCCCCCGAATAAGAAGGCAGGGAAAATGACCATACTTCAAAGCAAGATTAACCCCAGGTCCGAAGAGTTCCAGGCCAACCAGGAATCCATGGCCCAGGCCGTAGCCGACCTGCGCGACAAAGTGTCCACCATCCAGCAAGGCGGCGGCCCCTCCTACCAGGAGCGCCACATCGCCCGTGGCAAGCTGCTGCCCAGAGAGCGCATCAACCGCCTCCTGGACGACGGCTCCCCCTTCCTGGAAATCGGCCAGTTCGCCGCCTACAACGTCTACGATGAAGAAGTCCCCGCAGCAGGCGTGATCGCCGGCGTGGGCCGCGTCTCCGGCACCGAATGCATGATCATCGCCAACGACGCCACCGTAAAAGGCGGAAGCTACTACCCGCTGACCGTGAAAAAACACCTGCGCGCCCAGGAAATCGCCCTGCAGAATCGCCTGCCGTGTATCTACCTGGTCGACTCCGGCGGTGCCAACCTGCCCCGCCAGGACGAAGTATTCCCGGATCGCGACCACTTCGGCCGCATCTTCTACAACCAGGCCCGCATGTCTGCCGACGACATTCCGCAGATTGCCGTCGTTATGGGCCTGTGCACCGCCGGTGGCGCCTACGTGCCCGCCATGGCCGACGAATCCATCATCGTCCGAAACCAGGGCACCATCTTCCTGGCCGGCCCGCCGCTGGTAAAAGCCGCCACCGGTGAAGTGGTCAGCGCCGAAGACCTCGGTGGCGCCGACGTACACTGTAAAATCTCCGGTGTGGCCGACCACTACGCCGAGAACGACGCCCACGCCCTGGAAATCGCCCGGCGCAGCGTCTCCAACCTGAACCGTCGCAAGCCAACGGATGTGGAAATTCGCAAGCCCAAGGCACCGCTGTACGACGCCGAAGAAATCTACGGCATCGTCGGCACCGACCTGCGCAAGCAGTTCGACGTGCGTGACGTCATCGCCCGCACCGTCGACGGCTCCGAGTTTGACGAATTCAAACGCTACTACGGCCAGACCCTGGTGACCGGCTTCGCCCATATTCACGGCTACCCGGTGGGCATCATCGCCAACAACGGCATTCTGTTCAGCGAAGCCGCCCAGAAAGGCGCCCACTTCGTTGAATTGTGCTGCCAGCGCAACATCCCGCTGCTGTTCCTGCAGAACATCACCGGCTTCATGGTCGGCCAGAAATACGAATCCGAAGGCATCGCCAAGCACGGCGCCAAGATGGTTATGGCCGTGGCCTGTGCCAACGTACCCAAGATCACCGTACTGATCGGCGGCTCCTTTGGCGCGGGTAACTACGGCATGTGCGGCCGCGCCTACAGCCCCGACTTCCTCTGGATGTGGCCGAACGCCCGCATCTCGGTGATGGGCGGCGAACAGGCCGCCGGCGTTATGGCCACCGTTCGCCGTGAAGGCATGGAGCGCAAGGGCCAGGAATGGAGCGCCGAGGAAGAGGCGGAATTCAAGAAGCCGATCATCGACACTTACGAACACCAGGGCCACCCGTACTACGCCAGTGCCCGCCTCTGGGACGACGGCGTTATCGACCCGGCCCAGACCCGGGAAGTGGTTGCCCTGAGCCTGTCTGCCACCCTTAACCGACCCGCCAAGCCGACACGCTTTGGCGTGTTCCGGATGTAATCGGGGAGACTGACATGACAGACAACGAATCCGCAGTTCTGCTCAAACGTCGCGACGAAGGCATTGCCGAGGTGGTTCTAAACCGCCCTGACAAACGCAACGCCTTTGACGACGTGATCATCCAGCAGCTGATCAGCACCCTCACCGAGGTGAATGCCGACAACAGCGTGAAGATCGTTATCCTGCGCTCCGAAGGCAAGCACTTCTCCGCCGGGGCCGACCTTGGCTGGATGCGCCGCATGGCCGAGAACAGCCGCCAGGAAAACCTGGATGATTCCCGGGAACTGGCGCGGCTGATGAACGTACTCAACCACCTGTCCAAGCCCGTGATCGGCCTGGTACAGGGCGCCGCTTTCGGCGGCGCGGTGGGCCTTGCCGCCTGCTGCGACATCGTCATCGCCACCGAGAAATCCAGCTTCTGCCTCAGCGAAGTGAAGCTCGGCCTGATTCCGGCCGTGATCAGCCCCTACGTGGTGCGCGCCATCGGCGAGCGCCAGGCCCGGCGGTACTTCATCTCCGCCGAAGTATTCACCGCCCAGCAGGCTCAGGAATACGGCCTCGTACACATCGTCTGTGACGATGTCGATGCCATGGAAGCCCGCTGCAACGAGATGCTCCAGCAACTGGCCATGAACGGGCCCGAGGCCATGAAAGCCGCCAAGGAATTGGTATTCGCCGTCAGCCACAAGCCCATCAACGACGACGTGATTGACGACACGGCACACCGCATCGCGGATATCCGGGTGGGTGAAGAAGGGCAGGAAGGGCTCAGCGCCTTCCTGAACAAGCGCAAGGCCAACTGGGTTCCGGAGGAAGAATAACAATGTTCAGCAAGATACTGATCGCCAACCGGGGCGAAATCGCCTGCCGGATCATACAAACCGCCCACCGCATGGGCATTCGCGTCGTCGCCGTCTATTCAGAGGCCGACGCCAATGCACGGCACGTGGCCATGGCCGACGAAGCCTTCCACATCGGCCCCGCACCCAGCTCCGAGAGCTACCTGCGGGCTGAAAAGATCATCGAGATTGCCAAGCAGAGTGGCGCCCAGGCCGTTCACCCGGGCTACGGTTTCCTCTCGGAGAACACCGCGTTCGCCGAAGCCTGTGAAGCCAACAACATTGTCTTCATTGGCCCGCCCTCCTCGGCCATTGCCGCCATGGGCTCCAAATCTGCGGCCAAGGCCATCATGGAAAAAGCCGGCGTACCCCTGGTGCCCGGGTACCATGGTGACGACCAGTCTGTGGAAACCCTGCGGGCCGAAGCCGAGAAATGCGGCTTCCCGCTGCTGCTAAAGGCCGTCGCCGGTGGCGGCGGCAAGGGCATGCGCGTGGTGAACAACATGGGCGAGTTCGACGATGCCCTGGCGGCCGCCAAGCGGGAAGCCCAGAACGCCTTTGGCAACCCGGACATGCTGATCGAGCGCTACCTGACCCAGCCACGGCACGTGGAGATTCAGGTGTTCTGCGACAAGGATGGCAAGGGCGTGTATCTGGCCGAGCGTGACTGCTCCGTGCAGCGCCGCCACCAGAAAGTCCTGGAAGAAGCCCCGGCCCCCGGCCTGAGCGAAGACACCCGCAAGGCCATGGGTGAGGCCGCCGTGCGCGCCGCCCAGGCCATCAACTATGTGGGCGCCGGCACCGTTGAATTCCTGTACGACGTGGATGGTTCCTTCTTCTTCATGGAAATGAACACCCGCCTGCAGGTAGAGCACCCGGTTACCGAGATGGTCACCGGCCAGGATCTGGTGGAGTGGCAGCTGAAAGTGGCCTGGGGTGATGCCCTGCCGCTGGAACAGTCCCAGGTGAAAACCCGGGGCCACGCCCTGGAAGCGCGGATCTACGCCGAGGACCCGGACCAGGACTTCCTGCCGGCCACTGGTAACCTGCGTTACCTGAGCACCCCGGATGAAAGCGCCCACGTGCGGGTGGATACCGGTGTGACCGAAGGCGACGACATCAGCATCCATTACGACCCCATGATCGCCAAGCTGATCGTGTGGGACGAAACCCGCGATCAGGCCATCAACCGCATGGTCCAGGCCCTGGAGCATTACCGCATTGCCGGCGTGAAGACCAACATCCGGTTCCTGCACGCCCTGGCCGACGCCCAGCCGTTCCGGGAAGCGGACCTGACCACCGGGTTCATCGAGGATCACCGGGAACTGCTGTTCCCGAAGTCCAAACTGGATACCCACAAGGCCCTGGTACTGGCCGCCGGTTTTGTTCTGGAACAGCGCAAATCCCGGGAAGTGGTCAGCACCGACCCCTGGTCACCGTTCGGCCGCCAGAACAGCTGGCGCATGAACTCCGAATACGCCCAGCCACTGCAACTGCAGGTTGGTGAAGAGATTCACGACCTCAAGGTACTGGAGCGCGATGACCGTTATCAAGTGTATGTCGGCGACAGCGTGTACAACCTCACCGCCCGCCTGGACGACGATTATCTACAGGCGGTCATCAACGGCCACCGCATCAGCATCCACGGCAACCTGCACAATGACCAACTGGTGCTGTTCTACGAAGGCGATACCTTCAACTGCAACGTGTACAAGGAAAGCTACGGCTTCGAGGAAATGGCCGGCGACGGCAGCCTGGCCGCGCCCATGAACGGCGCCATCGTCGCCGTGCAGGCCAAAGTCGGCGACAAGGTCACCGCTGGCCAGAGCCTGGTGATCATGGAAGCCATGAAGATGGAGCACGCCATCAAGGCCCCGGCCGACGGCGTGGTCACCGAGATCTTCTTCGCCGAAGGCGACCAGGTTTCCGAGGGTGCCGAACTGATTGCCATTGAGGTGAATGACCCTGAAGCGAAACAAGAGGAGGCAGGCTGATGGCCTTTCCCAAACAGGTTCGCCTGGTTGAGATGAGCCCCCGGGACGGACTCCAGAACGAGCCCGGCCCGGTGATCGCCACCGCCATCAAAACCGGGCTGATCGACCGCCTGGCAGACAGCGGCCTGAGCCACATCGAGGCCGCCAGCTTCGTGTCCCCGAAATGGGTGCCACAAATGGGCGATGCGGCCGAGGTGATGGCCGGCATCAACCGCAAGGCTGGCGTTCGCTACTCCGCCCTCACCCCGAACCTGAAGGGGTTTGAAGGGGCGCTGGCAGCGAAGGCTGACGAAGTCGCCGTCTTCGGCGCCGCGTCCGAATCCTTCACCAAAAAGAACATCAACTGCACCATCGCCGAAAGCCTCGAGCGCTTCGCCCCGGTGGTGGAAGAAGCCCGCAAACACGGCATCCCCGTGCGCGGCTACGTTTCCACCGTCATGGGCTGCCCGTACGAGGGCGACATCGCTCCGGAACAGGTGGCCACCGTGGCCAAGGCCCTCTACGACATGGGCTGTCACGAAATCTCCCTGGGCGACACCATTGGCGTAGGCACCCCGATTAAAGCCAAGCGCATGCTCGAAGCCGTTGCCGCCCATGTGCCCATGGAAAAGCTGGCAGCCCACTTCCACGACACATACGGCCAGGCACTGGCCAACCTGTACGCGGTGCTGGAAGAAGGCGTCAGCGTTATCGATGCCTCCGTCGCCGGCCTCGGTGGCTGTCCCTACGCCAAAGGCGCCTCGGGCAACGTCGCCACCGAAGACGTGCTATACCTGCTTAACGGCCTTGGCATAGAAACCGGTGTTGATCTGGAAAAACTGGTCGCGACCGGCGACTGGATCTGCAATCAGCTAAACCGTCACAACGGTTCGAAAGTCGGTCAGGCAACAGACTGTCAAGCCGGCTCATGAAAATAGGATTTGACTCATGAAAAACCAAACCACTCCCAGCCCTGATATTTTATGGTCGCCCTCAGAAGACACCCTGAAGGACTCCAGAATGGGCCAGTTCAAGGCCTGGCTGGAGCAGCAGGGCCTAGGTCCCTTTACCGATTACCACGCTTTGCACCAGTGGTCGATTGATGAGCTTGGGACCTTCTGGCAAAAGGTCTGGGATTACTGTGGTCTGGTCTGCGACACACCGGCCGATAGAGTCCTTGGCAAGCGCGAAATGCCTGGCGCCGAATGGTTCCCGGGTATGAAGCTGAATTTTGCCGCCAACCTGCTCCGTTTGGCGCAGGGAGAGCACGCCAATCGCGAGGCGGTGGTGGCCTACTGTGAAACTCGCCCTGTGCTCCGCCGCACCTACGCCGAGCTAAGGGCGGACGCGGGTGCCCTTGAAGCATTCCTGCGTGGCAAAGGCATTCAACAGGGCGATCGAGTGGCTGGTGTGGTCACTAACGGCTATGAAGCCCTGGTTGGTATGCTGGCAGCGACCAGCCTCGGCGCCATCTGGAGTTCCGCGTCTCCCGATTTTGGTGTTGGCGCCATTCTCGATCGTTTTGGTCAGATTGAACCCGCAGCGCTCATCGTTGTTAACGGTTACGGATACGGTGGCAAGGTGTTCGCCCGCCAGCAGGATTTTGCCGAGCTAATCGCCGGCCTGCCTACGCTGAAAACCGTTGTCAGCGTCCAGCAACTGCCTGACGAAGCCCCGATTCCTGGTGATCTGGTCACCACCTGGGAAGATGCACTGGCCTCCGGTGCGGGCAAGCCGCCTTCGTTCACGCCGCTTGCCCCGGACCACCCAGTGTATATCCTGTATTCGTCCGGTACCACGGGCAAACCCAAGTGCATCGTTCACGGCAACGCCGGACTGTTGGTTAATCATGCCAAGGAATTGATGCTTCATGGCGACGTTGGTACGCAGGACCGGTTCCTGTACTTCACCACCTGTGGCTGGATGATGTGGAACTGGCAAGCCTCCGCCCTGATGACAGGCGCGGCAGTGATCACCGTTGACGGCTCCCCGGGCTATCCGACCCTGAACTTCCTCTGGGACATTGTGGCGGAAGAGAAGGTCACCCATTTCGGCACCAGTGCGCGCTTCATCGCCGGCTGTCGGAAGGGCGAGCTGGCGCCCGCGAAAACGCTGGACCAGAGCAAACTGCGGGTGGTGTTCTCCACCGGTTCGCCGCTGTTGCCGGAAGATTACGATTGGGTCTACAGCGACGGTGCGCCAGGCGCCCTGCTCGGATCTATCGCCGGCGGTACTGATATCTGTGGTTGTTTTGTGGGCTCAACCCCGCTGCTGCCTGTTCGTCGCGGCGAAATCCAGTGCCGTTTCCTGGGTGTTGATGCTGTCGCTTACGCCGACGATGGCCAACCGGTCAGCGAAGGCCGCGGCGAACTGGTCTGCCGTCAGCCCCTGCCATCCATGCCCGTCAGCTTCTGGCAGGACCCGGATGGTGAGCGCTACCGCGATGCTTACTTCAACACCTTCCCCGGCGTCTGGGCCCACGGCGATTTCATCGAATTCACCGAGCACGGCGGCGCCATCATCTACGGCCGCTCCGACGCTACCCTGAATCCCGGCGGTGTTCGAATCGGTACCGCGGAAATCTACCGCCAGGTCGAAACCGTGGCTGAGGTCAAAGACAGCCTTGTGGTCGGTCGCCAGATCGACGGCGACGTGGAAGTGGTTTTGCTGGTGGTCCCGGCCGCCGGCCAGGAAATCACCAACGATCTGCTTAAACAACTCAAGAGCCGAATCCGCGAGGGCGCCAGTCCACGGCACGTACCCAAGCGCATCGTGCAGGTGAACGATATTCCGTACACCCGAAGCGGCAAGAAGGTGGAGCTAGCCGTCGCCAGGCTAATTAATGGTTCCAAAAAGTCGGATAACCGCGATGCCCTGAGCAACCCCGAGGCGCTGGACGAGATCGCAGCAGCACTAACAGATGTCGGCCTCCTGTAATTAAAGGCGCCTACACCTGTGAAAATCAACACTTCGATTAGCCGGTTAAAATTAACTTTCTTGAATTGTGGAGGGGCATAGTGGAACGCGAATCGATGGAATTTGATGTTCTGATCGTCGGCGGCGGCCCGGCGGGCCTGTCGGCAGCGTGCCGTGTCATGCAGCTGGCGCAGGAAGCTGGCGAGGAACTCACCGTATGCGTGGTAGAAAAAGGTTCTGAGATCGGCGCTCACATTCTGGCCGGTACCGTATTCGAGCCCACTGCCCTCAACGAACTCTTCCCGGACTGGAAAGAGAAAGGCGCCCCGCTGAACACGCCGGTTACCCGTGACGACATTTT
>NZ_JAWLHI010000110.1:0-7827 GCF_041690455.1 Marinobacter sp.
GGGGTGTTGGTTTCGGTGAAATTGGGGTCATATGAAAAGCGCGTCCGCGCTTTTCATCTGACCCCGTCTTGGAAGGTACCCCGTGTGGCGCCATCGAGCCCAAGTTTCCGGGCTTCCAGCCGTCGTCGATAGCGCAGGTCCACAAAGGCGGCCACTGCCAGTAGTGCAAACCCCGCAAGTTCTGTCAGCACGTGGTAATCCACGAACAGGGCAAAGCACACGGTTGCTCCGCCAACGGTGGCCAGAAGAGCGGGCAGGGCAGAACGGTGATGCAGGAAGCCGGCAGCGATGGTTAGCCAGGCCAGCAGGGTAAAGGTGGCGATGACCAGGGACCAGGCCTGCGGCGACAACGCCAGCCGGATGCCGGCCAGGGTGAGCAGGCCGGTCATGGCCACCACGCCATAACAGCTGAGCAGGGCGAGACCCAGTGCCGCCATACCCGAAAAGCCACGGCGATGCAGTTGGCCGAGCCAGCGCGAAGGGTGACTTCGCCGGAGCCATTCCCGTAATCGCCCGGGTGGATGTTCACCCCGCCTGGCGGACACTTCCACTGACTGTGCCCCGAAGCTGCGGGCAATTTCCCGGGTTTGTGCGCTGGGACTCAAGGCAAAGTAGTCATGGCGATTCAGTACCTGTATATCCTCGAATCCGGTGTCGCCCATCATGGCCAGAAGGTCTTCCTCCACGGTGGCGCCTACCACACACTCAACCCAGAGGCGGGGGTCACTGTCACAATCGACATTGACGGGGCTGTGGATGACCACGTCCGCAAGCTGGACCTTGCCACCGGGTTTCAGGACCCGGAACATTTCCCGAAAGGCCTGCCGTTTTGATGGCACCAGATTGATTGCTCCGTTGCTGGTGACGCTGTCCACGGATCGGTCCGCAAGGGGAATTTGCTCGGCGGAGGCCTGCACGACGCTGATATTCTGGCAGTCCCTCGAGGTATGCTGTCGGAGTTTACGGGTCATGGCAGCAGTCAGGTCCAGGGCGATGACATGCCCGGACTGACCCACCATCCGGCTCGCGATGACGCTGTCGTTACCCGCGCCGGCACCCAGGTCCAGGGTCGTATGGCCGGGCTGGAGCGCCTGCCCCCGGAAAGGCCAGCCGACACCGGCGAACGATGCGAGTGTGCTGTCGGGAAGTTCGGCAATCTGGTCTTCCGGGTAGCCCAGACTGTGGCAGGCACCGGCACCGACCGGAAAATGATAGGGCGAGTCGGGAGCCTCGGCGACGCTGGTGTACATGTCCTGAACCGCCTCGCGAATCTGTTCTTCAGAGTAACCTAGAATCGCAACCATGGTCTTTTCCTTGTAAGTTTCGCTGCCTTGAGGCTATTGCCCGGTCAGTTCCCGGATCCGCGCCCGCAGACGTTCCGGCGCCTGCTCCGTGCCGGCTTCAGCAATACGCGCGCGCAACCGCCGCTCGAATTCAGCCCTGCTGAAACAATCGAAACAGCGTCGCAGGTGATGATCGATCTCAGCGCGATTGGTCGCATCCAGCTCCTGGTCCAGATACTCGAACAACCGTTCAATGACTTCGTCACATGAAATGTTCGATGCGTTCACTGTTCGTCTCCGGCTGTTGAACGGGTCCCGTGGGTGGTCAGGCCGGCATCGCGGCCCTGTGTCCAGAGTGCTTTCTGCAGCAGGCAACGTGCCCGGCTCAGCCGGGAACGAACCGTGCCCATGGGAATGTCGAGTATCCGGGCAACCTGTTCGTAGCTATAACCCTGTATTTCAACCATCACCAGCACGATCCGGTAGGGCTCTGCCAGGTCATCAACGGCCCTTTTCAGATCCTCCTCCAGCAGGTGGTTGATAAACTCCGTTTCGGGCCGGCCCAGCCAGAGCAGAAACGGCTGGTGAAGGTTCTCGAACAGTGAGAACTGGCAATCCTCCGCCCCGTCGTCCACATCCAGGGGAACCTCCCGGTCCTGGCGGCACTGTCTCCGGCGCCTGAGACTGACAAAGGTATTGTGCAGTATCCGGAACAGCCAGCCTTCCATATGGGTGAGATCGTCCAGTTGATCGAGCCCGCGCCAGGCCTTGCTGACGGACTCCGCCACCACATCCTCGGCTTCATCCGCATCACGGGTCATCCGCAGGGCCGTGCCGTAGAGACGGTCCATCAGGCGCTCCACATTTCTCCTGAACAGCCGTTGACGCTCGTCTGAAATTGTCGATTCACAACGCTGTTCCGTTTCCACAGGTCTCATGGTGTTTCCCCGTTGGCGTTGTTACAGGGACGCCTCTGACAACCCGAATGTTCCCGGCAATTTTCCGGGAACATTCCCTTTTGCTGCCGCGTCCTTGCGGTCAGCCGGGCAGGACCCCGGTGTTCCAGAAAACCTCTGAGAATCTGATAAGAGGAGGATAGACGATGGACATTATCTCAGGCACCGGACACTCCGGAGGCAAGCTGCTGACGACCGGCCTGCTTGCAGCCTCGTTGTGCATTGGTGCCGCTGGTGGCGCCTATGCGAAGACGCCGTACAACGGTGAGGGGCATGTCATGATCGAGCCTTCCGAGCTGACATGGAAGCCGGTCGGATCCATGGCAGAAGGGGCGGAAATATCGATTCTGGAGGGCGATCTCGCCAGTGGCGATCCGTTCACGATCCGGTTGCGTTTACCGCCAAACTACAAAGTGGCTCCGCACTTTCATCCGGCCTATGAACGGGTCACCGTTTTGTCCGGGACCTTTCATTTCGCCCACGGCGAGGAGTTTCGTCGCGATGAAGCCAGGGCATTGCCCACAGGGAGCCTTGCGATCATGTCGCCGGGAGATCCGATGTTCGGTTATACCGGGGATGAAGGCACGGTGATCCAGTTGCATGGAAATGGCCCCTGGGGGATCGAGTATCTGAATCCGGAGGACGACCCTCGCAATTAGGAAGCCAAAGTCTGCGGCGGTCTGGCAAGTGCCGGGCTGCCGCAGTTTCATGGACTAATGGCAGTTCGCTCACTGTTTAAATTTGTAATCGTGACAGGCAACGGCTGAGCCAGATTGTCTACCCCTAACCGATCAGTGTTCAAAATATGATCAGCAAATCATAAAGTTAAGTGAAGTTTTCGCGACCTGCCTGATGTAACCTTCAATGTCCCGATGTTTCCTACCGTAAGCGCCACTTTCCCGACGAATTTCCCTCCATAAAAAGCCAATCTGATCACATTTTGGTCGGAATTTGCCGGAGTATGATCTGCCCAATTCGTCAATAAATTGGTGCAAAACGATGTCATATTGCGGCAAAAATTTATCGAAGCAGGGGCTGCTGGTTCTCTCGGCGTCTGTTCTTCTTTCGGGCTGCTTCAAGGATATGACGGCCAACGAAAGCAATACGGTGGCGCAGGTACAGGAGCCTGGAGTCGAAGTTGCTGGTGCCGCCATGAAAGGGGTTATTCAGAAAGGAATTGTGACGGCGAACCGGTTGCTGGCGGACAAAGATGGTTATTACTCACCCGACCGGCTGGCGGCCAAACCTGTGCTGACTGCTGATGACGGCAGTTATGACCTGCGCTTGCGGGGCAAGGCCGATGGCTGGGCGCTGGTTGAGCTGCAGGCGGATGGCAGTACTCGCATGATCTGCGATGTGGTTCCCCGGTGTGATCAGGCCGGTGCCGGGGCTGTCGCGTTCGGCCAGCCCATGCCGCTGGATAGCAACTTCCGCCTGCGGGGCGCCGGTGACCTGACCACGGAAACCGTGCACCTGACTCCGCTGACCCATCTGGCGGTCACACTGGCGGAGCGAAGTGCCAACGGGTTATCTCCGGAAGCCTTATCTGGCGCCTACCAGACGGTTGAAGGCTGGTTCGGGCTTTCCTCCGGATCCCTTCGTCTGGCCCCGCCGGACCTGACCCGACTTGATGACCTGGGCAGTGTTTCCGCAGATGCCCTGCAGGTGTCTATCGCCAACGCCGCCTTCCTGGCCCTGGTGAATGACAGTGCCCAATGGAGCACCATTTCCGAGGTGCTGAACAACATGACCTCCCAGATCGCAGCTACTGGCCAGATCGACATCATGGGAGATGGGGTGAATGTGGCGCTGGCGGATCTGGTCAGTGCCGCCGCGCTCCAGTCCTCAGAGCTACAGGCTACGGTAGAGTCGAGTGTGATCAGCCAGAAGCTGGTTGTTGTCGAGTATCGTAATGTCCAGCGTTTCAAAACCATTGCCGATGTGTACGCGGATTCCGACACCGAAGTTGCGGATTCAGGAGACAGCTCGGGCAGTAGCGAAGGGACAGTTGATAGTGGCAGCGACACCACCACCGGAACAACTGACGAAAGCACCGATCAGCCGATTGCTGATAACACCGATACGACGGGAACGGACAGCTCCGGCGACACCGTAGCGGATACCGGGACCGATACCAGCGAGCCGCCGGCAACCGATACTGTTCAGGAGCCGACGATCCCGGCCAATGCCGCACTGCTGAGTTGGACCGCGCCGCTGACCCGCGAAAACGGCGAGAGCCTGAGCATGGGGGAGATCGCGGGTTTTGAAGTGGTATACGGAACCAATCCGGACAGCCTCGACCAGAGCCTTGCAATCGGCGACGCGTCGGTGGATGAACTCCTGGTGGATGAATTGACCGCCGGCACCTGGTACTTCGCGATCCGGACCCTGGATACCGATGGCAACCGCAGTCGTCTGTCCGAGGTTGTTTACAAGCAAATCTGATTGGAACTGAGCGGCTGCCGCGCCATAGGGGAGCGCGGCAGCCTGAGTTTCCCCTCCTGGCGTTTTATTTCGCGGTAATGGTGGTCATCACCAGTTTGCCGTCCTTGCGTACCGGGCCGTCTTCCTTGGCCCCGAGGGTGTACTCGAAGGTGCCGGTTTTCATGCCGCCATCCTCCCCGTGAACCATCAGCATGAGCATGTCGCCAGGCTTGACCTCTTCGGTCAGGATCGCCGCGACGTCCATGTTCTTGCCTTTCTTCAGCGGCGCGTGGCCGACAACCGGGCCGGGCTTCATGTCGTCACCGGTGCGGTGAACCACCAGCCAGCCGTTCTTCTCGGCATTCACTTTCTTCGCGGTAACGGTGCCGGCAGCAACACTCTGGTCATCCGCCCAGACCTGTGCGCCGTCCATTTCATGGTGACCGGCCGTGGCGGCACCCGCCATCATGGCGCCGGATACCAGGGTAGCTGTCAGCAACGCAGTATTCTTGCCGTATTTTTTCATGACGTTCTCCTTGTGTTTGGTTGTGACCCACCTGTTCAGAGGGATTTGAGATGGGTGTATATCGGCTACGGGAGAACGTGGCAGAAAGTTGCAGTTGGGAAAAAATATTTTCAACGTGAATGCCCGAAGTGCTTGCGCCAGCGAACCGGCGGCGAGCCGGTCCATCGCTTGAAAGCCCGGTAGAAGGTACTCACTTCGGCGAACCCCAGGGACTCGGCTATCTCCGGCAGGGCGGCACTGGTCTCGGCTACCGCCTGGAGTGCCTTCTGGCGTCGGACTTCATCGAGCAGACCTTCGAAGGTTTGGCCCTGTTCCTGAAGCCGCCGGGCCAGGGTTCGCTCGCTGATGCCAAGTGCCTCGGCCGCATCTGCCCGACGGGGAAGCACCGGACCCACACGGGCGGCCAGCCACCGCTCTAATTCCGCAACCGAGGCACTGTTCATGGTAAGGGCCGCCAGCCGGGCGCTGGTGTAGCGCTCATGAACCTGTGCAAGCTGGGGGTCAGCCTGGGGCAGGGGGTGATCCAGCACGGTGTTTTCCACCAGCACGCCACTGAACGCCTGCTCGAACTCCACCGGGCAATGGAATACCGTCTGGTAGCCCTGAAGCGGCCCGAGCCGGGGTTGGCTGAACTGGACCCGGGCCGGTTGCATCCGGGTTCCTGTCACCCAGCTGGCGAAGCCGACCACAGATGCAAGCACCGCCTCGATCTGGTGAGGGCTGAACGCCAGCTTGCCCTGGCGGGGATGGTAGACCAGCCATGTGGCGGTGTTGCCGGCAACAATCTGGAACCGGCCGCCATCGGAAATCAGCCGCTGGAAGCGCTGGACCATCACGATGGCTTCACGCAGGGTTGCAGCAGACTGAAGGGCAAACCCCACCCCGCTGATGCTCATGGGTGTGAACTCTGCGCCCACTTTCAGCCCGAAGCCCGGGTCCCCGGTGCAGCGCTCCGCCGCATGCCACAGGCGGGTGATGTCATCGATTGGCCAGCGTTCCAGCTCGCAGGCGGACGCGGGAATGCCGGCTTCTGCCAGCAGGGTATCCGTATCCACGGAGAGGCGTTCGGCCGCTCCGATCACGGTATTGACCCAGCCCATGGAAACGGTGGCCTCTAATGTCAATTTTATTGGCCTCTGATGTCAATTTTAAACCCATGGTACCGGTATATCTTTGAATCAGACAACTCATTACTAACGGGTCGGATAGGCATTATGGCCAAGGTGATTGCTTCAGACATTCTGGTGGTTGGCGGCGGGCTGGCGGGCATTGTCACCGCTCTCGAAGGCCTGCGGGCCGGGAAAACCGTCACCCTGGTGGACCGTGATACCGAGGAACGTATGGGCGGCCTCGCGTTCTGGGCCTTTGGCGGCATGATGCTGGTAGGCACCCCCCTGCAGAAGCGAATGAAGATTGCGGACACCCCGGAAATCGCCCTGGGTGACTGGCTCAGTTTCGGCGAACTGGCACCCGATGACGAATGGCCACTGCAATGGGCCCGTTACTATGTCGAGCATTCCCGCACGGAGGTGTATGACTGGCTGAGCAACGAAGGCATCAAGTTTCTTCCAGCCGTAAACTGGGTGGAGCGGGGGCGCTTTGGCGATGGCAACCGGCTGCCCCGTTATCACGTGGTCTGGGGCACTGCCCGGGAGTTGGTCCGCTGCCTGCTGGCAGCCCTGCACCGGGAGAATACCGCCGGCAAACTCACCCTGCTGCACGAGCACCGCATCACCGAACTGGATCATGAAGCCGGCAAGGTCAGCGGCGCCCTGGCCATTAATGAGGCCATCGGTGAGGAGGTTCGTCTGGCGGCCTCCGCTGTGGTTCTGGCCACCGGCGGCATCAACGGCAGCCATGAGCAATGCCGGGCCAATTGGCCCGGTGACCGGCCGCAACCCGCCCGCATGCTGAACGGGGCTCATCCCTACGCCGATGGCCGTATGCACCACTGGGTAGCGGACACGCTTGATGGCCGGATCACCCACGCCGGGGAAATGTGGAATTACGCCGCTGGTTTCCCGCATCCGTACCCGCATTTCCCGGGCCACGGGCTATCCACCATTCCCTGTAAGTCCGCCTTGTGGCTGAACCACCGGGGCGAGCGCATCGGCCCGGAGCCCCTCGTGACGGGTTTCGACACCCACTGGCTGTGCCAGCGTGTGGCCGAGCAGGAAAAGCCCTGGACCTGGCACCTGCTCAACTGGCGTATCGCCGCCAAGGAATTTGCCATCTCCGGTGCCGAGCACAATGCCCGGATCCGGGACAAGCAGTTCCCCTTGTTCGTGAAAGAACTGCTGCTGGGTAACCACGCCCTGGTTCGACAGATGCAGCATGAGAGCCGCGACTTCCTGGTGGCCGATACCCTGGCCGACCTGGCCGGCAAAATGAACGCACTGACCTGCTCCCATGACGTCAACCCGGCGACGCTCCAGGCCACGGCAGATGCCTTTGACGCCAACTTCGCCAATGGCACCAGCCTCCACAATGACCCCCAGATCCGCATGATCCAGCACGCCCGGGAATGGAAGCCGGACCGCCTGCGCACCTGCAAACCGGCACCGCTGCAGAAACCCGGCGCCGGCCCGTACATCGCCATCCGTATGCAGCTGATTACCCGCAAGAGCCTGGGTGGACT
>NZ_JAWLHI010000111.1:0-7721 GCF_041690455.1 Marinobacter sp.
TGATGAAGCAGGGGTTAGAGGTAACGGTGGGGTCAGATGAAAGCCTTCATCTGACCCCAACTTCACCCCGCCTACAGCTCCTGAGTGTCCAGCCCCAGATCCTTCACCATCTCCCGGTTATCAGAGCTGGTCACCACCGCGGTGCTGGCCTTCTCCGGCACCAGCCAGGTGGTGGCCACCCGCTTCAGGTCGTCCAGGGTGACGGCCAGAACCCGCTCCCGGAACCGTGCGCGTTGCTCGGGTGAACGGCCAAACAGTTTGTTGTGGAACGCATGCCTCGCGGCGCCGGCCGGTGACCGGGGCCGGTCGAGCTGGCCGATGACGCCGAGGATGGACTCCTCCAGCTCCTGGTACTCATGGTCGGTTTCCTGCAACCAGTCCAGGGCCTTGTCGAAGTCCTCCAGGGTCTCGCCCAGCCGGGGATCCCGGTAAGAGAAGAACCGGAACACGCCATTGACGCTGTCCTGCCCGGCGCCACCGCCATAGGCGCCACCCTTCTCACGGATGGCCCGGTGCAGATACCCGTTACGCAGGAAACCGCCAAGCACAGTCAGTGCCGCCGCATCGGGATGATCCACCGGCACGGTCTGGTATGCCTTGGCGCAGAAGTTGACCTGGGTAGAGGTCAGCCAGGCTTCCCGGATGGTGTAATCCACGGGGTCCATGCGCCAGGTATCCGCATTGCCAGCAGGCTCGCCCTGCCAACAGGATTTGAGATCATCCACCATGGCGGGCAGCTGGTCGTCTTCACCGATTACCAGGAACTGGCGGTGCTGGTTCCGAATCTTCTCGTGCAGAGCGGCCAGGCGGCCACAGAAAGCTTCCAGCTCGGCCGGATCGTTCAGGGCTTCATCCAGCTGCTTGGTGCCGCGGATGCCCGCCAGGCCACCAAGACGATAGGCCAGCCAAGCGCCGGCACTCAGCCCCTGGGAAGCCGCACCCATGGCCAGGGCGTGGCCGCTGCCGGTCACCGCTTGAACCCGACGGGCCCGGATCTGGGCAATGATTTCCCGGATACGGTCCTTCTCGTCAAAGCGCGCGCCCTTGTAGACGTCGTGCAGCAGCCTTGTGAGCTTGCTGCGGTTACGCGCCAGGGCCTTGCCACTGAAAATCAGGTAACCCGAGACATCCTGCACGTCATCAATCTTGCCCTTGGCACTGAACGCGGCACTGATGCCACCGGATTCCGCGGAAATCCGGTCCTGCATCTGCAGGTAATCCAGATCGCCACAGCCGATTTCGGAGATCAGCGTGGTGTAGTACGGCAGGAACAGAAGATCCTCTTCGGTCAGCGTCGGCACCGGCACCACCACCTGCTCATACACCAGGCCGTTGGTACCGCGGGCGTAGACCGTCGCGGAGATATCGCCGTCATAGCGGCACTCCGGCTCCGGCATCTGCAGGGGCACATCAGACAGGTCCACCTTGGGCAGGATAGAATCGTCATCCTTGCGCATCTGGCGCTCTTCGAGGGCCCGGGCGCGATCAACAATCTGTTGCGCCTCCTCTTCAGTCAGGGTGGCCTTGCGGCGAGCCAGGGCTTCGCGGATCGCCTGCTGCCGACGGGACTCCAGCTTCTCGTCCGGGCGCAGGGTCAGGGTGACCCGATGTGGGTTTTCCAGCAGCTTGCGGCGAATCAGCCCCGGCACATAGTCCGGATCCTTGATCTTCTCCCGCAGCGTTGCCAGTACCGGCTCCAGGTCCAGCAGTTCGACCGGATCGCCGCCATGAACCATCGGTGCGATGGCACTCATGATCAGCTGCAGGCCATAGGGGAACTGGTCGCCGGCGATCTCCCGCTGGTGCAGTTCCAGCTGGTGCAGGATGGCCTCCAGCCGTTCCTCGCTCACACCCTCCTCAACCACTTTCTGCAGGGTGTTCTCGATCAGCGTCTCGAGTTCCTTGTGTTTGTCCGGCTCGCTGCCCTCGATACCACAAACGAAGGTCATCTCCCGGTTGGAGTCCTCGAGGCCACACATGGGTGACGGCGCATGGCCGAGATCGGTGGTTTCCAGCGCCCGCATCAGCGGAGAGGCACTGTTCTCCAGCAATACGGCGGACAGCAGCTGGCCTTCCATGTTGTCCAGCAGGTCAAAACTGTGGCCGAGCAACCACCCCGTCACGATGTGGGTCTTGTTCTCGGTGCCCTCACCCTCGTTCACCGCATAGCCCTGCTCCACCCGGACCGGGCTGAACATCCGCTTCTCGTCGCGGACCGGCAGTTCGATGTCCAGTTTGTCGAACCGCTTGAGTGCCAGCTCCTCGAACCGCTCATGATGCTCGTGGGCAGGAATATTGCCGTAGGTAGCAAAAATCGCGTTGCTCGGGTGGTAATGGTGGCGATAGAAGTCCACCAGATCGCTATAACTCAGATCGACGATGTGGTCCGGCTCACCGCCGCTGTTGTAGTGGTAGGTGGTGGTCGGGAACAGGTGGCTGCTGAGGTTCTGCCACAGCTGGGAGGTCGGTGCGCTCATGGCGCCTTTCATCTCGTTGTATACCACACCGCGATACACCAGATCGCTATTCGGATCGTCCGGCTTCTCGAATTCCAGCCGATGCCCTTCCTGGGCAAAATCCAGGGGGTCCAGCTTGGAGAAGAACACCGAATCCAGGTAAACCGAGAGCAGGTTGTCGAAATCCTTCCGGTTCATGCTGGCAAACGGATAGGCCGTCCAGTCACTGCTGGTAAACGCGTTCATGAAGGTGTTGAGGGACCGGCGGATCATCATGAAAAACGGATCCCGGACCGGATATTTCTCACTGCCACACAGGGCCGTATGTTCCAGGATATGGGCCACACCGGTGGAGTCCATCGGGAAGGTGCGCAAGGCAACGAAGAACACGTTCTCGTCGTTGTCCGCCGCCAGGTGCAGGTGGCGGGCACCGGTCTTCTTGTGACGGTACTCCTCAACCTCCAGGTTGAGGGTGTCAATCCGGTGACTGCGTAGCTTCTCAAAGGCCGGATGGGTTGCGTTCTCGATCACAGCAGCCATTCAATCTATCCTGTCTTTAAACAAATGGAGACTTGTAGGGTAACACGTAGTATCGATTATCATGCACAGTCCCGTAGCGATAAGGTAGCCCTGCAAACCATGACCAAGTCTGCTGAAGAAACCACAACCCTCGAGGCCCCGGAGGTCGCCGCCTACTGGGCGGAGCGGCGCCGCTACCTTGAGCGCATTCGAAAGGTGCCGGAGATCCGCAACAGGTTCTGGCGGGAAGTGGGCATCTACCTTCTGCGTCGCCTGCTGTGGTCGTTCGGTTTTTTCCCGATCATGATCGCCTTCTGGGTTCCGTTTGTACTCTCGAGCTTCAATCCCGTGGCCATGGCCGCCGACCTGATCCCCCTGCTCCAGGATTTCGTCAACTCCAACCCGGAGATCCAGGCCACCACCATCAGCACCATTCTGATCGCCTGGGCCTCCATCGGTTTCTTTTTCCTGGTCTTCGACTTTGTCCTGACCCCGTTCCGCTCTCCCTATGAATACGAAGCCGACGTCTATATGAGGTCATGGGAACAGCTCAACCATGACAAGCTTCCGGACAAAGTGTGATTTGGCTGGCATTCTCGATAACTTCAGTCACTTTCTGTTACATAACGTTGCAGTCAGTGGTTAAGATCAGGAGGTAATCAGGATTCGGTAAGACAGGATCAAGAGGTTCCTTCATGGTCGATTTCAGACCACTGCTGTTCATTAATGCACTGGCGCTGATGCTCCTGGTGACCGCCGGCTTTGCCTCGGTGGGAAATGACCACAGCTTGGGGGAACTGCAACCCTTACCTTCCCCTTCCGAAACCATTGAGACGGCGGTTACCGACACCCCTGAACCCGCCGAGGCCGAGAAAATTCAGGAGGCGCCAGAGCCGGCACCCCCGAAGCCTGCACCGGCGGCAGTTACTGTGGCCGAGCCCTTCAGCATTCCGCCCATGCCCGCAGACACTCGAACCACGGCAATGGCGGAACCCGCAGCCGAACCAAAACCAGAACCCGAGCCCACCACCGGCCTGATGGTCCTGCGCTCCAACGTCATCGGCGATCAGGTCACCATCAACGGCAAACAGTACGGGGCTACCCGTCTCGATCTGGAGCTCCAGCCGGGCGAATACGACGTCACCATCACCAAGCCCGGCTATCAATCCTGGCAACAGACGGTCGCCCTGGAAGCCGGGGAAGAAATGACCCTGGTCGGCAAACTGGAGGCCTACACCACCGTCAATTACCGCAACGGGACCTGGGTCGGCGGGGTCAGGACCGGTGACGGCACCTTCCAGGACCAGGATGGCCTGCGTTATGAAGGGCACTTCATTGACGGCCAGTTCCACGGCAAGGGCACCGCATGGTACCCGGACGGCAGCCGCTACGAGGGCGACTGGGTCAAGGGGCAACGCCAGGGCGAAGGCGTCTGGCGCGGTGCAGCGGGTGCCGAGTACACCGGCCAGTTCGCTGCCGACAAATTCCACGGCAAGGGTACCCTGACCCGCGCCAACGGGGATATTCTCACGGGCCAGTGGGCTGAGGGGATGCTCAATGGCCACGGCTCCCTGACCACCGCCGACGGCATGCTGTATGTGGGCGGTTTCCGCAATAATGAATTTCACGGTACCGGCGCCCTTACCTATGCGGATGGCGGCGCCTACGAGGGCGAGTTCTCCAGCGGCGAATTTCACGGCTCGGGTGCCGAGATCTTTGCCGACGGCAAGAAATACGAAGGGCAATACATGGAAGGCACGTTTCACGGCAAGGGTCTGCTGCGCAACCCCAACGGCAGCTCGATCGAGGCCACCTTCCGCCACGGCGAACCCTATGGACAGGTTCGTCTGACCACCGCGGCCGGTGAGGTATTCACTGCCCGCACCACGGAACCCGGTGTGTGTTATCGGGAGAAGAGCTATCGGGCCACCCAGTGCCCGCAACTGGAAGGCTGGTAGGTTCCGGCCCGATCACCCACGCACTCGCAGTAACAGGTTGAGGTAGTGACCATGTCGATCAAGAACGCTCTGCTGGTAGATGACTCCAAGGTAGCCCGGTTTGCCCTGAGCAAACTGCTGGAAAACCGCGACATGCAGGTCAATATGGCCGGCTCGGCGGAGGAAGCCCTGGAATTCCTGAACAGCCATGAGCGCCCGGACGTGATTTTCATGGACCACCTGATGCCCGGCATGAACGGCGTGGAAGCCACCCGCGCCATCAAGGGCAACCCGGAAACCGCTGGCATTCCGATCATCATGTGCACCTCGAGGAAATCCCCTTCCTTCACCGAAGAAGCGAAAAACTTCGGGGTCTATAACATCCTGACCAAACCGCCCCAGACGGACGGCCTGGGCGAGGTTCTCGACCAGCTGGCCAGCGACGTCAGCAACGGCAACCTGCCGGAACCAACGTTTACCGAAATCCCCCAGGAGACAGATCGAGAGGATCTGAACGTTGCGGAAGACGCGTCGGTACAACTCGCGCCCAAATCCGAGCCGGAACCGGAGCCGGAACCGGAACCGCAGACCAATGGCCACGCCTCACCCAACGTGGTGCCGCTTACCAGTGAACTGATCGAACAGATCGCCCGCTCGGCGGTGAAGACCCACATCAACAACCGCCTCCATGAACTGCTGAGCGACCTGTTCGATGAGCAGTTTGATCATCTGAGGCGGGCCCTGGATGAGACCCGGAGCAAACAGGAAGCCGCCATCGAGGAGCGGCTGGGCGACCTGTCGGAACTGATCGAACAACGCACCCGGCACCTGCGGGATGATGTGGCCGCGGAGGTAAACCTGAATCTTGCGCGCGAGCTGGCCGATTTGAAACGGGACCTCAAGAAACAGTCCGGCTTCACCAGTGCGCATATGGACGAGCTCAAGGACCACATCACCAGCGTGCAAACCATCGACACCGAATTCTGGCAAACGCTGCAATCAGAGGCGATCCAGCAGGCCCATGAAATCTCGCGGGAAACGTCGGAAGACATCGCCCAGCGCACCATTGACCTGTTCGTTGCCCAGCAGCGCGCCGCCAACTCCCGGGCCTATACCCTCGGCCTGGCAGTCAGCCTCGGCATCTTCAGCGTCGGTATTGCCTGGCTGTCCGGTCTGTTTGCCTGAACCGGGCGCGGATGCGCCGCCAGTCCGAGGGCGTATCGACATCGTCATGAATGCCCCCAACGGGCACCAGGGTAGCGCCAACCTCCGTGAGCAGCCGGCCGGCACCCCGATCCCCTTCCAGGGCCATCACCTCCGGCCATAGCCAGCGGGGCAGATACGCCGGGACACCGGCCCTGCCGCCATAATCCGCCGCCATCGCCTGGTTGGGCACCTGCCGAGCCGCCTCCCCCATCGCCCGCAAGGCCTCCGGATCCAGCAACGGCTGGTCTGCCACCAGCACAAAGACGCCCTTCACCTGAGGCCCCAGGCTCTCGATGCCCGTTGCCAGCGACGCGGACAATCCCTGGGCCCAATGTTCGCAGGGCAACCAGACGGACGGCTGGAGATGACAACGAAACCGGATCAGGGGGTACCAGGCGCCGGTGACCACCCGCACATCCCGGCTGAGCAGCCGGGCCTGGCGCAACGACTGATCCAGAAGAGTACCGCCATCCGGCAGTGTGAGCAGGGCCTTGGCACGCCCCAGGCGGATTGATGCACCGGCTGCCAGCACAATCACGGCAAAACCGGATTCGTCCGGATGAGAACTGAATCTTCTAATAAGCACCCCGATAGCAATATCCAATGGCGGGAAAGCACCGGCACACTGCCGGAACTGCTGATTTTTGCTAGAATTCGCCAATCACTCAATCATACCCTCCGGACTCCCGATGAATCACCTGTTTGTCGACAACCTTACCGTCATCGATTTCGCCTACCTGGACGCCACCCGCGGGCTGGTGGGCGAGAGCTGGATTGCCGACGTGGTACTCGGCGGAGAACTGGACGAACAGGGCATGGTGTTCGACTTCAGCAATGTCAAACGCACCATCAAGCGCGTGATCGACGAGCGCGTCGACCACCGCCTGGTGATTCCCCGCGGTTACCAGGGCCTGGTCTGGGACGAAGACCAGCCGGACACCTTCACCTGGAAGCTCACCGATGGCAGCCAGATTGTCCACCGCTCCCCGGATGAGGCCGTGGTCTGGCTCTCCGCCGAGCACGCGGTGCCCTCCGCCGTGGCCCGCCTGCTGGAGCATGAGCTGATGGAGGTGTTGCCCGCAAATGTCACCTCCGTGGCCATCAACCTGCGCGAGGAAGTGATCGAAGGCGCCTACTACCACTACGTCCACGGCCTGAAGAAGCATCTGGGCAACTGCCAGCGCATCGCCCACGGCCACCGCTCCCCGATCCGCATCGACCGCAACGGCCACCGGGATTACGACCTGGAACGCCGCTGGGCCAGCCTGTGGCGGGATATCTACGTGGGTTCCGAAGAAGATGTCGTTCGCCGCCACGTCGGTGCGGATGGCGTGCGCTACGTCACCTTCGAGTACGAAGCCAACCAGGGCGAATTCGCCCTCACCCTACCCGAGGAACGGGTGTATATGCTGGATACCGACACCACCGTTGAACTGATTGCGGCGCACATCGCGGACAAGCTGAAGGCGGAGTTTCCGACGGATTCGATTCGGGTGAAGGCGTATGAGGGCGTGGGTAAAGGGGCGATTGCCGAGCGTTGAATGTTGAAGTCGGGGTCAGATGAAAAAAGAGGGCCGGCGAATTCGCCGGCCCTCTATTTTCA
>NZ_JAWLHI010000112.1:0-7482 GCF_041690455.1 Marinobacter sp.
TTTATTGCCCAAAAATGTGGAGCGCCAGGGATGGCGCGACCAAGCCCTACAGGGACGTATTTACGGGCGTTTTTTGAACACCTCACCCGGACGGCGCCACGGACTCTCGGGTTAGCTTCGTAAAGGAGTCCTGGTATTTACTGGCGACTTTCCAATCTTTATTTCTGGTTTTTTGCTCTCTTGGGCGGACTGCTTCCGTATTGGTCTCTCTACCTTGAGGGGCAGGGCTACACCTATCTTCAGATCGCCACACTGATGGCGACCATCCAGCTCACCAAGATCGTAGCCCCCAGTGTCTGGGGGTGGCTCGGGGACCGGAGCGGTCAGCGCGTCCGACTTGTAAGGTTCGGTGCGATTACCGGTTCGCTGTTCTTCGCCGGCGTTTTCCTTGAGCCGGGCTTTTATGGCCTGCTGCTGGTAATGCTCGCCTTCACCTTCTTCTGGAACGCTATCCTGCCTCTGTACGAGGTGATTACGCTTCGCACTCTGGGAAAGCAGAAGGAGAAATACGGACGGGTCCGGCTGTGGGGTTCGGTGGGCTTTATCGCCGCGGTGGCCGGGGTCGGGGGTATCCTCGAGATTGTTCCTGTCAGTTCACTTCCATGGCTGTTGCTGCCGGTGTTTGCGGGTATTGCAGTCTCGGCGTTTCTGGTGCCATCAGAGCGCGGAGAGGAGAAGCCTAAAGCTCCAAAGGGCAGTCTGAGGGAGATTGTCACCCACCCGGCGGTGGTCACCTTCTTCCTGATGAACTTCCTGCTCCAGGTATCTCACGGTCCGTACTACACCTTCTTTAGCATCCATCTTGAACAGCACGGCTATGGCAAATTGCCGATCGGGTTACTTTGGTCACTGGGCGTGGTCGCCGAAATTGGCCTGTTTCTAGTGATGCACCGGTTTACCCGGCGTTTCTCCGTCCGGCAGATTGCCATCGGGGCCCTGGTGCTGACCATGATTCGCTGGGGGTTGATAGCCGAGCTTACCGACGTGGTTGCGGTGCTGATCTTCGCTCAGCTGCTTCACGCGGCTTCCTACGGGGCGCTGCATGCGATTTCGGTGCAGTACATCCAGGGGTTCTTCGGCAAACATCATCACGGGCAGGGCCAGGCTCTATACAGCGGCCTGACCTTCGGCGCCGGCGGTGCGGCGGGTGCATGGATGTCGGGGTTCCTGGTGGACGGTATAAGCACCAGCGCAGCATTCTGGGGTGGGGCATTGGCCATGGCACTGGCGGTGTTGATTACCTGGCGGGGCCTGAGGCCACCGCCAGAGGATGTCTGAAGCGTCCCTTAATCTTCCGGATTCTCCTCGTCTTCCTCGATTTTGAGCGAAAGACCACTGCCGGTCGGACCCGAAGCGGCTGAAGAGTCGGCACCGCCCTGACCATGTAGTTTGATCTTCAGGCGCAGGTTGTTGGCAGAGTCGGCATTCTTGAGCGCTTCCTCTTCGGAAATCCTGCCCTCCTTCCAAAGGTTGAACAGCGCCAGATCAAAGGTCTGCATACCAATGTTGGCCGACTTCTCCATGATCTCCTTGATGCCGTCGATCTCTCCACGCAGGATCAGCTCGCTGATGGTGGGAGTTCCGAGGAGGATTTCGATGGCGGCGCAGCGCTTCTTGTCAACCGTCGGAACCAGTCGCTGTGATACGAACGCGCGCAGGTTCATCGAAAGGTCCATCAGCAACTGCGGGCGCCGCTCCTCGGGAAAGAAATTAATGATGCGATCCAATGCCTGGTTGGCATTGTTTGCGTGCAGGGTGGAAATGCACAGGTGCCCGGTTTCGGCGAAGGCGAGGGCGTGTTCCATGGTTTCCCGGTCCCGGATCTCACCGATCAGAATGACATCCGGGGCCTGCCGCAGAGTGTTCTTCAGCGCTTTCTGGAAGCTACGGGTGTCCACACCCACCTCGCGCTGGTTGACGATGCATTTCTTGTGACGATGAATATACTCAACGGGATCTTCGATCGTAATAATATGGCCGGCGGAATTGCTGTTCCGGTGATCGATAAGGGCAGCGAGGGAGGTGGACTTGCCCGACCCGGTGGCACCGACAAACAGAACCAGGCCGCGCTTTGCCATCACAACATCCTTGAGAATCGATGGAAGACCGAGGTCGTCGGCATTCGGAATCTCGGTCACAATGTTACGGGCGACAACCGAAATCTCGTTACGTTGCCGGAAGATATTGATCCGGAACCGGCCGACGTTACGAATGCTGTAGGCCAGGTTCATTTCGAGCTCCTGCTCGAATTCCGCAACCTGCTCCTCGTCCATGATTGTGTAGGCAATATCCTTGATCGCCCCTGGAGCAAGGGGCGTGCGGTCAATCGGCTTGAGCGCACCGTGGAATTTGGCGCAGGGCGGGGCGCCGGTACTCAGGTAAAGGTCCGAGCCATCGTTCTTGGCCAGAATCTTGAGGTAATCGTCAAAGCCCATGTATTCTCCTGATCGTCAATGATTTACGTTGATTTGTCCGTCTCTTCCTTCCGCACGACCTTCAGCAGCGCCCTTGCCGCCTGGCTGAGCTGACGTCCGGCCAGCCCGACACCACCCAGCATCCGGTTAACGGGATAACCGGTTTCCAGCTGATGGACCGATTCATCCAGCATGCTCACCGGCAAAACACTCCAGCCAAGCCCGACACTCGTCATCATCTTGAGCGTTTCAAGGTAATTGGTTGGTATCTGCTGGTTCAGCGGAAGATTGGCCTCAAGAAAAAGCCGACTGACAGTCCGATAAGTTGCGGTAGTGGTATCCGGCAACAGAGCCGGATAATGGGCAAGATCCTCCAGTGAGGCACAAACCTTTCCTGATAACTCATGATCCTGCCCGACCACAAACGCCATCGGATCGGACCACTGTTCGTATACCACGAACTGGCTCCCCATACTGTCACTGAGTGTGACAAAGGCCAGCTCCGCGTTACGTTTGAGCATCTGCGCATAAGCGGCATCCGACTCCATGAACTGAAGATTCAACCGAACCTCCGGGTAGTCGCGGGAAAAGCGCCTGAGCCAATTGGGCAGATGGTGCAGCCCAATGTGGTGCGAAGCGATAATCTCCAACTCCCCGCTGATCTCCCCGTCGTCCGCAGACAGCGCCACCCGGGCGTTGTGGATCTCGTCCAGGATCTTTCTCGCATGGGGCAGCAACCTTGTTCCGGCATCCGTCAGTCTTATCTCACGGTGGCTGCGGTCAATCAGCTTTGTACCCAGCTGGTTCTCCAGAGCCGCCAGACGTTTGCTGATCGCCGGTTGGGTAAGGTGCAGAACCTCGGCGGCTTCAGAGAAGGAGCCCTGATCAACAATGGTCAGAAACGCCCTGAGAGAATTCGAATCCATAACCGGCTCTCATAACTTGGTGGCACTCGGAATCTGGGGGCGGGTTGGCTGTAGCTTCTCAAAACTGTTGAGGGCCAGGGACGGCCCGAAACAAGCGCACATGGACGTGCTCGTAGCGTGTTTTGAGAAGCTACAGCCAACCCGCCCGCACTCCAAAACTAAAATATGCCAAGAAGGAATGCAAAGAATAAAAAACATGAATTGAGGTTATGCAGACCAGGGGAGTAACATAGCAATCAATGAAGTCAAAACCAGAAACCCCCAGAGAGTGAGAGAGAACCATGGCGGGCAAGACCTTATACGACAAATTGTGGGACGATCATCTCGTCAAACAGCGGGACGACGGCTCCGCACTGATCTACATCGACCGACAGCTGCTGCACGAAGTCACCTCACCGCAAGCGTTTGAAGGCCTGCGCCTCGCCGGCCGCAAGCCGTGGCGCATCGACGCCAACATCGCCACCCCGGACCACAACGTCCCGACCACCGATCGTAACAAAGGCATCGACGGCATCGTCGACCCCGTATCCCGCACCCAGGTCGAAACCCTCGACAAGAACTGCGACGAGTTCGGCATCCTCGAATTCAAGATCAAGGACCAGCGCCAGGGCATCGTCCACGTCATCGGGCCGGAGCAGGGTGCCACCCTGCCGGGCATGAGCATCGTGTGTGGTGATTCCCACACCTCCACCCATGGCGCCTTCGGCTGCCTGGCTCATGGGATCGGTACCTCCGAAGTCGAGCACGTGCTGGCAACCCAGTGCCTGGTGCAGAAGAAGATGAAAAACATGCTGGTCAAGGTCAACGGCAAGCTTGGCCCCGGTGTGACCGGCAAAGACGTGGTCCTGGCCATCATCGGCAAGATCGGCACCGCCGGCGGTACCGGCTACGCCATCGAATTTGGCGGTGAAGCCATCCGCGGCCTCAGCATGGAAGGCCGGATGACCATCTGCAACATGTCCATCGAAGCCGGTGCGCGCGTCGGTATGGTTGCGGTGGATAACACCACCATCGACTACGTCAAAGGCCGTCCGTTCGCCCCGAAAGGCGAGACCTGGGACAAGGCTGTAGACTACTGGCGCACCCTGCACAGTGACGACGATGCGGTGTTCGACAAGGTGGTCGAGCTGGACGGCTCCGCCATCATGCCGCAGGTGAGCTGGGGTACCTCTCCGGAAATGGTTACCGGTGTCGACGGCGCCGTGCCGGATCCGGCACAGGAAGAAGATCCCATCAGGCGCGAAGGTATTGTCCGTGCGCTGAAGTACATGGGTCTGCAGCCGAACCAGAAGATCACCGATATCCAGCTCGACCGCGTCTTCATCGGCTCCTGCACCAACAGCCGTATCGAGGATTTGCGGGAAGCCGCGGCCGTGGTCAAGGGTCGCAAGGTTGCATCCAGCCTCAAGCAGGCCATGGTTGTGCCCGGCTCCGGCCTGGTGAAGGCTCAGGCTGAACAGGAAGGACTGGACAAGATCTTTATCGAAGCCGGCCTCGAGTGGCGCGATCCGGGCTGCTCCATGTGCCTGGCCATGAACGCCGACAAACTGGGGCAGGGCGAGCATTGTGCCTCAACCTCCAACCGGAACTTCGAGGGTCGTCAGGGCTTTGGTGGTCGTACCCACCTGGTCAGCCCGGCCATGGCCGCCGCGGCTGCGGTGACCGGCCACTTCGTTGATGTCCGTGAATTGATGCACTGAGCCACAGGAGAGAGACCATGCGAGCATTTACGCAACACCAGGGTATTGTTGCCCCCATGGACCGTTCCAATGTGGACACGGACATGATCATTCCCAAGCAGTTCCTGAAGTCCATCAAGCGGACGGGCTTCGGCCCGAACCTGTTTGACGAGCTGCGCTACCTGGACGAGGGCAAGCCGGACCAGGATTCCTCCCAGCGCCCGATCAATCCGGATTTCGTGCTGAACCAGGATCGCTACAAGAGCGCCAGTGTCCTGCTGGCCCGCAGCAACTTCGGTTGTGGCTCCAGTCGTGAGCACGCGCCCTGGGCGCTGGATGATTTCGGCTTCCGGGTCATTATTGCCCCGAGCTTTGCTGATATTTTCTACAATAACTGCTTCAAGAACGGCCTGTTACCCATTGTTTTGCCCGAAAAAGTGGTTGACCAACTGTTCCGCGAGACGGAGGAGAGCGAAGGCTATCAGCTGACGGTGGATCTGGAGGCGAAAACCGTGACCACGCCGTCCGGTGAATCCTTCAGCTTCGAGGTGGATGACTTCCGTCGGCACTGCCTGCTCAACGGCCTGGATGATATCGGCGTGACTCTCGAGGACGCCGATCTGATTCGCGATTACGAAGAAAAGCGCAGGCAGACCGCGCCCTGGCTGTTCAATGCCGGCAACTGATCAAGCTCACTGACTTTAAGGAAGAACTTCATGTCCAGAAATATTCTCATGCTCCCGGGTGACGGAATCGGCCCTGAAATCGTTGCCGAGGCGGAAAAGGTCCTGAACCAGGTGAATGACCAGTTCAGCCTGGGGCTGAGCTTTGAAACCGCGCTGGTCGGCGGTTCCGCCATTGATGAGGCAGACACACCACTGCCCGAGGAAACCCTGGAAAAGGCAAAGGCGGCCGACGCCATCCTGCTCGGCGCGGTCGGTGGGCCCCAGTGGGACAGCTTGCCCATGGCCAAGCGCCCGGAAAAGGGGCTGCTCGGACTTCGCTCCAATCTCCAGCTGTTTGCCAACCTGCGCCCTGCAATCCTGTATCCGCAGCTGGCCTCCGCGTCCTCTCTCAAGCCGGAAGTGGTGTCCGGGCTGGATATCATGATCGTGCGCGAGTTGACCGGTGGTATCTACTTCGGTCAGCCCCGGGGCGTGCGTGAACTCGAGAGTGGTGAGCGCCAGGGTTACAACACCTACGCCTACACCGAATCGGAAATTCGTCGTATTGGCCGGGTGGCCTTCGAGGCGGCCCAGCAGCGGGGCAAGAAGCTGTGTTCCGTGGACAAGGCCAACGTGCTGGAAGTGACTGTTCTGTGGCGGGAAATCATGGAAGACCTGAAGCGCGAATACCCGGATGTGGAGCTGTCCCATATGTACGTGGATAACGCCGCCATGCAGCTGGTACGGGCCCCCAAACAGTTCGATGTAATTGTGACTGGCAACATGTTTGGTGATATTCTTTCGGACGAAGCGGCTATGCTCACCGGCTCAATCGGCATGTTGCCGTCCGCATCGCTGAACTCCCAGAAGCAGGGAATGTACGAGCCCTGCCACGGTTCGGCGCCGGATATTGCCGGTCAGGGCATTGCCAATCCGCTGGCCACCATCCTCAGTGCTGCCATGATGTTGCGTTACAGTCTGGGTGAGGAAAATGCCGCAGAAGCCATCGAAGCGGCGGTCAGCAAGGTCCTGGACCAGGGCCTGCGCACGGCTGACATCATGTCGGAAGGCGCGCAGAAGGTTTCCACCCGGGAAATGGGTGAAGCGGTGCTCGCAGCACTCTGAGCGGGCGATTCCGGTTCAGGCCGACAGAGACCCGACGGCAACAGGATGCAGTTGCCGCGGGATCATCCATCCTGTCCCTGCCAGCGATAACGGTAAAGGGCAGGCATAATGTGAGATTCAAGGATCGCACATGAAGCGAGTTGGACTTGTAGGTTGGCGTGGCATGGTGGGCTCGGTCCTCATGCAGCGCATGCGTGAAGAAAACGATTTTGCTGACATCGATCCGGTGTTTTTCTCCACCTCCCAGACCGGGAAACCGGCTCCGGATGTTGGCAAGGAGGGCGTTCCGTCGCTGCAGGACGCTTTCGATATCGATACTCTCAAATCCATGGACGTCATCGTGACTTGTCAGGGTGGCGATTACACCGGTGAGGTTTACCAGAAACTGCGTGACGCAGGCTGGGAAGGCTACTGGATCGATGCCGCGTCCACCCTGCGGATGGTTGATCATTCCGTGATTGTCCTGGACCCGGTTAACCGCAACGTAATCGATGACGCCCTGGACAAGGGTGTGAAGGATTACATTGGCGGTAACTGCACCGTCAGCCTGATGATGCTGGCCCTGGGCGGACTGCTCGAGCAGGATCTGATCGAGTGGGTATCTCCCATGACTTATCAGGCCGCTTCCGGCTCTGGCGCCAAGCACATGCGGGAGCTGCTGAACCAGATGGGT
>NZ_JAWLHI010000113.1:0-6793 GCF_041690455.1 Marinobacter sp.
AGGGTGTTGTCCAGATCAAAAAGTGCGAGCGTCAAAGGGTGTCCTCCGCTGTTACAAGGGCTTTCAGGAAGGCTCACAGTCTACCATGACCTGTCGGCATCGGCTCCGTTTGCCGAACCCTTGGGATTCTGTAAGAATGAGAGCAACTTGGACAATTCTCGCCGGTCAGAAATTGACCGGCGGCCGACTTTAACGAGGACTGTGCCGTGATCGATTCAGACGGTTTCAGACCCAATGTCGGAATCATTCTGGCCAACCACAGGGGCGAGGTTCTCTGGGCAAGGCGAATAGGTCAGGACTCCTGGCAGTTTCCCCAAGGTGGTATCAAGCACGACGAATCACCGGAGGATGCGCTTTACCGGGAGCTTGGAGAGGAAATCGGCCTCACTGCCAGCGATGTGGAAATCATCAGCTGTACCCGGGGCTGGCTCAGGTACCGTCTTCCAAGGAGGATGGTGCGCCATAACTCACACCCTGTATGTGTGGGCCAAAAACAGAAATGGTTCCTGCTGAGGATGTTATCGCCGGACGCGCAAGTATGTGTGGACGGCACGGATTCACCGGAATTCGACGGGTGGCAGTGGGTTAGCTACTGGTACCCGCTGGGCCAGGTGGTTTCATTCAAACGAGAAGTATACAGACGTGCGCTGCGGGAGCTGGCTCCACGACTGTTCTATAACATGGAACAGTGGCGGAAAGCCGAGCAGAACCGGCGCTTGAAGGATCACTCAAGATGACGGAATGACCCTGCCATGCTGAGCATACTGCGAAGTCTTGTACAAGAGGTAAACAGCGCCCGCGATCTGCAGGAGGCGCTGGATATCATTGTATCGCGGGTGCAAAAGGCCATGAACACCGAGGTCTGTTCCGTCTATCTGCTCGACCCCGCCACCAACCGCTATATCCTGATGGCTACCGAGGGCCTCTACCGCAAGGCGGTTGGTCAGGTGAGCCTGGGTTACTCGGAGGGTCTGGTCGGTCTGGTGGGCTCCCGCGAGGAGCCCATCAACCTGGAAGACGCTCCGTCCCATCCCCGTTACCGCTATTTCCCGGAGACCGGTGAGGAGCGTTTCCGTTCCTTCCTGGGGGTTCCCATCATTCACCATCGCCGGGTCCTTGGTGTGCTCGTTGTTCAGCAGCGGGAAAGCTCCCGGTGTTTTGACGAGGGTGAAGAAGCCTTCCTGGTGACGGTCTCCGCCCAGCTGGCCGGGGTTATCGCCCACAGTGAGGCGACTGGTGCAATCAGTGGCCTGTCCCTGACCGGCGAAGAGGCCCGGGATGTCAGCTTCAACGGTGTGCCCGGTGCCCCTGGTGTCGCGATTGGCTCTGGTGTAGTGGTCTATCCGGCGGCCGACCTTGATGTGGTTCCGGAAAAGCCAACGGAAGATATCGACGGTGAGCTGAAGCTGTTCAAGGCCGCGGTCAAGGCGGTTCGGGAAGATATCGAACGCGTGGCGAAGCGACTGGCCAGCCAGCTCCGCCCGGAAGAACAGGCGCTGTTCGATGTCTATCTTCGTATGCTGGGGGATGAGGCCTTGCCCGGCGAAGTGGCCAACAAGATTGCTGACGGTATCTGGGCCCAGGGCGCCCTGAAGCAGGTGGTGCAGCAGTATATCCGTCACTTCGAGATGATGGATGATCACTACCTGCAGGAGCGGGCGGTGGACATCCGCGATCTCGGCCGGCGCCTGCTGTCCCATTTGCAGGAAGGCGAGCAGAAACACCTGGTCTACCCCGAGAAGACGGTACTGGTCAGCGAGGAGCTGACCCCCGCCATGCTCGGGGAAGTGCCCAAGGGGCAGCTGGTGGGCCTGGTTTCGGTCAAGGGCTCCAGCAACTCCCATGTGGCGATCCTGGCCCGGGCCATGGGTGTGCCCACCGTCATGGGTCTAGTGGATATTCCGGTCAACCAGCTTGATGGCAAGGAGCTGATTGTTGATGGCTTTGAAGGTCAGATCTTCGCCTCTCCGTCACAGGATCTCCGATCCTTCTACCAGGCCATCTGCGACGAAGAGGATGAGCTGTTCCGGGGGCTTGAGGCGCTTCGTGACAAGCCCTGTGAGACCACCGACGGCCATCGGGTATCACTGTTGGTGAATACCGGCCTGATGACCGATGTGGTGCGTTCCCTCTCCCATGGCGCCGAAGGTATCGGCCTGTACCGCACTGAAGTGCCGTTCATGATCAAGGACCGCTTTCCCTCCGAGCAGGAACAGCGGGAGTACTACCGGGAACAGCTGGAAGCATTCGCCCCCAATCCGGTCACCATGCGCACTCTGGACATCGGTGGTGACAAGGCGCTGACCTATTTTCCGATCAATGAGGAAAACCCGTTCCTTGGCTGGCGCGGCATCCGGGTCACACTGGATCATCCGGAGATTTTCCTGGTTCAGGTCCGGGCCATGCTCAAGGCCAGTGAAGGGCTGAACAATCTGCAGATCATGTTGCCCATGATCAGCAATATCTCGGAAGTCGAGGAATCCCTGCACCTGATCTACCGGGTCTATCACGAGGTGAGGGAAGAGGGCTATGACATCCATATGCCGAAGGTCGGCGTCATGGTGGAAGTTCCGGCGGCGGTTTACCAGATCCGTGAGCTGGCAGACCGGGTGGATTTCCTGTCCGTGGGCTCCAACGATCTGACCCAATACCTGCTGGCGGTGGACCGCAACAACCCGAGAGTCGCGCAACTGTATCATTCCTATCATCCGGCGGTACTGCAGGCCCTGGTGCGGATTGCCCAGGACGCCCACGCGGTCGGTAAACCGGTGGGCATTTGTGGCGAGCTGGCGGGCGATCCAGGCGGAGCGCTGCTGCTGATGGCCATGGGTTACGACTCCCTGTCCATGAACGCGGCCAGCCTGCCCAAGGTAAAGTCGGTTATCCGGAGTATCAGCCGTGAGTGGGCGATACAGCTTCTGGAAGATGTCCTGCTGCTCGATTCTCCCCATGTCATCAAGAGTTGCGTGGATCTGGCACTGCGGAACGCCGGCTTCGGCCGTTACCTGCGCCCCGGCCGCAGCTCCTCCATGGCCTTCTCCGAACAGGCCGTTTCCTGACACCCGGCCCCGCCCGGGGAATATAGGGTGTGTTTTCTAAATTCGACTGTTATGTTGTGGCCAAGGGATACCGACAACGCTACGGTCCGGAGATTGACTGACTATGAGTGCCTCAACAGAACTCAAACCGAAACCCAGAATAGGCCTCGCCCTTGGTGGCGGTGGTCCGCTGGGCGGCATTTACGAGATCGGTGCGCTCAGGGCACTGGATGAGGCGCTGGACGGTCTGGACTTCAACAATATCGACGTTTATGTAGGCGTCAACGCCGGTTCTTTTGTCGCCGCCAATCTGGCGAACCAGATGACCACGGCGCAGTTGTGCCGGATTTTTGTGCGGAATGAGGCCGAGGTGCATCCGTTTCATCCGGAGGTCTTTTATCGGCCGGCATTCCGGGAGATCGGCAGTCGTTTGCTGGCGGTACCGGGGCTGATGTCTACTGCCGTCAGCCGGTTCATCAATAACCCCTACGATCAGAGTTTCCTTGAGGCGCTGACCATCCTCGCCCAGGCGGCCCCGGCCGGCCTGTTCGACAACGAAGGACTGCACGACTACCTCAAGCGCGCCTTCACCATGCTCGGGCGCACCAACGATTTCCGGGAACTGAAACGCAGCCTCTATGTCGTGGCTGCCGATGTGGAAAGCACCGAAGCGGTGTGTTTCGGGGCGCCCGGGTTTGACCATGTCCCGATTTCCAGGGCCATCCAGGCCAGCACCTCATCGCCGGGGCTCTACGTGCCGGTGGAAATTGACGGCCGTTACTACGTTGATGGCACCCTGCGCAAAGGCCTGCATGCCTCGGTTGCCTTCGAGGACGGCGCCGATGTGGTGTTCGCGGTAAACCCCCAGGTACCCATCGACGCCAGCGCCGCCGTGCGGGCTGGCACCATGAAGCCCGGCGAACTCACCCGCTCCGGAATGCCCAACCTGCTGTCCCAGACCCTACGGACCATGGTGTATTCCCGCATGCAATCCGGCATCGCCCAGTACGCCCGGGACTATCCGGACAAGGAAATTCTCCTGTTCGAGCCGACCCGGGACGATGCCAAGCTGTTTTTCTCCAACGTGTTCAGTTTCCAGAGCCGCCGGATGGTGTGCGAGCACGCCTACCAGATGACCCGCCGCGATCTGCTCAACCGGGCCGATGAACTGGAGCCGAAACTGGCCCGTTATGGTATCAAGCTGCGCCGGGATCGCCTCGAGGACGAGCAGAGGACCATCAGTACCAGCCTGTACGGCGAGATGTTGCCGCTGTATGTGGCTAAGGGCAGGAAGAGGCAGTCGGAGAAGGGGAAAATTGCGGCCGGGCTGGAGAACGTGACGCATCTGTTTTCCAGGGCGCAGTAACTGAATAAAAAAGGGGTCAGATGAAGGTTTTCATCTGACCCGGGGTTCCGCAAGAGCTCGGAGCTGATGTCCAGACCGGGGTCTGATGAAAGCTTTCATCTGACCCCATGTTCACGTCAGAGGATATACCGGCTCAGGTCCTCGTCCTCCGACAACTCTCCAAGCTTCTCGTCCACATACTCGGCAGTCACCTCAAAGCTCTCGGTCACCTGGTCACCGGCATCGTACGAGAGGCTCTCCAGCAACCGCTCAAGCACCGTATGCAGACGGCGGGCGCCAATATTCTCGGTGGTCTCGTTGACCTTCCAGGCCACCTCCGCAATCCGTGCAATGGCATCCTCACCAAAGGTCAGCTTTACCCCTTCAGTCGCCATCAGCGCTTCATACTGCTGAACCAGTGATGCATCCGGCTCCGTGAGGATCCGCTTGAAGTCATCCGGGGTGAGGGCTTGCAGCTCAACCCGGATGGGCAGGCGGCCCTGCAGCTCCGGAATCAGGTCCGACGGCTTGGACAGGTGGAAGGCGCCGGAGGCGATGAACAGGATATGATCGGTGCGAACCGAGCCGTACTTGGTGCTCACGGTGCTGCCTTCGATCAGCGGCAGCAGGTCCCGCTGTACCCCTTCCCGGGAAACGTCGGAGGAGGTGTTTTCCGAGCGCTTGGCCACCTTGTCGATCTCATCGAGAAACACGATGCCATTCTGTTCCACCGCCTGAATGGCCTTTTGCTTGATCTCTTCCTCGTTGACCAGCTTGGCGGCTTCCTCGTCCTTGACCTGTTTCAGGGCATCGGCCACCTTCATCTTGCGGGTCTTGCGCTTGTCGGAAGACAGGTTGGAGAACATGCTCTGCAGCTGATTGGTCATCTCCTCCATGCCAGGAGGCGCCATGATTTCGACGCCGGCACCAGCGCTGCGCAGGTCGATCTCGATCTCCTTGTCATCGAGTTCACCTTCCCGCAGTTTCTTGCGGAACAGCTGGCGGGTGGAAGAGTCATTGCTGGCCCGCTGGCTCTCTTCGTTGAAATCCCGAGCTGGCGGCAGCAGGGCATCCAGGATCCGTTCCTCGGCAGCATCCAGGGCACGGCTTTCGTGGCGCTTCATTTCCTTCTCGCGCAACATTTTCACCGCCATGTCCGCCAGGTCCCGGACAATAGACTCCACATCCCGGCCGACGTAGCCCACTTCGGTGAACTTGGTAGCTTCCACCTTCAGGAACGGCGCATCGGCCAGCTTGGCCAGGCGGCGGGCAATTTCAGTCTTGCCGACACCGGTGGGCCCGATCATCAGGATGTTCTTGGGGGTAATCTCGTCCCGCAGGCTGCTATCCAGCTGCATCCGGCGCCAGCGGTTACGCAGCGCGATGGCCACGGCGCGTTTGGCTTCTTCCTGGCCCACGATGTGTTTGTTGAGTTCGTGGACAATCTCTCGGGGAGTCATTGCAGACATGGTCGCTCCGGATCAATCTTTGGTGGGTAGCACTTCGACGGTGCGATTGTGGTTGGTGTAGATACAGATGTCGGCCGCGATATCCAGGCCTTTTTCCACAATCTCATGGGCGGAAAGCTCGGTATTCTCAAGCAGTGCACGGGCCGACGCCTGGGCGAAGGGGCCGCCGGAACCGATGGCGATCAGGCCCTGCTCGGGCTCGATGACGTCACCATTGCCGGTAATGATCAGGGAGGCGGTCTTGTCCGCAACGGCCAGCAGGGCCTCAAGCTTCCTCAGGGCCCGGTCTGTTCGCCAGTCCTTGGCCAGTTCAACTGCAGCCCGGGTCAGGTTGCCCTGGTGTTTTTCCAGTTGTGCTTCGAACCGCTCGAACAGGGTGAAGGCGTCCGCGGTTCCTCCGGCAAAGCCGGCAATCACCTGGCCGTTGTAGAGGCGGCGTACCTTGCGGGCGTTGCCTTTCATCACGGTGTTGCCGAGGGAAACCTGGCCGTCGCCTCCCATGGCGACTTCGTCGTCTCGCCGGACAGAGAGAATGGTAGTCATTGGGGCTCCAATTGCCTGTTTGAAATTGGTATTCCGAAGTAATGGAGGCAGTGGCGGAGAATTCAAGAGTCTGAGTTTCGGTGGAAGACCGGGTTCGGTATGCAGCCATCTAAAACACGCTCCTTGCGGCACCCCTGCGGGGTCCAGCCCGCAATCACAGATTGCGGTCGTTCGGCTGTCGCATGAAGCTTCGCTTCATAAACGCTCGGCCTCACCCATGTGGCGCTTGAGCTCCGCCATCCTTGGCTCCGCACAGTTTTGGATGGCTGCATACCGAACCCGGCCCCAAGCTGATGAGTAGGCCGCGGTGATTTCGAGGAGCAGCAGAATTATGGGCGCCTTTCGGGGATGTGATTCCGAAACCCTGCGGAGCCCTGGATGGCGGAGCGGAGCGGACC
>NZ_JAWLHI010000114.1:0-6759 GCF_041690455.1 Marinobacter sp.
AGTGACGGGGGCACGGTCAGCGAATGCGGCATACTCGGAGGGCTGACCTCCGAGCTCGACAAACTGGACATGGCCAGTGACCACAACCACGTACCTGGTACCCACGGCCAGGGCCACAGCTGACGATTTCCAGGGACCCGACTCCGGGGATTGACCCTGTAGCTGCTACAGGGTTTTTACTATAGGCAACTGACCACAGGAGGACATCATGGCCTGCAGTTGCTCGGCTCCCGAACCCAAATCCCCCGCCCCCGGCTTCCGCAAGGCTCTCTGGATCGCCCTGTGGGTGAACCTTGCAATGTTCCTGGTGGAGGGTATTGCCAGCATCCAGTCCGGCTCGGTCTCATTGATGGCCGATGCCATCGACTTCTTTGGCGACAGTGCCAACTACATCCTTTCCCTGAGCGTCCTGTCGATGGGCATGCTCTGGCGCGGCCGGGCCGCCATGATCAAGGGTCTCACCATGGCCACCTTTGGCCTTGCAGTCTGGGCCCGGGCCATCTGGGTAGCCCAGAGCGGAATCACGCCGGAACCGCTGACCATGGGCGCCGTGGGTCTGCTGGCGCTGGCAGCCAATGTGAGTGTCGCCGTCATGCTGTTCCGCTTCCGGGAGGGGGACTCGGACATGCGCTCCGTGTGGCTGTGCAGCCGTAACGATGCCATCGGCAACCTGGCGGTGATGGGCGCTGCCCTCGGCGTCTTTGGCACCGGAACGGCATGGCCGGACCTGATCGTGGCGGCCATCATGGGCACCCTCGCTCTCACCTCCGGCATCGGCGTGGTGCGCCATGCCCGCAAGGATATCGCCGAGGCCCGGGCCTTCAGCGTGAAACCCGCCACCAGCAATTCATCAAACGGCGGCCACTAGAACGCGAGGGAAATCATCACCGGAATGAACGCCAGGGCGAACAGGGTGGTCAGCAGTACCGTACCCGCCGCCTGGCGTGGCGCGGTATCCAGGAGGGTCGCAATCACGACCGTATTGGCCGCGATCGGCGTGATGGAGATCAGGAACATGGCCTGGTGCACGGCCGTGTCGTAGATGCCCAGGATGTTGGCGTCCAGCCACCAGAACAGAACCGCCACCAGCGGCCAGACCACAAACTTGCCGAAGAAGGCCAGGCCGGTGAAGCGGATATTACCGGCCAGCCCCCGGAACGAGGTAATGCTCATACCAATGATCATCATGCCCAGGATGCTGTAAGCGCCGCGCAGGTTGTCGAACAGGGGCACAAAGATGTCCGGGATACGGTAACCGGCCAGGTTGAGCGCCACCGCCGCCAGAAAGGCATACACCGATGGCAGCTTTACTACCCGCCACAGTGAATCCTTGAGGTCGTAGCGGCCCCTTGCTGCCAGATAGAACCCCACCGAATTCTCGAACAGCGTGGTGCCGAGCATGCATACGATATACAGCCCCAGCCCCTCTTCCCCGAACAGCAGCAGAGCCACCGGCACCCCGAAATAACCGGTATTACCGGAGCCCACACACAGAGGAATGATGCTGGCGCTACCGTCGGTGATCACCCGCCTTGCCAGTTTCAGCTGGACTATCCCCAGAACCGACGAGATCGCAAAGACCAGAAACGGGAGCAGGACGACCTCCGGTGACAGCGGCGCCGCCATGACTCCCGAGAACACCACCGACGGGGTCACGATGTAAAGCATGATCCCGGCGATATGTTTGCCACTGGCCTCCAGGTAGCGACCGGCAACCCAGCCCAGGGCAACCGTGACATACAGGGGGATCAGCTTCAGGAATAACGCCAGCGCAGCGGCCATTGAAGACTCCGGACAAGAGGTTTGAAGGTCGTCAGCGGGCGAAGTCTATCACCTCCCCATCTACAGGTAACTCTGCTGTGCGGGAGTGGTTTACTTTGTCTCGGCTGATAAGGTAAAAGCCCTGCCTTATAAGGATGCCCTCCGACAGAAACCCGAATCCTTATCGACTCAGTAAAAAAGCCTTAATGATTTAAGTCATTTCAAAAGATGCTTTTCTGATACCATAATTGACCCATAGTCCAATCGGGGTCAGAACCATGAACAGCATCTTCAGGCCAGACGCCTCCTCCGCCCCCTGCATGCTGGGCGAAAACAACCCTGACATCATTCAGCAGGACAGCGCGCCCGCCGAGGTCGCCCTGCTTAACGGCCTCTGCCGCGTGTTCGGTATCCGTCTGGGTGACGACCAGCACAGCCCGGAGGCAAGGTTTCTCGGTGATCTGACCCGCCTGTTCCATCAGCAACGGATCGATGCAGAAACCAACCTGGAAAAACACGATTCCCCCTGGGCGAATGTCTATCTCATCCAGTACGGCATCCTGAGGCTGTTCCGGGAAGCACCCAGCGGCAAGGTTGCGGTACACCACTTTTTCTCCGAGGGTGACCTGGTATGGCCGGTGTTTGGCCGCAGCCGCACGGTGCGCAATACCCTGTGCCTGACCTCCAGCACACCGGCCACGCTCTGGGTCGCGGACTTTGCCGCGTTCCGATCTGCCATCCAGTCCCACGGCGATGGCCTGTGGCCCCGCTTTGCCCTGGCGCTGACCGAAGAACTGGCGGAGCTGACCAGCATGAGGGAGTTCCGCAAACACACCATGCCGGCGAGTGAACGCTACAAGCTGTTGCTGGAAGAGTACCCGGAGCTGGTTCGACGGGTGCCGGACAACCAGCTGGCGTCCTGGGTGGGGGTGGTGCCGGCAACATTCTCGCGGCTGAAAACCGGTGCCGCTGACAGGGCCGCTAGCTGATTCAGCACAAAAAAGGGCAGCCAGGAACCCTGACTGCCCAAAACCGCTCAACGCTTTGCAGAGCAATATCGATTAACCGTGAAGCTTCACCGCCAGTTCAGCCACATGCTTGCCCTGGAAACGGGCAATGGCGATTTCCTTTTCGCTCGGCTGACGTGAACCGTCTCCGCCGGCGATGGTGGTCGCACCATAGGGGGTGCCACCGTTGGTCTCCGAAATGTCGAAAAACTCCGGAATACCATAGCCCAGTGGCACGATGACCATGCCGTGGTGGGCCAGGGTGGTCCAGAAGGAGGTAATGGTCTGTTCCTGGCCGCCGCCGGTGCCGGTGGAGGCGAATACGCTTGCCACCTTGCCGTGCAGTTTGCCTTCGACCCACAGACCACCGGTCTGATCCAGGAAGTTGCGCATCTGGCCGGACATGTTGCCAAAGCGGGTCGGCGTGCCGAAGATGATGGCGTCGTAGTTGGCCAGTTCCTGTGGATCGGCAACCGCGGCTTCCTGGTCCGCCTTACCACCAGCATTCAGGAAGGCCTGCTCCGGCATGGTTTCCGGCACCCGCTTGATCACCACGTCCGCGCCTTCAACACTGCGCGCACCCTCGGCCACGGTTTCTGCCATGGTTTCAATGTGACCGTACATGGAATGGTAAAGAACAAGAACTTTCGCCATCGGTAACCTCCCGTTGTTTCAATATATACGGAAGGTTACTGCCAGCTGGATGACCATGAAACCGGAAGTTTTCCGATGCCTTGTTCAGTTTTTCTGAACATGGTCACGGAATGTTCACCCGGAACCATTGCGTACACGTGTACGCAATGTTCACCCGGAACCATTGCGTACACGTGTACGCTGAAGTACCTTAGACCCATGGCTAATCCGGAATCCCCAGCAATGACCCAGACACAACAGACCGTTGACTCCATTCACCATCGCATCGAGGAGTGGCTGAACAGCGCCACCCATGGCATCGGTGCCCTGCTCAGCGTGATCGGCACCGTGGCGCTGATTGCCGGCGCAAGCCAGTCGGGCGATGCCTGGAAAATCGTCAGCTTCAGTATCTTCGGGGCGTCCCTGATTCTCCTGTACCTGGCCTCGGCGCTCTATCACGGCGCCCGGCGACCGGAGCTGAAGCGAGCCTTCAAAACCCTGGATCACTGCGCCATCTTCCTGCTGATCGCCGGCACCTACACACCGTTCCTTCTGGTAAACATGCGGGGGACCGTGGGCTGGACCCTGTTTGCGGTGATCTGGTCACTGGCACTGACCGGGGTAATTCTCAAGGTCATCTTCAAGAACCGATTCAAGCTGGCACGGGTAGGAATCTACATTGCCATGGGCTGGCTGATCACCTTTGCCTCATCGGACCTGGTGGCCAGTCTGAGTGAAACCGCACTGAACCTCACCATCGCCGGCGGCATTGTCTACACCGCCGGCGTGGCGTTTTATCTGGCGGACCGCATCCCCTACATGCATGCGGTCTGGCACCTGTTCGTGATCGGCGGCAGCGCCTGTCACTTCAGCGCGATCTATTACGGCGTTCTGCCTTACACGGCCTGATCAGAACGCCCAGACCATCGCCATCAGCACACCCCAGGCCAGCAGGGACGCGGCCATAATGGTGTAGGTGGCCGACATCATTTCGACGTCGTTGTCCTTACGGTCACAGATAGAACGCAACCCCTGATATACCAACGCGCAGGACAGGAACAGCCCCGCAAACACCGCTACCACGCTTACCGCCAGCGCCGGCACCAGCAACGCCAATGACGACAGCCACAGGGGCAGCGGCGCGATGGCGGCCAGGAGATAGGCATCCTGGTAACTGACTTCAAGTTTGTGGCTCTCTAGCACGGCGTGGATCAGCCACCCCATGACGAAGAACGTGAGCAGCTCCGCCAGGAACAGGATCGTGGTGATGAAACGCCATTCCTTACCACCGAAGCCCTGAATAAAGCTGTCCCCGTACTGGGTGCCGGCGTAATAGAGCAGGACCGGCGGGAGGAATGACATGGGTACCACCACGACCCAGGCCAGGAAAGGAATGGAGAGCTTCAGGCGCCGCAGTTCCGACCAGGCGCCATTGCCGGAGAATGGCAGACGGGCAAGTTGTGTCATATTCATAATGCACCTTTACAGATCAGCCTCCGATACTTTTAACTGTTAGCCCTGCACCACCCAACGGTCAAGGACAGCAGATGACCTCGGACAAGTCCGCCCGCCCCGCTAAAAATATTCATGCGTTCTGGCTGTTCTTTCCGGCTGCTGCCATTCTTGCTGCCCTGGCTGTGCCCCTTTCCATTCACGGGGTCTTATCCGGCACCGGCTGGCCACCCGGCCTGCTTGCAGCAGGCCACGGTCATGAACTGATCTTCGGCTTTGCTTTGGCACTGATTGCCGGATATACACTCGGACCCCAGCCTCGCCGGGTACTGGCCACCCTGTTCACCCTCTGGCTACTGGCACGAATCTCCTGGCTGCTGGCTCCGGACAGCTGGCCCGCTCAATTGCTGAGCCCCGCCTTTGCCCTGCTGCTGGCCCGTTACGTGGTGCCCCGGTTCAACGCTGCCAAGAAATGGCGTAACAAGATAGCCGGCCCCCTGATCCTGGTGCTGTGCCTGATGGCGCCCTTTTTCTGGCTCGTAGGGGTGGTCAGTACCGAAAGTCTGATTCCGGGCCGGACCCGACTCCTTCAATCCGCGGTTCTGGGCTTGCTGCTGTTAATGACCTTTATGGGCGGACGGATCATTGCCCCGGCGGTTGCCGGCACCCTGGAAAAGAAAGGTATTCCCCTTGAGGCCCGAGTCCAGCCGAGAATCGAAGGGGCGCTGATTGTGCTACTGATCGTGGCCATGGGCCTCGCCTTGAGGGAAGTTACCGAGCAGTTGGCCGGCGCGGTACTCTTGCCCGCAGCTTTTCTGATTACTGTCAGGGTCCTCCGATGGCGCCTGTGGCATTGCCCGGAGCGCCCGGACCTGCTGGTGTTTGCGACCGGCTATCTCTGGCTTGCCGCAGGCGCCGCGGTGACCGGCACCCATCTGCTCGCCGGCATCCCCGCAATCCCGGCCCTGCACCTGATTACGGTGGGAGCCCTGGGCACGCTGTCCGCCAACGTAATGCTGCGGCTGGCCTGGCAGCGGGCCTCGCGCAGCCCGCCACCGGGCTGGCAACCCATCAGCCTGGCCGCCTTGTTCGGGCTGTCCGCGGTTTTCCGCTACCTCACCGGCCCCACGCCCTTCACCAGCCCCGGCTGGCTGTGGCTGTCTGCCGGGCTATGGAGCGCGACCTATCTCGGGGTCGCCCTGCAGCTTCTGACCCTCTACCGGCCCGCTCACAACCGTCGGAAATGATTGGCTACCCCTTCTGCGCCAGGGTCTTCGCAGGCTACCACTTTGGAAATATCACTCTTGCAAACACTTGTTTTTAAAGACCTTTAACAGGCTATTGAGACAGCGAAACCAAGCCAAGAGTTGCGATCACAATTCGATAAACCGTTTCCTTGATGAATATCAAGAATGGTTCTGCCACTTGATTTGCACAATGACACCAAACCCAAAGAACCACGGGGTTCCGTGGTGCCAGGGCAGTAAATCAAGGAGCAGAAAATGGCCAAAACCAACGCAGACATCGAACACTGGGATGTCGAGAGTGAAGAGTTCTGGGAGCGGGAGGGCAAGCGCGTTGCCAGCCGTAACCTGTGGATCTCCATCCCCAGCCTGTTGATGGGCTTCGCCATCTGGCTGATGTGGGGCATGATCACCACCCAGATGAAGAACCTGGGCTTCCCGTTCACGGTGGACCAGCTGTTCACCCTGACCGCGATTGCCGGTCTCTCCGGCGCCACCCTGCGGATTCCGGCTTCGTTCATAATCAAGATTGCCGGCGGCCGCAATACGGTCTTCCTGACCACGGCACTGCTGATGCTGCCGGCGCTGGGCACCGGCATCGCCCTGATGAACCCGGATACACCGTTTATCGTGTTCCAGGCCCTGGCACTGCTCTCCGATAT
>NZ_JAWLHI010000115.1:0-6482 GCF_041690455.1 Marinobacter sp.
CGCGGCTTGGCGTGATATTCAAGGGCTGCTTCTTTCAGATCTTGAGACATTGCCACTGTTCCGTTTGTCACGTTTAAAGGTAATGAACCGCCGGAGCTTGCCCAGCGGAGCGCGCCATTATGGCCCGCCCGTCCCGAAACGACAAGTGGCAACAGCGCAATTTGTGATCAGTCAATAGGGCTAATTGCGTACATCTCCGAAGGCTACATACCTACAAACGGCCATAAAAAAAGCGCCCGGAGGCGCTTTTCGTGCAACAGCCGATATCAGGCCTTGTTGCCACCGATACGACCGCCAAAACGCTTGTTGAAACGCTCGATACGACCGCCGGTGTCCATAACCTTCTGCTTGCCGGTATAGAACGGGTGGCACTGGGAACAAACGTCCAGCTGCAGATCGTGGCCAACGGTAGAACGGGTCTTGATGACATTACCGCAGGAACAGGTGGCGGTAATCTCTTCGTACTTCGGATGAATACCTTCTTTCATGGCGAACCTCTTTCGGTCATGCCGCTACCCGGTCACGGGGAATCAATCCCTGGCGCCTGGCACCGCATGTTTGAATCAAAGTGAAAGGCGAGGCACAATCATGCCCTGCCGAAAACAGACCGCGAATCATACTTGCAATCCCTGTGACAGGCAAGCCTTACGGGCGCCTCATTCCCTGCTTCGCAGCCACGATACCACCAGGCTGCCGGGCCCGACCCCTAAGTGAAAACCACGACATCACCAAAAATGGAGTCCCGAGTGCCCCGAACCGCACGAATCGCCCTCAACCGGCCATTACGGAGACTGTTTGATTACCTCATCCCGGAAGGCATGCAGGTTACCCGGGGGCAAAGGGTACAGATTCCATTCGGGCGGCAACAGCTGACCGGCCTGGTGGTAGAAACGGACGTGGAACCTCCCGAGGGCATCACCCTTAAAACCATCAACCATGCTCTTGAGGACTGGCAGGCGCTGCCACCGGAAACTTTTGAATTGCTGAGCTGGGCCAGCACATATTATCAGCATCCGCTCGGTGAATGCCTTTTCACCGCGCTACCGCCCGCCCTCCGCCGGGGCCGACCGGCCCGGGAAAAAGAGGAAGAGAGCTGGGTTGCACAAAGTTCGGGCAGCGAGTTGCCGGCCAATGCCTACCGTCAGAAAGCCCTGTTGCAATGGCTGAGCCAACAACCGGCTCCCGCCAGTACCGGTGCCATTATCAAGGCCGGATTTACCAGTGCCCAGGTTAACGGCCTGACCGGAAAGGGGCTGATTGAGAGAGCAAAGCAAGACAGTAACCCGGCAGCTGCACCTTTATCCCCGGACCTTCGACCGACCCTGACACCAGCCCAGCAGCACGCGGCAAGCCAGCTTCCCGCAGGCCGGGAAGGCTTTGACGCCACTCTGCTGTACGGAATCACCGGCAGCGGTAAAACCGAAATCTACCTTCATTACCTCAAGGAACACCTGACCGATACGGGCCAGGCGTTAGTGCTGGTGCCCGAGATCAACCTGACCCCGCAGACTGTTGCCCGTTTCCGGCATTACTTCGGAGACCGCATCGTGGTGTGGCACTCGGCGCTGAATGACGGCGAACGATTGAATACCTGGCTCAAGGTCCGCCGCGGCCAACCGGTCATCCTGATCGGTACCCGCTCCGCCGTGCTGCTGCCCTTCACCGGCCTTGAAACCATCATCGTTGACGAAGAGCACGACAGCTCCTACAAGCAGGGCGAGGGCTTCCGCTATTCGGGAAGAGACCTGGCAGTTTACCGGGCCCACCTGAACAAGTGCCCGATCATAATGGGCTCCGCAACCCCATCCCTGGAGTCTTATCACAATGCCCGCCAGGGCAAGTACCGGTTGGTGAGACTCGAAGAACGGGCGAAGAAGGCGGTCCCGCCCACTCTCAGCCTGCTCGATATCCGCAGCCGTCCGCTGGAAGGAGGCCTTTCCCGCCCCGCCCTGAACGCCATCCGGGATACCCTCGATAGGGGCGAGCAGGCTCTGGTGTTCGTAAACCGTAGGGGCTATGCCCCGGTCATGATGTGCTTTGACTGCGGCCACATGGTCGAATGCCCCCGGTGCGACACCCGGCTGACCTACCATCGCCGGGACCGCGCCATGCGCTGCCACCATTGCGACTACCAGGCGGCCGCCACCAGTCATTGCCCGAAGTGCCAGAGCGAGGCATTCAAGCCGGTTGGACAGGGCACCGAGCGGACCGAGGACACGCTGGCCGAAGCGTTCCCATCGGTTCCGGTGGTTCGGGTAGACCGGGACAGCACCCAGAGAAAAGGCAGCATCCAGGCCATCCTGGAGAAGGTGAACAGCGGCGCTCCGTGCGTGCTGGTGGGAACCCAGATGCTCGCCAAGGGCCACGACTTTCCGAATGTGACTCTCGTGGTGGTCGTGAATGCCGACGGCGGACTGTTCAGCGTGGATTTCCGCGCGCCCGAGCAGCTGATCCAGACCCTGCTCCAGGTCAGCGGCCGGGCCGGCCGCGGCAACAAGGTCGGCAAGGTACTGATCCAGACCTGCCACAGCGACCATCCGCTACTCAAATCACTGTGCACGGAAAACTACCTGAGCATTGCCGACCAACTGATGGCAGAACGGGAGCAGGGCCAGTTCCCGCCCTTCCGGCACATGGCCATATTCCGTGCCGAATCCGACACCATGCAGAACAGCTTGGAACTGCTGGATGCCATCAAACCCTCAGCATCAGGCCCCGGCATCGAAATCTGGGGCCCCCTCCCCGCTCTTATCGCCCGCCGCGCCGACCGCCACCGCGCCCAACTGGTATTGCTCAGCAGCCAAAGAGGCCGGCTTAACGCGGTTCTTGCCGGCATCTGCCAGCACCTGGACCAGCAGAAGCTGCCACCGAAGGTGAAATGGATGGTGGATGTGGATCCGATGGAGATTGGTTAATGAGTTCACATACCAACTTATGCCGGGGATCCTTGGATTTTTTTGTGGCGAGAATGGAAATCGTCAGGCTCGGTGCTAATATCAGGAACGAATATTAACATTGCTTTATTTGCATTAATCACATAAAGGCCCTTTGAAGGACCTCAAATCAAGCATTATAAAAAGCGACATAAAATTCAGGGAGATCGGCATGCCAAGGAGACTTCCCCTACTGGGTTTAACATTATCTACGACTTTCTTGTTATCCGCCTGTGGCGGCGAGGAGTATTCGCAACCTCTGGCTCCGCAGGGCAACCCACCCTCACCACTATTTGAACCCTGGACTCCACCAACCAACACCCAGACAGAAACAGGCAATTCTGAACCAGTAGTTTCACTGCCGATTAGCCCCGGCTTTTACGAGACGACTGTGACTGTTGAAGGTGGCGACACATTTGCGGGTGTTGCGACAATCATTGACCCAGACGGCAGTTTCGTCACTTTTATCTCACAGACAGACGCCACATTCGGCGTATTGGCAGGCACTGGGGAAAATCAGATTATTGGAGCCGGTACCAATATTTTTTATTCAGACACATGGAGCCAGGTTGATGGCTCCGTCAGCGGCCAGGCAGCAGACTCGGAATCCGCTACGTTGAATGTCGAGGCTCCAGAAACCGGCTATCAGTCCGTAGTTGAGCTCTCCCGAAACAATTCCATTAGCAATACGCCCATTTCCCTTACGGACATCTCCGGCACATATCTGATGCAAGAACCCGACGTTGTTACCACCCAGGTCACCATCGACTCCGATGGTTCCCTGACAGGAAGTGACCAACGCGGGTGCACCTTCAACGGCTCAGTGATCATTCCTGATGGGTCCGTAAATGTATTCCGGACAATATTCACCGCAGAGAACTGCGGCAGCTCGGGAGGGTCAAGCGCCGAACAGATCAATGGAGAATATCGGGCCCTTGGGATCTTTGGAGGTGACCAGATTCTCGTGATCGGCACCAACAGCAAGGTAGTCGCTTACTTCCGCGGACTCAAATAGAAAACAACTAAGGCGCCCGGCAATTGCCGGGCGTTTTGCTTGCAAGCCAACTTTCCGCGATAATACCCGCCTTCTGTTTCCATCGGGCTCCCTGCCCTGACACCCATTCTCCAGTAAACCGAGTCATCTGACAGCATGAAAGAGACCGTTTCCGAGCTGCTCCAGTCTGCGCTGGCGGCGCTGCAATCTGAAGGCACCCTGCCCGCGGACCAGACCTTTACCCCGCAAGTAGGCAACACCAAGGACAAGGCCCACGGCGATTACGCCTGCAACATTGCCCTGGTTGCTTCCAAGGCAGCAGGCTGCCCGCCACGCCAACTGGCGGAAGCTCTGGTGGACCGCTTGCCGGAGAGCAAGGCGGTGGCCAAGGTAGAGATTGCCGGGCCCGGCTTCATCAACTTTTTCATGAGCACGGCCAGCGCCTTCGAAATCGTGGAAACCGTCCTGAATGAGGCGGATCGGTTTGGCCGCAACGACAGCGGAAAAGGCGAGAAGGTGCAGGTGGAGTTCGTCTCCGCCAACCCCACTGGTCCCCTGCACGTTGGGCATGGCCGTGGTGCAGCGATTGGTGACAGCCTGTGCCGGCTGCTGGAAGCGAATGGCTACAATGTTACCCGCGAGTTCTACTACAACGATGCCGGCGCCCAGATAAACAACCTGGCGCTTTCTGTCCAGTCCCGTGCCAAGGGCCTGACACCTGACGATGACAACTGGCCGGCTGACGGTTACCGCGGCGACTACATTATTGATGTGGCGAAGTCCTACCTGGCCGGTGAAACCGTGACGGCCGACGACCGGGAAGTGACCGGCAAGGGCGACCCGGAAGACCTGGATGCCATTCGCGAGTTTGCGGTGGCCTATTTGCGCCGCGAGCAGGATCTGGATCTGAAGGCCTTCGGCGTGCACTTTGACGTCTATTTCCTGGAATCCTCCCTGTACGAGGAAGGCAAGGTCGAAGCCACCGTCAAGCGCCTCCATGAGAACGGCTATACCTATGAGCAGGACGGCGCCATGTGGCTGCGCACCACCGAGTTCGGGGATGACAAGGACCGGGTGATGCGCAAGAAGGATGGCGGCTACACCTACTTTTTGCCGGATGTGGCCTACCATCTCGATAAATGGCAGCGGGGTTTCACCACCGTGATCAACGAACAGGGCGCAGACCACCACTCCACCGTCACCCGGGTCAGGGCCGGCCTCCAGGCACTCAAGGCCGGCATTCCCCAGGGATGGCCAGATTACGTCCTGCACCAGATGGTCATGGTGACCCGCTCCGGCCAGGAAGTGAAGATTTCCAAGCGCGCCGGCAGCTACGTCACTGTGCGCGACCTGATCGACGAAGTGGGCCGGGATGCCACCCGGTTCTTCCTGGCAGCGCGTCGGGTAGACTCCCAGTTGACCTTCGATATCGACCTGGCCCGCTCCCAGACCAATGAAAACCCGGTCTACTACATCCAGTATGCCCATGCCCGGATTTGCAGCGTACTGCGCAAACTCGCGGACGAAGGCGTTAACCGCGACCGCCACGAATGCGTGGGCGACCTGTCCATTCTGACCCTGGACGAGGAAAAGGACCTGGCCAACCAGCTGGCGAAATACCCGGAACTAGTCGCCAACGCCGCCGCCCAGCGCGAGCCGCACCACGTGGCACACTACCTGCGCGAGCTGGCCGGGCAGTTCCACACCTATTACAACGCGCACAAGGTATTGATTGAAGATACCGCCCTGCGGGATGCACGCCTGAGCCTGTACCTCGCCGTTCGCCAGGTACTCGAAAACGGCCTGGACCTGCTGGGCGTCAGCGCACCGGAAGTGATGTAAGACAACCCAATGGCCCGAGACTACGCCCGCAAAGACCGGCCCAGCCGGTCTTCCGCCACGCCAAAGAAGGCGCCTGCCAGGCCTGCACGCTCGAAACAGCGTGCCCGGCCTGCTGCACCGGTACACCGCCAGCACGGCAGCCTGTCGCTGAAGTGGATCCTGTCCCTGGCGGCGGTGGGCGGCTTTATCGGGTTTATTGTGTACCTCAACTCCCTGCCGACCACCAGCCAGCAAACCAAGGCACCGGTACAGGAGCAAAAACCGGTACAGAAGGCACCGAAAACCGCCACCCAGGAAGAAAAGAAGCAGAATTTCCGTTTCTACGAAATGCTGCCGGAATCCGAGGTGGTTCCCCCCAAGGTGGAAGAGTACAACCCCTCCCCGACCAAACAGAACTTTGATTACCTGGTACAGTCCGGCTCCTTCCGCAGCCGTGAAGACGCCGAACGCCAACGGGCCCAGATTGCCTTCCTGGGATTACGTGCCAGCGTCCAGCGCATTGACCTGGACAATGGTTCGATCTGGTACCGGGTAAATGTCGGACCGTTCACCTCCCGCAGCCAGATGAACTCGGCCATCGATAAGCTGGTTTCACTGAACATCCAGCCTTTGATTCGGAAGATTCCCAAAGAGGGCTGACCTCTTCTGTTGGTGGAAGCACCTTTCGGGGATGTGATTCCGAAACACGCTGTGAATACGTCCCTGTACGCTCC
>NZ_JAWLHI010000116.1:0-6255 GCF_041690455.1 Marinobacter sp.
ATTGCAATAACAGCGTTGGTGACCGTCTGGATTGATCCGTTTTTCGGGGTTCTGGCCGGGGTTGCTTCGGAAACGGTTCGCGCTGCCTGGATGCGTGGGCGAAAACTGGCAGTAAAACAGTGAGTAAAAGAATCCCTCCGAAAAGAAGTGGCGTGGGTGGTCTTTGCGACCGAACACCACCATTCAGTCCTGGTTTACATTCTGGCCGAGCGAAATATCGACAAGCTCATGCTGAAGCTTTTTCAAGAGGTGCAGAAGGCTGACGCTGTCGTCGAAGCTCATTCCTTGCATAGCCTGTTTGTAAAACTCCGCAATAGTGTCTTGCAGTTGATCCCAGAAATTTCGACCAGATTCGGTAAGTACCACCAGTCGAGCCCGGCGGTCCTGGGGATCCGGTATCCGAAGGACGTGTCCATCTCTTTCCATTCGTTTGAGGACGCCATCGAGGTTTTGGCGACTGACGTAAAGGTACTCTTTCAGCTGATTGAATGAGGTGCCGTCTTCGAATCCTTCTCGAGACAATGCACCCAGTACTGCCCACTGCACAGCACTGATGCCCATCTCATTCTGAACCTGGCGCTGCAGAATGTTTCCAGTCTGGAACAGGCGAAAAAATAGCCGGTTGGGAATGCCTCCGGATTCGTTGACGATCATCTGTGCTCCTATAGTGCGCCGCTGGCGGCTGGGCCGGCGAGGGCGGCTTTCGGCGTCCTGAATCACGGAAGGCATGGGACGCGTCACTTTGGCAGGTACTCGCGGGCGATGATGTTCTTCATAATCTGCGCGGTACCGTCACCTATCTGAAGGCCAAGAACATCCCGCAATCGCTGGGCAAACGGTAAATCCTCACCCCAACCGGTGTGACCGTGGGCCAGCAGGCACTGTTTTACCACATCGAAAGCGAGTTTCGGGCCCCACCACTTGTTCATAGCGGCTTCAGCGTTGTGGGGCAGATTGTTGTCCTTGAGCCAGAGCGCATGGTAGCACTGCATCCTGGCTGCATGAACATAGGTCTGGTATTCAGCCAGCGGATGAGTCAGACCCTGGAAAGCGGACAGGTTCTGGCCGAAGGCGGTTCGCTCGGTCAGCCATTGCCAGGTTTCATCCAGGGATTGTTGCGCCACGGCCAGGCACTGCAGGCCAATCAGGGCGCGGCTATAATCAAAGCCCTGCATGACCTGTTTGAAGCCTTTACCCTCGTCGCCCATCATGTTGACGGCGGGCACTTCCACGTTATCGAAGAAAATCGAGCCGCGACCGATAGCACGCTGGCCGTTGTCCTCAAAACGGGTCGTGGTGAGGCCCGGGCTGTCCATGGGCACCAGGAACGCGCTGATACCGGAGGCCCGTTGTTCCACCGTGCCGGTTCTGGCAAACACCACCGCTACATCGGCCTGGTCGGCCATGGAGATGGACGTTTTCTCACCGTTGAGCACGTAAACGTCGCCCTTCTTCTCTGCTTTGAGGCGCAGGTTGGCGGCGTCGGAACCGCCGTGGGGTTCGGTCAGGGCGATGCAGGCCACTTTCTGGCCGGTGGTCATGCCGTGCAGCCACTCCTTCGCCAGGTCCGGTGCCGCGTGGCTGGCAATGATCTGACCGTTCAGGGAAGTCAGCAGCGGGATATAACCGACATTGAAATCCCCTTTGGAGATTTCCTCGATGATCAGGCCACTGGTAACACAGTCCATGCCGCTGCCACCGAATTCCTCGGGCAGCTCGCCGCCGAGCAGGCCCATCTCGCCGAGCTGGCGGATGATGTCCTTTTCGATGACGCCTTCCTGATCCCGCATACGGTAGCCCGGAGCCAGCACCTCGGCACTGAAGCGGGCCACAACCTCGCGAATCGCGTTCTGTTCTTCATTGAATCCGAAATTCATGGTGTTCTCCGGGCATTGTTTTTGACCCGACGGCATGAGGCCGCCGGGTCGATCTGCTTACTTGTAGAATTTCCGGAAGTCCGGCTTGCGCTTTTCCTTGAAGGCTTTCACGCCTTCTTTGGATTCCTCGGTGTCGTAGTAAAGGCTCAGGGCCTGCATGCCTAGTGCACCGATGCCGGCAATGTTGTCGCTGTCGGCATTGAACGAGCGCTTGGCGATGGTCAGAGCGGTGGGGCTCTTCTCAAGGATTTCCTCGCACCACTTCTGTACTTCCTCATCCAGCTGCTCCTGTGGCACCACTGCGTTAACCAGGCCCCAATCCAGTGCCTGCTGTGCACTGTACTTGCGGCACAGGTACCAGATTTCCCGGGCGCGCTTCTCACCGACAACCCGCGCCAGGTAAGCGGTGCCGAAGCCGGGATCCACCGAGCCGACTTTCGGGCCGACCTGGCCAAAGACAGCGGTTTCCGAGGCAATGCTCAGATCACAGATCACGTGCAGCACGTGGCCACCGCCGATGGCGAAACCGTTGACCCGGGCAATCACCGGCTTGGGCACTTCGCGGATGGTGCGCTGCAGCTCTTCTACCGGCAGGCCGATCAGGCCGCGGCCATCGTACTGGCCTTCGTGGGCGCCCTGGTCGCCGCCGGTGCAGAAGGCTTTTTCACCTGCGCCGGTGAACACGATGACGCCGATGTCCTTGTTCCAGCCGGCGCGGTTGAAGGCGTCCAGCAGCTCCATGCAGGTCTGGCCGCGGAAAGCGTTGTAACGGTCCGGCCGGTTAATGGTGATGGTGGCGACGCCGTTGTTTTCGTCGTACAGGATGTCTTCGTAATTCATGGTGCGTTCTCCTAGATCGTTTAACTGGTCGCTTAGCCGGCCATGGTCAGGCCGCCGGACACACTGATCACCTGGCCGGTAATGAAGTTGGCATCGTCACTGGCGAGCAGGGCGATGACGCCGGGGTAGTCTTCGGGTTGGGCCAGGCGCTTCATGGGCACCGCGTTGCGGAAGGCTTCCAGTAGCTTCTCTGGATTTGGGGCGGTTTCCGCTACGCCCTTGAGCAGTGCGGTATCGGTGGGGCCGGGGCAGACCACGTTCAGGCACACGTTCTTGGTGGCCAGTTCCCGCGCCACTGTCTTGCTGAAGCCAACCAGGCCAGCCTTGCAGGCGGCGTAGACGGATTCGCCGGAAGAGCCGACCCGTGCCGCGTCGGAGGCAATGTTGATGACCTTGCCGCCACCGGCGGCAATCATCTTCGGCAGTACCACATGATGCATGTTCAGCGCACCGGTCAGGTTCACTGCAATCAGCTGGTCCCAGAGTTTGGGCTCGGTTTTCAGGAACGGCATGAAGCGGTCGAAGCCGGCGTTATTCACCAGCACTGTGGGCACGCCAAGGTCGTTCTCGATGGCCGCTACGGTGTCAGTAATCGCAGCGTAATCGGTAATGTCGGCGGCGTAGGCGCGGGCGGTACCACCGGCCTCGGTGATCAGGTCTACCGTGGCCTGGGCCGTGTTTTCGTCACGATCCAACACGGCCACGAGGCTGCCCTCTTCGGCAAAGCGCTGACACACGGCGCGGCCAATGCCGCCACCGCCGCCGGTCACGATGACTGTTTTTCCGTTAAGGCCTCTCATGATGACTTGCTCCTGTAGCTGTTAGATCAATGGGATTAACCGCGCGTGGCCGGCTCCAGACGAACTTCTTTGGCCTGCTCGCGCAGTTTGAATTTCTGGATCTTGCCGGAGGCAGTGCGGGGCATGGCCTCGATCACTTCCAGGTATTCGGGCAGGTAGTTTTTGGACAGTTGCTGTTCGGTCAGATAGGCCTTGACCTGGTCCAGGGTAAGGTCGGTGGCGTTCTCGTCGAGCGTGACATAGGCGCACAGGCGCTCACCCAGGCGTTCGTCCGGGCACCCAACCAGGGCGACATCGACAATGCCGGGGAACTTGTAGAGCAGGTTCTCCACCTCAACCACGGGGATGTTCTCACCGCCTCGGATGACCACATCCTTGGTGCGGCCGGTGATGCGGATGTAGCCGTCCTTGTCCATGCGCGCGAGGTCGCCGGTGTTGAACCAGCCATTCTCGTCCACGCCATAGAGTTCGGGCCGTTTGAGATAGCCGACAAACAGGCTGGAGCCCCTTACCAGCAGGCTACCTTCTTCTCCGGCGGGCAGTTCACTGCCCTGGAAGTCGGTGACTTTCACGTCCATGAAGGGCATGGCCTTGCCGTCGGACTGACTGGCCCGCTCGGCGGGATCTTCCGGGCAGGTCATGGTGACAGCGCCGTTTTCGGTCATGCCCCAGGCTGAGACAATCTTTGCCTTCAGGACATTGCCGGCCTGTTCCACCACGGCACTTGGGATCGGTGCGCCGGCAGAGACGAAGATCCGCAGGGATTCCAGTTCGCCCTCGTGCTTGGGTGCGGTTTTCACCAGATCCGCCAGGAACGGCGTGGCGGCCATGGTGAAAGCCGGTTTCTCGGCGGCAATCACCTTGCAGACATAGTCCGCGTCCCAGATGTCCTGAAGGATAGCGGTGGTCCCCAGGTAAACCGGCATCATGATGCCGTACATGAATCCGGTCTGGTGGGCCACCGGAGAGGCCATCAACACCTTGTCGTCCGAGCTCAGGTGCAGGCGGTCGGCGTAAGGACGCACATTGGAAAACAGGGTGTTGGAAGTGTGCATGACCCCCTTGGGTTCGCCGGTGGTACCGGAGGTGTAGAGGATCTGGATGGCGTCGTCGGCAGTAAGTTGGCGCTCGGCAAACAGGGCCTTGGTGTCTTGCTTTTCTTCCCAGGGGGTCTCCACCAGGCGTTGTTCAAAGCTGCGCTCGCCCTCTCCGCCGATGACCAGAAGGGTTTCGAGATCCGGCAGCTCCCCGCGAATGCCGTCAACCATGGCCTCGTAATCAAAGCCACGAAAGACCTTTGGAATGACCAGCAGTTTGGCCTCGCCATGCTTGAGCATGAAGCGCAGTTCCCGCTCCCTGAAGATGGGCATGAGCGGATTCAGAATCGCGCCGATGCGCATGCAGGCCAGGTGCAGGGCGGTGGTCTGCCACCAGTTCGGTAGCTGGCAGGCCACCACCTCACCTTTCCCGATACCCAGTGCCACAAGGCCCGCCGCCATGCGGGTGACTTTGTCATTGAGTTCCCGATAAGTGAGGGCGGTGCGGGTGTCGCTGGTGAACTGGTAGCCGACGATGGCTTCCCGGTCCGGGGTGCTGGCGACTGCCTGATCCAGGTAGTCAGTAATGAGCTTGTCGTTCCAGGCGCCGCTTTCGAGCATGGCGGCACGGCGTTCCGGATTGAGAGTGATGCCTGTATCCATCTGATTCACCTGTTGTGTCCGGTTTGTTTTTGTTGGATGGCCTGACCGTAAAAGCAGGTCGTTGCCTTGTCGGTTTCAACATACGCCTTCTCAAAATAATATGTCAATATGTTGCCTTAAAAGCGTTCCGGTGTGGCCTCTGAAAATCGGATAAGTAAGCTTTCATGGCTTTCAATGAAAGTAATAAGAAAGCACCTGTTAGTGGAGATGGTTATGGAGTACAGCAACATATTGCTTGAAAAGCACGAGGCTGTGGTCCAGTTTTGCCAGCGAGGATCGCAACGAGGGTATGACTGCTTTTCTCGAGAAACGTCAGCCCGAGTGGAAGCACCGTTAATCTGCGCAGTTGCCTTGTCAGTTTCAACATACGCCTCTTCAAAATATAAAGCTGGCAGACATGCAGACGGACATCACCCTGGCCCTGCTCGGATGAAGGATGAGGGCACGGCTGCCGTCGAGATCACTTCCATCATGAAGCGCAATTCCTGCGGCAAGGCTCTGGATGTTGCCCGCCTGGCCAGGGATATGCTCGGGGGTAACGGTATCAGTGATGAGTTCGGGGTGGCGCGACACCTGGTGAATCTGGAAGTGGTGAACACCTATGAAGGCACCCAAGATGTTCACGCCCTGATTCTGGGTCGAGCCCAGACCGGGATTCAGGCGTTCTTTTGATCATTCCCAGCCAGGATTGTCGGTATTGCAGGGTCTGGTCTTTGGGTAGTCCTGCACTGAAATGAACGTTGGCCTGCTTTTTTGCACCAGGTCAGGGCGAACCCGGGATGTGACCACATCCTGATCTGGTTTGATTGTGCAAAGTGCACAGGCCAGGTGTCATCCACCCTCTAAATCCATGGCCTTGAGAACCACATGGCACAGACGTTGCGATCTTTCTCTCGTGTTTTCATCAAAGAGAGATATGGCAATGACCACACAAGTAACGCCTCAGGAACAGGACTACCCGCTCAGCCCGGTGCCCATGGACCAGCGCCGCAGTATCTGGTCCATGGGCCTGGTTCTGCTTGGTTTCACTTTCTTTAC
>NZ_JAWLHI010000117.1:0-6122 GCF_041690455.1 Marinobacter sp.
CCAGGCTGTTGCTTTCGTTTTCGGGCCGGCGGGGTGCTTTGCCGGTTTTGGGATTTATTTCCCATTATTGATTTGGGAATTTATTCCCAATTTTTTAGGTTGTACAGATTTTGATCATTAAATTTTTGTGACGGAGGGATGGTGAAGGAGGGGTCAGATGAAAGTTTTCATCTGACCCCGGGGGTGGGGTTCGGAGTTTGGGGGTGGTGCGGGCGTGAAGTTGGGGTCAGATGAAGGTTTTCATCTGACCCCGGGATTTGACCTCGGAAATGGGCGCCAAGGTCGGGGTCTGAAGAAAGCCTTCTTCTGACCCCTTTTTCACCATCAAGGCTGTGAACCATTCCGCGTGGCCGGCGTACCCTTTCCAGGTCCAACCAATCGGGAGCAACCATGCTGGGATTTCTGAAGGGTGATCCGAAGAAGAAGCTGAAGAAGGCCTATGAAGATAAGCTCGCCAAGGCGCTCCATGCTCAGCGGAATGGGGACTTGCGCACCCATGGGACGTTGATGGAGGAGGCGGAGAAGATTTACGGGGAGTTGCAGGCTTTGGAGAGAGAGGGGAAGTGAAGGTGGGAGGTTGGCGTTAAGATGGGGTCAGAAGAAGGCATTCTTCAGACCCCTGAGTTGGGAATGGGTGTGGAGTTTGACCTTATGATGGGGTCAGAAGAAGGTTTTCTTCAGACCCCTGAGTTGGGGTCTGATGAACACTTTCATCTGACCCCGTCTTCAAGAAGTCTCACTCCTCCAGCAGATGCCGCAACTGCCGGTTCAGCCGATCCACTTCCCGCCGCATTTCCTGCACCTCGTCCAGCAGGTCCAGCGACATGGCGAGGCCCGGCAGATTGATCTTGAGATCCCGCTGCAGCCGCATGGCCTTGCGCAGGCGGCTCAGGGCGGCGACGTCAAACTGCCACTGCCCGGCCTCGGGGATATCCTCAACAGGTGCAATAACCCCATAGTTCACCAGCTTGATGACGAACTCGGCGCGGCAGTCACCCCGCTCGCATATCTCGCGCAGGGTGAAGGTGCCGCCCTCGGAGTCCACCACTTCCACAGTCAGAATCTGGTCTTGCCTGGTCATTTCCTACCCCCGCTCAGACATGGAGCTTGCTGCGTGGATTGAAGTTCTTTTCGGCCTCGGCCAGCTGCTCATAAAGCTTTTCAGCTTCCGGCGTGTGCTTCTCGGGCATAGCCACCTGCAGGATCACGATCTGATCACCCGGATGCTTGCCAGGCAAGCCCTTGCCCTTGAGCCGCAGTTTGCGGCCGCTGGTGGAGCCCTTGGGCACCTTCACATTCACCTTGGAGCCGACAGTGGGAACGGTCACCGTCGCGCCCAATGCCGCCTCCCAGGGTGCCACCGGCACCGTGATCAGCACGTCGCGCCCTTCCACGGTGAAGTGCGGGTGTGGCGCGAACTCGATCTCGATGAACAGGTCACCCGGCTCGCCACCGCCGACGCCCGGAGAGCCCTGCCCCTTCAGACGGATATGCTGGCCCTCCCGCATGCCGGCGGGGATCTTCACCTTGAGGGTCTTTTGGCGCGGAATCACGCGACCCTGCTCGTCGGCCTCATGCACTGTGAAAGAGACCTGCTTCTCGCAGCCGTGAAACGCTTCCTCCAGGAACAGCGCGAGGCGGGCATGAACGTCCTCCCCACGCATGCGCATGTTTTGTCGGAAACCGCCACCGCTGAAACCACCGCGGCGACCGCCACCGAAGATTTCCTCGAAGAAGTCACTGAACTGGCTGGCATCGGCATCGGTGAAACCACCACCGCCAAAACCGGAGGCACTCTGCCAGCCGGGTGGTGGTTCGAACGAGCCATCGCCCCGGGCACCGTATTTGCGGAGCTGATCGTATTCCGCCCGCTTTTCCGGATCTTTCAGTACTTCATAGGCCTCGCCGACGTCCTTGAACTTTTCGTCGGCTTTCTCTTCCTTGCTGACATCCGGATGGTATTTCCGCGCCAGCTTGCGGTAGGCCTTCTTGATTTCCTCGGGGGTGGCAGACTCGCTCACACCGAGTACGGCGTAATAGTCTTTGAATTCCATCTGCACCTCTTGTTCCACAGAATCTCAGGTTTGCTTGCTACTCATAATAGTCGGTGCAGGAAGCGAAAATACAAGACACGGATCAATTTTCGCCCACTTGAGGGAAGGATTCAGTGGGGCCTTAAAAAAGAAAGGCCCCGGCGGATGCCGGGGCCTGGGTCTTACACCTGCAGATCCGGATCAGTGCAGGGTTTGCTTACGACGGTGCCTGATGACCAGGCCCGCGATGGCGGCCAGAGCAGCCAGCGGCAGGGTCGGGTCAAACGGAGCACCCGGGTTGTAGCTACAACCGAAGATGGTGCCACTACCGCCACCACCGGTTGACGGCTCGACAGGGGGCTCGATTTCAGCCGGGTCATCCACCTGCACGGTAATCAGTGCAGCGTTGGAGACTTTGTCGTTGACCGTTACGGTGTAGGTGAAACGGTCCAGGCCTACGAAGCCGGCTGCCGGGGTGTAAACCACCTTACCGTCTTCGACGACTGCGCTGCCGACGAGAGGCTCGTCGAGGATGGCTACTGTTGGATCTCCAATTGGCAAGGTGTCGTTCGCAAGGACATCGATGCTGATCGGGGTGTCCTTGAAGGTAATGGCCGAGTCGCTCACCGCTACCGGTGCCTCGGGATCCGGGTATGGGTTCACGCGGATGGCTACGGTTGCCTCATTCGAGGTTATTGTGCCATCGGCACCGTCCGAGATTGAAACGGTGTAGGTGAATGAAGCAAGCCCGGTAAATCCAGGTTCCGCAGTAAAGTCTACCGTGTCGTCACTGAGCGTATCTGTGTTATTGCTGTTTATTACTGCAGTACCACCAAGCTCATTGGAGATTGCAATGTTCGTGATCGTAGCTCCAGAATCGAGCAGCAACTGTCCATCCAGCAGATCATTCGCCAGGACATCGATGTTCACTGTCTCCGCGCCCGTCTCATAGGAAGGACTATCCGGATCATTTTCGAACATTGTAACCAAGTCATTCAGAGCCACGGGAACGCCCGTATCGGCCATATAAGTGGCCAGTTCAGGAGCGGTATTGTTTCCGTCCACATCGATCCAGGCTGGGGTGTTGTTGCCCATACTGGTCTCGGAAAGCCCAGCGGTCGCAGTAGATACCCCGGTTACGCGGAGCGTGATGTTTTCGTACTTGGGTACGCCCTCCTCGTCCAGAATACCGTCACTGATGTAGATATAGACATCCATATTCTGGGTCGCAAAATCGTCACCCAGAATGCTGGCATAACGGACAGGAGTACCAAGCTGGGATGGGTCAACTCCAAGGAGTAGCTCCGCCCATTCCGTCAATTGGTCATTACTGACTACTCCAAAAGGATCAAGGCCTGCACCGTCGCCGGTGCGACCATAACGCCAGGCGTCACCATCCCACCAGGCTTCAATAGCATCCGATTCGCCATCAGGATCACCCTCGTCATAACGGGCAATCACAAACGGTGCGAGCGAATCAGACAGAAAATAACCAAAAACTCCTTCAGCTGTGCCGTCATCCAGGGTCGTACCTGCCGCCTGAGCATCCACCATGCTGAAGTGGTTCAGGGTAATAGCCCCTACCGAGCCATCAGCGTTGGCATCGGTACCACTGAAGATAAACGGGGTTTTTTCCGGATCACCGCCGGTATCCTGGGGTGGGAAAAAACCGCCGGCTGCGGCATCAAAGAAGCCCGGATCAAAACGCTCACGCTCGCCGGTATCAAACAGCTTCGGCGAGAAGGTACCATAGCGCTCGGGGTCCCAGACTTCTACGTCCGGAGCGCCAGTCTCACCGTAGAAAAATTCTCTTGGAACCAGATTCCGTAGCTCGAAAGCCACGCCGTCCTCGGCAAAGTTGAACCGCTCGAACTCGGCACCCACACCGTGGCCCAGTTCCACGTTCACACCGACCCACCGTTCGTCGGAGTTATTGATGACCTTCTGGATGACACGATAAATCCGACCAATGCCGAATTCCTGCCTGAAGGCCTCCAGGGCTTCGCCACCATCCTCGGACGGGTCTTTCACGCCCTTGTAGCGGATGTCTTTCATGCCCACATCAAAGACCATGTCTACCGGTACGTCAGCATCACGAATTTCCAGAAAGTAACGCTTGGAGCTGCTGGCGGGATCGCTACAGGTTTTGGGGACAACGGTATCAGGGAAGTCGGCTGATGGTCGTTCGCCCGACGCCATAATGCAGTTGTTGGTGGGGAATTCCAGGTCATCCGTTACAACCTGGATACCGGGAGGACGACCACTGCCATCATCGAGTTCGTAGTAAACGGCAGCGGGACTGTCCAGCCAAAGTGTATCCTCAATGTCAGCTGCATCGGGGTCGCTAGCCAATGCCGTTGCAGCCGCTTGTTTCGCTGCCTCACTTGTATAGATATGCGTTCTCGCTGACGCTCCGGAGTATCCGTCGATACCCGGTTCAACGTTCAGATAGTTGACTTCATTCCAACGGGTCAACTGCGGAACCGAAACATCGGTATACGTTGTCGGCGTCGGCTCCTGCGCAACCGTCGTGCCTGCCACCAGGCCCGCGGCCAGGATACCTGCCGTTATGCCACTTTTCCGGAAAACCGGCCCTTTGCCCGTGCCGCCCGGGCACGACCTCAATCGACTACTCAAGCCCATAATGCACCTCTTTTTCACTTCCCATGTTTGAAAAGAGTAGAGAATCCATGGCTACTGCGAGTCGAACTCAACCAAGACTCCATCTTCTTTTATGCAGGCTAGCGCGGTTGTTCAATCCATAACCTGCTGCAGGTCAAAATACCTTAAGACTTGATCGTTGGCACCAAAAAGAATATGCGATTTGGTTATGGAAAGGAGTGGAAATATGGGGGGGGATTGAGAAGGGCTAAATGCCACTCCCGCGGACGCGGGAGTGGGGCAAATCGGCGCTTACTTGATCTTCGGATCCAGCTCGCCGGCCGCGTAGCGCTCGAACATACGTTCGAGATTGATCGGCTTGATCTTGCTGGCGTTGCCGGCACAACCGAAGGCTTCGTAGCGTGCGATGCACACTTCGGTCATGGCCTTCATGGTTTCCTTCAGGAATTTGCGCGGGTCGAACTCGGCCGGGTTTTCGGCCAGGAAGCGACGGACAGCGCCGGTGCTGGCCAGACGCAGGTCGGTGTCGATGTTGACCTTGCGCACGCCGTGCTTGATGCCTTCGACGATTTCTTCAACCGGGACACCGTAGGTTTCCGGGATTTCACCGCCGTATTCGTTGATGATTTTCAGCCATTCCTGGGGGACGGAGCTGGAGCCGTGCATGACCAGGTGGGTGTCGGGAATCCGGGCGTGGATTTCCTTGATACGGTCGATGGCCAGGATGTCACCGGTCGGCGGACGGGTGAACTTGTAGGCGCCGTGGCTGGTGCCGATGGCGATGGCCAGGGCGTCTACCTGGGTCTTCTTGACGAAGTCCGCAGCTTCTTCCGGGTCGGTCAGCATCTGGCTGTGGTCCAGGGTACCTTCAGCGCCGATACCATCCTCTTCGCCGGCCTGGCCGGTTTCGAGGGAGCCCAGGCAGCCCAGCTCGCCTTCCACGGAGACGCCACAGGCGTGGGCCATTTCAACGGTGCGACGGGTGACGTCGACGTTGTATTCGTAATCGGTCGGGGTTTTGCCGTCTTCACCCAGGGAGCCGTCCATCATGACGGAGCTGAAGCCCAGCTGGATGGAGCGCTGGCACACGGCAGGGCTGGTGCCGTGGTCCTGGTGCATGACGACCGGGATGTGCGGGAATTCCTCGATCGCGGCCAGGATGAGGTGGCGCAGGAAGGGCGCACCGGCGTATTTGCGGGCACCGGCGGAGGCCTGGACGATGACCGGGGAGTCGGTCTTGTCGGCGGCTTCCATGATGGCGCGCATTTGTTCGAGGTTGTTTACGTTAAAGGCTGGCACACCGTAACCATGCTCGGCGGCGTGATCCAGCATTTGCCGCATCGAAATCAGGGCCATGGGTCGTCTCCTTCATTTGGACTTTTGAGTAGTTAAATTCGGTTGTGTTGCAGACTCTGGAGTCTGCGGCGGAGGGTGGGGTAAGTCTTTCGCGGAACCGCTACGAGCACA
>NZ_JAWLHI010000118.1:0-6017 GCF_041690455.1 Marinobacter sp.
ACTGGGCCTGGAGGTGATCGCCGTCAGTGCCTGAGACCAGGCGGTACGCACGGCGCTATCGGACACCGTGCAGCTGGTGCTGATGGACCGGCACATGCCGGGGCTGGATGGCGTTGAAGCGACAAAGCTGCTTCGCCAGGCTGGCTTCCGGCGCCCGATCATGGCCTTTACCGCAGGGGATCAGCAGGAAACCGATGCCCTGCTTGCAGCCGGCTGTGACGGGGTGTTGAATAAACCGATAGACCAGTCCCGCCTGGAGACCATCCTGGCCCGTTATCTTGGCAGTGCCGGCCGGGAGGTTCAGGAGCCGTCCGAAGACCGGGAAATTGCTGCGCTCGTGGCCCGCTTTCTGGAGGGCCTGGCCCAGCGCAAACAGCTGATGGCAGGAGCCCTTGCGGGCAGACAGGCCGACGCCCTGCGTACCGAGGCGCACCAGATCAAGGGGACCGCCGGCGCCATGGGATACCCGGCGATGACCCGGCAGGCCGGGATCCTTGAAGCCCTGCTGAAGGACGATGGCGATCCGGACTGGGACAGGGTTCGCAGTGAGCTGGCCGCACTCGATGCAATGATAGACCGTGCCCGTGGGGCTACGGCGACATCGCCCCTTGTCTCCGAAAACAGTAACAACAGGAATATGCCATGACAGACAGGTCGCCCCAACGCAGTGAACAGCACTCCCTGAGTATGATGTACGGAACCTACGCCGATATCCTGTTTGTGCTCTTTCCCTTCCTGGTGATCGGTATGCAACGGCTCTGGGACGGGAGGCTGTATGACACCCTGATGGAGCCCGACCTGAGCATTGCCGCCGCCATCCTGGCGGGCCTGGCGATCGGCAAGTTTGTCCTGGGCCTGGTGACCAACCGGGAGCTGGGACGCTACAAGGAGCGAATTGTCTTCTTTATTGCCCTGACCCTGTTCGTGGTGCTCGGTCCTTCCATTATCCTGATGCTGAGTATCGTTGGTAACGAGGATGTGCCCGGTTTTGTTGCCTTCGTGCAGCCGGTCCTGCTAATCATCGCCATATCGCTTTACAGCACCGCGGTGAGCATCAGCAACCTCCTGACCCGGTTCGGTACCGAAGCATTGGCATTGGGTCAGGACGATGGCCGGCCGGCGGACAGCCCGGAGCAGGACAGCAGGCCCCGACCGGCACCCCTGGACCTGCCCCGACGGACCGGCAATGACCGGCTGTAGCCGGCAATTTGTAATACACGGTACAGCCAAGGAATCAGTGGAGAAAACCGATGACGGATCTGAAAGTTCTGGTTGTGGAAGACGAGCCCCTGATGCGGGAACGCCTGGTGGAAATGCTCTACCGGGCCGGTGCAACGGAAGTGACCGAGGCGGTGGATGGAGTTTCAGCGAGGCAGGCGTTCGACGCCCGCGAGTACCACATCATCCTGCTGGATCTTGGATTGCCGGATGGTGATGGTCACGAACTGATGCAGCAGTTCAAGCAGCGGCGGGAAGAGCAGCACATCGTGCTGGTGACAGCGGACGATTCCATCGACAGTATCCAGCGGGCGATCAGTGCCGGTGCCAACGGCTACGTGGTCAAGCCCTACTCCCAGGACAAGGTACATGATGTGATCAATAACTACGCGGTGGTCCACGGTGGTGAGATGGCGATGCAGGAGGGGCTGAACCGGCAACATTGACCGGTTCAGACTTTCCGCTTCGGGCTGGCTGCCTGCTCAGGCTACCTGGCGGGCAATCCAGGAGTTGTAGCGGGTGGCCAGTGCCCGCACATACCGGGCTTCGGCGCCACTGAGGTTGGCCAGCACACCATTGAAGATCCAGCCCCGCTCATACAGTCCAAGCACCCTCTGCTCGTCATCCAGATTGACGCGTTGGTTCAGCTTCTTGCAGATCGCATCCAGCAGCGGCAGTTTTTCCGGGCGCTTGATCGGGCCCTGGCGGTTGCCCATCGGCTGGTTTGCCGCACGTGTTGTCGGACGTCTTTTCATGATGTTCTCCTTGTCGTTTTGCGGCTGCAAAAACAAAAACCCCGGAGCCGAAGGCAACCGGGGTTTGGCGGAGAACCTGACCCGGTCGCTGCGAAGGCTCCCGGGACTGACCGAAAGCCGTTAGATGTCTTTCACCATGGCGCGCGCAGACTGCCCGTTCTGGCAATCAGCGGCTGGGTAAACAATGAACTGTAAAATCATCCTGGTCATACCGGCTCTTTGGTTTCGGTTCACTTCTCAGTGTATAGGCTATCGGACGGTTTGCAAGAGCCCGCTGGCTTCGGCAAACCCGTACAGACGGGCGCGGCCGCCAAGCTCATAATTCGCAGCGTCACGTGTTTTTACGTTGTGCAATCCGCGATACCTGCCGAGTCGGGTATCAATGGATCTCTCCTTTCTACGCAGCCGTCTTGGCTGCGTTTTTTTTGGCATCTCGGAAAGTTCGTAGCCACTACTTCGTACAGAACGATCAGTCCGGATTGGCGATAATTTGCACACTAACCTGTCAATCAAGTTATCGTGAATACAGAGGTTGAAACCTAAGCAAATGCCCGACGAACCCGGATCTGCCAGAAACAAGTTCCGTTCTGACTTTATCGTTGAAATTGCACTGATCGCCGCCCTGGCGGTTTACATGGTGCTGGCCCAGGACAAGATTGTAGGGGATGACCTGAGCTTTACCGTTGCCGGCGCGGCACTGATGGCCGTGGCAACCTACTGGACCCTGCATACCCTCAAGGACGGCCTGCAGTTCATTGCAGTGCGGCTTCGTCCTGGAAAATAATCTGTCGCCAGGTCTTGTGCAGGATGAGGGCGTCGTTGGCCGCCCGGTGAACCGGTAATCCCAGTTCCGAGATTACCTGCTGGCGCACGCCCGACCACAACCGGACCTGCTGGCTGTTCAGCAGCATGGAGATTGACTCCAGCTGGAATTCGGGCTGCATACTCGCGGCCCGGAACAGCCGGTGCAGCCAGAAGCTGTCGAAGGTCCAGGCGTCACAGAACACCTGCTCCGGCAGTAGACGGTTCAGCTCGTGGGCCACTTCCTCCACCGCCTTGCCTTCCTCGTTCAGGGTGTCCCGGGAGATGCCGTGAATCTGTTCCGCGCTTGGTGACCAGTCCTGCCAGAGTACGTGGGGTCGGATCAGCCAGCTGTGAAGCTCTCCACCCGGCATGCAGATACCCACCTCGATCGGGTAGCTCGCAATCAGATCCAGGCTCGAAGCCTCGAAATCGATGAATGCCGGAGTGAATTCGCTGGTCATGGTGTCAGGGTCATTGCTGCGTTGTTTTTCGTTGAGTTTACCCGGCCCGTACCCGAGACGCGAACCCAACCTGTCCGTCCACTGTTACAATATGTCCACTCAATGTAAAACCCCGATGACACACCGTTGTTGTCCCGGAAACTTGTGGGAGCCTGAATGACTGAAACCGTGGTTGTAATCTATTCCGGAGGCATGGACTCCTTCACCCTGCTGCATCTGGCGCGGGCCCGTGGCTATAAGGTTCATGCCCTGTCCTTCAACTACGGCCAGCGTCATGTCCGCGAACTGGACTGCGCCCGGCAGGTATGCGCGGACCTGGGCATTCCCCACAAGGAAATCGACATCCGCGCCATGTCCGAAGTCATGAGCGGGTCTTCCCTGACCTCCGACGTCGAGGTGCCGGAGGGCCACTACGAGGAGGACAGCATGAAGGCGACTGTGGTGCCCAACCGCAACATGATCCTGCTGTCCCTGGCCACCGGTTATGCCGTGACGGTGGGTGCCTCCGCGGTATGGTTTGGTGCCCACGGCGGGGACCACGCCATCTATCCGGATTGCCGCCCGGAATTTGTCGAGAAGATGGATGCGGTGTGCCGCGTGGCCAATTACGAGCCGGTGGCTATCGAGGCGCCGTTCATCCGGATGGACAAGGGGGAAATCCTGTCCGAGGGGCTGAAGCTCGGCCTGGACTACGGCCTGACCTGGACCTGTTACAACGGCCGCGACAAGGCCTGCGGCCGCTGCGGTTCCTGCGTGGAACGGCTCGAGGCCTTTGCTGCCAATGGCGTGGCCGATCCCCTGGAATACGAGGAGCAGGTCTGATGTACCGGGTCAAAGAGGCGTTCTACACGCTCCAGGGGGAAGGGGCCCAGGCGGGCCGGGCGGCGGTCTTCTGCCGGTTCAGCAAGTGCAACCTGTGGACCGGCCGGGAAAAGGATCGCGCCAGCGCGGTGTGCGATTTCTGTGATACCGACTTTGTCGGCACCAATGGCCAGAATGGCGGCCGGTTTGAAACCGCGGATGACCTGGCCCGGCATATCCGCAGTCTGTGGCCCGACACCCCGGGCCGGCCCTACGTGGTGTGCACTGGCGGCGAGCCCCTGCTGCAGCTGGACGAAACCCTGATCGACGCTTTCCACCACGCGGGTTTTGAAGTCGGCGTGGAGACCAACGGCACCCTGCCGGCGCCGGCAGGCATCGACTGGTTGTGTGTCAGCCCCAAGGCGGATGCGCCGGTGGTTATCGAAGCCTGCGATGAGTTCAAGCTGGTGTATCCCCAGCCGCTGGCCATGCCGGAGCGGTTCGAGCATATCCGGGCCCGGCACTACTTCCTGTCTCCCATGGCTTCCCCGAGCCTGCCAGCGACCGGTGAGGATCCGGTCAAGCAGAGCAACACCCGCAAGGCCACTGATTACTGCCTGACCCACCCCCGCTGGCGCCTGACCCTGCAGATGCACAAGATCATCGGGATCGACTGATTCAGGCCGTGGCCACGGGCCGGAGCGCCTTGTTGCGGTACTGGCTCGGGCTGATGCCGGTCCAGCGTTTGAACGCCCGGGTGAAATTGGCGGCGTCGGCATAGCCGAGGGCATCGGCAATCTGGCTCAGGTTCATGCCGGTGCTTGTCAGCAGTTCCCCCGCCCGTTCCAGCCGGACCTGGTCCACCAGGTTCTGGAAGCTGGCATCCTCCTCCTGCAAACGACGTTTCAGGGTCCGTTCCGAGACAAACAACGTGCCGGCCACGCGAGCCAGTTTGGGTGGAAACGGATGGCTGGTTTCAATCACCCGTCGGACCCGGCTGGCGAAGCAGGCGTCCTCGGTCAGGCGTTGCAGGGCCTCTTCGCACTGGGCCCGGGAGGCGGCAGCCAGCTGGTCGTTGGTGAACCGGATCGGCAGGGCCAGCCGGCTTTCGGGAATGATGAGAGCGTCTTCCCGGGCTTCGTACTCCACGGGCACCGGGATGACCTGGCGGAACCTCGGGAAATAGTGGGGTTCCGGGCCGCGCCTGACTATCCGGGTGCCGTCCACCGGCGTGCCCGTCAGCTGGGCCCCCATGAATACGCAACCGAACAGGGTCGCATCGAGGATAAAGCCCTGCAGGGGCCCCATATCGACGTCACAGGACACGGTATAGCGGGCATGACCCTCGAGCCGGTGCCGGTTCACCTTCAGGTGCGGTGCGCGCAGGGTCAGGTAACGGGTCACCAGCTCCAGGGCGTCCCTCAGGGTCCGGCTGCTCATCACCGCCGTACCGAGGGTGCCGTGCAGGGGCAGTTTCATTTCCCGGGCCAGCAGGATACCCAGACCCGGTTCACCGCTCTCGATGATGGCGCGGGTGACAAACTCGCTGGCCTGGGCCTGGCTTACCCTGAGTTCCGGACAGTTCAGGCGGGTGGGGTCCAGGCCGACGCGGAGCAGAAGATCCTGTTCGTCGACGCCAATCCTGTGGAGCAATCCGGCCAGGGTGTGCAGGTAGATGGCCGGCATACCCAGATCCTGAGCAGTCGAGACGGAGGCGCGCATGGGTTTCCTCGTTCAGTACCGTTGTTGTTATGTAATGGATCGGTGATGTTGAGGGATTATGCCGGCGTGGCTGAGCATTCCCATGGCTGGTCTGACGGCAGCCAGGGCCGGTCGGGCCAACTGGCCCGACTGACCCGATACACCGGTTGCCCCGGTGTCAGCGGGCATGGCGTTCGACAAAGTGCTCCAGCACGGCGGCAGATTTGCGCGGAGTCTCAAGCATGGGCAGATGGCCGACCCGGCGGAACACATGTAC
>NZ_JAWLHI010000119.1:0-5835 GCF_041690455.1 Marinobacter sp.
GTGCAAAACATGGATGTTTTGCTCAAGCCTACAGGGACGTATTCACGGCGTGTCCCGGCAGGTGCCTCCCCGTTTGTTCATGCACCCGTATCAACGGGCCGGACAGAGATCAGCGGTATTGACGGAGTTCCATCTTGGCAACGGAATCCAGATGCACCTCATCCGGTCCGTCGGCCAGACGCAGGGTGCGAACCTTGGCCCAGGCGGAGGCCAGGAAGGTGTCCTGACTGACGCCCGCGCCGCCGTGGACCTGGATGGCCCGGTCGATAACCTTCAGTGCCATGCTCGGTGCTACCACCTTGATCATGGCGATTTCCTGGCGGGCCACCTTGTTACCGACGGTGTCCATCATGTGGGCCGCTTTCAGAGTCAGCAGGCGCGCCTGCTCGATTTCCAGCCGGCTGCGGGCAATGTCCTTGCGGATGGAATCAAAGTCGGACAGCTTGCGGCCAAAGGCCTCGCGGGCATTGGCCCGCTTGCACATGGCTTCCAGTGCCCGCTCGGCCACGCCGATGGTGCGCATGCAATGGTGAATACGGCCCGGCCCCAGGCGGCCCTGGGCAATCTCGAAACCGCGGCCCTCACCCAGCAGCATATTGCTGGCCGGCACGCGCACGTTGTCGTATTGAATCTCTGCATGGCCATGGGGCGCGTGGTCGTACCCGAACACGTGCAGCGGGCGGACCATCTTCACGCCGGGGGCGTCCAGCGGCACCAGGATCATGGACTGCTGCTTGTGCTTTTCCGCGTTCGGGTCGGTCTTGCCCATGACAATGGCAATCTTCGAAGTGGTGGTCATGGCACCGGAGGACCACCACTTGCGGCCATTGATGACGTACTCGTCGCCCTCGCGCCGGATCTCGCAAGCGATGTTGGTGGCATCGGAGGAGGCCACATCCGGTTCGGTCATGGAAAAGCAGGAACGGATTTCGCCGGCCAGCAGCGGTTTCAACCACTGGTCCTGTTGCTCCTCATTGCCATAGCGGGCAATGGTTTCCATGTTGCCGGTATCCGGCGCCGAGCAGTTGAACACCTCGGGGGCCATCTCGGAGCGGCCCATGATTTCGCACAGGTGCGCGTATTCAAAGTTGGACAGGCCGGCACCGAACTCGCTGTCCGGGAGGAACAGGTTCCACAGACCGGCGGCTTTCGCCTTCTGCTTCAGTTCTTCAATGATGGGAACCGGTGCCCAGCGATCCTCGGCTTCTTCCACCTGATGGTGATGCTTCTCTTCGTTCGGATAGATGTAGGCATCCATGAACTCGGTTAACTCGGCCTGCAGCTTTTTAGCCTTGTCAGACAGCTCGAACATGTCCGTTTCCTCTCGTTGATTGTGTCCTGACTGCCCCCTCTTGCGCGGCAATCATGGTGGTTTGAATCCGGCCAATCAGATTGGCACGCCCTCGGGTTTATCGCTCCCGGAGCGGATCCGGAAGGTGCCTTCACCGATGGCAAGCAGGTTGCCCTGATCGTCATGGACCTCACCGGTGCTGTTGAAAATACGGGTGCCGCCGGCGCGCTTACGCCCTGTTACCCGGATCACGCCGCCCGAGCACTGACCAGTGAAGGTGGTGGTCAGGGACAGGGTGATCGCCTTGCGCATGCGCCCCGGGTAAGGGCAGTAAGTACCGGCCTGGGCCAGGACGATATCCAGCAGGGAGGTCAGTACACCGCCGTGGATCACGCCGCCCAGGTTCAGGTGCCGGGATTCCAGCGCCAACTCGATCACCGCTTCGTTCTCTTCCCAGGACACCTGGCGGTAGCCCAGCAGGCTGTGGAAACCGGGCAGGTCCTGGCCCCCCGCAATGTGCAGCTTTTCCTCACTCATCAGACTTTCATTCCTGGCAGGTTAAGGGAGGCGGTATTGCCGCCATCCACCGCCAGGGCCTGGCCGGTGATGTAACTGGCGTCGTCGCTGGCAAGGAACAGGATGGCAGCGGCAATCTCCTCGGGATTGCCGTAACGGCGCAGCTCGCACCGGGAGCCCAGCTTGTGGGCTTTCTCGTGGGCGCGGGCGTAATCGAAGACGGCGCGGGTCATGCCGGTTTCCACCAGGCCGGGACAGACGGCGTTGACCCGGACATTGTCCCCGCCCAGGTCACAGGCGGCGGTCATGGTCAGGTTGATCACCCCGGCCTTGGAGGCACTGTAGGCATTGCCCCCGGCACCGGAGCGGATGCCGGCCACCGAGGCGGTGTTGACGATGGCACCGAGCTTGCGGGCCTGCATATGCGGCGCGACATGCTTGATGAATAGCATGGTGCCGATGAGGTTGACCGCCAGCACCTTGTCCCATTCCTCACGATCGTTACCGGTCACCGGCGGGTGACCACCGGAGGTGCTGGCAATGCCGGCGATGTTGCAGAGCACGTCGATCTGGCCAAAGGTCTCCATGGTTTCCGCCACCAGATCCTTCACCTGGCTTTCGTCGGCCACGTCCACCAGATGGCGCTGGTAGCGAGCGTCCTCGGGCATGGCGCTCTCGGTCTCAAGCAGGCCGGCCTCGGACACATCGACCATCACCACCGAGGCGCCCTCCCGGGCCAGACGGACGGCGGTGGCACGGCCAATGCCGCTACCGGCACCGGTGACGACGGCTATGCGCTGGTCAAATCGCGCCATGGAATCGCTCCTCGTTTTCCGCATTTGTTGTTGTGATCGCGTTCTTATGGTTTCGATAATTTGTCACGCCTTCCGGTTTTGAGTCAATATATTCGAAAGGAAATTTCATCTAGTAAAACACAACGACGCCGGAAGACAGGAAAATGAAAAATACAACTAACGACATGCCGGTCTACGCCCCGGTCACCGCCGGTGAAACCATGGAAGCCATCGGCCACAGGATTCAGGGTTACCGAGACAGTCAGGGAGACAAGACCGCCCTTATCGATGAACGGGGAGAGGTGACCTGGACAGACCTGATCAGCCAGGTAAACCGGATTGCCAACCGCCTGCGGCAGGCCGGTCTCGAGCCGGACGACTGCGTGGCGGGTCTGTCGGAAAATACCCGGGAATACGTCGCCCTGTATCTCGGCACCCTGGTGGCGGGCGGCTGCATGGTGCCGCTCTCGGGTATGGCCAGCGGCGAGGCCCTGACCCTGATGATCCGGGACTGCAGCGCCCGCTTCCTGTTTGTGTCCGGCAAGAACCGGGCGCTCTGGTCCGGGATCCGCGAGTCCGTGGACCTGCCTTCAGACGGCGTGATTGGCCTGGACACCGGGGAGGTGGGCCAGCCACTGGAGCAATGGCTGGGTGATATGACTGATCAGGCAGAGCCGGCACCGGTCACCCTGGACGATCCTTTCAACATCATCTACAGCTCGGGCACCACCGGCACCCCCAAGGGCATCCTGCACGACTACCGGTTCCGCCAGCGCCAGATGGTCCGGATGAGCCGGTTCGGGCTGGATGGCGACGCCATCAACCTGGTCTCCACACCTCTTTATTCCAACACCACCCTGGTCTCGGTCTTACCGACCCTGTTCCACGGCGGCACCCTGGTACTGATGGCGAAATTCGATGCCCATCGATTCCTGGAGCTGGCAGAACAACATCGGGTTACCCACGCCATGCTGGTGCCGGTGCAATACCAGCGCATCCTGGCGGTGCCGGATTTCGACCGCTTCGACCTGTCCAGCTTCAAGCTCAAGCTGTGCACCAGCGCCCCTCTGCGGGCGGATGTCATTGCCGAAGCCATGCGACGCTGGCCGGGTAATATCCGTGAGGTCTATGGTCTGACCGAGGGCGGCATCTCCACCAGCCTGGACTGCGCGGCCCATCCCGACAAATGGGATTCCGTGGGTGTGCCCACCGAAGGCGCCGAAGTCCGGGTGATCGATGACGAGGGCCGGGAACTGCCCCGGGGCGAAACCGGGGAAATCGTCGGCCGGGCCATTTCCATGACGCGCGGTTACGTCAACCGTCCCGAACAGACCCGGGAGATGCTCTGGAGCAGCCCGGAAGGCCTGGTGTTCTATCGCAGCGGGGATATGGGCCGGATCGATGAAGACGGGTTTATCTACATCCTCGACCGTCGCAAGGACATGATCATCTCCGGCGGCTTCAACATCTATGCGGTGGATCTGGAAAAGACCTTGCTCGGCCACCCGGCCATCGCGGATGTGGCAGTGATCGGAATACCCAGCGAGCAATGGGGCGAGACACCCCTGGCACTGGTGGTGAAGGCTCCGGGCCACCCTGATACCGAAACGGAGCTGCTGGACTGGGCCAACCAGCGGCTGGGCAAGACCCAGCGACTGGCGGCAATCGAATTGCGGGAGGAACTGCCCCGCTCCACCATCGGTAAAGTGCTGAAACGGGAGCTGCGGGAGCCCTACTGGACCCGCTAGCGGCGCTGGGATCCCGCCAGGGCCTGCCGGCAATCGTCGGAGCGCAGGCGCTCGGAGAACACCGCTCGCTCGCGCTCCAGCGCTTCCCTGGCCTGATCCCGCCAGGGGGCCCGGATCAACCGCTTGCTCGCCCTGAGCGCCTCCCGGGGCTTACCGGCCAGTCGCTGAGCCAGCTCGAGAGCTGCAGTCACCGCGGTACCGTCATCCACCACCTTGCTGACCAGGCCACAGTCCCGGGCCTCGACACCGTCCATGACCTCCCCGAATAGCAGCAGCTCAGCCGCCCGGCGGGCACCGAGGTGCAGGGGCATGGTGACCGTGGAGGCCGCCTCGGGCACCAGACCAAGATCGACAAAAGCCGTCTTGAACGTTGCAGATCGACCGGCAATCACCGAGTCGCAATGCAGAAGCAGAGTAGTGCCAATGCCGATGGCAATCCCTTCCACGGCGGCAATGACCGGCGTGTCGCAGTCCATCAGGCTCTCGATAAAAGCCAGTCCGGCTGAGGGCTGTGGATTCGGATCGGTTGCACGGGCGCGAAAATCGTCAAGGTCATTGCCGGCAGTGAAGACATCGCCATGCCCGGAGATGACGATGGCATTGACCGTCTTGTCAGCCGCCGCCTCGCGAATATGCCGGCTCAACAGCCCGTACATTTCGCGGGTCAGCGCGTTCTTCTTCGCCGGGCGGTTGATGGTGAGGTGTACCACGGCCTCCGCCTGATGCATGTCGATCATTGAGCTATCCTTCCAGAACATTACGTTGATGTTTGAGGTAAAAACATCCTATTGCAAAAGCCGGATGTTGTGATAGATTCAGAGAACATAAATTCACCCTGCAGTTAAGAGTTCTGCAGAGTGAAACTAAAAGCAAGGCCAATACAACAACGAAAGAGGCACAGCCATGAACCTCATAATGCAAGCACGCAAGAAGCTGACCGTTTACGCGTCCGCCCTTACCCTTGGCGTTTCTGCCGCCCTTGCTGCCACCCCGGCAGCGGCCCAGGAGACCTTCACCTGGAAGGTGCAATCCCACTGGCCCGGTTCCAGCAGCTCCTACACCGACAGTCTCGGCCGCATCAAGCGGGTTCTGGAAGAACGCACCGATGGTCGCCTGAAGCTACAGCTCTATGAAGCCGGTGCCCTGTTCAAGGCCAAGGAAACCTTCAACGCGGTCAGCCGCGGCATTCTGGAAATGGGCACCATCTCGCCCTCCTACGCCCAGGACAAGGTCTCCCTGGCAGGTATTGCGTCCGGCCTGCCCTTCGCTTTCCGTAATGTCTGGGAGGCAGCCTACTTCCACCAGAACATGGGCTTCGAGCAGATGCTGCGTGATGAAGCCGCCGAGCACGGCGTCTACTGGGCAACCGACAAGGTTTACCCGACAGAAATGGTCGTCAAGAAGCCCATTGAGAGCTGGGAAGACTTCACCAGCCTGAAGATCCGCTCCTCGGGCGCCCTGCAGAACTTCCTGACCGAGGCCGGTG
>NZ_JAWLHI010000120.1:0-5703 GCF_041690455.1 Marinobacter sp.
GGCGCCGGCGTGCGTTATATCGGCGAGAGTTTTGGCGCGGCATTCAACGCGGATAATTCTGCCCTGGAAGTACCGGATGTAACCCTGGTGGATGCTGCGATTACCTACGACATTGGCCAGGTATCGCTGTGCCTGCACGCCCAGAACCTGCTGGACGAGAAATACGTGGCAACGGCCTTCGACAGTTCTGGTACATACGGCACACGCCGTGAAGTGACAGGTTCGGTTACTTACCGTTTTTGATTACATTATCCTCCTGGCGCAGGGACGCGGGATACTCTGGTTCTGGACCGGAATGAGCTCAACGGCACGGGCAGCGACGGTGCCGAAGGGCTTCTTTCGCGAGGCCAGGTCAGCTCTTTTGCAATACCCGGACCTGTGGCTAATCGAGTTGTTTCTCCGATTGGTCGGAAGAGGCCGGGGGTACCAGCCTGGAGTTGAAAGCACTCCCGTCCATGCCATTGAAGAACCGGACCTGATTCTTGCCCCGCTGTTTGGCTTGGTACATGGCTATGTCGGCCTGGCGCAAGAGTATATCGGCATCAATATCCTGAGCCTGGGGGTACAGGGTAACACCCAGGCTGGCGGATACATGAACCGAGTGCCCGGCCAGATCGACTGGCGCAGACAGGGCTGCCAGTAGCCGGGTCAGGATGGGTTTGCAGTCGGTGCCTGAGGATAGTTCGGGCAAAAGCACCACGAATTCGTCGCCGCCAAGGCGGGCGACGGTGTCGCATTCTCTCAGGGTGGTTTGCATCCTGCGGGCCAGGACAATCAGCAGTTCATCACCGGAGGCATGCCCGTAGGTATCGTTGATCGCCTTGAAGCCGTCAAGATCCATAAACACCACCGCCAGAACATCCCCATGGCGTCTCGTTGTCGATACCGCGTGGCGCAGTCGCTCACTCAACAGGAGGCGGTTGGGCAATCCGGTCAGGGCGTCGTAGTGGGCAATCTGGCGCAATTGTTCTTCGTTCTGTTTCAGATGGGAGATATCCGCGAACAAGGTAACGTAGTGTTCTATCTCGTTGTCGTTGTTAGAAACCGCGGCAATGGTCATCAGTGTTGGAAATACCGATCCGTTGCGACATGGAATCCAGCACTCGCCACTCCATACCCCTTCGTTCTCGAGAGAGGACAATACCTGTTTTCGAAAATCCCGGTTGTGGTGGTCCGATGCCAGCATGAACTCATAGTTCTGATTCACGGCCTCGCTTCTGGCATAACCGGTGAGGGTGCAAAAGGCCGAGTTCACATCAAGAATGGTGCCCCCGGCACTTGTCAGCACAATGCCCTCCCGTGCGTGACGGAACACCCCGGCAGCCATTGAAAGGCTGGCTTCGGCCTGTTTTCGTTCGGTAATGTCCTGATGTGTGCCATACATCACCAGTGGCCGACCATGCTCGTCCCAGGATTGAACGCTACCGCGATCCAGTATCCAGACCCAGTGCCCGTTTTTGTGGCGCATCCGGGCTTCGCACTCGTAGTAATCCAGCTCACCACGAAAGTGTTTGTCGAGCAATTCTGAGCTGCGCTGCAGGTCTTCGGGATGCGCCAGCGTCATCCAGGTTTCAATAGAGATGGGAGCCAGCTCTTCAAGCGAATAGCCGAGAATCTCCGCCCAGCGCTCGTTAAACACGGTTTCACCGGTCTGGACATTCCACTCCCAGATGCCGGATCGGGTTCCGATGATTGTGTTTCGGAGCCTGCGCCGTTCGATTTTCAGGTTTTCCCGGGATCCTTTGATCGAATCCAGCATGGTATTGATGCCATTGCTCAGCACCGCCAATTCCCGGTAACGAAAGGATGGCACTGGCGCCTTTGGAATACCCTCCTGATCACTGTTCTTGAGGGCAGCATCAATGCCGAGAATCGAATTGAAGAAATAACGTCTCAGAACAGCGGTCAGTAGCAGCGATAGAATACCCGCAAGAACAAGAACCGTGAAAAGTTCCTCCAATAGGGCCCTATCCAGCTTCTTGACCAGAATATCGTCAGAGGCGTAAACCCAGACTTCCCCCAACACTTTACCCGACGAGCCTATGATCGGGGCGCTGCCAGCATAGAACGCCTGGTCGAGCTGTTCGGTTATAGAAGTGTCCCGTGCCTGAACATCCACGTACTGGCCATCGCCCTGCCGGAGCTGGCCGAAGAGATAGTAGGGCTGCCCGAGAATCTCGCCCATTTCGAAGTCTTCAACGATAACGGCAAAGTGGCGTTTGAGCGCTGCCTCCGTGGTGACCAGGCTTTCGTATTCATTGACTGCATAGGATTCAATGAAAGGCCCAAGGCTTTTGCTCAGTCGTTTCAGGCTTTCTGCAACATCCAGCTCAATGTCGTCAATGATTTCCGAGCGCTCGGAGGTATAGACATAGAGGGCATGAAAGGCAAACACCACCAGTATGACTGCAACCACGATCAGGGTAGTACGTGTCAGCAGAGAGGGGCCGCCTTGGTTGGTTGCTGCCATAGTGTCTAGTTACCTTCGGGCAGTTTGCCGAGAACGTTGCGGTGGATAACCGGAAGCAACTGCTGCAGGTTGTCCTCAGACACGGTCAGCACCGGGAGTTGCTGTAGTTTGTCGACGGTCTGTCCTGCCAGGTGCCGGTGCATGGTTTCAACGGCTTTCTCGCCCATCAGGAAGGGCTGCTGCATACCGGCACCCACCAGCGTTCCCTGGTCGATCATGTTGACAAACTCGGGTTCTGCGTCGAAACAGATCAACAGGATTTCACCGGACTTACCAGCCTCGGAAATGGCATCCAGCGCCCCCTGATAACGGTCAGAACCCTGCAGCCAGACCGCTCTGAGTGTCGGGTTATCTTCGATCAAGCGGCGGGTAAACTCGTAGGTCTCGCGATAGGAAAAATCAGATTGCTGGTACAGACCGGCCGACTTGACGCCGTGTTCTTCCAAAGCCTGGAGGAACCCTTCGGTTCGGGCTTTGCCGTTGGCCCGCTTCTGGGGAATCGCAATGATACCAACGCTGCCCTTCATCCAGCCGTTATTGTGCAGGGCTTGGGCCAGCATTTTGCCCAGATCATAAGCGCCCTGAAAATTATCGGATTCGATGTAGCTGACATAGTTGTCAGCCTTGGCCCCGATATCCGAGATGACAACCGGAATGTTTGCCCGCTCCGCCAGCTTGAGAATTGTTGCGGCGGCGGAAGAGTTGGTGGGGGAGATCAGGATGCCATCGACGCCCTCCTCGATGGCCGAAACAGTATATGCCAGTTCGTTTCTGGCTACGTTTTCGGCACTGTACACCAGAACCTGGTATCCCAGTTGATCGGCCTTATGGGTAATGCCCCGGGCCATGATGCTCCAGAACGGGATGCGCAGGTCCGAAACCAGATAAGCGAGCCGCTTTTCTTGAGCCTCAACATCAAAGCCCAGCATGGTGACCATGACAAAGACGATGGATACAGTCCGGATTACCCGGCGAATGTGGAGCTTCATGCAGTGGCCATGTGATTGAGTCAGCGAAATTCTACTACGTATAAATTTACGACATATACCCATTAAGGCTGATATCGATCAAGTCACTTGTTCTTTATATTCCGTGCGGCCTGCAACCTTTTTGATGTACGTCATAACTGGCGACGGGTTGGGCAGTTTTGGGGTCTTGAACATCATGACATCAACATTCACTGGCGCTATTCTCGGGAGTAGCAGAATCTGTCAGGTTGGATTTCAACAATGGTTTCGGCAGCAAAGCGCCCACCCTTCCACGAGCAGTTGCGATCGGCAACTCATGGTGTCCATGTTCGGTTGAACCGACATCCGCTTCTAAGCCAGTTGACCCGCCCGGCTTTGGATCTCTCGACTTATACGCTGATTCTCGAACGCTACTGGTGTTTCTACAACGCAGCAGAAGCGGTCATACGTGAGTGCATTAGTGAAGGGATGAGCACGTTCGAATACGGCGCAAGGTATAAAACGGACTGGTTGGCCAAGGATCTGAGCTGCCTGGGTTTCAAGCCAGTGGCAAATGGCTGCTTCCGTAACGGACCAGACTTCAGGCGACCCCGCAACGAAGCAGAACTGGTCGGTATGTTATACCCGCTGGAGGGTTCTACTCTGGGAGGGCAGGTCATCAGCAATCGGCTCGGGACTACTCTGGGCCTTGATGCCACCAACGGTGGCCGGTTTTTTAACGGTTATGGGGAACAAACGGGCCGGTATTGGGCAGAGTTCCTTGATTATGGGGACCGATCATTACGGACGCCGGACGAGCTTGATCTGGCCTGCCGTTTCTCTCAGCAGCTCTTTGCACGGTTTGAGGCGCACATCGATGGCCGGGTTTGATGGCTTCGGCCAGTCTGATCGGGACAGCATTCTCCAACAGGCACTGGAGAACTGTGAAAAAGAGGCCATTCACCAGGTTGGCTCGGTTCAGCCCCATGGTGTTCTGTTGGCGCTGGATAGTGACTTTGTCATTCGATACTGCAGCGACAATGCGGGCACCCTGTTTTCAGAGCCCTGGCGGACGTTGTTGGGTCGACCGTTTGCTGACTACGTCAGGGCCTCAACGATAGCGTCAATCCGTACCCTGGATGGGCTGGGTGATTGGCGATCTTCTGCCGTCATCAAAGTGGATGTCGAGACTGCGGGCCGTGTCTTGGTGCACGATGCGGCGGTTTCTTTTAATGCGCCTTATTGGCTGGTAGAAATCGAAACTGTGGTCTCGGATCAGAGCGAGCTCTTCAGCCAGATGTTTGTTCCCGCGCGGGACCTTCTCTGGCAGCTCGATTCCGAACAGGATCTGCAAAAGTACACCGGTAAGGTGACGGAACTCGTGCGCCTGGCGACGGGTTATGACCGGGTGATGATGTATCAGTTCGACAGCAACTGGGACGGTGAGGTGATCGCCGAGAGTCGCTCCGAGCTGACACGAAGTTACCTGGGGCACCGGTTTCCTGCCTCTGACATTCCGGCCCAGGCCAGGGCCCTTTACACCCGAAATCTCACCCGAGTGATTGCGGATGTAAAAGCGCCTTCGGTCCAGGTTCGGGGCGAGGATTCGGGTACGGCTGCAGGTAAGCTCGATCTGACCTATTCAGCCTATCGGTCCCTGTCTCCGGTTCACCTTGAGTATCTGGGTAACATGGGGGTTTCAGCCACACTGACCATTTCACTGATTCAGAATGGCAGTCTGTGGGGAATGCTGGCCTGCCATCACAAGAGCCCGAAGCACGTGACCCTGCGCGAACGCGAGCTTTACGAGCTGATCGGTAAAACTATCTCGATCAAGCTCTCGGACTTGAAACATCACGAAGAGAAAAAGCTGAAGGATAGAGTTAACCGGCTGTTATTCAACACGACCATCAACAGCCTGGAAGGTCTGTCTGCCAGTCATGCCGGTGAGCTGATGGCGATAGTTGGTGCCACGGGGCTCGTGGCAGTCGATAACGGCAACCGGTATCGCTTTGGTGAGGCCCCCTCCCATGAGCAGATTGAACGGCTTGAGTCTGAATTGAGACAGTGGCAGCCGACACAGGTGTTTCATACCGAGGATCTGCCCTCCCTGTTTCCGGAAGCGAAGGACTACGCCGACAAGGCCTGCGGCATTATGCTGGCTCCTTTGAATCACACGCTGGATCACTACCTGTTGTGGTGCCGCGGGTGTATGACTTATAGCCAACAGTGGGCCGGAGAGCCGCACAAGGAAATCAGCAGAACGGAAGAAGGCTTCCGGATTTC
>NZ_JAWLHI010000121.1:0-5690 GCF_041690455.1 Marinobacter sp.
ATGAGCTTACGGACTTCATGCTGGCTCTTTCCACAAAACGAGCAGTACAGCAACTTGCCGTTATCGTCGCCTCTGCCGTTTCTTTCATCTGCCATTGAATTACCTCTGTTCGTCAACTGCCGGCGTTACTGGCAGGTACGCCGGCCAAGGTTGATGCGATTACTTTCAGTATTATGTATTCGGCACGCGCTTATCAAGTACCGAATCGATCAGGCCGTACTCTTTGGCCTGGTCCGGATCCATGAAATAGTCGCGGTCCGTGTCCTTCGAGATGGTCTCCAGATCCTGGCCGGTATGCTTGGCCAGAAGGGAGTTCAGGGTGTGACGAATCTTCAGGATCTCGCGGGTGTGGATCTCGATGTCCGTTGCCTGGCCCTGATAGCCACCCAGCGGCTGGTGGATCATCACGCGGGAATGCGGCAGGCAGGCCCGCTTGCCCTCGGCGCCACCCGCCAGCAGGAAGGCACCCATACTGGCCGCCTGGCCAATACACAGGGTTGCCACGTCCGGCTTGATGAACTGCATGGTGTCGTAGATGGACATGCCGGCAGTCACGGAGCCACCCGGGCTGTTGATATAAAGGTGGATGTCCTTGTCCGGGTTCTCGGATTCCAGGAACAGCAACTGGGCCACGATCAGGTTCGCCATGTGGTCTTCGACCGGCCCGACCATGAAAATCACCCGTTCCTTGAGCAAGCGGGAATAGATATCGAAAGAACGCTCGCCACGGGCGGTCTGCTCGATAACGATTGGCACCAGGCCGGAATTGGTAACCATTGCGGGACCATCAATTGGTTTCTGCGTCATGTGCGCCTGAACTCCTTATGGACAATGGATCGTGGACTCGCCCCACGACATTTTCTGATGTCTTTACACACCTTACTGTGCCACCAGTCGGCCCAGATGAAAACAGCCGGACAAGCCGGCTGTTTTCTGGTTCGGCCAACGCGACCGGCCTCGCGAACCGGTCACGGCTGATCAGCGCTGGGGCTGGCCCGCAGCAACGGCCTCTTCGTACTTCATCTTCTTCTCTTTGACCTTGGCCTGCTCCAGCACATGGTCAACAACCGCATCTTCCAGCACGGAAGACTCGATCTGGGACTTCTGGTCCGGGTTGTTGTTGAAGTGTGCAACAACTTCCTCAGGCTGTTCATACGTAGAAGCGATCTCCTGGATCTTTTCCTCTACCTTGGCCGGTTCGGCTTTCAGGTCGTTCTGCTTGACCACTTCCTGGAACAGCAGGCCGGTCTTCACACGGCGCTTGGCCTGTTCCTCGAAGATTTCCTTGGGCAGCTGCTGGAAGTCAACCTGGCCGCCGAAACGCTGCACCGCATCCTGGCGCAGGCGATCGATTTCCTGGTCCACCAAGGCAGCCGGAATGTCCAGCTCGGTGGTTTCCAGCAGGCCGTCGACCACGTCGTTCTTGACCTTGTTGGATACCGCCTGCTTCAGCTCGCGCTCCATGTTCTTCTTCACTTCCTCACGGAAAGCGGCTTCGTCTTCGGCTTCGATACCGAACTTCTGGAAGAACTCGGCATCCAGCTCGGGCAGCTGCGGCTCTTCAACCTTGTGAATCTTGATTTCGAACTTGGCCGGCTTACCCGCCAGGTCTTCGTTCTGGTAGTCCTCGGGGAAGGTCACCTCGATTTCCAGCTCTTCGCCGGCCTTGCCACCAACGATGCCCTTCTCGAAGCCCGGAATCATCTGGCCGGAACCCAGGGTCAGACGGTGACCTTCGGCGGAACCACCCTCGAATTCTTCACCGTCGATGAAGCCCTTGAAGTCAATGGTCACAACGTCCTTGTTCTTGGACTTGCGCTTGACTTCCTTCATGGTGGCCTGCTGACGACGCAGGTTATCGATCATGGTATCGATATCCTTGTCAGTCACCTCGGACTGAGGCTTCTCGATTTCGATCTTGCTCAGATCGCCCAGCTCGATTTCCGGCAGCACTTCGAAGGTTGCCACGAACTCGAGGTCCTTGCCCTCTTCCATGGTCTTCGGCTCAAACTGCGGCCAGCCGGCCGGGTTGATGTCCTGCTCCTGCAGTGCCTTGATGTAGTTGTCGCGCATAACCTCGCCAACAACTTCCTGGCGGATGCTGTCACCGAAACGACGCTTGACCACGCTCATGGGCACCTTGCCAGGGCGGAAGCCGTTCAGGCGCACAGTCCGAGCAGTTTCCTGCAGGCGTTTCTGGACCGCCTGGTCGATTTCCTGGGCGGGCACACCAATCGTCATGCGACGCTCGATGTTGGAGGTCGTTTCAACAGACACTTGCATGGAAGATCCTCAAATTACAGGTTCGGTATGTGAATGAAATTTATAACAAAAGTCCGTTTCCAGGCAGCTCGCCCCGGAAGGACTGAAAATTAAAAGCCGGTAGTTTATCACGGTTTGCACCGCCGAGAGAATCACCTGTATGGCACGAGCTCGGAGGCGCGGATCACAGCTTTTCAGGTCAGCAGAAGATATGGGGATGAAATCCGGAAAAGAAAGGGGTGGTGCGAGCGGAGAGACTCGAACTCTCACGGGTTGCCCCACTGGAACCTAAATCCAGCGCGTCTACCAGTTCCGCCACGCTCGCATACACAACGCTGAACGGAGGTTCGATAAACACTACCAAAGTTCAGACTTTGCGGAAAATCACTAAAGGGGAAAAGTGGGGTGGACGAAGGGGTTCGAACCCTCGACCGCAGGAGTCACAATCCTGAGCTCTACCAGCTGAGCTACGTCCACCACATTGGGAATTGCCTTGCGGCATTTTCGACATTTTCGCCGAAATTTCAACCTTGCTGATTACGATGGCCCCGGAACCGTCCTTACCGACGGCTTTATGGCGCGCCCGGCAGGACTCGAACCTGCGACCCACGGCTTAGAAGGCCGTTGCTCTATCCAGCTGAGCTACGGGCGCCTGACCGTTCGCCCACCTGAACACACAGAAAAGTGGTCGGGGTAGAGAGATTCGAACTCCCGACATCCTGCTCCCAAAGCAGGCGCGCTACCAGACTGCGCTATACCCCGTCTGTCTGAACAACTAGTGTCTCAGCAAAGTTGGCGCGCATATTACCGGCGCCGGAGGACGCCGTCAACACGCATTCGAAAAAACCGATGGATTCGGTACTCATGAAGACCCGCTGCGCCATGAAAGGTTCCCCTCCCCTGGTCCAATTGGAGTTCGGGCGGAAGCATGAGACAATTGCCGGCCTTCATTTATCGATGCCCAACCGACAAGACGGAAACATGAGCGCCAAACTGATTAACGGAAAAGAAATTGCCGCCCAGGTACGACAGCAGGTCGCCGCCGGTGTTGAAGCCCGAAAGCAGAAGGGCCTGCGGGCACCTGGCCTGGCAGTGGTACTGGTCGGCAATGATCCGGCCTCCCAGGTTTACGTTGGCAACAAGGTCAAGGCTTGCGAAGAGGCCGGTATCCTGTCCCTGTCCTACGACCTGCTGGCAGACACCTCTCAGGAAGCCCTGGAAGCCCTGGTGGACGAACTGAACGAGAACACTGCCGTAGACGGCATTTTGGTCCAGCTGCCACTGCCGGACCACCTGGATGCGGACCCGATCCTGATCAAGATTCGCCCGGACAAAGATGTGGACGGTTTCCACCCCTACAACATCGGCCGCCTGATGCAGCGCAAACCCACACTGCGCCCGTGCACACCGGCAGGCATCATCACCCTGCTCGATTCCATCGGCACGCCCTACAAGGGCCAGCACGCGGTGATTGTGGGCGCCTCCAATATCGTGGGCCGCCCCATGAGCATGGAGCTGCTGTTAAAGGGTGCTACCACCACCGTGTGTCACCGATTCACACCGGACCTGGCCAAATTTGTGGGCGAAGCCGATATCCTGATTGCCGCCGTGGGCAAACCCGGACTGGTCAAGGGTGAGTGGATCAAGCCTGGCGCCACCGTCATTGATGTCGGCATCAACCGGATGGAAGACGGCAAGCTGAGGGGTGATGTGGAGTTTGAGGTGGCTGCCGAGCGGGCGGCGTACATTACGCCCGTGCCCGGGGGCGTGGGGCCGATGACGATTGCTACGTTGTTGCAGAATACGCTGTATGCGGCGGATGTTTTGCATAAAGACTGATGAAGATGGGGTCTGACCCCATTCGGGGTCAGACCCCGGAGATAGAGTCAGAGCCCATTTTCAGGCTTGCACAAAAAACCCGCGGGAAACCGCGGGTTTTTTGTGTCTGGCGAGAGGCTTACTGGCCGTACTTGGCCTTCGCCTTCTGACGGTACTCGTGCAGAAGCGGCTCGGTGTAGCCGTTCGGCTGCTCGCAGCCCTTGAGGACCAGAGCCATGGCTGCTTCGAACGCGACGCTGTCATCGAAGTTCGGGGCCATGTTGCGATAGGCCGGGTCGCCAGCATTCTGCTTGTCGACCACCGCCGCCATGCGCTTCATGGTTTCTTCGATCTGCGCGTCGGTGCAGATGCCGTGATGCAACCAGTTGGCCAGCAGCTGGGAGGAGATCCGCAGGGTGGCGCGATCTTCCATCAGGCCGACGTTGTTGATGTCGGGCACCTTGGAGCAGCCCACACCCTGTTCGACCCAGCGCACCACGTAGCCCAGGATACCCTGTGCGTTGTTGTCCAACTCCTGCTGGATGTCCTCGGCGCTCAGGGAAGACGGATCCTCCATCACCGGCACGGTCAGGATATCCTCGAGGGCCGCGCGCTCGCGCTTGGCCAGCTCTTTCTGCACATCAAACACATTTACCTGGTGGTAATGAGTGGCGTGCAGGGTTGCGGCGGTCGGAGACGGAACCCATGCGGTGTTGGCACCGGACTTCGGGTGGCCGATCTTGGCTTCAAGCATGCCAGCCATCAGGTCGGGCATGGCCCACATGCCTTTACCAATCTGGGCAACACCGGAGAAACCGGTTTCCAGACCAACGTCCACGTTCCACTGCTCGTAGGCGTTGATCCAGGTAGCCTGCTTCATCGGGCCCTTGCGGATGAACGGACCCAGCTCCATGGAGGTGTGGATCTCGTCACCGGTGCGGTCCAGGAAGCCGGTGTTGATGAAGACCGCACGCTCTTTCGCGGCGTGGATACAGGCCTTCAGGTTGACGGTGGTGCGGCGCTCTTCGTCCATGATGCCGACCTTCAGGGTAAAGCGCGGCAGTCCAAGGGCATCCTCGACACGGCCGAAGAATTCGTTGGTGAACGCCACCTCTTCCGGACCGTGCATCTTGGGCTTGACGATGTACATGGAGCCCTTGGTGCTGTTCTGGAACTTGCTGTTGCCCTTCAGATCGTGGATGGCGATCAGTGAGGTGATCAGTCCATCCATCAGACCTTCGGGGATCTCGTTACCGTCGTTCAGCAGGATGGCCGGGTTGGTCATCAGGTGGCCGACGTTACGGATGAACATCAGGCTGCGGCCCTTCAGTGCAAGCTCGCTGCCATCAGCGGCGGTGTAGGTGCGGTCCGCATTCATCTTGCGGGTCATCTGCTTGCCGCCCTTCTCGAAGGTTTCCTCGAGGTCACCCTTCATCAGGCCAAGCCAGTTGCGGTAAGCGAGGGCCTTGTCATCGGCATCCACCGCAGCCACAGAATCTTCGCAGTCCATGATGGTGGTCAGCGCGGACTCCATCAGGACATCCTTCACATTGGCGCCGTCGTCCTTGCCGATCGGATGGCTGGCGTCGATCTGGATCTCGAAATGCATG
>NZ_JAWLHI010000122.1:0-5659 GCF_041690455.1 Marinobacter sp.
ATCGACGCGCCAGCGGTGTCCGGCGGCAATACTGTAAACAGGAAGCCGGCAAAACCTGCGGAATAAAGCACCATGCCGCCGAATAGGGCGGCGGTAAGCAGTAGAGACACAGACTCCATAACAAACAAACCCGCTTTCTAAGTCTTTATGCTGGTTTGTACGGGAGAAGCTCTGAAAAAGCTCAGATAACCGCTTTGGAATCGATGCAAGCGAAGTGAGGTTGTGGGTTGCACATCCAGGCGCCGGGTCAAGGGGCCTGGATGTGCTGCTGCCTAGCCGAAGAGCTTCTGTGCCGTCATGCCCACGAGTTCGCCCTGGTGGCGTGCCCCTTCAAGCTCCACATCGCTGGGAAGCCGAGAGCCATCGCCATCGGCAATGGTGGTGGCACCGTAGGGTGAGCCGCCCTTGACCTCATCAACGCCAAGCTGACCCTGGAAACTGTAGGGCAGGCCGACGATGGTCATGCCGAAGTGCAGCAGATTGGTGATCAGGGAGAACAGCGTGGTTTCCTGGCCGCCATGCTGGCTGGCGGACGCTGTGAATGCCGCACCGACCTTGCCGTTCAGGGCGCCGCTGGCCCAGAGGCCGCCGGCCTGATCAAGGAATGCGGCCATCTGGCTGCTGACCCGGCCGAAGCGGGTTCCCGTGCCCAGCACAAGACCATCGTAGTTTGCGAGCTCATCGACGGTAGCAATGGGCGCAGTCTGATCCAGTTTGAAGCCGGCATCGCTGGCCACCGAATGGGGTACTGTTTCCGGAACCCGTTTGATATCGACCTCGGCGCCTGACTTGCGAATGCCTTCGGCGATGGCGTTCGCCATCAGTTCAATGTGTCCGTAACTGGAGTAGTAGAGTACCAATACCTTAGCCATGGGATTGAGTCCTTTTGTATGGGTTAAAAGTAATAGCGGACCATTGCCCGGGGAGTGAATACGGTTTCGTCACCGCCGCCGAGAAAATCGGGGTTCTCGAAGTGGTGGATATCGAATCGCATGCCCGCATCCAACGTACGGGCTTCGTTCAGGTAGACAAAGAAGTCCGGACGGAACACGATCTCGTTACCAAAATCGTCTTTGCGGTTGTTCACGATGAAGGTGGCCATATGCTTGATGGCAATGTCGCCGATCATGATGTCGTTGGACTGGTAGAAAATCCGCGAGAACAGGTTGGCGTCCCGGACTACATTGCCGTCAAAGTCGGTTTTGCGGTAGTAGAAGTCGGTTTCAAACCACTGGAAGCCTGGAATGTTCCAGGTGAGCAGAATCCCGTAGTTGTTGGCCTCGAAACTGCCGTAGTCTGACTTTTCATAACGATAGGACAACATGACGTCCGAGATGGGCCCGAGACTGACGTTGGCACCGGTCAGCTTGCTCAGGCTGAATGCCGGGTTGGCAAAGATGACGTAGGTGTTGTCGTTGCCCGGTATCCCACCCAGATCGTTTCCGAAGGTATGTTCCAGATCAAACCAGTTGCGGCCGAACTTGTTAACGTCAAAATGTTCATACTGCAGCTGATACACCTCGCCGCTCTCATTGCCGTTGCCGTAAAGAATGTCTTCATCGGCGTCCCAGCTGTAGCCTGCAGCCACGGCATTGACCTGGAACTGAATGTAGTCCTCGGCCTGAGCAATAGTCGAAGTCATCATCAGGGCGCTGGTCGAAAGGCAAATACTTCCTATTATTTTTTTCATGATTTCACCTGTTGTTTTTGTCGTAATGATTTATTGATCGAAGCTGGTCAGAAGGAGACCACCTTTTTCTTGATGAGGTTTTGGAGGATTTCTTCCCGGTTCTGATCCAGCAGTGGAGGTGCAATGACCGACGTGTTCTGCTGGCCGTCATAGGAAATGGGTGAACGCACGGTTTTCCACTCCCCGCCAGAGGGATGCGGAGCGGACACAAGAAGATTCAGGTGTTTGGCCTGTGGGTCTTCAAGCGCCTCGTCCGGGCGGTACATCGGGGCGTGAGGCACGTCTTCCTGTTCCAGGCGCGCACACCAGGTTGCCCTGGGCAAAGACTTGAAAATCGGGCCCATCATCTCGATCAGATCGTCCTGATGAGCGATACGGCCTTCCCGGGTGGCAAAGCGTTCGTCCTCGAACAGGTCCGGTATTTCCATGGCATTGGCAAGGCCTTGCCAGAATTTCTCGGGCGACGACATGTGCAGGGCGATCCAGTTGCCATCGGCGCACTCAAACACATAGGACTGTGAAACCTGCGGACGGCTATAGGGGCCCATTACCTCGTTTTCGGCGTAGAAGTGAGTGAACGCATCGAGGTTGAAATGGCACATGGCTTCCAGCATGGATACATCCACCCGCCGGCCTTTACCGGTGCGGTTGCGCTCGTGCAGGGCTCCGAGGATGCCATAGGCGGCGTAGAAGCCGGTCAGGGAATCGGCGACCGCAGGTCCAACTACCCTCGGATTTGCCGGGTTGATGAACAGCCCCAGGAATCCACTGGCAGCCTGGGCTACGGTGTCGTAGGCCGGGCGAGCGGCCGCCGGGCCGTCATTACCGAAACCGCTAATGGCGCAGTAGATCAGTTTTTCGTTGAGGGAGCGAAGGCGCTCTTCCCCTGCGCCAAGACGATCCGCCGTGCCCGGCCGAAAATTCTGAATGTATACATCCGCCGAACGAATCAGGTCATCGAAGATGGCCAGGTCTTCCTCGGACTTGGTGTCCAGGGTAATGCTCTTCTTGTTACGGTTGTAAGTCTGGAAATGGGGGCTGTACAGGCCACCTTTGAAGGCACGGAAGGGGTCTCCGCTTCCTGGCCTTTCGATCTTGATAACCTCGGCCCCGAGGTCGGCCAGCAGCATCGAGGCGGCTGGCCCGGTTATGAACGTTCCCTGCTCGATGACACGGATGCCTTCCAGAACGTTTGTCATAGGAATTCCCTCGTTACGAATATCAGGTGGAACTGGTAAAGCCGTCGGGCACTTCGCCCTCATACACCGAGCTTTTCGACGCCTGGTAGGAAAGTGCGAATCCGATGGAGTGCTGTTGTTCCTCACGCAGGTGTGCCAACAGGCCGGCGGTTCGGGCAAGAATGGGTATGCCCTTGAGTGACTCGATCGGGAAGCCGGCATCTAGCAAGGTGGCGGGAATTGCGGCCGAGACATTAAGCTTGAGGTTTTTGCCGTAAATATCCGGGATCACTTTCTCAACCAGTTCTGCCGCCTGCATGTGCTGACCGTTTACGCCAAGCTTTTCAGCGGTCGAGAACAGGGCATTGACGCGCGGGTCCCTGGCCTTGTGAAGCGGGTGACCATAGCCCGGTAATGGCCTCTTGGCAGCCCGGTATTCAGAGACCACGGAAAAGGCGGCCTGGTCCAGAGAGACCTGCTCAGCCGACGCCCGGTTTACGATCTCGTCAAACAGCAGCCCGGCTTTGTCTGCGGCACCCAGAATCACTGAGCCACAACCCAGAATGCCGGCAGCAACTGCACCCTGAAGTGCTTCAGGAGAGGCAGCCAGCGTCATTCGGCTGGCCTGGACGCTCGGAACAAGCCCGTGTTCGGTGATGGCAATCAACGTGGCGTCGGTCATGGCTTTCAGCCCTTCAGAAGGCTCTTTGCCGGTGAGCAGAAACAGGAAGTACTCGGTAAAACTGAGTTTTCCGATAAGCTCTTCTGCCAGATCCCTGCCACGAATGACGATGGTCTCGTCGTTCGACGTGCAGATGGATGTTCGTGGGATCGTTTCTTTCCCGATTTTCACGTAATCACCTCACAGGTAGTCTGTTAATGCGTATGCCAAAAGCTGTCTGGAAGGCAGCCTTTATTGCTGCCAGCCTGCGCCACGCATGGTGTTGTTGGTAGGCACATCGTCTTCCTGCATCCACAGCGACAGGGTTTCGTGGGCGGTCTTATAGGCTTCGCTCATCAGTTCATCCGTTTCAGGAACAGAGGAGGTGAGCTCGACCTGCAAACCACTGGGGTCGTGGAAATAGATGGAGTAGCAGTAGCCATGATCGGTTTCCACTGCTTCGATGCCCTGTTCACTGAGCTTGCGCTTGAATTCCAGAACTGCGTCTTTCCCGTCGACGGTTAGTGCGATGTGATGGCCGAACGGGTTGTTGTTCTCGAACTTGTTGATCGAGGCCTCCCGTGAAGACGTTTCGGATTTGAACTGGAAGAACGCCAGGCAGCTGCCATCGGCCATTTCGAAGAAGGTGTGAACATAATTGTCCGGCTGGCCGGTGACGGGGTTGACCCGTTCTACCCAGGTGCCGATTAGGGGAAGACCGAGGATGTCTTCGTAAAAGTGCCTTGTCTCCTCCATATCTTTAACCATGAAGGCATGGTGGTGGAGGCACCCGATCCGGTTATTGGCACGACGGGTCTTTGCATCGGCGAGATATGGATTCTGTTGTTGAGCAGTCATGTGTCTACCTCTTTTGTTGTTAGCAGATCCTTTTCTCGACCATCGCCCCTGAGGCTCAGGCCGGTTCATCCGTGTGGTTTTCGCTTGGGTTGATTTCTGCGGTCAGCCAGTTCTGAAGCAGTGACCCGACCGAGTCGGGTTGCTCCATCATGGGCATGTGCCCGCAGCTCGGAATGATTTCAAAATGACAGTGCGCGATAAGGGATTGCATCTGGGCCATCACAGAGGCCGGGCGGAGGGCGTCCTCTTTCCCGGCAATCAGCATTACCGGGCAGCCCAGGCTCCGGAGAACGTCGGTGGAGTCCGGCCGTGTTTCACCTGCCGTGATATGGGCTTCAAGGCGCTCAACCGGTTGGCGGCCAATCATCCGGACCATTTCATCCACAAGCGCCTGATTACCCCGGTTTTCTTCTGCCAGCAGGTTGGGAGACCAGGCTTCTGCCATGGCGGTCATGCCGCGGGATCGGGCCAGTTCGAGCATGCCCAACCGGGCGTTGGTTTCCTGGATACCTGCTTCACCCTCGGGCTTGGGAGTGTGCTCGGTAGCGATCAGACAGAGCCTCTGCACCCGTTCGGGGGCAAGCCGACAGATCTCCATGGCGACCCGGCCTCCCATGGAATGACCGGCCAGTGAAAATTGTGGCGGAGCCGATGCCAGCACCGCTTCGGCCATGCCCGTCAGCGATGCCTGATCGCCGTAATCGGCGATCTGAGTCTCGACAGACTTCTCCAATTGCCCTAGCACAGGTGCCCAGCTTGCCTGGTCGCAGACCATGCCTGGCAACAATATCAGGGTGTCCTGGTTCTGGCGCTGGTTCATCTGTTGGTGTTCCTCTGGTTGTCCGGACCATGCCCGGTCTTTCTTGTTCTGAGTGTTAATTCACCATGGTCAAAGAGTACCCATGGCCTGTTATGAACAGAAGTGATATTTTTCGATAGAAACGATCGATGAGGTCACTGGTATGGAGTTAAGGCATTTACGTTATTTCCAGGCCCTTGCAGCCACGCTGAACTTTACCCGCGCTGCGGAGAAATCCCACGTCACCCAGTCAACGTTGTCGCACCAGATCAAGCAACTGGAGGAAGAGTTGGGTGTGCCCCTGTTCGAACGGGTGGGAAAAAAGGTCCTTTTGACTGAGGCAGGGGAAACCCTGCTGGACCAGATCGGGCCAGCGATGCGGATGATTGATGAGGCAACCTGGCACATAAAAGACGCTTCCGAGGTAGTGAAGGGCACGATACGTGTGGGAGCCACCCACAGCTTCAATATAC
>NZ_JAWLHI010000123.1:0-5617 GCF_041690455.1 Marinobacter sp.
GCGATGACCAGATCCGCCTGTTGGACGGTTTCGGCATCGGGCGGGGTATCCGCCATGCCGTCCGGCCCGCGGCTGTCTGTGGTTACCAACCACCCGCGCCGGTTCGCCGCCCGTTCCAGGGCCCGGGCGGCCAGAAAACGGGTTGCCACACCCTGGGGGCAGGCAGTCACAATAATCAGTTTCATAACGGCATCTCTCCGGTGTTGTTTTGCCCGGGCCATGGCTGCACCCGGGTTTGTTGGAGAAGGGAAGAAAAGTCCGGTGCCTCGGGGTTTCCGACCCCGATGTGTTGCACACATTCGGCAGACAAAGCGGTGGCAAACGTCAGTATTGCCTCGTCAGACTGGCCTCCGAAAACACCATGGAGCATGCCCGCTAACAGGGTATCGCCGGCGCAAACGGTACTGACCACCGAGACCGGAGGAGCCCAGGATCTGAGTGCGCCGGCCGGTGAAGACCAAAAAACGCCCTCCGCACCCATGGAAACCACCACGTGGGAAACACCGCCAGCATGGACACGGGCGACGGCAGCTTCCACGGCTGTCATGTCCGTCAAGGGCATGTCCGCCCAGCCCGACAGTTCATCCAGGTTGGGTTTGACTGCAAACGGCACGGCCGCAATTCCTGCTTTCAGACCTTCACCACTGGTATCCAGCCACACAGGCTTGCCGGCACCGGAGGCCTGCTGCACCAGGCTCGCCAATCCGGATGGCGGGAACCCCTCGGGCAGACTGCCACCGATCACCACCGCATCGCACTCCGACAGCAGCGGCGCCAGCCGGAATTCAAGACGCTGGAGGGCGTCTTCCGGCATCCGGAAGCCCGGCCCGTTCAGGTCGGTCACCCGCCCACCGGGCTCGGCAATCTTGACGTTAACGCGATTCTGGCCGGGAACACGGACAAAACTGTCCTGCAGGCCTTCAGCGGTGAACAGACGCTCAAACGAGGAGGCATTCGCTTCGCCCATCAGGCCGGTCACCGTGACCGAATGGCCCAGTCGCGCCAGTACACGGGCCACGTTGATGCCCTTGCCCGCCGGTTCCAGCCGGGTATTGCCGGTACGATTGACTTCACCGACGCTGAGGGTCGGAGTTTCAACGCTGAGATCCAGGGCCGGGTTCAGAGTGATTGTGAGGATATTCGCCATCACCAGGCCTCCAGGGCATCACGCACCTCGGCCGCCGTTGCCAGGGACAGAGCCTTTTCAGCCTGCCGGCGAGCGGTTGCAAGGCTGAGGCTGCGAATGCAGGCCTTGACCAGGGGTACCCGGCGGCTGGTGACCGACAGTTCGTCCACATCCAGCCCAACCAGTACCGGAATGGCCTGGGGGTCGGATGCCAGCTCACCGCACACGCCAACCCATCGATTGTGGGCATGAGCCGCCTCAACCGTCATCCGGATCAGCCGTAATACCGACGGATGCAGACCGTCTGATTCCGCCGAAAGCTGCCCGTGGCCACGGTCGATGGCCAGGGTGTACTGGGTCAGGTCATTGGTGCCGACCGAGAAGAAATCGACCTCCGGCGCCAGGGTCGATGCCAGCAAGGCGCAGGAGGGCACTTCAATCATCACACCGACCTGAACATCGCTGGCGGTCACCTCCGCCTGAACTCTGGCGACAATCGCCCGTGCCGCCCGGAACTCTTCCACATCCTTGACCATGGGGAACATGATGCGCAGGGGCCGGTCGCCGGCGGCGGTCAGTAGGGCCCGTACCTGGGTTTCCAGGATGTCCGGGCGGGTCAGCGACAGCCGGATACCGCGCATGCCCAGAAACGGGTTGTCTTCCTGGGGCAACGGCCAGTAATCCAGGGGTTTGTCGCCGCCCACATCCAGGGTTCGAGCCACCAGGGGCAAACCGTTCAGGGCATCGAACGCGTGTTGGTATTCACTGACCTGGGTGGCCAGATCCGGGGCTTCGGGATGGGCCATGAAAATGAACTCGGTACGAAGCAGCCCGACACCGTCGGCCCCCCGATCCACCGCATCCGGGGTGTGGGCGGTGTTGCCGAGATTGGCGCACACTTCGATGGTATGGCCATCTTCGGTGGTGGCGGGCTGATTGCGGTTTTCGTGGGCTTCGGACTGCAGCGCTTCCATTTGCTGCAAACGGCGACGGATCTTCTCGCATCGTTCGGCCCCGGGGTTCGGCACCAGGCAGCCCCGCTCGCCATCCACCACCAGATCAGAGCCATTCACGATAGTCAGTATTCGCTCACCGGCCCCCACTACCGCAGGCAGACCCAGAGCACGGGCCAGTATGGCGCTATGGGAGGTAGCACCGCCCCGGGCGGTCACCAGACCGCGTACTCGCGAGGTATCCAGCCGAGCCACATCCGACGGGCCGAGATCATCGGCCACAAGAACATAGGGCGTATCCGGCGGCGTCGGCATAACGACGCCACAGAGGTTGGCCAGGACCCGGCGGCCAACATCACGCAGATCCGCGGCACGTTCCGCCAGCAAGCGATCAGCCAGAGCTTCCTGGGCCCGGGCCGCCGTATCGATGGCCTTCCACCAGCCCGCCTCGGCGGACGCCCCTTCGTTGATCGCTTCCAGAGTAGCCTGATACAGGTCTTCATCCTGGAGCATTTCCACATGCACTGAGAGAATCGGCGCAGCTTCACCGCCTTCGGCCTGCCGGATCAGCGAACGGAGCTGCCCATCGGCCTCGTCAATGGCCTGATTAAGGTGCTGGATCTGTTGCTCACTGTCCGCGGCAGACTCCGGATAATCAAGCACCGGCTGGCGCATCACAAACGCAGGCGCCAGCGCGAGCCCCGGTGACGCGGCCACGGCTTTCACCGGCTGGTCATCGGCCAGTGGTTCCGCGGGTTGAGTCTCGGGCTCCGTGGTTTGCTGTTCGGCGTGGCGCAACGGCGCGACCTTTTCACCCAGACCATCCTCAACGGCTTTGGTCAGGGCGTTAATGGCTTGCTCAGCCTCATCTCCGGTTGCCGACAACAGCAGCGTCTGGCCTCGGCGGGCACCCAGGCCGATCACCCGGGTCAGGCTGGTGGCGGACACCGCACTGCCGTCACCTTCCAGAAGGCGAATCCGGATGCCGGCATTGTGGCGGCGTGCCTCCTGGACCAAGTGTTTGGCGGGCCGAGCGTGCAGGCCGTGAGTATTGAGCAGGGTTACTTTTGCAGTGACCGCATCGGCGGCCTCACCGGACAGCCTGGCCATCACTGCCTCGGCACTCAGGCCGTCAATCGGTTCATTACGAGCCAGGAAGTTATCGATGCGATCCAGCAGGTCATGGCACTCATCACCAGGACCGGCCAGGCAGAACACCCCACGCAGTTCCGGCGTTGCCCGTTTGGGTGTTGCCAGCGACAGGGTCGGCCGCCTGGCGCCAACGGTATGGTGGGTCAGCCAGAAGCCCTGGCCAAGCGCCACCGGCGGCTGGCCGATGATACTGGCGAGAAACTCGGTGTCCACACAACGCAGACTCTGTAGACGCGCGGCGGCAATCAGGGCCAGTTCATTGGGTGTTGAAGCGTCGATGCCCAGACACAGGGTCTCGCTGTCACATTTGGCCACCGCCGGGGCTTTGGAGAGCAGAGCGACCAGCTCGGCGGCATCCGTGGCGCGACCCAGCTTTTCAGCCAGCCCGGGCTTGTCCAGCACGCGGGTAAGGTGGCGAAGAATATCCAGGTGTTCGTCAGACTGGGCCGCAATAGCCACCAGCACATGCACCCGTGCATTGTCGTGCCAGGTGATGCCTTCCGGAAACTGAAGAATTCGGATACCGGTTTCGAGAACGCCCTCCCGGCTTGCCGGTGTGCCGTGGGGAATGGCAATGCCGTTACCCAGTACCGTGGACGATTGCTGTTCACGGGCCTTCATTCCGGCCAGGTAATCGGGGGCCGTTCGGCCGGCGGCCTCAAGGTCCCGGGCTGCCTGTTGCAGTGCGTCTTGCCAGTCAGAGGCAGTGGCACCCAGTCGAACGTCATTGGCAGTCAGCGTCAGCATGATGGTTGCCTCGCTTTTTGTTTTGATACTGCGTCTTTGTTTCGATGCCGCGTATCAGTTTTTGTTTGCTGAATCGTGTCAGCATGCTTAAAATCGATGATGAAACAGATATGATCAGAAATCAAGCAATCTTTTAATCGGAGCTCTCGTCCATGACCCTTGCGGAACTTGCCCGGCTTGCCGGCGTTTCGAGAACCACCGCCAGTTATGTCATCAATGGCCAGGGGGCCGCCCGGCGCATCAAACCGGACACCATCGAGAAAGTGCTTGCGGTGGCAAGAGAGCATGACTTTCAGGTGGACACCCAGGCAGCCGCCCTGAGGGGCGGCGCCAGCCGGACCGTGGGCTTTATCCTGCCGGACCTGGAAAACACCAGTTACGCCCGACTGGCCAAGTTGCTTGAGCAAGGCGCACGCGCCCGGGGATATCAACTTCTGATAGCTGGCTCTGATGACGACCCGGAAACGGAAAAATCCCTGGCCCGCTCCTTCAAAGCCAGGCGCTGCGATGCCCTGATCGTCGCCAGCGCTCTCGCCCGGAACGACCCTTTCTATCCTCAGCTACAGAAAGACGGTCTGCCAGTGGTTGCCGTAGACCGGGCCCAGTCACCGGATCAGATCCGATGCGTGGTCAGCGACAACCGCACAGCGGCAGACGCGCTGACCCGCTCCGTACTGGGGGACGATACCGCAACCATCGCCTGGTTGGATGCGGTCCCCGAACTTGCCATGACCCGGGAGCGCCGGGAAGGGTTTCTGGCAGCGGCCAATGGCGCCCGTGTCGACACCCTTATCGAAAGCGGTCCCCATTACGACCGCGCCTCCGGTGCCGCCATGATGAAACGGATTCTTCGGGAACATGACCTGCCGGATGCCCTGGTAACGGCATCCTACACACTGCTTCAGGGGGTTCTGGATGTTCTTCTGGAACAACCGGGAGGGTTGCCGGACAAACTGCGTCTGGCTACGTTCGGGGATGACCGGTTGCTGGATTTTCTGCCGCTTGCGGTGAACTCCCTGCCGCAGGACCATGAGGCCATAGCCAATGCAACTCTGGCCCAGGCGTTTGCGGCTATCGGACGCCAAGAATCTGTGGACACCGTAACCATAAACCGAACACTCAAAAAACGATCTTCATACCCGTAGAATAAGTATCAGCAGTACGTGATATTGTTACAGCGAGACTCCCGGATTTGTGTTAGCGTCGTATCGTGATCGGCGGGCCTGCTCAAGCCCGCCATGGATCACTCGCACAGGGGGAATGTGCCCATCAACACTAGGTCCACCAGGGAGGTGACTATGTCTGACGCACCAATCTTCCCCGAGCAGAATCATCTGTTGAATTCCTTGCCCAAGAGCGCCAGAGAACGGATATTCCCGAAGCTCAAGCTTGTTGAACTGAACCTGGGTGACGTGATTTACGAATCCGGCCAGCCCATCGAATTCGTCTATTTCCCGACCGACTGCATCGTTTCGCTGCTCTATGTGATGATCAACGGTTCCTCTGCCGAAATTTCGGTGGTAGGAAACGAGGGCATGGCGGGTATTGCCGTCTTTATGGGCGGCGACAGCACCCCCACAAGAACGGTGGTCCAAAGCCGGGGTTTCGCTTACCGGATGCCGGCACAGGAACTCAAGAC
>NZ_JAWLHI010000124.1:0-5560 GCF_041690455.1 Marinobacter sp.
TTTCTTCAGACCCCTTTGCCATTGCCAGCGTCCGAGGTCACGCAGTGCATGGGGTCAGATGAAAGCTTTCATCTGACCCATTTTTTTTACCCCCGGGGTCTGAAGAATGCCTTCTTCTGACCCCACCTTCACCCCCCCCAAGCATTTGATTTTAGGCAGTCCGGTGGGTAATAGTCTAAAGTGTATGTGTTGCAATCCCATAAACGCTCCCCGGAAGCCACGGTCACCAGCAGTGGTTGTTCCGGCTTGCCTTACCGGGCAAACGGGGCCTGTAAAAAAGCAAAAGGAGAAAGCATGAGCACAAAATGGCTGAAGACTCTTGGCGCCAGCCTGGCACTGACTGTGGCGGCGGGAACAGCTAGCGCGGAAACTCTCAAAGTGGTCACCGACCCAAGCTTCGTTCCGTTCGAGATGATGGACCAGGAAACCGGTGAGATGATCGGCTTCGACATGGAAATCATCCGCGAAGTGGCGGACCGCGCCGGCTTCGAGATCGACCTGAACACCATGGACTTCAACGGCATCATCCCGGCCCTGCAGACCGGCAACGTGGATATTGCCATTGCCGGTATCACCATCACCGAAGAACGTGAACAGATCGTCGACTTCTCGGACCCGTACTACGATTCGGGTTTGCGCATTATGGTTCGCGAAGGCAATGACGAGGTCAAAACCTTTGACGACCTGGAAGGCCTGAAAATCGGCACCAAGATCGGCAGTACTTCCTACGATTACCTGATGGCCAACCTGGAAGCCGATGACGGAGTTACTCCCTATCCGGGCAGCTCCGACATGTACATGGCCCTGATGTCCCGCGCCATCGACGCGGTCTTCTATGACGCCCCCAACGTTGGCTACTTTGCCCGCACCAAGGGTGAAGGCAAAGTCACCACCGTCGGCCCGCTGTACGAAGGTCAGCAGTATGGTATCGCCCTGGTCGAGGGCAGTGAGTGGGTTGACGAAGTCAACGATGCACTCGCTTCCATGAAGGAAGACGGCACCTACAAGAGCATCTACGAGAAGTGGTTCGGCCCGATGCCTGAGGGCAACTAAGGGCTGAAGGATCACCTGATCCAATTCCCCGCGCCGGGGCCCCTGTGCCCCGGCTGTTCCTGACTCCAACTTCCTGCGGAGACACTAACCGTGGAATTCCAGTTTCAGTTCGATTGGCAAGCAGCCATCGACTCTATCCCCTTTCTGCTCAAAGGGATCCCCTACACCCTGTTGATCTCGTTTGGCGGCCTGTTTATCGGTTTCGTGCTGGGTATCATTTTTGGCCTGCTGAGCATCAACAAGAAGTGGTTCCTGCGCTGGCCGGCGACCGCTTACATCGAGATTTTCCGCGGCACCCCCATCCTGGTGCAGGTGCTGTTCATCTTCTACGGCCTGCCTGACCTGATTGGCGGACCGATTGATCCGCTGACCGCCGGTATCGCGGCCATAGCCCTGAACTCCGGCGCCTACATCTCGGAAGTGGTCCGTGGCGGCGTACAGTCCATCGACAAGGGCCAGACCGAAGCCGGCCTTTCCCTGGGCCTGTCCCGTACCCAGACCTTCTGGTCCATCATCTGGCCCCAGGCCTTCCGCCGCATGATTCCGCCCCTGGGCAACCAGGCCATCGTCAGTATCAAGGACACCTCCCTGTTCTCCGTTATCGGTGTCGGTGAGCTGGTCCGCCAGGGCCAGATCTATATTGCCAATACCTTTACCGCGTTCGAGGTTTATTTTGTGGTAGCCATCCTTTATCTGGCGATCACCCTGTCCCTGTCATTGATCCTCCGCCTGGTAGAGCGGCGCGGACTGGCATCTGTCTGAAGGAAAGGTACCCATGACTCATATTGTAGAAATGAAGGGCATGAACAAGTACTTCGGCAAGCTGCATGTCCTCAAGAACATAGACCTGACGGTCGAGCAGGGAGAAGTGGTGGTGATCATCGGCGCCAGCGGCTCCGGTAAATCCACCCTGATCCGCTGCGTGAATGGCCTGGAAGAATTTGAATCCGGCAAACTGGTAGTGGACGGCCAGGCCCTGGCGCCGAAGGGCGGCAACCAGAAAGCCCTGACCGAGATCCGGAAGGAAGTCGGCATGGTCTTCCAGCAGTTCAACCTGTTCCCTCACCTGACTGTGAAGAAGAACGTCATGCTGGGGCCCATGAAGGTGAAGAACGCCTCTCAGGTGGTTGCCAATGCCACCGCTGAGCGGCTGCTGAACCGGGTCGGCATCGGCAACCAGGCCGACAAGTACCCGAGCCACCTCTCCGGTGGCCAGCAGCAACGGGTGGCCATCGCCCGCGCCCTGGCCATGGAACCGCGCCTGATGCTGTTTGACGAACCCACCTCGGCACTGGATCCGGAGATGATCGGCGAAGTGCTGGACGTCATGCGTGAACTGGCGAAGGAAGGGATGACCATGATGGTCGTGACCCACGAGATGGGCTTCGCCCGGGAAGTGGCGGACCGGGTCATCTACATCCACGAAGGCCAGATCGTGGAACAGGGCAAGCCGGACGACGTGTTCGATAACCCGCAGAATGAACGCACCCAGGCGTTCCTCTCACGGGTACTCGCCCACTGACCGCCCCCGCGACAAGCCCCCTTCCGGGGGCTTTTCCGTTTCTACGGCCCGGGCTACAGCAACTCCCGGGTCGCCTGATACTCACTCTCGATCTTGGCGTGGCAATCGTCCGCCAGGAATCTCGCCACCTTTTTACCGAGAAGCGGTACATCACACCGAACACTCAGTAGTACATGGTTCGTACACTGCTGCTCGGAGGCCAGCAAACGCATCACACCCTTGATCTTCGCCGGCACATTTTCGATGTGGACCCGGAATTCGCAATGCCACTCCTCGTCATTCTTGCGGAACCAGTGCTCCTCCTGACGTACCCGGTTCCACTCCCGGTGGAAACTCGCGAGGATTCCCGGCACCTCCAGTGAGCTGGTGACTTCCCGCTCGATCACCAGCTTGGCTGACTCCTCGTCCCTGACCAGCTCGGGCACACACACGTTACGTGACCCAAGCCGGGCGTTTTTCTCAAGAATGTGATCCTTGCTGAAGAAGGTGCCTAGCACCTGCTCCAGACTCGCCTCATAGGGGTGTTCCAGTTCAATTTGCATGGGTGGTCTCCGTATGATCTCAGCCAGATTCTGCGGGCAATGACCACCACCGGCATTGGCCGGCAGGTCAGCCAGCCGGGGCGCGCTAGCCAGACTCCGCTGTTAACTGTAATATCCGCAAAGGTTAACAGCGCCCATTCAGAACCAGACAACGTGACCGGAGACTCACCATGCGCAACGCCGATCTCGTCGCCCGCGATCTCAAATCCGTGTGGCACCCCTGCACACAAATGAAAGATCACGAATCCCTGCCCCTGATCCCCATCAAGCGGGGCGAAGGCGTCTGGCTGGAAGACTTCGAAGGCAACCGCTACATCGACGCGGTGAGCTCCTGGTGGGTCAACCTGTTCGGCCACGCCAATCCCCGCATCAACGCCGCCATTCAGGAGCAGATCGGCAAGCTCGAGCACGTCATCCTTGCCGGCTTCAGCCACGAACCGGTGGTCAACCTCTCCGAGCGCCTGATTGAAGTCACCCCCGAAGGCCTGAACAAATGCTTCTACGCCGACAACGGCTCATCGGCCATCGAAGCGGCCCTCAAGATGAGCTACCATTACTGGAAAAACCACGACAAGCCAGGCAAGAAGAATTTCGTCAACCTGAGCAACAGCTACCACGGTGAAACCCTCGGTGCCCTGGCCCTCGGCGATGTGGCACTCTACAAAGACACCTACCAGCCACTGCTGATGGAAGTGATGACGGCGCCCTCCCCGGATGCCTTCAACAAAGAGGCCGGCGAGACCGACGAGGAATACGCCCTGCGCCAGTTCGAGGCCATGGAGAAACTCCTGGCGGAGAAACACGAAGAAATCTGCGCGGTGGTGGTGGAGCCCCTGATCCAGTGCGCCGGCGGCATGCGCATGCACCACCCGGTTTACCACACCAAGCTGCGTGAGGCCTGTGACCGATACAACGTGCACCTGATTGCCGACGAGATTGCCGTTGGCTTCGGCCGCACCGGCACCCTGTTCGCCTGCGAACAATCCGGCATCACCCCGGATTTCATGTGCCTCTCGAAGGGCCTCACCGCCGGTTACCTGCCCCTGTCCGTGGTGCTGACCACCGACGACGTCTACAACGCCTTCTACGACGACTACGAAACGCTCCGGGCGTTCCTCCACAGCCACAGCTACACCGGCAACCCCATCGGCTGCGCCGTGGCCCTGGCCACCCTCGACATCTTCCGGGACGACAACGTCATCGAAAACAACCGCTACCTCGCCAACTGCATGGCCGAATCGGTTGCCCACCTGGCGGACCACCCCAACGTCGGCGACATCCGCCAGCACGGCATGACCCTCGCCGTGGAAATGGTGAAAGACAAGGCCAGCAAGACCCCCTTCCCCTGGCAGGAACGCCGGGGCATAAGGGTCTACCAGCACGCCCTCACCCGGCAATCACTGCTACGACCACTGGGTAACGTGGTATATTTCATGCCGCCTTACGTGATCACCGAGGAGCAGATCCGTCACCTCGCCCAGGTCGCGACCGAAGGCATCGAAATTGCCGTAAAGGACTGACCCGAATGCGCATCCCCAGAATCTTCACAGACTCGGAACTGACCGTTGGCAGCAGCTGCGAACTGGACGACAACGCCGCCCAGCACGTGGGCCGGGTTCTGAGGATGCAACCCGGACAGCAACTGATCCTGTTCAACGGCGACGGCCAGGACTACGACGCCACCATCCAGGATGCGAGCAAAAAACACGTCCAGGTGGAAATCGCCGGGGCCACGGCCACCACCACCGAGTCCCCACTGGAAATCGTTCTCGGCCAGACCCTGTCCAAGGGTGACCGCATGGACTACGCCGTCCAGAAAGCCGTGGAAATGGGCGTCAGCCAGATCGTGCCCCTGACCACCGAACGCTGCGACGTCAAACTCAAGGGCGACCGGGAAGACAAACGCCTGCGCCACTGGCAACAGGTCGCCATCAGCGCCGCCGAACAATGCGGCCGCGCCCGCGTCCCGGAAATCCTCCCGGTGATGAACCTGAACCAGTGGTTCGAACACACGCAGACCTGCGACCTGCGCCTGGTCCTGCACCACCGCACCGAACAAAGCCTGAAATCCCTGGCCACACCCGGCTCGATCGCCCTCATGATCGGCCCGGAAGGTGGCCTGAGCCCCGACGAAATCGCAGCGGCCGAACAGTCCGGATTCCTCCCGGTGGCACTCGGCCCCCGCGTTCTCCGCACCGAAACCGCACCGGTAGCCGCCATGGCCCTGTGCCAGTGGCTCTGGGGTGATATCGGTACCTGAGCCCTGGACCGTGCCGCCGTCCCGTTTCGGCTTTGTAGTCATTGACAGTAACCGGACCGGCCAACATTATCGCTGTCTGACAATTTGGCCCAAGCGAGCACCACCATATGTTCGGGTGGTTGGTCGGGCAGGGGGCTCTGAAACTGTGCGGAGCCATGGATGGCGGAGCCCAAGCGTCACAGG
>NZ_JAWLHI010000125.1:0-5347 GCF_041690455.1 Marinobacter sp.
GCCTCAGCCCTGGCCAGCTACAACAGGCCACCCGCCTGTGCAGCCAGATCGACCGGGCGGCCAAGGGTTTCGATGATCTCTCCCCCTGGCATTACCTCCGGGATATGTCCGCACTTCTCGCCGCAAAACCGTGACCTGAGTCAACCAGCTGAAATCCGCTCGTATTCAGGCTATTCCCGTACTTGACAGTTTTTCCGGTTCAGGCGCATTGTTATCCCACCAACTAACCAAGGAGGTGCCTGAAATGAGTGTTCAAGAAGAACTCAAGAAACTGTCGGAAAAAGTCAAACAGTACCGGGACGAAGCCCGCGTTCAGCTCCATCTGGCCCGCGAGGATGTCAAGGACGAGTGGGATGACCTGGAACAGGACTGGGACCGGTTCCGCAACAAGATTGACCAGGTCCTGCACGATACCGGCGACGCCAGCCAGGAAGCCCGTCAAACTGCGCAAAAACTCGGCGAAGACCTGAAGACCGGTTACCAGAATATCCGCAAAAAGCTCAAGTAAAGCGACCGCGACCCGCCACAGGGTCGCAAATTCCTGCCCCGAAGACCCTCGCATCGAGGGTCTTTGTGCCATACTTCACGGTACAAGTGAACGAAGCGTCAGACTTTGTGAGTTCAGACTGTCCCCGATGACAGGCCTGAAGGGACAGGCTGCTTACAGACACTGCGAGGTATAAATGGGGTTTGACTGTTCCTCTCCCTTGAAGGAAGAGTATTCCCAATTCACCGAGAACCGGACACGGAGACTGACTCCATGCCACTCACATTCTCTCCAAGGGCTAACACCGCCAGCCCGGCGGCTTTAATGTTGATCGCGGCATTAAGGTCGCGATCATGTTCGGCTGCGCACTCCGGGCAGGCCCAGTGCCGGACATTGAGAGGCATGGCGTCCATCACAAAGCCGCACCCTGAGCAGCGTTTGCTCGATGGGTACCACTGGTCAATAGTCACCAGTTGTCGGCCAGCCCACTCCGCTTTGTACGCCAGTTGGCGAACGAACTCGCCCCAGCCGGCATCGCTGATGGCTTTGGCCAGAGAGCGGTTGCGCAGCATGTTCTTGACCTTCAGGGATTCGACGCAGATCACTTGGTTCTCGTTGACGATCTTGCGAGACAATTTGTGCAAATTGTCCATCCGGCAATCAGAGAGCTTGGCGTGAATCCGAGCGACCTTCCCCCGGGCTTTCGCCCGGTTTCGGGAGCCGAGCTTCTTCCGACTCAGGCGCCGTTGCGCCTTTGCCAGCCTGGCAGCGTATTTCGCCGTGTGGCGGGGATTGCCGATTCGATGTCCATCGCTGGTCACGAACAGGTCTTTGAGGCCCAAATCGATGCCCACCATCTTCGGGGTGACAGGCAACGTCTGGGGATCAAATTCACACAGACAGGACACAAAGTAGCGTCCGGCGCTGTCTTTGGAGACGGTAATCGTGGTCGGCTCACAGGGCAGATCCCGGGTCCACCGAACCGCCAGCGGTTCTTTGGACTTGGCCAGAAACAGTTGGCCGCCCTGGTATTTGAACGCCGAGCGGGTGAACTCTGCCGACTGGCGGTACCGCTTGCTTTTAAACCGGGGATACCGAGCTCGACCGTCAAAGAAGTTCTTGAACGCGGTTTGCTGGTGCCGAAGGCTTTGTTGCAGGGGCACACAACTGACTTCGTTCAGGAACGCCAGGTCCGGGTCTTTTTTCAGGGCCGTCAGATGGGCATTGGCTTTGGTATAGCCCACCTTTTCCTGACGCTCGTAAAAGGCATCGGTACGATACCGAAGCACCGCGTTGTAGACAAAACGCACACATCCGAACGTCCGAGCAAGCAACACCGCCTGCTCGGACGTAGGATAAAACCGGTACTTGTAAGCGCGTCTTTTCATACTGTTAATTTATACAGTGCACCAACAGATAGCAACAACCAAAAGGAGGCAGCGAGAACGGGGTCGGCTCACACCGACGCGCTATCCCTCCCCGCCCTGAGCGATGGGGTTTCTCGCGCAAAGATTGATGAAAAAACTTCCGATCCTTTCCGCCGCCTTCCTCCTGCTGATCGCCACAACCGCCGTTATCGGCCAGAATACCCGGTTCAGTGACCCGGATACCGTCATCAAGGACGAGTTCTGGGGCAAACTGTACGCCGATGGCGGGCAATCCTTTTTCTGCAACACACCGTTCACCAGCAAGGGTTTCCTCCTGACTGATGGCTATGTGTATCCCCTGGCGGATATTCGCAGCGCTCTTTCCTGCGGGACCTCACGGCAATGCGAACAGAACAACCGCTACCGTCAGATCGCCTCGGACCTGCACAACATGGTCCCGGTTCGCAGCCGGATCGAGATGCAGCGCCGCAACGTTCGCTACGACAACATCGGCGACGTTGCCAAGCCCGACGAGTGTGGCATCCTGGCCAGCGCCCAGTTTTTCGAGCCACCGGAGCGGGTGAAGGGCGATGTGGCCCGGACCATGGCCTACATGGTCACGACCTATGACCTGCCCTGGCTGGGGGCCACCTCCGTGTTCAGGGGCTGGAACCGGCAGGATCCCCCGGATGACAACGAACTGACCCGTCACCGCCGGATCGCGGAAATCCAGGGCAACGAAAACCCGTTTGTGAATAACCCGGAGCAGCTGGAACAGCTCTGACCAGATTTCCCCCAAGCGCCGGCGCCCGAAAAAAGAAAAGGCAGGTCCGCGGACCTGCCTTTCACGTTCCAGACCGTCAGACAGCGATCAGAACTCTTCTGCGGTCAGCGCCATCATGGCATCGCTGCCACTGCGGATGCCTTCCGCCAGGGAGACCGTCTTCGGCAGCAGCCGGTCAAAGTAGAAGCGCGCAGTCTTCACTTTGCCGGAATAGAAGCCGGAGGTGTCACCTGCTGCCTGGGGCGCAGCCGCCTTGACGATCTTCGCCCACATGTAACCCAGGGCTGTCAGGCCGAACAGGTCCAGGTAATCCACCGAGGCGGCACCAACGGCATCCGGCGAGTTGCCGGCCTGACCAAGGACATGCTCGGTCACGTCATCGAGACGCTCCACCGCAGCGGCCAGAGGCTCCAGGAACGGGTGCAGGTGTTCGTTGTCGGCATTTTCCTCCAGGAAATTGGCCACGTCCTGGGCGAACAGTTCGTACAGTTTGCCCTGGCTGCCAACCACCTTGCGCCCCATCAGATCCAGCGCCTGGATGCCGTTGGTACCCTCGTAGATCTGGGTAATCCGGCAGTCCCGCACCAGCTGTTCCTGGCCCCACTCACGGACGAAACCGTGACCGCCAAATACCTGCTGACCCAGGATACAGGCCTCGAGACCCCGGTCGGTCAGGAATGCCTTGGCCACCGGAGTGAGCAGCGCCACCATACCTTCGGCATGCTTTCGACGCTCGTCGTCGTCCGCGTACTTGGAGATATCCAGCCACTGGGCCACATAGGTGGAGAAGGCGCGGCCACCCTCAACATAACCTTTCATGGTCAGCAGCATGCGGCGCACGTCCGGATGCACAATGATCGGGTCAGCGGCCTTTTCGGGCTGCTGGGCACCACTCGGGGCACGGCTCTGGATACGGTCCAGGGCGTATTCGCGGGCATTCTGCAGGGACGCCTCGGCCGCACCGATGCCCTGGATGCCCACACCCAGACGCTCGTAGTTCATCATGGTGAACATGGCGGCCAGGCCCTTGTTCTCCTCACCGACCAGCCAGCCCTTGGCACCGTCGAAGTTCATGACACAGGTAGCGGAACCCTTGATGCCCATTTTCTTCTCGATGGAACCACAGCTGAAGCTGTTACGCTCACCCAGGGAGCCGTCTTCGTTCACCATGAACTTGGGCACCAGGAACAGGGAGATACCCTTTGGTCCCTTCGGCGCATCCGGGAGCTTGGCCAGCACGAGGTGGATGATATTCTCCGCCATGTCGTGCTCACCCCAGGTGATGAAGATCTTGGTACCGGTGACATTGAAGGAGCCGTCGTCGTTGGGCTCGGCCTTGGTACGGATGATGCCCAGGTCGGTACCGGCGTGGGGCTCGGTCAGGTCCATGGCACCGGACCAGACGCCGGAGTACATGTTGGGCAGGTACTTTTCCTTCAGCTCCTGGCTGCCATGGGCATCCAGGGCCAAGCAGGCACCGGCGGTCAGCATCGGGGCCAGGCCGAAGGCCATGTTGGCGCCCTGCATCATTTCCTCGAACTGGGCCACCAGGGTCTTGGGCATACCCATGCCGCCAAATTCCGGGTTACCACCCAGCCCGTTCCAGCCACCTTCCACGATGGTCTGGTAGGCTTCCTTGAAGCCGTCCGGCGCGGTCACTTCGCCGTTATCCCACTTGCTGCCCTGCTCGTCCGCTTCGCGGTTCAGCGGAGCCAGGACGCCACCGGCGATCTTGCCAGCCTCTTCAAGGATGGCATCCGCAGTTTCGGGGTCCACGTTCTCGGCCACCTTGGGCAGGGACGCCCAAAGCGCAGGCGCATCAAATACTTCATTCAGCACGAAGCGAATGTCACGTAACGGTGCCTGATATTCAGCCATTTGAAACTCTCCACAAGATTCCAGTCAGTCTTTGCAGGGCGCGGGAGGTCATGCTCCTGGCCGCGACGCCTGCTCGGCTATGTGTCCGCTGAAAGTTATGTTGTTATGGGCCGGTATTTTACCCGAAACCCCATCAGAACACATGAAAAAAGCCCGCCTCCGGGGAGCACGGGCTTTCTGGGTCAGAACGCTACCGGAGCCCGCCTCAGATGGCGAAAGCTTCTTCCGGCATGTCCAGCAGCGTATCCGCGCCGGCCAGCATGGACTCGGCGTGCGCCTTGGACCGCGGCAGCATGCGCTTGAAGTAGAAGCGAGCTGTCTGCACCTTGGCGTTATAGAACATTTCCTCGCTGGTACCCTCGACCATCTTGTCCAGGGCCACCTTGGCCATACGGGCCCACAGGTAGGCGAATACGGCGTAACCGGAGTACATCAGGTAGTCCACGGAGGCCGCGCCCACTTCCTCGCGGTTCTTCATTGCGGCCATGCCAACCTTGGTGGTCAGTTCGCCCCACTCCTTGTTGATCGCTGCCAGCGGCTCAATGAATTCCTTCAGCTGCTCGTTATCCGCGTTTTCCTTGCAGAACACGTGTCCAGCTTGGTGAAGCCCTTGAGGGACTCGCCCTGGGTCATCAAAACCTTACGGCCCAGCAGATCCAGTGCCTGGATACCGGTGGTACCCTCGTAGATCATGCCGATCCGGGAGTCACGTACGTTCTGCTCCATGCCCCACTCGGAGATAAAGCCGTGGCCACCGAATACCTGCATGCCCAGGTTGGCGGACTCGTAACCGATCTCGGTCAGGAACGCCTTGGCGATCGGAGTCAGGAA
>NZ_JAWLHI010000126.1:0-5259 GCF_041690455.1 Marinobacter sp.
ACCTCGGCCCGTTTGGAGGCCGGCTCATCAGTGAAATCAGCGGGATCCAGCTCATCCAGCACCCGCTGGTGATCCCCCTCCATCAACCAGATTCGGGCCAGCGCAGGCCGCACCTCCGTCGGGTCCGCGCCCAGCTCGGCTGCGCGCCGCAGTTCCAGCCGTGCGGCCTCCAGATCGCCCAGGTCCAGGTTCAGCAGGCCCAGCCTCAGCCGGGCGTCGGCGTTCGACGGATTCTGCTGCAGCACGTTCTTCCACTCGATCAACGCGCCACGAAGGTCGCCCGACGACTCGAGCTCCTGCGCGCGCTCGAAGCGCTGCTCCTCGGTCAGGGACGAGGTTCCGCAGGCGCTGAGCAGCAGCGCAGCCAACAGGAAGAGCATGCCGCGGAATACCGGCGACACAGCGCGGCTCGGCCGTTCCCTGGCAGAACCCTGGACCGATCGGCCGCGAGACAGACTGTTAAGGGCTGAATTCATTATTGGGGCACCCATGGTGTTTGGTGGAACAATCAAGAACACGATCTTTCCCTGACTAGCGGGCCCACGCAAGGACAAACAAGGAGGCGTAGAAACCGATCGGAAAGCAGGTCATCGCCCGCTCACCGACCGGCCATTATAGTTGTCGCCGACCGGACAGAGTAGTTGACGCCAGACAGGCTTCGGCCCTATAGAATCCAATCGGGGCCTGGGTGATTACTTAAGCGTGGACTCAAGGCTTACAAACCTGCGCACTAGTTGTGCTGAGCGCATCCATTGCGATGCAAGGGGCGGCCGACATGAAGCAGGTGGGTGTACTGGCGGAATTGGATGTCAACGTGCTCGGGATGCAAAAAAACGTTTTCAGAGATTCCCTAGCCAAGGTATTCGCCGGCACCCAAAGGGCTAAAAGCTCCGGCCTGGGAACTGCAAGTGGAAGAATCTGTGGTGCCCCAACGCAGAATCACGCGCCGCCGTATCCTCGCTCGAGCTCGTACCGACGAGGCACGATGTCCTTGAGCGCATACACCCCCGGCTCCACTTCACCTGGATCGGGTGCTTCCCCCCGCACCATCTGAACCAGCGCTCGCGGGAACCGCGCGCCAGCGAGGTGAGAAAAGGGGTAACCTCCGCCAAACCGGGCATTGATCTCCAAGACTTGAGCGGCTCCACCGGGTGGCCGGATAAAATCGACATCCGCATTGCCTCGGTGGCGCAGTAGGTGCGCCAATTGACTACACAGCTCTTCGAGTTCCGGATCACTGACGGAGACTGCAGCGTTTGTCTCTCCAGCCCGCATCGCGATCTTGCGCCTGATGGTGGTGGCAATATGGTTGCCCTGGAAGTCGTTGAGTATGTCGGCTCCGTACTCTTGTCCGAGCAGGCTCTCCTGAACGAGGATGGTCTCCTGGAGTCCCTCCGGCGCCATCAGCTTCCTGTACCTCCGTGTTACCTCGTCCCGCACGTGGCGGAATAGTGCGTGAATCTGGTCCGGTGAATGCACTTTCAAGACGCCGAGCGATGCCATCCCCCAACGCGGTTTCACGAAAAGCGGAAAGGATGCGTCGGCAGCCGCCACCGCCGCCAGCGCGGCATCAGGATCGAGCCAGGTGCGCGGTGTGGGGACACCCCTGGAGGTCAGAAACTCGAACATTCGCCACTTGTCTCCAGCCATATCAATTGTTTCCGGATCGCTAACCGCTACCTCCGCTCCCCTGTCGAGAAACTGTTGTCGCGCCGCCGCGAGCTTGGGTAGATCACCATCAAAAAGCGATAAAACCAGGCTTATTTCCTCATCTTCCACGATCCTGAGAAGAGCTTCGAGATAGCCAGGGTCATCAATGGTGGGCACTACGTACCGCCGGTCGCCCGCGAGCAAGCCGGCGGCGAAGGACTCGGAATTGGCAGTCACAACGTGACCGCCTAGGGGCGCGACGACCTCGCGAAAGTAATCGACCAGATAACTGCGGCGGCCGGCGCACGTAATGAGGATATTGCAGCTCATTGGTCTCCTGCGCTCCACTGCTGTCCCACGTAATTCAAAGACATAGCCCAGTTCCTGTGGCATTTTCGATACAATGTTTGCACCAGAAAACGCTGAATCGAAACGAGGAATCGGACTATGGCCGGAACCTGTGCACCTGACTCGGACAGATCTTTAAAAATGGCTCCTCGTCATTCTGAGTGGAATTCGCCGACATACTGAGCCATGCTCGGGACAGGATTCCGGACAGGAGAGACGGCATGCGCGGCGCCGAGATTCTGCTGTTGGGCATTGGAATCCAACCACCGTGGCAGTTGATGCGCTGCTGGTGGCATTCCAAAAGTTTGTCTCACGTTCTGCAATGGGCATCCAGGCACTCTTTCGCATGGCGCAATTAAGCGCTGTTCCAGCGCAAACCGTTGGCCACACTCCTCCGCTGCCGAAACCACGATCCACCTGGTGCCCGGATGCCCGGATGCCCGGATGCACCTACAGCTGAAGGCCGCCAAAGTGGGACAGCAGTGATCTGGCGGCCTTTGGTTCCCATAAAAGTATGTTATTTTAATCTATCACCGGGCTTTTCATTGAAGCGTTGCGGACCTTGCAGGCACGTTTTTTTAAAGGGTCTGGGCAATGGCAATGTCAAAGTGCCCTATGGCATTAGCGACTTGCACATCATCGGCATCCAGATTCAATTGGCCCAGCTCTGGCGCCCCACGCTGTGGGTGTATGGTGTCGATCGCGTGATTGCCAATGCAGTAAGGGACCCATCCTTCCAGCACGGAGACGGCCCAGAACCAGATGTCATCCGCGGTTGGACAGAGTTCAAGCGCACGATCCAGGTTTTTCAGTTCACCGGACCGCAAAAACTCTCGAGGATAAAAAATCCCTTCGCGGCCAGGAAGCAACACTGAAGGCGAAGCCGTACCCCCGGCTGCATACGGCCAAAGACGAGAGGGAAGGAGTCGCCCTTCCAGCGCACGCATCTGCCAGCCGCCATGCCCTACAATCGTGCGCGAACCGAGGTTACGGGCCTCTAATAACTCCGAAACCATTGAATTCGAATATACTACCCCGTCGTCTGCCGTTATCACGTCGCACCCGGGGTATCTTTCCAGGATCGGTAACAGTTTCTTGTAACCTCCGGAGTTTCGGGACACCCAAAGTATTTCTAAGCCCACAGTTTCCAGTAACCGATATTCGCTGGGCAGTGCTCGGCTCGGAAACTCCTCCTCAGCAAGAACTAGCACGACCTTCTCGGCACCTATTTCCTGGTCCAACAAGCTAACGATCGCCATCCAGGCCTTTTCTATACGCGCAGGCAACGACGTGACACCGATCACCAGATTGGATTGGATTCGGCGGTCAGTCTTCCGCATCCATGCTTCATGTCTGGCCCACAACCTAGACTCTTCCCGCTCCCTTTCAAGATAGCTCCGCGCCTTCTTCGCCATGGGGCCGGCGATCGGCAACCTACCTGCCAAACTGCGGAGCGCTCCTGTGCGGTCGTACTGAATGCACTTCTTCCACGCGGTCAGTCTGGCCGCCACGGATAGAGCGGAGTTGCAACCCGCGATATGATAATTGGCGAAATTACGCCTTTTGAAGAGCCAAGTTAGTTGAGGCTCGGCCAGGAATGCTTCCAGGTCGTCATTCCACCTTTCTATCTTGCGCGCCCAATTCAACGGGTCAGTACCTAACACCGCGCCATGTGCCCCACGCCGATACACTGAAGAAAACACCGACCGATAATGAATCTCGCCTCGAGTCGCAAGGTAGCACCAGGTGCCAATGTCACCCGCAACCCTCAATGCTTCATCCCGGCCCGCGATCCCCGATGCCCGGTGAACGACGGACGCTGTCGAAAAAACTCGGCCTCTCAGCATTTCAGGAATGCTCACGAGATGGTCAGGCAATTTGCTGAAGGCACCGATATCGTTTGTGCTCAGGAAGTGAATCAGAGAGTTTTCGGCTGAGGCCGAGTAGTTAGGGTTGGCAGCCAGTACATTAACTTGCCGTTGGAGCTTATTTGCGTCAATCCAGTAGTCATCCCCCTCGCAGAGAGCGATATATTGCCCTGCAACTAGCGGATCGACGTACGGACCTCGTTTGATGCCGCGGGAGTGTAGATTTTTCTCCTGGAGAATCGTCTTTATGACATTGGGATACCTGCCGGCGTAGTGCTTGATAATTTCCTGTGTGCTGTCGTTTGATGCATCGTCGTGAACGACGATTCGAAAAGGGAAATCGGTTTTTTGCATCAGGAAGCCATTCAGTGCGTCGCGGATGAAAGGCTCGTGGTTATACGTTATGCATTTGATTGTAAGCAGGGGCTCATCGAAGTTGCCGCGCCATGACGCCGTCAAGTCCCGCTCCGTGGGTGGGTTCTGGGGCGGTTTCGGCAGTTCGTTGAGGATGGTCAAAGCGGCTACACCGTAGCAATGGGGGTCAGCGGCGAACCGACCGCGCCGGTGAGCCGTAAAGGTGGCGCAGTCAACAAGAAGCGGCAGCGGTGATGCTGGCGCAACCAGGCTGCGAGCTCCCACAGGGACCAAAGTTCTCCCAGATGCACGCCGAGCCTGAACAGACACAACTCATGGAGAGGCAAGGTGGTTCCAGTGTGGCCGCCCGATTGCGGCTGGCCCAGCGCCTCCACAGCCAGATTGTCCGCCGCAATCGCGGCGACACCACTATCGGTAATCCACTGCAGCAGGCGCTGGTCGCTGCCATCCAGGACCGCACAGGCCTCCCTGATCGATGCGTCGGGTCGCCCCTGCATGTGCATGATCATCTGATCGAGCCCCGTCCACAGGCAAAGGATGTCACCGGACTCGACTTGGACATTGTCTTCCTCCATGACCCGCATCAGGTCATCGTAACCGACGAGCTTGCGGGGGAACTCGCCGAAGCGGCTGAACAGGTCGACCAGCACACCGCGGCCCTGGACACCATGGACCGCCATGTGCTCGATGCCGAGCGCCTTGGCGCCAACGCGCTGCTCCGCATCCATCGTGACATCCCCTCCGGCACGATAGCCGTTGTAGTACACCGGCTCCGGTTTGCCGGTGCCGCTTACGTCGAACAGCGAACCGCGGTGGGCCAGGCTATCCCACTGGGTGGAATACTGGGTGTACAGCAACACGGCATCGTCGGATCCAATGTCGGTCAGCCCCGGTTCGAGGTTGCCCCACTCGTAGTTGTAATAGGGCGCGTCGTTGCGGATCACGGGGCGTAGCACCGGGGGGTGGCGCACCGCATTCAAGACTTGGCCGCCCGGGTAGTCCAGCGGCAGACTTAGGC
>NZ_JAWLHI010000127.1:0-5161 GCF_041690455.1 Marinobacter sp.
TATCTTAAGTTTACCGCCCAGCGGCTTCTCCTTTTCCTGAATCACGCGCGAGCTGCGTGGATGATCTTTTATGGATCAAGTGTCGACTTCCTAGTCGAGCATGGACATCAAACCCTAATTTGGTAACATAAACCACTAGACAAGTAAAGTTTTCAGCAAGTTCTGAACTGTTTGTGTTGCCTTCATAAGGCCGGTCACTGGCCGTATATGATCGCTTTTCGATCGCTGCCACTCCCCCAGAACGTACAATGGAGGGCTTTGACGCTCTGGGCATGCTGTCCGCTCCAGATTCTCTCATCCCGCTTTCCCCCCCGCATATTCATCGGCTTCGACCAGCGGAACCGCCGGTTCGCACCCGGCCGCCTCCACCTTCGTGACGGACGGGACAATGTCGAGCAATGCGCTCTCGATCGCCATACGCACGCCCAGCTGAAGCGGCTCCTGGTTTTTGCTGCCAGCGTTCACGTCCCATAGATCGCTGTTAAAGAACCGGAAGACATCAAGCCCGACTTCGTATCCCGAGATCTGCTTCTGGACCGAAACCGTGTCATAGACCTTGAGGGTCTGGCTCCCGACGATGCGCATATCAATACCGACATTCATCGTGAAAATCCGACCTTTGCCACCAACATTGTTGACACCGATCTCTCCACCACCCGACTGGATGTTGTAGTTCACTTCGGTAATGCCGCCGACGATATAGTAATCGGACTGCAGCACACTGCCGCCGTAGTAGGGTTTCCAAGGAACTTGGTCGCGCTGCCCGCTTTGCTCGTTCACCGTTTCATGCATCCTTCCATCGCCCAGCTGGCGATTGGCGATGTACTGAAGTTCTGCATCCGCGACCTGCGTATCAAACCGCTCGTGCAATGTGATGCCGGGCACCAGGTGACCAAGCGCGGTATACGCCATCAAGGCGCCGCCTTGTGTCACGACGAATCCTTCGAGATCACTCTGTTTGCCGGTGTAATCTCGTATATTGCCGACACCAATTCCAATATGACCTTTATCGGCGCGTTCCAGACGCTCTCCGTAACAGATCAACTTGGCCGTGAGCGGGGTATTGTTGGGTGTTGGCTTCGAGGACATGACCACTGGCACATCCCCTTCGTTAAGGGTCTCACGGCGCATATCCTCGGGAATAACGGCACAGCCTGACACCGTCGCTGATAACGCGATTGCGGCAAAGGCCCTTGAGTATCTTGTCATTCGAACTGCCTCGTTTTTTTTATTATCAATTCAGTGGGCTGCTGCCGGATGACGGGCCTGTCCCTGTCACGTTGGACCCATCGAAATTGCATGCCGTACCACCGCCAGCAGTCAGAACGCCAGAGTTGCTTTGCTCGTTGTTGAGGGCCTGGTTGGTCTCACCGTTTGTCACGTCGCCTAAACCATTATCAATAGTGTTGTTATTCGCAGAGGAATCAATTGCCCCTGAATTGGTTTGTGATCCGGCTTGATTGGTAGTTCCACCAAAGGTGGTTTGCGATCCAGCTTCGTTAACAGCCTCATTGCCAGCCGTTGACCCCTCCCCGAAGCCATCAGTCTCAGCTGTTGTGGTGTCACTGTTCGCTATGCTATCGGACGCAATATTTGGATTTCCACTTGAAGACGTATTCGGCCCAGCTTGGCCGTTATCAGTAATGTTGCCGGTGGTATTGGCGGTGTTGCCGGTATTGTTGCAATTTACCTGCATGCCAATATTGTTCGTAATGTTGTTGGTGTTGGTGACGTTGAAGCCGTCGTAAAATCCGCCTTGTTTCTTTTCGATAATGTCGAGAACGAAGGCTTTGTTTGCCTTGTCTGCCGATGTCTGGAACTGCCAGGAGCGATTTTCCAAATATCCATTGGCGAGACTTGATGTCGCCAGAAGCACACTCATGGCGCACACGACCGTTCCTTGCGTTCCTTGTAGTAGAGTGTATTTACTGCTCATGCCAAGTTCCCTCCTGACCCAGCTTGTAAGAGCGCTGTCAAGTCAAAGCGCCCTTCTGGGTTGTACTTTTTTATTCAGCTTACAGTCTGCTGTCACGAGATCATCAGTCAACAACCTTTCTTATACAAAAGGAAATAAGTTACATAGTGTGGCACAGTTACATAGCGGTGCTTACATAGCGGTGCTTGCAGACCGGGCATTATGGACATGCCTGGTCTTGCGAGGGCAAGAGGCGCCAGCGTCCAGCCAGCGCCGGTCATGCTCGACCCGAATCAGTCCAAGACCCAAGATTCTGGCTGCTGAGGTGCTTGTACCGTTTGTCCTTCGCAACCTCCTATGCCATCTGGGCCGTGGGTATCGCACTGGCAACCTGAGCTTCAGCCCTCCACGAGCAAGACACAACGGCGCCAAAGCCACGAGCTGTTCTCGGCCTGTGTTATGATCCCCTGTTGATAGTGAAAATTAACGTTAACATTAGAGTTAATGTTAACGTTAATGGTAGCAAGAACGTTAACGTTAAGGTTATAACTAATGTTGACTTTAATGATAGCTTTCGTATTATAGCGATATGTATGTCATCACTTTCGCCAACTCGAAGGGCGGATCAGGGAAAACCACCTCTGCTATGCTCTTGGCCGAACAGATCGCTCTGGCGGGTGGTCGCGTTGCGATTCTAGACTTGGATCCCAACGCCAACATCCTGGCCTGGACCGAAGCACGAAATAGCGAAGGGCGCGGTGTGCCATTTGCAGTCCATGCCCGGCCTCAAGCCGAAGAGACTGTCGAGCTTATCGACGGCCTTGCCGGTGAAGCCGATTACCTGATCATCGATCTGGAAGGGTCGAAGGACCAGATAGTCACATTTGCTTTGTCTCGCACTGATTTGTGCATCATTCCGCTCGACGGGTCCCCAATGGAGGCACGGCAGGCTGCCGCCGCAGTCCGACTTGTGCAAACCACATCGAACATGATCCGCACGCCGATCAACTACACTTTGCTCTTCACCCGAACCAACGCAGCCTTCCAGACCACCGATGAACGCGATGTCCGACAAGAGATGGAAATCAACGCCATCCCGACCTTGCCCGTGCGCATCGCCAAGCGGGCGCCTTATACGCGCATTTTCCGAGACGGGGTCCTGTTGGCTGAGCTGCCTGATATCGTCACGGCCGAACACGCAGCCAAGACGGCATCCGTGACCGACAAGGCCCTAAAGCAGGTTACCAGCGCGATCGACAATGCCCGCGACTATTCCCAGGCTGTCATTTATACCCTCACGAAAGAGGGGGCAGCATGACCAAGTACGGATTTGGTAGCGGTATCGAGCTTCCCACGACAACTGCACCGGCCAAGCCGAAGCCTAAGATTGAAACAAAGAATATTGAGAAGGCTATACAGGCAGGCTCCGAGCTTGGCTTTGTCAGCAGGGAGCCCACGACGCGCCTTAAACCTGGACCAAAACGCAAGGAGCCACAGGACAAGGTATCGATCCCGGGACCAAAGAGGGTCACTGATGAATTTCGGGCCTATTGTCGATCTCGTGGCCTGACCTTGTGGGAAGGCCTTGAGAGCCTTCTGCAAAGCCAGAAGTAAGTTCCCGATATCACGCCCCATGGTTTGCCACGTTTCTCATGCCAGCTCGTGCAAAACTTGATGAAATGCATGGCCGGATGCTCGGTCCGGTCCGGTCTCGGTCTTGTTTTCCCCCCAGCCAGGCACGTCATTGCAAAAGACGGGCCTTTTTCCCAAGTCCGCCTATCCTAAGAAACTTTTGCGAAATGAACCCGATACTATCAAGTGATCCGGTTGAACAAAGGTTTTTGGTTTAACCGATTTCTTCGATTGCCTTCTCAAGCATTTCGATTTCCATTTTCAGCGAACCCGGCTCATTGAAGCCGTTTTTTTGTGCCCAGTCAGAAGGGGAGGGGAGGTCAATACCGCGCCTATGCCAGAATGTTTTTATATCCGGGAAGTTGAGACGGTCCTTCCATCCACCCTTCTTGAAGGCATCCACATAGATATGACTTCCAAGGCCTTGACGAAAGTCAGCCGTCACTGCCTTTTGCTCCGCCTCTGAGAGCGCCGCAAAGGCCTTCTCGACCTGATCCACGCAGGCGTGGCGATAGCCGCTCTCTGCGTCTCTCTGAGCGCGCTTGAGCGCCTGAAGCTGCCCTTGCATCTGTTCGCGCTCTTCTTTTTTCGCCTGGGCCGCTGAGAGCTGCTTTTGCTTTTGCGCCTTTTCGTTGTGATAATCGTCCTCAATAGCCGACTTCAGGAAACCAGCCTTGGACGACTTGATCTTCCCGCTGGACGACTGGTCACGGGCAAGATCCAGCTTTTCGAAGATATAATCCTCCCCGTGCTCAACCACCCAGGCACGGGCGAGGATCTTGGATATCCCTTCCTCGCGCAGCGCGCAATATGCCTTGCTCGTAATGATTTCGTCTTGTTTTTCGAGTCCGATCAGCGAGAGCTGCTTGTTTGGCGTAACGAGGAACCGTAGCCCGACAACGCTACGTCCTTTGCGGCGCGTCTCCAACTCCAACTGGATGTTTGAGAGTTTGTTTACCTCATTCATCGCCGGAGTGACGAGGTCACGCTTGAGAACCTTGTATTCGCGATAGCTGGCTAACTCGTCCACCGCCATGAGCTTGCGAAATACGTCCAAATCCCACCAAGCGGTGTGTCCGATGTCGATGTAGCGGTAGCAATTTTCGTAGAGCATCAGCGCATGCGAGCTGCGAAGTTCGCGCACGACGCTGAGGTTAATCTTCGAGTAGATGTCCGGGTGCCGGAGCTTTTCCGCCAGACCTCGATCATAGCGGTAGGAGCAGACCCCTTTACGAATACGCGCTGAGGAAAGCAGGCTTGAGACTTCCCAGACGCTGGTGCCGTCATCCTCGAGGATATCCCACTCAACGCTGGTTTCCGTCAGCCCCTTCAGCGCCTTACGAAGATGCGCCTGGTTGCGGCTGTCAAAACCGATCATCTCGCTGAGCAGCGGGATGGAAATCGAATGCGTGTCGTCTGAGAGCAGCCCCTCATAGGCGTTGTAGAGCAGAGCGTTGACCAGTTTGCGCTGCGTGAGCGTCAAACGCGCGTTGATATGGATCGTCGAGACGTTCTTCTTGACGTAGCGCCGTAGGTCTTTTTCAGGGTGGTCCTGGGAAGCCATAAGTGAGCTTAGATTGGGAACTATTCTCACCCATTATAATCATAGGTGAG
>NZ_JAWLHI010000128.1:0-4721 GCF_041690455.1 Marinobacter sp.
CGTATAATACCGGCCGTTGATCGGCGTGTGGCGCAGCTTGGTAGCGCACTTCGTTCGGGACGAAGGGGTCGCAGGTTCGAATCCTGCCACGCCGACCACTTTCCCGCTTTGAGCTAAAAGGCGACATTTGCCCGCTCCGCTCCCACAGTAAATCCTATCTGGCGTAGCAGTGCCGTCCCACCAGACCTGAAAAACCTTGCCAGATCCAAAGCCGGCACACCCGTACGGTTTCTCCTTTTGCCAACCCATCAAGATGATGCTTTACTACAGCAAACACTGCGCAGCCTGAGACCCGGGACACATTAATTGAAAGCTTCCCCCACCAAACCAGTAAACTGGTTGGCAAAACTGCATGCGCAGATACCGATCTGGAGCATTGTTCTTCCAGCGGTTGCTTGCGTTCTGTTGGTTGTCCTCCATGGTGTCACACTCGGGCCCGTGCTGGCTTTTATTTCCCTGATCACACTTCTTGGGGTCGTGCTTGTCGCTGTTTACCATGCCGAAGTAATCGCCCATCGCGTTGGTGAACCTTTTGGCGCGTTAGTCCTAGCCCTGGCTGTAACCGTCATTGAAGTATCACTGATTGTCTCGATGATGCTGTCAGATGCCGGGGATGCAAGCAGCCTGGCCCGGGACACGGTATTTGCGACAATCATGATCGTTTGTAACGGTGTGATCGGACTATGCCTGTTGCTCGGGGCGCTGAAGCATCAGAGGGTGAGCTTTAGAATCGAAGGAACGGCGCCAGCGCTGTCAGTCATCGCCACCCTTGCAACACTGACTCTGATCCTGCCGGATTTCACCTTCACCACCGAAGGGCCAACCTTTTCCAGTGCCCAGCTTCTGTTTGCCGGGACCATGTCGTTTTTGCTCTATGGGTTGTTCCTTTTTGTCCAGACGATTCGGCACCGCGATGATTTTCTGCCCGAGCAGCAGCCGGGCGAGGAAGAAACACCTCCCCACGAGCTCCCTTCCAAAGGAGCGTTCGCCGCGAGCATGGTTCTTCTGCTGCTATCGCTGATTGGCGTGGTGGGCCTGGCTGAAACCATGGCCCCGCTGGTGGAGGCCACAGTCGTGTCGTTTAGCCTGCCCCATGCGGTGGTCGGGGTCGCGATTGCACTGATGGTACTGATGCCGGAAACCATGGCTGCAGTGCGGACGGCGATGCGTAATCAGATGCAAATCGGCTTCAACCTGGCACTTGGCTCGGCGCTGGCAAGCATCGGTTTAACCATTCCCACAATCGCTGCCATTTCCCTGTACCTGGAATTACCCATGGATCTCGGGTTACCTCCAACGGAAATGGTCCTGCTTGTTCTCACTTTGTTCCTTACTGCAATGACCTTAACAGGCGGCAAGGCAACGATTCTTCACGGCGCAGTTCATCTGGTCGTGTTTGCGTGCTTTCTTTTCCTTTCCGTAATCCCGTAAATCAGCAACAAACATTCAATATTCAAAGGGGGCCTGACCATGAATTTTCTCAGCAATAGTGGCGGCTCTTCATCTCCTTCAATACTCACCTCTCACGGAGCCTGCGTCTGCGGTTCCCCGCTTTTACAAAAGTTCCATGAGCGAATGATGGCAGACATCAGCCGCCGGCAGTTCTTGGGTGGCGCAGCGGCCGTGATGGCCATGTTCAGTGGGCTACACGCACCGACCGTTCTGAGTAACAAGCCGAAGCGCTCGGGGGGTCCGGTATTGCTGACCAACCTGACGTTGTTCGATGGCAAGGGCGGGCCTCTGCGGAAGAACGTTTCCGTCAGGGTTGAAAACGGCCGGATAGAAGCGCTGCTGAACGACAGCTCCGGAACGGACGGGGCCGAAGTCATTGATTGTGGTGGCCGGATACTGATGCCCGGCATCATCGATGCCCACTGGCACACAACTCTGGCCGCAATCTCGCAGATCGAGGCAATGACGGCCGAGCCCGGCTATGTGCACCTGGTTGCAGCCCGTGAAGCAGAGAGAACGCTGCTGCGTGGTGTGACATCGGTCAGAGACGTGGGCGGTCCGTCCTTTGCCCTGAAACGGGCCATCGATAAAGGCATCATCCCCGGCCCCAGGATATTCCCGGCCGGTGCCATGATCTCCCAGACTTCGGGACATGGCGATTTCCGCATGCGCCACGAAATCCCGAGAACACCAACCACGCCCCTGAGCCCGGCAGAGCAGCAGGGCGTTGCGGCTATCGCAGATGGTGAGGCTGAGGTTCTGCGCCGTACCCGGGAACAGTTGATGATGGGAGCATCCCAGATCAAGCTAATGGCGGGCGGTGGCGTGGCCTCCATGTTCGATCCGCTGGACAGCACACAGTTTACCGAGCGAGAGCTCCGTGCTGCCGTGGAAGCCGCGGAAGATTGGGGAACCTATGCGATGGCGCACGTGTATACCCCTCGCGGCATACAGAGGGCGCTTCGGGCCGGCGTCAAATCCATCGAGCATGGGCAACTGGCTGATGAGGAAACGGTCAGAATGATTGCCGGAGAGGGCGCATGGTGGAGCCTGCAACCGTTCCTGCAGGATGAAGATTCGAACGTGTACCCGGATGCAGAGCGCAGAGCAGCCCAGGCAAAGGTCGCCGAGGGCACCATCAGGGCTTATGAGTATGCCCAGCGGTTTGACGTCAAAACGGCGTGGGGAACCGATATTCTGTTCAATCCTCAAAGCACCGGGAATCAGCTCAGACATCTGGCGAAGTTAACCCGTTTCTACGACCCTCTGACTGTCCTTTCGATGGCGACGGGCAGCAACGGAGAGTTGCTGGCACTTTCCGGCCCCCGCAACCCTTACCCGGGTAAGTTGGGCATCATAGAACCGGGCGCCCACGCCGATTTGTTGGTCGTGGACGGTAACCCCGACCGGAATCTCGATTTCCTGGTCGATATTGATCAGAACCTGCGCATGGTGATGAAGGGCGGTCAATTCTATAAAGATGAACTGTGAGCATGACTGGGTCGGATATGCGTTAATTCGCTTTTTCAGTCAATCGCCTGCTTTTCTCGACACCTCTCTCCGATTCGGAAGCCACCTTTCGAAGAACAAACCGAAATCGTACACCGAGTAGACCGACTCTTCGCCCATTCCGACCGCATCGAACAACAGGCCAACAACGCCCTGGCCCGCGTCAACAACCTCACCCAGTCCATCTTGGCCAAGGCCTTCAGAGGCGAACTCACTGCGCAATGGCGCAAGGACAACCCGGAGCTGATCATCGGGGATGAGCATTGCAGCGATGTGGCCAACTCAACAGGCAGGAACGTAAAAAATACCGTCTGCTATATTCAGGCGTCTTCGTCAGGTGGAAACATCTGCCCCTGAACCGCTGGCGGCTCGATATCCGCCAGCGACTTTATCGCCAATTTTTTGAAGCTTGCGATCTTGCGAAGCGAGTCATCGTGTGACCAGACTTCATCCGCCATGGCAGCGAGAGCAATACCGACAATCTGGCGGTCGTATTTGAGTTTGCTGGCAACCTGCCCGGGTGAGATCTGAGCGAGCTCTTTCCTGTCCGGGAGTTGGGCACACTCAATCGCTGCCGCAGTATCAAAATCCACAACTTCAAAGCACGCACTGCCATTCAGAACATCCAGATACTCCTGATACTTTGATGCCTCCACACCAATCAGGAATTCAGACAACACGGGTGTCGGTATGAGAATAAGAGCGTTCCTTTTCTCTGCCTCAGAGACAAATGCCTGCGCGCGCTCAGCAACACGGCCCAGGATAACACTCGTCTCCGGATGGGTAAGACCCGTTTGGCTTGGGGCAAGAATCTGTATCAGGATGTTGTTGTCGACTAATAACTTCAAATCAGCCTCTCAAATCCCTGGCCACTCCATGCGGATCTTCCATATCCGCCCATTTTAAACCGCCAATTGCCTGAAGACGGCCAACAACATCACCGACCTTGGCTGCATCCAGCTCCCGGTAAGATTCTATTTTGAGCTTTTTGAGCCGCCAGCCACCTTCCGGCGATCGCTCCCAGGTACCATGCCCACTAACCCGAACCTGTTTGAACAGCAGGGAAGAAAGCTCTCGGGCAATATCGATAGAGGCTTCGCAACGAAGCGTTTCCCCATTAACACCTTCCAGACTCACGGGGATGGTGTCATCCTTGCCGCCAACGCGGTACAACCGACCCTGAACAGAACCGAGTTTGTTAACCACCAAGGGCTTCTCGTCATCGGGTCTTTTCCTGAATGACAGGATTCGAGTATCAGTATCGTTCAAAATCACACCTCCTGTGCCATCCTCGTCCATGAGTTGCTGCAAACTACGATACCCCGATAGCTGTTTCTTCGCGCCCATCCCGTTTGGAACTTCCCGAACATGGGTGAGTACCTTCTGATAGTGCAGGTCTTCAACATCCACATTCAGCATGGCGCTGCCTTTGCTGACCGATTCAAAATGCACATGCTCCACTTCTCCGAGCATTTCGGAGAGATGGGTAATGTACTGCCCCAAGCGCTTCATTGAGAGCGTTTCGGGAGTGCGGTCATTTAACTTAAGGGTCAGCTTTTTCATAGTTGTGATTATAGAAGGGCACTAGCACACTTGCTACCACGTGTTTGGCAACTCAATCCCGCGATATCAGACTCCAAAGCGCACCTGACTTAAAGCAACGGCTCCACCGGCAACAACGAAAACAGAAACACCAGCGCACGCTTGAAAGCCCCGGTATTCGGCTCATGGCGATGCTCAATCGTTTCTGTACCTGTGAA
>NZ_JAWLHI010000129.1:0-4459 GCF_041690455.1 Marinobacter sp.
ACTTACTGCGCGGGAGCCCTTGGTATTGGCTGCTTCACGGCGAAACAGTTATACCAACGGGCTCTCAGGCATGTCAACAACTCATCAAGGCTTTAATGTGTATTTATGCGCTCGCCAGCATCGCCTTCCTCGTCCCGGGGCTTCCCGGAACCGGCTTCACCGGACGCCGATTCGGCATGAGCCTCGGGCGGATATGCCAGGGCAATATCCAGCACCTCATCGATCCACTTGACCGGACGGATCTCCAGCGACTCCTTGATATTCTCCGGTATCTCCTTGAGATCCCGGACATTTTCATCGGGAATCACAACGGTCTTTATGCCGCCCCGGTGGGCTGCCAGCAACTTCTCCTTGAGGCCGCCGATCGCCAGGACACGGCCCCGGAGAGTGATCTCACCGGTCATCGCCACATCGGCCCGAACGGGAATCCGGGTCAGAGCAGAGACCAGCCCGGTACACATGCCGATACCCGCACTCGGGCCATCTTTCGGCGTGGCACCCTCAGGCACGTGGATGTGCAGATCATGCTTCTCATGGAAGTCAGCGGGGATACCCAGTCCTGCCGCGCGGCTGCGAACCACAGTCAAGGCGGTCTGGATGGACTCCTGCATGACGTCACCGAGTGAGCCGGTCTTGACCACACGGCCCTTGCCCGGTGTCAGGGCACATTCGATGGTGAGCAGCTCACCACCCACCTGGGTCCAGGCAAGACCGGTCACCTGGCCGATCTGATCACTTTCCTCGGCAAGGCCATATTTGAACTTCTTGACTCCGGAGTAGTCTTCCAGCATCTCCGGCGTCAGCGTTACAGACGCCTTTTCACCGGCTTCAACGTGCTCCCGAACCACCTTGCGGCAGATCTTGGCGATTTCACGCTCCAGGCCCCGCACACCGGCTTCCCGGGTGTAATAGCGGATAAGGTCGCGCAGGGTCTCTTCCGGTATCTTCAGCTCATCCTTGCGCAGGCCGTTGGCCTTGATCTGCTTCGGCAGCAGGTAACGCAGGGCAATATTCACCTTCTCATCCTCGGTGTAGCCCGGGATGCGAATGATTTCCATCCGGTCCAGCAGGGCCGGCGGAATATTCATCGAGTTGGAGGTACACACGAACATTACGTCCGAGAGATCGTAGTCCACCTCAAGGTAATGATCGTTGAAGGTATGGTTCTGCTCGGGGTCCAGCACCTCCAGCAACGCGGAGGCCGGGTCACCACGGTGATCCATACCCATCTTGTCGATCTCGTCGAACAGGAACAACGGGTTCTTGACCCCTACCTTGGACAGCTTCTGAAGGAGCTTGCCAGGCAGCGCGCCGATGTAGGTCTTTCGGTGGCCCCGAATTTCGGCCTCATCCCGTACACCACCCAGAGCCATCCGGGTGTATTTACGGTTGGTCGCCCTGGCGATGGACTGCCCGAGCGACGTCTTACCCACGCCAGGAGGCCCGACCAGGCACAGCACCGGCCCTTTCACCTTCTTCACACGACTCTGGACCGCCAGGTATTCGAGGATCCGCTTCTTCACCTCGTCCAGGCCGTAATGGTCGCGATCGAGGATTTCACGGGCTTTCTCGATGTCATGACGAACCCGGCTGCGCTTCTTCCAGGGCACCGCCAGCATCCAGTCGATGTAGCCACGCACCACGGTCGCCTCGGCGGACATGGGAGACATCATCTTGAGCTTGTTGAGCTCGGCTTCGGTCTTCTTGCGGGCCTCTTCCGGCAGGCCGGCTTCCTCGAGCTTTTTCTCGAGCTCTTCAAAATCGTTATTACCCTCACCGAGCTGACCCATCTCTTTCTGGATGGCCTTCATCTGCTCGTTCAGGTAATACTCCCGCTGGCTGCGCTCCATCTGCTTCTTGACGCGGCCACGGATGCGCTTCTCAACCTCGATCAGGTCGATTTCGCCATCCAGCTTGCCCAGCAGCAGGTCCACGCGCTTGCGCACGTCCAGGGCTTCCAGCAGTTCCTGCTTCTCGGGAATGCGCATCTCGAGGTGCGCTGCCATGGTATCGGCCAGGCGCTCTACCTCGTTGATGCCGGTCAGGGAGCTGGAGACCTCGGACGGTACTTTCTTTGAAAGCTTCACAAACTTCTCGAACTCGTCCGTCAGGGTCTTGACCAGCACTTCCTCTTCCCGCTCGGGAAGGGATTCCTCTTCCAGCAGCACGGCGCCGCCGGTGAGGTAATCGGCCTCACTGATGTTACTGATGGAGGCCCGGGCATTGCCCTCTACGAGTACTTTTACGGTACCGTCAGGGAGTCGCAGCATCTGCAGCACGGTCGCCAGGGTGCCCATTTCGAACACATCGTTGGCGCCGGGTTCATCGGTGGAGGCGTCGCGCTGGGCCACCAGCAGGATTTCCTTGCTGCCTTCCATCGCCGCTTCCAGTGCCTGGATGGATTTTTCACGGCCGACAAACAGGGGCACCACCATGTGCGGGAACACCACCACGTCCCGCAACGGGAGCAACGGGTATTCTTGCACGGTATCTTCGGGTATCAGGGTCATAGGACTTCCTCTGACGGTATTTCTTTCAGCATATCACCCTTCATTGGGGCACTGATTAAAATTGCAATCTTTTTGCGGGGGGAAAACGGATTGGAATTGGAGTTAACGTGGAGGTGAAGATGGGGTCAGATGAAGGCTTTCATCTGACCCCGGGTCCAGGGGTGAAGGTAGGGTCAGTCCTCGGGCACCGCCTTGGCGTGGTCGCTGCTGGCGTAGATCTTGAACGGCTCTGAATCGCCGTTGATCACGCTTTCATCGATGACCACCTTGGTGACGTCATGCTCGGACGGGATCTGGTACATGGTGTCCAGTAGCGTGGCTTCCATGATGGAACGCAGGCCCCGGGCACCGGTCTTGCGTTCCATGGCCTTGCGGGCCACGGCACGCAGTGCGTCTTCCCGGAAGTCCAGCTCCACGCCTTCCATATCAAACAGCTTCTGATACTGCTTGGTCAGGGCGTTCTTGGGTTGCGTGAGGATCTGTACCAGGGCATCTTCGTCCAGCTCAGTCAGCGTAGCCACCACCGGCAGCCGCCCGACAAACTCGGGAATCAGGCCGAATTTCACTAGGTCCTCGGTCTCCACATCCTTGATGACATCACCGGCGCTCTTGGCGTCGTTCTGGCTCTTCACCGTAGCGGAGAAGCCAATGGAGCTGCGCTCGGAACGTTCCTGGATCACCTTCTCCAGACCGGCGAAGGCACCACCACAAATGAACAGCATGTTCGTGGTGTCCACCTGCAGGAATTCCTGCTGCGGATGCTTACGGCCACCCTGGGGCGGAACCGACGCAACGGTGCCTTCGATCAGCTTGAGCAGCGCCTGCTGCACGCCCTCACCGGAAACATCCCGGGTGATGGACGGGTTGTCCGACTTACGGGAGATCTTGTCTATCTCATCGATGTAGACAATGCCACGCTGGGCCTTGTCCACATCATAGTCGCACTTCTGCAGCAGCTTCTGGATGATGTTCTCCACGTCCTCACCCACGTAACCGGCTTCGGTCAGCGTGGTGGCGTCCGCGATTGTGAACGGAACATTCAGCATGCGGGCCAGGGTCTCGGCGAGCAGGGTCTTACCGCTACCGGTCGGGCCAATCAGCAGGATGTTACTCTTGCCGAGCTCGACATCGTTCTTGCCCTCGCCATAGCGCAGCCGCTTGTAGTGGTTGTAAACCGCGACGGACAACACCACCTTGGCACGATCCTGGCCAATGACGTATTCGTCCAGGGTTTCCCGGATTTCCGCAGGTGACGGCAGACGATCACTCGCCTCCTCCTGGGAATTCTCCTGGATTTCCTCCCGGATGATGTCATTGCACAGATCTACGCACTCGTCGCAGATGAACACCGAGGGCCCTGCAATGAGCTTACGGACTTCATGCTGGCTCTTTCCACAAAACGAGCAGTACAGCAACTTGCCGTTATCGTCGCCTCTGCCGTTTCTTTCATCTGCCATTGAAATACCTCTGAGCTTGGTTTACCGGCGCAATCACCTCAATACGCCGGCAGGGAATGTTGCGATTACCTTCAGTATTATTTATTCGGTACACGCTTATCAAGTATAGAATCAATCAGGCCGTAGTCCTTCGCCTGCTGCGGATCCATAAAGTTGTCACGATCCGTGTCTTTGGCGATGGTCTCCAGTTTCTGCCCGGTGTGGTGGGCAAGGATGGAATTCAGGGTGTGACGGATTTTCAGAATCTCACGGGTGTGGATCTCGATATCCGTCGCCTGACCCTGGTAACCGCCCAACGGCTGGTGGATCATCACCCGGGAATTCGGCAGACACGCGCGCTTGCCTTCAGCGCCGCCCGCCAGCAGGAAGGCACCCATGCTGGCCGCCTGACCCACACACAGCGTGGCCACGTCGGGCTTGATAAACTGCATGGTGTCGTAGATAGACATGCCGGCTGTTACCGAACCACCCGGGCTGTTGATGTACAGGTGG
>NZ_JAWLHI010000130.1:0-4158 GCF_041690455.1 Marinobacter sp.
TTGCAGACTCTGGAGTCTGCGGCGGAGGGTGGGGTAAGTCTTTCGCGGACCCGCTACGAGCACATCCATGTGCGCTTCTCTCCGGCCGTCCATGGCCTCCGAGATTCCGCGAAAGACTTACCCCACCCTCCTTGCGATTCTGATTTTGCTCTTGCGCCTAAGCCTTTTAAGCAGTTACTTAAACGCCGCGCTCTTCCAGTACTGCTACTGCCGGCAGTGTCTTGCCCTCGACGAATTCGAGGAACGCGCCGCCGCCGGTGGAGATGTAGGAGATTTTGTCAGCAACGCCGTACTTGTCAACGGCGGCGACGGTGTCTCCACCGCCAGCGAGGGAGAAAGCGTCGCTTTGGGCGATGGCTTCAGCCAGGGCTTTGGTGCCGTTGCCGAACTGGTCGAATTCGAAGACGCCGACCGGGCCGTTCCAGAGGATGGTTTTGGCGTTTTTGAGCACTTCGGCGAATTTGCCGGCGGTTTCGGGGCCGACGTCGAGGATCATGTCACCTTCGGCAACGTCGGAGATGTTCTTGGTGGTAGCGGTGGCGGTTTCGGCGAATTCGCTGGCGACCACTACGTCTACCGGCAGCGGGATTTCAACGCGGCTGGCAATTTCTTTGGCGGTTTCGATCAGGTCGTGTTCGCACAGGGACTTGCCAACCGGGTGACCCGCAGCTGCCAGGAAGGTGTTGGCGATGCCGCCTCCGACGATGATCTGGTCGCAGACATTTTCCAGGGCGTTGAGCACGTCCAGCTTGGTGGAGACCTTGGAGCCGCCGACGATGGCGACGACCGGTTTGGCCGGGTTGTCCAGGGCCTTGCCTAGGGCGTCCAGCTCAGCAGCCAGCAGCGGGCCGGCGCAGGCTTCGGGAGCGAAGCGGGCGACGCCGTGGGTGGAGGCCTGGGCGCGGTGGGCGGTGCCGAAGGCGTCCATGACGTAGACGTCGCACAGGGCGGCGTATTTCTTGGACAGTTCTTCGTCGTCTTTCTTTTCGCCCTTGTTGAAGCGGACGTTTTCGAACAGGACGACTTCGCCGTCGGCCACTTCAACGCCGTCGAGGTAGTCCTTGATCAGGCGGACTTCCTGGCCGAGGACCTGGGTCAGGTGGTCGGCGACCGGCTTCATGGAGGAGGCTTCGTCGTAGACGCCTTCTTCCGGACGGCCCAGGTGGGACATCAGCATGACTTTGGCGCCGGCGTCCTTCGCTGCCTTGATGGTGGGCAGGGAGGCGCGGATGCGGGCATCGCTGGTTACCTTGCCGTCTTTGACCGGCACGTTGAGGTCTTCGCGGATCAGGACCCGCTTGCCGGCGAGGTTGAGGTCGGTCATTTTTTTGATGGCCATAACAATCTTCCCTAAGTCTGCATGATCATGGGGTCTGACCCCCGTTCGGGGTCAGACCCCTCTTTAGTCAAGCTGGGGTCAGATGAAGGTTTTCATCAGACCCCTGAGATAGCACAGAGCCTGGTCAGCGGCCCCGGGGTCTGATGAAAGCTTTCATCTGACCCCATTTTCAGTTTTGCTCCCTGGGGATCAGACTCCCTTTTCAGTCTTTCCCAGCCAACACCGGCTGACATCCAGCATCCGGTTGGCAAACCCCCACTCGTTATCAAACCAGCACAGCACTTTCACCATGGTGCCGCCGGTCACTCTCGTCTGGCCGCCGTCGACGATGCCGGAGTGGGCGTCGTGGTTGAAGTCGGAGCTGGCCAGCAGTTCGTCGGTGTAACCGAGAATACCTTTTAACGGCCCCTTTGAGGCGTTCTCTAACAGCTTGTTAACGGCCTCGACAGAGGTAACCTTGCCAACGTTGACCACCATATCGATGGCCGAGACGTTCAGGGTGGGCACGCGCATGGCCACGGAGCTGAACCGGCCTTCCATGTGGGGCAAAAGGCGTTCGATGCCGCGGGCGAGGCCGGTATCCACCGGCACGATATTGTGCAGGGCGCTGCGGGTGCGGCGGAGGTCCTGGTGGTGATAGGCGTCGATCACCGGCTGGTCGTTCATGGCGGCGTGGATGGTGGTGGTACTGCCCTGCTCCACGCCGAGCGCATCATCCAGCACCTTGATCACCGGAACCAGGCAATTGGTGGTGCAGGAGGCTGCGGCGACAATCTCATCCTCGCCGGTCAGTTCGGCGTCGTTGACTCCGAACACAACGGTGCGGTCGACATCCGATCCGGCGGGCTGGGAGAACAGCAGCCGTTGGGCGCCGGCATCAATGTGCTTCTGGGCTGTCGCCCGGTCGGAAAAGGAGCCGGAGCATTCCAGTACCAGGTCCACATCCAGCAGACGCCAGGGCAGATCGGCCGGATCCGGATGCTGCAAGACGCGGATGCGGTCGCCATTGACAACCAGGTCATCACCCTCCACCGCCACATCACCCCGGAACCGGCCGTGGGTGGAGTCGTAGCGGGTCAGGTGGGCGATGGTGTCGATGTCGGACAACTCGTTGATCGCGACCACCTGCAGGTGGTCGCGATAGCCGTTTTCATACAGCGCCCGCAACACGCACTGGCCGATCCGGCCGTACCCGTTGATGGCAATGCGAAAAGGCTTGGAGTTGTTCATCAGGCGTCCAGCAGTTCGTCAGCCACTTCCAGGATGTTGTCGACGGTGAAGCCGAACTCCTTGAACAGCTCGCCCGCCGGTGCGGACTCACCGAAGGTGGTCATGCCCACCACGCGACCATCGAGGCCAACGTACTTGTACCAGTAGTCAGCAATACCCGCTTCGATGGCGATGCGGTTGGTGACTTCCAGCGGCAGCACCTGCTGTTTGTACTCGGCGCTCTGGGCATCGAAGACATCGGTGGACGGCATGGAAACCACGCGGACGGCCTTGCCCTGCTCCCGGAGCTTGGCGGCGGCGTCCTGGGCCAGGCCGAGTTCGCCACCGGTGGCGATCAGGATCAGTTCCGGCGCGCCTTCGCTGTCTGACAGGATGTAACCACCGCGGGCAACGTTGGCCAGCTGCTCAGCGGTACGGTCCTGATGTGGCAGGCCCTGGCGGGAGAAGACCATTGCGGTCGGGCCGTCTTTGCGCTCCAGCGCGGCCTTCCAGGCCACTGCGGATTCCACAGTATCGGCCGGGCGCCAGGTGCTCATGTTCGGGGTGGTGCGCAGGCTGGCCAGCTGTTCGACCGGCTGGTGCGTGGGGCCGTCTTCACCCAGGCCGATGGAGTCGTGGGTGAACACGAAGATGGAGCGTTGCTTCATCAGGGCGGCCATGCGTACTGCGTTGCGGCAGTATTCCATGAAGATCAGGAAGGTGGCGCCATAGGGCACGAAACCGCCGTGCAGGGCGATACCGTTCATGATCGCCGCCATACCGAACTCACGGACACCGTAATAAATGTAGTTGCCGGAGGCATCTTCTTTGGTCAGCCCCTTGCTGCCGCTCCAGATAGTCAGGTTGGAGCCGGCCAGGTCAGCGGAGCCGCCCATCAGTTCCGGCAGCAGCGGGCCGTAGGCGTTCAGGGTGTTCTGGGAAGCCTTGCGGGAAGCAACGGTCTCGCCCTTGTCCTGGCATTCCTGGATATAGGCCTGGGCCTTCTCGGCGAAGTCGGCTGGCAGGTCACCGGCCATGCGGCGCTTGAATTCAGCGGCCAGCTCCGGCTCGGACTTCTCGTAGGCAGCGAATTTCTCATCCCACGCTTTCTGGGACTGGGCACCTTTCTCTTTCGCGTTCCACGCCGCGTAAATGTCTTCCGGTACTTCGAACGGGCCGTGCTCCCAACCCAGCTGCTCGCGGGTCAGCGCGATTTCGTCGTCACCCAGCGGTGCGCCGTGGCAGCTTTCCTTGCCCTGCTTATTGGGTGAGCCGAAGCCGATGATGGTCTTGCAGCAGATCAGGGTGGGCTGCTCGGTGTTGGCGCGGCCAGCTTCAATGGCAGCACGGATGGCCTCGGCGTCGTGGCCGTCCACGTTCGGAATCACCTGCCAACCGTATGATTCGAAACGCTGCGGAGTATTGTCGGTAAACCAGCCATCCACGTCACCGTCGATGGAGATGCCGTTGTCGTCGTAGAAGAAGATCAGCTTGCCGAGGCCCAGGGTGCCGGCCAGGGAGCAGACTTCGTGGGAGATGCCTTCCATCAGGCAGCCGTCGCCCAGGAAGGCGTAGGTGTAATGATCAACGATGTCATGACCCGGACGGTT
>NZ_JAWLHI010000131.1:0-4146 GCF_041690455.1 Marinobacter sp.
TCGCCCCATCCGCCGCTTTCTCGGGCGCCTGCTCCTGCTGGCGCTGCTCGCCTTCCTGCTGATCCAGCTGTGGTTCTTCGTCCAGGTCTGGCACCTGCGGGAGCAAAACCCGGAGTCCAGCGCCTTCATGCGCGAGCGCGTGGAGCTGCTGCGCGACATCAAGCCGGATATCCAGGCGCGGCAACAGTTCGTTCCGTACGAGGCGATCAGCCTGCCCGCCAGGCAGGCCGTGGTCGCCTCCGAGGACGACCGGTTCATGGATCACTGGGGACTGGACCTGACCGGCATCCGGCAGGCCATGGAGAAGAACCTCGAGGCCGGGACGATCGTCGCCGGCGGCTCGACCATCACCCAGCAGCTGGCCAAGAACCTGTTCCTCTCCGCCGAGCAGTCTCTCTGGCGCAAGGGCCAGGAGGCGCTGATCGCCCTGATGATGGAAGGCGTGCTAGGCAAGCGGCGGATACTGGAGCTCTACCTCAACTACGCCGAGTGGGGAAACCTGCTCTACGGCATCGAGGCCGCCGCCCGCCACTACTACGGCAAGCCGGCCAGCGCCCTGACCCGGCACGAAGCCGCGCGGCTCGCCGCCATGCTGCCCAACCCGCGCTTCTACCAGGACAACCGCAATGCGCGGGGGCTGCAGGTCCGGACCGAGGCGGTGCTGGGGCGGATGGATTACTCGCGCGTTCCCTGAGGTAACGGAGACTTCGGGGCAGGCTCCGTCTCCGTCGGCAACGGTCGCCCATCCCGGGAGAATGCCAGCCAAGGCTCGTCGAGGTGGTGCACGAGCTTCCCTTGGTGCCAGAAACGCGGTTGGTAACCACCCCATGCCATCTCGCCACCGACATCCCAGTTGTATTTATGGTTACTGACCTCGATCAATGTGAAGCCGGCAGCCCAGATGGAGACGGACAACACCACGGTGCGCGTGGCCAAGTTTAGGCCCCGATCTATCGGTGAGACTCGACTCCTCTCCTCCCCGCCTGCCCGACCGGCACGATACTGTCCGAGCGCAGCACCCACGACCACCACCAGCATGGCAAGGCTCATGGGCGTCACGACCACGCCACTGACCAGTGAATGCGCACCGGCTGTCAGCAGAGAGCCGGTCAACCCCACGAGGAACGCCCGCTCTTGCTCCGGCGTGGCGTCATTTTTTACACGTCCACGCACGAACATCACCCAGCACCAGCCGAGCCATGCCAGCAACGAGAACAGGAGCAATGCGGCGGTCAACCCCCACTCAACCGCAATCTGCAGCGGAAAGCTGTGCGGGTGGGCCATGGCACCGAACTGCAACGCCGCATACTGCATCGGGCCGATCCCGAACCAAGGATGATCGGCGATCAAAGCCATCGAGGCCGTCCAGAGTGGCAGACGTCCGGCGTCATGGAAGGACCAGACGTTCGCCTGAAGTCCGACGCCCACCTCCCACGGCCACGACGCACCCATCGTTCCCACGGCGAGTGCCGCCCCGACCAGCGCGGCACCCAGCTGCCAGATCAGCCAGGCCCGGGCGCGCCATCCAAACACCAGAAAGAGAACCAAACCGGCCCCAGTTAAGGCGAACAACGTCCCTCGCCCTCCCGAGTGAAACAACAACCCCCACAGGAATGCCAGCGCCGCGAATACTGCCAAACGCCAGAAGATCGGCCGGCATCGTGGAACGAGAAGATACGCCGCCGCTGGCAACAGCGGAAGCAACCAGCTCAACCACTGATTGAAATACCGAATATTGATGAAATGGTTGATTAAATGGGTGTTTAACGGCAGAGCCTGACCCTCCGAATGGGCAAAAAAGACTCGCAGTAGGACCATCAGGCTATAGAGAAAAGCCGACAGGGCCGATGCGTACAAAAGCCCACTCCGAAACGCGGAGGCGGGAGAACAACGCAGGATCCAGACCGAAATGAAAACGAGCAGAAACATTGACCACTCGAGTAGTGCATATCCGAGAACAGGGGCCCTGAACGCTGACAGAAGTCCCAGCATCAGAAACGCTGATAGCACGAAACCGATTACCCGGGTGGAATCAGACGATCCGAAAGTTTTACTGGCACGTGCAAACAGATAAACGGTACCGGATACCGCAAACAACAGGACCAACACCAAGCGACGGTCATCGAAAACCGAGACATGGCTGATAGAGGGGAGAGAAGGCAGGAAAACGACACCGAGCAGCCAGCTGCTTGCGATCAACCCATACAACCTCATGAACACGTACTCCATTCCCACCAGAGGCACTTGGTGCTCCGATTTTCTTAAGCCACACGGATGTTGAACCAGACAAAAAAATCCGGGCCATTGGCCCGGATTTACATACTTACTTATCCTACGCGTTTAACGAGCAGGAATTTTCTACCACCGCCTTACGAAGTGGTGCAGCCGCCCGGGAGATATTTGTCTTCCCAATTGCCACCATCCGTGACCGTGCAGTTCCACGCCCCTGCAGCGTCACGCGTGAGTCGCAGAACGGAGTTCGCGATTTTCGGGTTCCCCTGCATGGTACAAGCAATTGCTTGACCTTCAGCGTTGGTGAGATTACCACCTTCAATCTCAATCCCCTGGCAGGCATTAGTGTCGCCCTGGAGACCAATAAGATCTACATCGCCCGCAGCGAGCGTATCGGTGTTCGGATCACCAATGACGTGGCCACGCTGAATCATCTCCTCAAACGCTGTTACCCCACCACGCACGTCAGCCAGCGCAGCGGTAGCCTGCGAGCGAGCCACATAGTCCTGGTAAGCCGGGATAGCGATAGCCGCCAAAATACCAATGATCGCCACAACGATCATCAGCTCAATCAGGGTGAAACCCTTTTGGACCTGTTTGCCCATCTGATTCATCATCTCTTGATCTCCTTCGGAGTGGTTTGAACAACCGGGCCTCCTGGCCCTTTGGTCGAGGTCAGATAAAGCAACTGTTGTGCCAAGAGCAGATCCCCGCGCCCAAGTGTTTCTTTGTACGCCCTCCCCCCCTGACCATCTACTCCCCGGAAGGACTTATATCCGCCCGGCCACCCACCCCGGTGTCACTGCCTGACATACGCCACGACGGGTTGTCATGTTTTGACACACGAACGGAACCCGTCCCACGTAACCGTCGGGCAAAGACGAACAGGCTATGTAGGCTCTTCCTCGCAGGCCCCGGGACGGTATCGCTGCTCTAGGGAAGTTACACAGGTCCAGACGCCGTCGTCATCCCGTTGCCATGCCAGTAACTCGCCGCTCACAGTCGGAGGCCCCTGCCGAATGACACAGCGAACCGCGCCCGCCCCGCCGTAACCGAAGGCATCGATTTGCATGTCACAGTGCGCCGTCTGTGAAGGCACGCCGATGTATGCGTCATCGTTGGGGGTGAGCGACAAATCGGAAGGCGGCACACCACGGTTGAGCAGCAACTCAGTCTGTGTCTTTGCCGGTGTCACGTCGGCAAGGGCGCTTCCGACCTTCGCCCGGGCGGTGTAGTCCACGTAGCTGACAGTGGCGATGGCGGCGAGGATGCCGATGATCGCGAACACGATCATCAGCTCGATCAGGGTAAAGCCCCGTTCCGGGCGGGTCAGGTGTCGCATGGGAGCACCTCCTTGACGAGATCCATGTTTGTCTCCCGGAACCCGAGGCTCGAGTCAGGCAACCAGGGCAGCGATCGGACACCCCTCGCATCGACGCGACGACCTGCAAACAGGACTCACATCAACTGTTACCTCCCGGCCACCCGGGCTCACGGGCGCCTGACTCGATATTGGAATCTACAGCTCACGGGCTGACGGCCTGTCGCGTAACCGATCCCGGAGCCACCGAACGGCGGAGCCGGACATTACAAAGATTAGCAACTCTTGTGCCGTTTTCAGGTCAGGGCCGTTTTCCATGAAGTCGGGTAATCCCCGGTCCCAGGGACGAAAAAGGCCCCGCCAATCGGCGGGGCCAAGGGACCACGGGGAGGGTGTGGTGTCTAGTTGTCGACGAGGAGCTGATCCCTGAGGTTGTCGAGGGTCTTTGGTCCGATGCCGTTGACGTCGGTGAGCTGGTCGACGGAATCGAAGGGCCCGTTCTCGTCGCGGTAGTCGACGATCCGCTCGGCGTAGACCGGTCCGATGCCGTCGAGCTGGACCAGTTCCTCGGCGGAGGCCTGGTTGAGGTCGAG
>NZ_JAWLHI010000132.1:0-4093 GCF_041690455.1 Marinobacter sp.
CACAGCGCGCCGCACTGCGGACACGGGTAGCGGGCGCCACGCTCGCCCTCCACCTGCAGGTGCAGCTTATGCGGCTGGGTCGAGGTGTCCAGGTGCTGATCCACCAACTGCCACGGTGGCTGGATGCCAATGCCCAACAGCAGAATCTCGTCGCCGCGCATGCCGTCGCTCCTGTCCGGAATCCCGGCCTGAGCATGGCTCAGCATGTCGGCGGATTCCACTCAGAATGACGAGGAGCCTCCATCGAGCTTCGTCGCCAGTCGATCGAATTGACGCCGAGGTACGGATTGGAGAGGCTGGAGACCGTAGGATGGTAGCCTATCATCGAACCCCTCGCTGCGATACAACGGTTTGTGGCGAAACCGTTGTATCGAAAATGGCCCGGGAATTGGGCTATCTATCTGAATTAATGGGGGCACCGGTGGCACTCCCGCGCAGGAAAACTTCGTCGCCGGGAAACAATCACTAGTACGCATCGGCGAGGAAGCATGCCTCATATTGCCCGAGATCCTGTGTGAAAATTAGCGTAGTCATTCCATGCCACAACGCGGCTGCTTGGATCGCAGATGCTTTGCGAAGTGTACAGATGCAGTCAAATCCGGCATCAGAAGTCATCATCGTGAATGATCGGTCAGAGGATGAAAGCACTGACGTTGTTTCAACGGTCATGCCGGCGGCCAAGGTCATCGAGACAGACTTTGGAAATGCCGCCGCAGCCCGCAACGAGGGTGTCCGTCAAGCCTCTGGCGACTGGATCGCCTTTCTGGATTCTGACGATTGGTGGCTGCCAGAACATTTGGCTCGCGCACATAAGCTACTGTCCGGATCCTCTGATGTCGCGTTTTTTGGACACTACGCTGAAGCGTGGCCCAAGACCATTGGTGTTATGGAGAAGACTCCGGCAATCACGGGGTGCACAACATCGGGAATTACGGGCGATAAGTTTTTTGAGTGCTACATATCAGAGAGCCCAGGATGGCCTACATCGGGCATGGTTGTAGCTCGAAAACGGTTCGCCGAGGTGGGCGGGTTCGATCTCGAGCAGGTGCGGAGGCACGATGCCGAAATGTTCGCGAGAGTAGTGCATGGTCGAACATGGAGTTATAGTGACCAAGTGTCATTCATGTATAGGAAGGAAGTAGTAGATGCGATATCCTCGAATACATTTGAATGCAGCCTATATCAGTTAAAGGCGATTCAAAAAGTGACCGGCCTTTATGGGTCACGGGACCGGACCGATCTGTTGCTGGAGGACAAGGCGCGGATTTGTGTTGGTTATGCGTTGCGCTCCGGAAATTCCGAGTCGGCAAGGAGAGCTATCGAAATCGCGGGGGCATATGCAAAGCCTTGGCACCGCATCGGCGCAAGAGTGGCTACGGTTGCGCCCAAGACGGTATCCTATGTCACTAGAGCACTGGATGTTGCCCGGGGAAAGAAAAAAGCGTGATCATGGCCGTGCCTAGGCGACAATCTGGGTGCAATAGTGAGCCGCGCCGGGTCTTTCGTGGCACCCGCCACCAGATCGATGTCGAGGCCTTGGTGCGGGTGATGGTGTTCAACCGGCTTTGTGACCCGGAGTCCAAGCTCGGGGTGCTGCGCTGGTTGGAGACCGTGGCGCTGCCGGAGCGTCCCGCCGACATTAGCCACCAGCACCTGTTGCGGGGCATGGATGCGCTGATGGAGAGAGGTGGTCGGGTTTGACTGGACAACCGATCGGGAAAGATAAGTGAGGGCCATCGGTCATCGGGTATCAGGCTGCTTTCCTCAGCCCGTTGGTCTGGAAGTAAACCTCATCCGGGGTCCTGCGGTCGAGTCCCTGATGGGTCCGGCGTTGATTGTAGAAGCGGAAGTACCGGTCCAGCGCCTGCTGGGTATGCCCTGTCTGTCAACCTGAAGCCATACAGCCCCTGTATGGGTTGACGTAGATTTGAGGGTCACGACAGCAGGAGTCGACTGATGCCGAAGGCACCGAGTGAGTTACCCGAGTCTCAGGTGAGCCCGGACCCGAAACAAGAGCGGCGGACACGCCGCCAGTTTACCACCGAGTACAAGTTGCAGATCATCGCCGAGGCCGACCAGTGTCAGCGTGGCGAGGTGGGCCAGCTGTTGCGACGCGAGGGCCTGTACAGCAGCCAGCTCAACCAGTGGCGCCGCGAACGGGCCGCTGGTGGCCCGGAGGGGCTCGCCAAGTCCGCTCCCGGCCCGGTCGCGAGCACGACCCCGGAGCAGCGGCGCATCGAGCAGCTGGAAAAGGAGAATGCCAAGCTGAGCAAGCGTCTGCAGACCGCCGAGGCATGCATCGATCTGCAAAAAAACGTTGTCACTGCTCGATCACGTGAACAATGGGAGCTCTGTGTGAACCAGGTCGTCACCCAACGGCCCGAGGGCCTGTCCGTGACAGCTGCCTGCCGGGCCCTCGGACTCAATCGCAGCACGGTCTACGCTCGCCAGCGAGAGGGGCTCAGTGAAGAGCAGCGGGCCGCCAACTGCTCCCGCAAGGAGTGCGTGCAACCGCGCGCCCTGAACGCCGAGGAGCGCCAACGTGCCCGGGACGTGCTGTACAGCGAGGCGTACCAGGACCAGCCGCCGGATGAGATCTACTGTGACCTGTTAGAGCAGGGTGAGTACATCGGCTCTGTGCGCACGCTCTACCGCATTTTGGCCGAGGACAGGGCAACCCGGGAGCGTCGCAACCAGCGGCCGGCTCAGCACCACACCATTCCGCGCCTGCTGGCCACGGCCCCCAATCAAGTCTGGACCTGGGACATCTCGAAGCTCCCGACCACGGGCCCGGGCCCCTACCTGTCTCTCTACGTGGTCATGGACCTGTACAGCCGCTACGTGCTCGCCTGGATGGTCTCACGCAAGGAGAACAGTACCCTGGCTCAGCAACTGATGAGCGAGGCTGCCGCCCGCTACGCCATTGCCCAGGGTTCGCTCACCCTGCATCAGGACCGGGGAGCCCCCATGACCGCCCATGGCTATCTCGATCTAATGCATGAGCTGGGCATCGTGTGCAGCCACGGCCGCCCGCGCACCAGCGAAGACAATGCCTTCAGCGAGGGTCAGTTCAAGACGCTGAAGTACCAGCCGGACTATCCGGGCCGGTTCGAAAACGCGTCCCACGCCCGTCAGTGGTGCGAGGCGTACTTCGACTGGTACAACTTCCAACATCACCACAGCGGCATCGGCGGCTACACCCCGGAGCAGGTCTTCACCGGACGCTTCGAGCTCGTCCATGCACAGCGCCAGCAGGTGCTAGACACCCAATACCGCCGTCACCCCGAGCGCTTCGTCCAGGGCGCCCCTGTCGCCCCACGACCACCCGAGTAGGTGACCATCAACCCGGTAACGCCCGAAGCGGCTGACACCGGTGAGTCGTTGGGCGTGAACTTCCCCACCCTGAGCGCCGCCAGGGCACGGGTAGACAACACGTTATCCTCCGCGTGAGGTGTTCAAAACAGGTTGACAGGTTCCGGATCCAGCGGACTTCTATGCGCTGCAATTTTCCGGCAACCGGCGTCGTTACTCAATCGTCTTACTCCCAATGTTGGACTTGGCGCTCTCGAGCCCGCTGCTGCAGTAGGCGGTGACGGCGAAGTACCAGGTGCCGGCGTCGAGGTTCTCGACGAAGTGGCTGGTCTGGCCCTCGTTCGTGATGTCCACTGTGTGCATCAGGTCGTCCGGATCCTTGCCCCAGTAAACATGATAGCCGGCCAGGTCGTCCAGCATTGTACCGTCCTCGCGTTCGGTCGGAGGCGTCCAGGACACCATCGCGGTTCCGAGGGCGGGTTCCACCACTTCCAGTGTGAATGGATCGAGGGACGCGGTGCTGCTGCCATCGTCAGCGGTGATCGTGATGGGGCCAAAGCTGTCGGCAGCGTCCGGCGTACCCCATACCTTTCCGGTCGTGGAGTCGAATTTGACCCAGTCGGGTTCGCCGGAGATGGAGAACACGAGCGTGTCGCCGTCGGGATCCGACGCATCCGGTGTAAAGCTCCAGGGGTTTCCTACCACCAGCGAGGTTTCGGGGGTGCCGGCTATGGTCGGGGCCGTGTTGGGCTTCGGCTCGAGGGGTTCGCCGTTATCCGAG
>NZ_JAWLHI010000133.1:0-4057 GCF_041690455.1 Marinobacter sp.
TTCAGCAACAAGGAAGCCCACTCTGCAGCCTACGATGCCGAGAAAACGGCAGACCTGTTCTGCGGCATTGTGAATCGCTGGAAAGAACTGGGCGGCTTCCCGCCTCCGGTGATCCCCGAAGAGACCGAGTAACCGCCATGAAAAAACCCGCCGCAGCGGGTTTTTTTAACTGTGCGCCAGGCATAGGTGTGAAAGTCACGCCTCGTACTCAGCTGACTTTAAACCGGGACAGCGAATCTTTGAGCTGATGAGACAACTCCGCCAAGTCACCACTGGCTTCGGATATCTGGGCCATGGCCTGTTTGGTCTCAAAGGACTTTTCAGCAATTGTAGATACGTTGCGCGTTACTTCTTCGGCCGTGGCTGATTGCTCTTCGGATGCCGTGGCAATCTGCTCGGCCATACCGGACATCCGGGTGACCTCGTCCACTGCCTCGCGAAGCCGCAATACAACGGCTCCTGCCCGCTCGGAAATACCACTGGCCTGGGCGCTGCAGCGGGTAACCACCTTTGAAGCACGCTCCGACGAATTGACCAGAGTTTCGATGGAACTACTTATCTCCTCAGTCGCCTTCTGGCTATTCTGGGCCAGGCTGCGCACCTCATCCGCAACCACCGCGAAACCCCGGCCCTGTTCACCGGCCCGGGCCGCTTCAATGGCTGCATTCAGAGCCAGCAAGTTAGTCTGGTCGGCGATGGACTTTATCGAATCCAGAACCCTGGTGATGGATTCCATATTCTTTCGCAAATCCTCTATGCCGGCCTCTGCTTCCTCCAGTTCCCTGGCCATAGCACGGGTGTCAGCAGCGGAGGATTCCACCTCGGTGGCGCTGCGGCTCACCGCCTCATCAGTGCGCCGGGCACCGGCTGCCGATTCAGCGGTATTCTGGGACACCTCGCTGATGGCGGAGGACATTTCTTCAATGGCCGACGCCACCTGCTCAGTCTGCTCTGCTTGCTGATTCACATTGTCCAGAGTCTGCGAGATAGTGCCGGACAATTGTTCAGATGCACCAGCCTGGCGCTGGGACGCTTCTTCAACCTTGAAGATCACTTCTTTCAGGTCCGACACCATCTTGAGCATGGAGCCGTATACACCCGTGGCCCTGTCACTGTCGGACGAGTCAATGACCAAGTTACCCGCAGCCACCTGCTCCGCCAGTGCCTGCAATTCGGCCGGGTCTTTGCCAAGGGGTTTCATGATCCGCGCCGCGGTCCAGACTGCCACGGCCACCACGGCCAAGATCACAATAGCAATGGCTATCGCCGCCAGAGTCCACATTTCACGCACCGGCGCCAAGGCCTCGTCTTCGCTGATCTCCGCCACCAGCGCCCAGTTCAGCCCGCCTACGGTAACTGGCCTGTGGGCGGAAAACACTGGCTCGCCACGGTAGGACGTAACCACGCCTTCACCGGAATTCCCAGCCAGAGCTTCATCCACCGATGTCGAACTAATGCGTCCATTCTCCGGCTCGGCAAAGGAAGCGACAACACTGCGGTTTTCCGGATCCAGGTAGGAGTCTGACCGCATCAGGTTATCCGGCCCCACCAGATAGGCATCCCCGGTTTCGCCCATGCCATCTCGTTCCATCATGATGTTGTTCAGGCTGTCGATGGGGAACTGGAAGGCCAGCACGGCCAGCCGCTCATCTTTTTCGGAATATATGGGCGTTGCCACAAATCCCGCAGGAGCACCGTAGGACGGTACATACTTCGTAAAATCAACAAAAGTCGGTGCAGTATCCTGTCCGTCAGACAACGCCTGACGATAAGCCGCCGCCAGGCCAGAATCCGCGTAGGGACCGTCTTTCAGGGAGGTAGCAAAATCCACCTCTTTGGCTACGGAATAGATAACATGGCCTGTATCGGCATCAATGAGATAAATATCGTAGTAGCCGAAAGCCTCCTGAAACTCCTTGAACGAGGTGTGCCACTGTTTGTGAAGCGTGTTATAAAACTGCGCGATATGGACGTCAGCCGATACCAATTCGTCTTTCTGCCCCACAGGATTTGGGTTGTCCACGATGTAACCCATCTGCAGAGCCAGGCTGTTTTTGCTGAGGGATGCAACGAAGTCCGAGGCTGAACGTCCGTTAGCACCACCATTTTGCTGCAAGGGTGGCAAAAAATTCTGCTGATAATAAGCCTCGACGTTGTCTCGTAAGGTCGATTGCTCCGCTTTTACCAGTTTTTCATAATTTTGAAATGCCAAACCAAACCCCTGGGCCGCAGTTCGGGTCCCGCGATTATTGGCCATGGCTTTCAGCTGCCGGGTAATGGTGTTGAGATAATCTTCAACACTACGCTGCTTATTGGTCGCCGCAATAGAAAGTTGTTGCAACGCCTGTTCCTTCAGGCTTATTCGGACAATTTCGGCGTTAAAAAACGAGATGGCAATTACGGGAAGCAGGCCAACCAGCAGCAAAGTCAGCAAAAGACGTTTTTTCAGAGTCATCAATGGCCTCATTTAGTATTGTTCTTAGGCTAATCATCGGCTATCGGCAGGTTTTCTTTAGCCCAGAAAAACTCATAAAAGAGGCGAATCTCGTTCAATCAATTTATATGGGAGGGGGAGTAACTCCCCCTCCCGCTCGATTCAGGGGCTACCACGTTACCAGTAGATGCCCCGCATGATGGCGGCGAAAGCCACCTGCTCGCTGGACACCTTTGGCTTCTCCCCGGAACGGCTACCGGCGGCAGCCGGTGAATCCGGGAACATCCGGTAACCGGTATTCATGACAATTTCGGCCATCTTCGGTGCCAGAGCATGCAGGACCTGGGCAAAGATACCCAAACGGGTAGCGATTCGCTTCGGCCGATAGACAATGGCATCAGCAACCATGGTCGCAGCCTCGTCCGGCGTTAGCGTCGGAACAGAATCGTAGATCTTGGTTGGCGCAATCATCGGCGTTTTCACCAGCGGCATGTTAATGGTGGTGAAAGTGACATTGCGATCCGACCATTCCGAAGCGGCGCAGCGGCTGAAGGCATCCAGCGCAGACTTGGAGGCCACGTAAGCCGAGAACCTGGGAGCGTTGGTCAACACACCGATGGACGAGATGTTGACCACGTGACCGCGGCGATTCTCCAGCATCTTGGGCGCAAAGCCCATGATCAGACGAACGGAACCAAAGTAGTTCAGTTGCATGGTGCGCTCGAAATCGTGGAAGCGGTCGAACGACAGATCCAGTGAGCGGCGAATCGAGCGCCCGGCGTTGTTGACCAGCACGTCGACCTGGCCATGGTTATCCAACACGGTCTTCACAAACTCGTCGCAGGCATCCATATCTGAGAAATCGCAGGGATAGGCATGCACGCTTGCGCCCCGGGACTCCAGCTCCGCGGCCACTTCTTTCAGGCGCTCGAGTTTGCGGGCACCGATCACAAGGATCGCGCCGGCGTCTGCCAGTTTCTGGGCGGTTGCAAGACCAATACCGGACGTAGCACCGGTCACCACGCAGACGCGACCTTCAACCGTGCCCTTGAGCGTGCGGTCCTTGAACAGGTCCGGGTCCAGATTACGCTCCCAGTAGTCCCAGATCACCGGGGCGTAGTCCGGCAGGCGCGGCACTTCAATGCCGGTGCCTTTCAGAACGCGCTCGGTTTCGCGGGCGTCAAAACGGGTCGGGTAATTGATGAACGACATCACAGAGGGCGGAATGCCCATGTCATCAAGAATGGCCGATGTCAGACGCTTCACCGGTGGCAGATTCTTCAAGCTCTGGCGAATGAATGGCGGAATAAAGCCGAACATGCGGGAATCGATCCGCATCCCCATCCGGGGTGCGTGACCAGCCTCGCTGAAGATGTTGAGAATTTCGCCAACCTTGTACGGATCGGTATCCACAAGGTGGAAGCACTTGCCGTCTTCGCCCTCGAGGTGGGCAATGTGATCCATGGCGTTAACCACGAAATCCACCGGCACAATGTTCAGACGCCCACCCTCGACACCGATGGTCGGCACCCACTGGGGCAGCGCGTGGCGGATTTTCTGAATCATCTTGAAGAAATAGTAGGGGCCATCCACCTTGTCCATTTCACCGGTAGCGGTATGCCC
>NZ_JAWLHI010000134.1:0-3998 GCF_041690455.1 Marinobacter sp.
GGCCGCCATATTGCCGGCATCATGCTGTACATCGTGACGCCTTCGGTGGTGTTTTCCGGGGTAATGGCTGCGCCCCTCTCACCGGAAGTCATCCTGCTACCGTTTCTCGTATGCGGAATCTCCTCGGTTTTGGGGATAGTCCAGTTAGCGCTGGCGAAAAGGGTTCTCTCCGATGGCAGTGCCAACATCATTCCCCTCTGTGTGGGCTCGGGAAATACCGGGTACTTCGGGGTGCCGGTGGCTCTTTTGTTGTTCGGGGAGGAGGGACTTGGGCTCTACATTGTCTGCATGCTGGGTACCACGCTGTTCGAGAACTCCGTGGGTTTCTATCTGGCGGCAAGAGGCCGCTACAGCATCAGGGACGCCCTCTGGCGAGTGCTGAAGCTGCCTTCGGTGTATGCCTTTGTGGCCGCGGTAGCACTGAATCTGTCTGGCGTGGGCATCCCGGATATCTTCGTGCCGTTGTTCGATAACCTGCGCGGGGCCTACAGCATTCTGGGCATGATGATCATCGGCATGAGCATCACCAGTTTCCGTGGGCTGGCGGGCAATGTTCGTTTTACCGCACTGGCGTTTTTCGGAAAGTTCGTGGTCTGGCCGCTGGTGGCCATCGTGTTCTGGTGGGTTGATTCAGCGGTTCTGGGCATTTATGAACCGGCGGTGCACAAGGCCATGTTCCTGATTTCGATCACCCCGATTGCCGCCAACACCGTGGTCATCGCCACGCTGTTGGATACTTCGCCAAGGCAGGCAGCGGGTACCGTATTGCTAACTACGCTGTTTGCCCTGGCGTTCATCCCGGTGATGATTTCGCTGGCGTTTTAACGGTTCTGTGAAGCGGCCCCTGCCGGTTCGACGATGCAGGCCCTGGCTTCTGCAATGTCGCTGCGGGCATGACGCACCACGCTGATACCGGCGGTGATTGCCAGCGTACCCATGATCGCTGCAACGATCAGATCCGGCCAGGCCGTTCCAGTGCCGAACACACCCAGAGCGGCCACCATAACGGCGATGTTGCTTATGGCGTCGTTCCGGCTGCACAGCCAGACCGAACGCATGTCGGAATCGCCTTCCCGGAACTTGAACAGTAGGGCGGCAACGCTCACGTTAGCAGTAAGGGCCAGCAGGCCGACTGCGCCCATGGTCAGCGGCTCCGGTGTAATGCCCGCTTGTACCACCCAGGCTGCCCTGGCCCAGACCACCAGGCCGAACACCGTCATGGTGATGCCTTTGACCATGGCCGCGCGTCCGCGCCAGAGCATGCCCATCGAGAGAACGGTCAGGGACAGGACATAGTTGGCACTGTCGCCGAAGAAATCGATGGCATCGGCCATCAGCGACACCGAGCCGGATGACAGGCTGGCAATGCCTTCCACAACAAACATGGCCAGGTTCACCCACAAGGCAATCCATAACGCTTTGCGAAAGCCCGGGGCAGGGGATTTGGGTTCGGGGGCGGAGCAACTGCACGCCATAAAGACCTCCTTGGATCAGATGGTCTTATTGAAAACCCTGTAGTAGCTACAGGGTCAATAGTTGCTGCAGAAATTTTTGAAATTCGTCAGTTCTGGCGAGTCCCATGGGTACCGGGAACGTGGTTGTGGCGGTCCTCGGGTTCCGGTGTATCGAGCTCCGTGCTAAGCCCGCCAAGAATGCCGCATTCGCGCACAGTGCGCCCATCGGTACAGGCTTCCTGAAGCTGCTCGAGAGTTTCCTCAAGGCTCGCCAGCTCCTTCAGCCGTTCCCGCACGTGATTCAGATGGCGAGCCAGCAGGGCATCGACTTCGCTGCAATCCGCTTCCGGTTGCTCGGCCAGCCGGATCAGCTCGCGGATCTCGTCCTGGGCCATGTCCAGATTGCGACAGCGTTTGATAAAGAGGAGGCGGTCCAGATGAGCACTGCGGTAAGAACGGTAGCCACTGTTGTCCCTGTCCGGTTCCGGTAGCAAACCGATTTTTTCGTAGTAGCGGATGGTTTCAACAGGAATGGCCGTTGTCTTTGCAAGTTCACCGATTTTCACTGCCTTATCCCCCCGGTATTACCCGGAAAATGGACCGTTGCCTTGAATCCTCCGATCGAGCCGGAGCTGAAATTCAGGGTACCACCATAGCGTTCTGTAATCTCCCGCACGATGGCCAGCCCCAGGCCGTGCCCCGGCGTTTGTTCGTCCAGACGCAGCCCGCGGGTGCCGAGGGTTTCCAGCGCATCCGGGGGAGTGCCGGGGCCATCGTCCTCAACGGTAACGGTAAATCCCTGGCCGTCCTCTTTCAGGCCAAGTTCCACGAATCGTTCGGACCACTTGCCGGCGTTGTCCAGGAGGTTTCCCAACACTTCATTCAGGTCGTGCTCTTCGATGGGCCAGCGACGTTCTTCGGTCAGTACGGTGGACATTTCGAAGGATTTTGCCGGGTATAGCCGACCGAGCATCCAGAGAAGATCCCGGGCCTGTTTCAGAGGGTAGGCGCTTTTGCCGACCTGCGGGCCGGCGAAGCGGCTGCGGCGCATCTCTGCTTCGAGTTGCCTGTCGATATCGTCGAGCCTGCCGGCCATTTGTTGCCTGAGGTCGTTGGGGAGAGGGCGGTCAGTATCTTCCAGAATCTGGCGAACGGCAGCGATGGGCGTTTTAACGCTGTGGGAGAGATTCGCCAGCGCATCCCGGGAACGCTCCAGCCGCTGGTCCAAAGAGTCGAGCAACTGGTTAAGTTGCAGTACCAGAGGTTGGAACTCCTCGGGGGCCTTGACATCAATCCGCGATATCTCGCCATCCTGCAGCCGCTTCAATGCTGCCTTGAGGCTCACCACGGGGCGCATGGACAGGTTGATGCCCAGCCAGAGAACGCCAACCAGCAGGAGGATCAGCAGCAGGGAAACAACAGCCGTCCAGGCATGGAGCTCGGCCTGGCTGCGGCTCAAGGCACCAAGGTCTTCGGAAACGATCACCACGATGGGCTGGTCGTCCACGCGAAAGGACTTCCGGTAGGCAAGGATGTCCGAGGGCGCCCCCGCAATTTCGGCGCCACTGACGCGCAGGCTACCTTCCTCCCCGGACTCCACCAGTGGCATCAACAGCGGTGCCCAATTCTCGGGGGAGATGATGGTCCGGGTGTCGGAATGGATAGCGAATGCGTGGTGAAAAACTTCCTGGAAATAATCACCGGTCTGTAGGGTGTCCAGCCGACCACTGGAATCGCGAATCTGGTGTTCCAGAAAAGCGACTTCGTCCTTGAGCCGGGTTTCCACGAATTGGCGGGACATGCGGTCAAGCAGCAAGCCATGGACCAGCCATGCGAGAGCCATCAGAAGAATGCCGGCCGGCAGCAGCAGTGCCAGAAGGGTTCCCTTGACCGATACCGGTTTTCTAAACCAGATCATTAAACAGGTACCCCTGGCCACGTCGTGTCGAGATGGTGTCCGTGCCTACCAGTTTCCGGAGTCTTCGAATGTAGGCCTCAATGACGTTTTCGCTGGGGTTGTCGTTCAGGCTGTACAGCTGTTCCATAAGCTGTTCTTTCGAGAAAACATGCCCTGGCCGGCTCATCAGGCAGCGCAACAAACGGAATTCGGTTCCGGTGAGGCTATGCACTGTGCCATCGGCCAGTTTCAGGCTTTGGCGATTCTCGTCCAGTTCGAAATGGCCGGCCTTTACCAGTGAGTGCACCCGCCCCTCGCTCCGGCGAATGATGGCGTTCAGCCGCGCAATCAGCTCCTCGGTCTGGAATGGTTTGGCCAGGTAATCGTCGGCCCCGGCCTTAAGGCCGTTCACTTTGTCCTGCCAGTCACCGCGGGCGGTCAGAATCAGGACCGGGAAGCTGATGCCGCGCGTTCGCCATTTCCGGAGCACGTCCAGACCATTTCCGTCCGGCAGCCCGAGATCCAGAACCACGGCGCGATATTCCTCGTGATCGGCCAGCGCCGACGCTTCTTTGGCGGAGAAGGTGGCATCCACGCTGAATCCCGCCTTTTCCAGTTGGCTGGTTAGCCCGTCCGCAAGCAGTCGG
>NZ_JAWLHI010000135.1:0-3982 GCF_041690455.1 Marinobacter sp.
ATACGCCGGAGCGGGCCAGGCCGCTCGTGACCAAGTCGCGGGCTACGCACGGGATCTGTGCGCGTACCACAGCGCTTGTGCAGATCGTCCCGTTGTGCCGCGGAGGGGGCGGATCTCACCATCCAACACTTCGCGATGCAATTTTCTGGAAAGTGAGACCTGACCCGAAACGCCCTGGGAAAACCGAGATTACTGGGGTGCGTGCGAGTTCGGTACGATACGGAGAACCCTGGTAAAGGTAATGGGAGGGAAGGATGGAAGAAGGATCGCGCAGTACACAGGGATTGGAAGATCTGGCTTTAAGGCTGGAGATGTTCGTCGAGGAACGAGACTGGGCGCAGTTTCATTCGCCGAAGAATCTGGCAATGGCACTGGGGGGCGAGGTTGGCGAACTGATGGAGCACTTCCAGTGGTTGACGGAGGAGCAGTCGCGGGACCTGTCTGATAAGGCCGGGGAGGCGGTTCGGGCAGAGTTGGCGGATGTGCAAATTTACTTGCTGCTCCTGGCGCGCAAGCTGAATATAGATCTGCTGCAGGCCGCGGATGACAAGCTCGAGGCGAACGCGCGGAAGTATCCGTCGGACAAGGCCCGCGGCAATGCCCGAAAATACACAGATCTATAGGCCTCGCAGAAAAGGCATTTCAATGCTGATCTACACAGCCGACAAGCACCAGTTTGTCGAGGACGTCCAACAGAACGAGATCGAGAATCGCATCCTAGCCAGGATGCTTGCGAGCGGGAAGGGCAGGCCCTCGCCCAACGAGGTCATGTCCTGGCGCAACTCCATGCAGTACATGGAGAACGTGCTAAGTGCATCCGACATCCCGGATGATGCCGGGGTGGCCATCGAGTACATGATCCCGCAGACCTCCAAGCGGGTGGACTTCATCCTGACCGGCCGCAACAGCGACGGGCATGACACCGCGGTGATCGTTGAACTGAAGCAGTGGGAGCACGTGGAGGCGACGGAGAAGGACGCGATCGTGCGCACCTTCGTCGGAGGACGGGAACGTGAAGTCACGCATCCCTCCTATCAGGCGTGGTCCTATGCGGCGCTGCTGGAGGACTATAACGAGACGGTGCAGACCGAAAACATCGGTCTTCACCCCTGTGCCTACCTGCACAACAGCGTCTCGCCCGGCATTGCGGACGCGCGCTACCACGATCATCTGGAGCGCGCCCCGGCCTTCCTTAAGGTGGACACCGGAAAGCTTGCCCGTTTCCTTAGCCAGCATGTGCGCCACGGGGATGCCAACGATATCCTCTATCGCATCGAGAACAGCCGTATTCGCCCATCGAAGTCGCTCGCGGATCATCTGGCGTCCCTGCTGGCGGGCAATGCGGCGTTTCTGATGATCGATGACCAGAAGCTGGTCTACGAGAGTGCGCTCGACCTTTCCGACATCGCGGAGCAGCACGGCAAGCAGGTGTTCATCGTGCAGGGTGGACCGGGCACCGGAAAGTCAGTTGTTGCCGTGAATCTGCTGGGGGAGCTGACCCGGCGGGGGAAGGTGGCCCAGTACGTGACACGGAATGCGGCACCGAGGGCGGTGTACGAGGCCAAGCTGACCGGCACGATGAAGAAAAGCCGCATCAGTAACCTGTTCCGCGGCTCGGGTTCTTACCACGAAACGGAGCTGGACACCTTCGATACCCTGGTCGTGGACGAGGCCCACCGGCTGAACGAGAAATCCGGCATGTACCAGAATTTGGGTGAGAACCAGATCAAGGAGATCATCCATGCGGCGCGCTCGGCGGTCTTCTTTCTGGACGAGGAGCAGCGGATTCACTGGAAGGACATTGGTTCGTGTGAGGAGATTGAACGCTGGGCGAAGGCGGCCGGCGCGACCCTCCACTACGCCGATCTGCGCTCGCAGTTTCGCTGCGCCGGTTCTGATGGCTATCTGGCCTGGCTCGACCACGCCCTGCAGATTCGGGACACCGCGAACGAGGATCTGGTCGGACTCGACTATTCGTTCGAGGTGGTTGGTTCGCCCACCGAACTGCGTGATCGCATCTTTGCGTTGAACGTGCAGGCCAATCGTGCGCGGATGCTGGCGGGCTATTGCTGGGACTGGGACAGTAAGAAGGGCGGGGAGGGGATGGATATCCGCTTCCCGGAGCACAACTTTGCCATGCAGTGGAACCTCGACAAGGACGGTTCCACCTGGATCATCCAGCCGGATTCAGTACACCAGATCGGTTGTATCCATACCAGTCAGGGGCTGGAACTGGACCATGTGGGTGTGATCATCGGCCCCGACCTGATCGTGCGTGACGGCGAGGTCATCACAGTGCCGGATGCGCGTTCGCAGAACGATGCCTCGATCAAGGGCTACAAGAGGGCGCTGAAGGAAGACCCGGATCAGGCCCGAAAGAAGGCCGACCAGATCATCAAGAATACCTACCGCACGCTTATGAGTCGCGGGATGAAGGGATGCCTCGTTTGGTCGACGGATCCGGAGACCAATGCCTACTTCCGCACGCTGGTGCGGCAGAATGCCAGGGGGCCTGAGCCTTCCGGCGAAAAGAGGGCCGATTCGAATTTTCTCCCGTTCCCGAAACTTGCACACGAGAAAATCGAGCCGTTTGTAAATGCCCTGCCGGTGGTTTCATTTAAGGTGGCCGCAGGCGGCTTCAGCGAGCTGCAGAACGTGGAGCAGAGTCCGGAGGCCTTCGACTGGGTGGCCCCGCCCGATTTCATCGTGCCTAGGCCCGGCATGTTCATTGCGCAGGTGGTCGGCGAGTCCATGAACCGCCGGATTCCAAATGGCGCATGGTGCCTGTTTGCTGCGCCTGCAGGCGGTACGCGCGAGGGCAAGATCGTGATGGTACAGCACCGCGGCATCAACGACCCTGACACTGGCGCTAGCTTTACCGTTAAGCGCTATCACAGCGAGAAAACGACCGATCCCGACACGGAGTGGCGCCATGTGCGGATCATCCTCAAACCGGAATCCAGTGTGCCCGGTTATCAGCCGATCGTGCTGGAGGACGATGCACTATCTGAACTTGCTGTCATCGGCGAATACGTCGCCCAGTTGGCCAGTTGAGGGACGTCCGCCTTAGCCATTCGGTTTCGTGGGCTGATTGCCACGGCCGCGATGCGGCTCGCGATCACGGGGGTTTTGTGGGTGGTTGATACCCAATTCGCCGGCAGGGCCAGGATCCTGTGGGTGTAGAGCCGCCAAGTGGCAAGCAGGTCACGGAACGAGCGAAGGCATTGCTCCTTCTGTCCCGGATTGCGGTAACCCAAGGGGACTGCCGCCAACACGAGACGCACGCGGCGCCTTCCTGACGTAACCGTTGCAACCGTTGCCGGGGAGAGAGTATGAGTTGCGAGCTGGGGATATAGGAGCAAGGTATCCACCTGCGGCGCATCTGCGAGGGAGGCGTAAGCCAGCGCCTGGTGCAGATCTGCCCGGTGCGCATTCTGTAAATCCTGCGACTGAGCAGTCCATCCACGGCATGTGAGCAAATCTAGATGGGCCTTGTACTTGGCGGCAATCCAGATGACGCGATTCGTACCCCGGAGTTCAGCGTCCGGAACCAGCGCGTCCATTGAATGTGCCGGCCCGCGCCAGCGAAGAGGGCGACGTGCGGCCTGAATTGGGATTGCGGTCATGCCGAGAGATCGGGCCAGGTCCGCTGAGAATGAAGCGCGGTGGACGGGGTCGGGTCTCACAATCCAACTCTTTGTTGGTGCGCTGTGTTGGAATGTGAGACCTGACCCCGTTTCCTCGCACCCAGCGTACTGATTTCCGCCTTCCTGTCGCGGAGCTTATTGAGAAGCATGGCTACCTCACCCCGGGACTTGACAGCTATACAGATTCCGCAAAGCACGGTCATCCGAGAATGGGCCGCGGCTACTCAGAGGCTGTGCCGCTTGCACTTGAGAGCCCGTGGCTATCCGGGAAGCTGTCCGGTCCTCCCTGGTAGCATGCCACCAGTCAGAATGGAGAGCCCGGGTTGGATACGCTC
>NZ_JAWLHI010000136.1:0-3938 GCF_041690455.1 Marinobacter sp.
AGGACATCAAGGAACACCTGGATGAAGCGGGAATCGAGATTCCCTTCCCCCACCTTCAGCTGTTTATCGACGATGCCAAGGGACTGGCACCCTTGTTTTCGCCGCTCAGGATCGATGGCGAATCCGACTCCGCAGCCAACAGCTCCTGAGGCGGGACTACCCGCACGTCGTCACCCGGCGCGGGTTCATGCCAATGGCCGGACCGGGCCAGACCGCCGGGCACTCCATACCAGCAGGGCAACGAAGATCACCAGACCGGCCAGATCGATCCATATCATTCCGTGAGGCCATAGCATCAACGCTCCGACCGGGAACATCAGCACCCGCAGCCACCACCTCAGGGGATGCTCCAGATACCCTTCAAGCCCGGCGATAATGGCATAGATACCGAACAGGGCAAATGTGAACACCTTGAGCATGTCCAGCGGGGTACCGGAGATCAGCGGCGAATAGGCAAACAGCAGGGGCACGATGTACAGGCCCTTGGCGATCTTCCAGGCGGTCAGCCCGGTACGCATGGCCGGAGTGCCGGCAATGGCCGCGGCGGCGAAGGCAGTGAGGCAGACCGGCGGTGTCACGTTGGAGTCCTGGGACAGCCAGAAGATGATCATATGGGCCGCCACCAGCGCCATGGTCAGTGCGTGGGGTGACAGGGCCTGCTCAAGCAACTGGCCGGTGAAGTTCTCCGGTACCTCTGCCAGCATGGCAACCGCCCGGGCCCGCTCCATGGGCTCGCTCAGCAGTTCAGCCGCCTCCGGTGAGGTCAACATGAAGATTGCCCGGGCCTGTTCGGGCAGGTTGCCATTGGCCATCAGGTCGATCAGCTGGCTCTGGGCGATCAGCTGATAGATCGCCGGTGCCGAGAGCGTCGCCAGCACGATGTAGGCCGCCGTTACCGGCAATCCCATGCCAAGAATCAGGGACGCCAGTGCCACCAGCACGATGGTGATCAGCAGGCTGCCACCGGCCCAGTCGGTGATCATCAGCGAAAAGGTGTTACCGACGCCGGTGGTGGAAATCACCATCACGATCAGCCCCACGGTGATCAGCAGAATCGCCGTGGTCATGATATTGCGGCTGCCCTGGGCGAGGGCGTCCAGGATGTCCCCCAGGGTCATCGGCTTGCGGGCGATCCAGGATGAGACAACGACCGAAACAATGGCAATACCGGCAGCGTAGGTCGGAGTGAACCCATAGATCAGTGCGGCCACCAGGACGACCAGGGGCAGCAAATAATGCCAGCCACCCTTGAGCACCTCGCCAAACGTTTCTGCGTCTTCATCCTCGAGTTTGACGGCATGGCTCCGCTTGGCCTCAATACGCACAAACATGGCCACGGACAGGAAATACAGCAGTGCAGGCAGCGCCGCCACGCCGATAATGGTGAGATAGGACACCTGGGTATAGGACGCCATGATAAACGCCCCGGCCCCCATCACCGGCGGCATCAGCTGCCCGCCGGTAGACGCTGCGGCTTCCACGCCACCGGCAAAGCGAGCCGGGAAACCCGCCTTGCGCATAAGCGGGATGGTAATCACGCCGGTAGACACGGTATTGGCAACGCTGGAACCGGACACCGAGCCCATCAGCCCGGAAGAAAACACCGCCACAAAACCGGGCCCGCCCACGAACCGGCCAGCCGCACAGCGGGCCAGGTCGATAATGAAGTCCCCGGCGCCGGACTTCACCAGGAAGGCGCCAAACAGGATGAACATGAACACATAGGTCCAGGAGATGCGGGCGATGGAGCCCAGCATGCCCTGCCCGCCCATCCAGGATCGGTAGAGCACCGTCTCCCAGGTGAGGCCCGGAAAGTTGAATACGCCGTCCACATACTGTCCCCACCAGGCCACATAGGTAAGCGCGACAATGCAAAGGCAGGGGATGAACCAGCCGGTGGTGCGCCGGGCAAACTCCAGCACCAGCACAACCGCAACAACAGACACTACCCAGTCGGCGGTGGAGAAAACCACACCCCGGTCGTAGAGGGCATCCTCGAAGCCGATAAGGTAGAGCGCGCACCCCAGTGCCGCCAGCCCCAGCACCAGGTCGACCCAGAAAACGGTACGCTGAACCCCGGCCCGCTCACTGCGCACCAAGGGCATGGCCAGGGCGCAGAGCAGCCCGAACAGGCCAAAGTGCAGAGCCGAGGTCCACAGTTCCGACAGCGTTGAAAACGTATTGAACCAGAGGTGGGTCAGGGCAATGCCCACACCCAGGGCAAAGATCACCCGGCCGATGACCGGGTGTTCCAGACGCTCTGGTGCCTCCTTCGCGCTTTCTTCGCGGATCTTTTCCAGCCGGGTTTCGGCCCCGGCGTCGTCACTGCGCGGTTGTATCACTCACGATTTCCCTGTTGATCGCCGGATTACTCGGCTTTCAGGCGGTCAGGGATCTCGATGCCCTGCTCCTCATAGAACCGCTGGGCGCCCGGGTGCAGCGGCATCGGCAGGCCGACAATGGCCTTTTCCAGCGCCATGGCCTTGGTGGCCGCATGGATGTTGTTGAGGAACGGCAGGTTTTCATAGATGGTCTTGGTGATCAGATACACATCTTCCTCGGGGACATCCTCCCGCACGGCAAGGATGTTCGGCTGGGCAATGGTGTTGATGGCGTCATCCTGGTTGGGGTAAGTGCCCGCCGGGATCTCGTAGGCGGACCACAGCTCGAAGTCACTGTTTACCTCCGCCAGCTGCTCGTCGGTGAAATCCAGCGTCACGATATCGTCGCCCATGTTGGCATAGGCCCGGGTGACGGCGGACGCCGGGACACCGGCCGGTATATTCATGCCGTCGATGTTGCCGTTCTGCAGCGAATCGGCACTGGGGCCATAGCCCATGTAGGCCATCTCGGCCTGATCCAGGTCGATGCCCACCTTGCCAAGGATAAAGCGACCGGAGCCCTCGGTGCCGGAATTACGGGCACCAATGGAGAAGGTCTCGCCATACAGGTTCTTCATATCCTCGATGGTGCCTGTGTCCGCATGCTCGCTGCGAACCACGAAGTGTTCCACGTTCTGCCATAGCATCGACACGGAACGCACATTCTTGTAGGCCTTGGGTACCGGGTCGGTGCCATCCCATGCCCAGGCGCCATAGAGCCCCTGGAGTATGCTGAACTGGGCCTGGTCCTCGTCCATCAATTTGAGGTTTTCGCCAGAGCCGGCGGAGCTGATGGCTGAGACGGAGATATTCTCGGTGGGCTCAAGCTTTACCTTGATCAGTGTGGAAATAGCCACACCCACCGGGTAGTAGGTGCCACCCGTGGTGGCCGTACCCATAATGTACTTGCCTTCGGCCTGGGCGGTCATGGACAGTCCAAGGGCGGCCGCAGCAAGAAGTGCGGTAGCGGATCTGAAAACGGAGGTTCTGGTCATGATCGGGTCCTTCCCTGATTGGGTTGTTGTCTTTATCAATCAATGGATCAGGATAAATCTAGACCAGCGTTGCCGTTACGGCCACTAGTCCAAACGTCGTAGATATCAGAAACCGCCACGAACGGCGGCGGCAGGGTGAGGTGAACCGGGGGAGTCCTGCTCCCCCGTAAATGGCCGAATCAGTTATCGACTGCGTCTTCGGCGCGATCAGACATATTATCGGCGCCTTCCTTCACGTTATGCCAGGCGGAGGACGTGGCCTGCTTGGTGTCTTCCCAGGCACTGCGGCTGGTTTCCTTGGTGTTTTCCCAGGCCTGTCTCAGCCCCTGGCGAGTCTGGTTCCACCAGCTTTCGTCATACTCCGGCAAGGCCTTGACCTCATCCTGGGTGGATTCCATGTGGACTTCATAGTCCTGATCGTCGAAATCGTCGTCATCCTTATCGTCCTGCTCCATGCGAACGGTAAAGCTGCCACGCTCGGCAACCACGTCACGACCACCGAGCCCCAGCACATCGCCGGTCTTGATGACCAGGGAATGGACGGACATGTCATCACTCATGA
>NZ_JAWLHI010000137.1:0-3864 GCF_041690455.1 Marinobacter sp.
CCCTCGGAGTTTTCCCGGATGACCAGCATGTCGATGTCTTTGGCCCGTTCATCCGCCAGATACTGGCGGGCCCCGGGGAGAAGCCTGGCCGGGCGCTCACAGACCCATTGATCGAACCCTTTGCGCATGTCCAGCAATGGTGCAAGGGAAATGCTGTCTGGCAGCAGGTAGCGATCTGGATCGTCCATCGGGCCCGGATCGCCGAGGGCGCCCAGCAGAATGGCATCATACTTCTGTAACTGCTCCAGGGCATCCGCCGGCATGGACTCCCCATGCTCCTCATGCCAGGCATGGGAGGGCCATGGGAACCGTGTCCACTCAAGGTCCAGGCCGTGTTTGGCGCGCAGGGTTTCCAGGCAGCGCACGGCCTCGGCCACCACTTCGGGGCCTATGCCGTCGCCCGGCGTTACAGCGATACGGGTAGATTGGGCCATTCGGGAAACTCCTTTTGTGGACAGACACGTATAAATAACAAATCCCAGTTTAGTCATGTAAACAGGGGATGCCACCGTTTGACATGCTTTTACGAATAAGTGGTTTTACCGGTAAGGGGATCGCAGCTATATTGAGTTAGAATATGTCTTATAGACACAGCAATATGTTCCCCAGACACAGCAAAATCGCTGGAAGTGAATTCAGGAGTTGAAGTGAACCAACCCGCCGTACTGTTTGATGAGTCTCATTGTGAGCAATGTGCCTGTGGAGCGGGATTGGATTTTTCCTTCAGCTTCGCGTTCCAACCCATTGTTGATGTTCTTAACAAATCTGTTTACGCCTATGAAGCCCTCGTGCGTGGCACTGAGGCTCAGGGGGCCATGAGTATTCTCTCGAGGGTGAATGAGCAAAACCGCTACGCTTTCGACCAGGTTTGTCGGGTCAAGGCGGTCAAGCTTGCCGCCAGGCTAAAAATGAAGTCAATGCTCAGCATTAATTTCATGCCTAATGCTGTTTACAAGGCTGAATATTGTATTCGTACCACCCTGGCGGCTGCCAAGACCTACAACTTCGATACCCGCAAGATCATTTTTGAGCTCACAGAAGACGAACAGTTGACGTCCACATCGGTGGACCATCTTGTATCGATCATTGAGGCCTACCAGGAGATGGGGTTCAGCACAGCCATTGATGATTTCGGAGCTGGCTTCTCTCGCTTCAACATCATGATTGCCAGTCCGCCGAACCTGTTGAAGCTGGATATGGCATTAATCCGTGACATTGATCGGGAGCCGAACAAGCAGGCCGTTGTTGCCGGCATCATTACTATGATGACGCAGCTCGGCGGTCAGATCATCGCTGAGGGTGTCGAAACCAAGGAAGAGTATTTCTGGTTGCGCTCCCAGGGCATTAACCTCTACCAGGGCTATCTGTTTGCCAAGCCGGGTTTCGAGTGTCTTCCGGAGCCCGAGTTTCCGGCCTGACCGGCCTTTGAACTGACAGGAAGGGCACCTTGCTATACCGAATCATAACCATTGTTGGCGGACTGGTTTTTGTCATCATCCTGTTCGCCCTGATCTGGTTTTTCTGCAAGAAATTTCTCGAGCACCATGGGGTTACTGACCAGGTAAAAGACCGCGCCATGGTTCTGGCTACCTGGACCTTTGCCGGTATTAGCGTCGGGTTGGTTTTCGCGGTGGTTGGTGCGTTTGTCCTGGGTCCCTGGGCGTTCTACCGAACCCTGCGTGGCCACGGTGTGGAAATATCCGATGGCGCTGCTGTCTGGTGGGGGCTTGGTATCGTCGTGGCCTCCCTGGGTATCACGGCTATCGGGTTTTTCGGTTTCCTGATGCTTGTCGGGGCCTACTGATCGTCAACTGATGGCTTTCAACTGCTCCCTGAACCAGATCAGTGCCGGCTCTCTCTCATAAGCCTTGTGCCAATAAAGGTGAACGTCGATGGACGGCAGGTCCGCTGGCGGATCCATGATCCGGATGTTGGCTCGCTCGGCAATGATGCGGGCGTAAGCTTCTGGCATGGTCAGCAACAGATCGGTGTCCTCCACCACTCTGCACGCGGCGTAGTAATGCTGGCACCTTAGACGGATGCTGCGCTGAACCCCCAGCCTTGATAGCTCGAAGTCCTCAATCCCGGGCCCCTCTGTCCTTGAAGACACCAGCACGTGTTTCGCGGACAGATACCCTTCCATATCCAGGTTTCCTCCTGCCAGTGGGTGGCCCTCCCGGGCCAGAACCACCAGTCGGTCGCGCCGCAGCAGTTCGTGGGAGGTCTGGTTACTCACGGGCAATAGCACATCCACGGCAAAATCCAGTTTTCCCGCGGCCAGTTGCGTCTCCATATCACGCCGCGCAATCCTCTGACTGACGATCTCCAGTTCCGGGTAGGCGTCCAGGCGTGCCATCAGCCGGGGCAGGAAAGTGGATTCCAGGATGTCCCGCAACCCGAGTGAATAGGTTTTGCGCTGGGTGGCCGGATCAAAGGCATGAAACTGGTTTACCGCACCCTGTATCTGGGTCAGGCCTGGTCGCATGGATTCCAGAAACCGCCTGGCCAGTGGTGTCGGAACCATCTGATTACCCTGCCGAGTAAACAGCGGGTCATCAAAGTGATCCCGTAGCCTCGACAGTGAATGACTCACCGCCGGTTGGGTCAGGTGCAGCGCCCTGGCTGCTCGGGTCAGGCTTCCTTCCCGATAAATCGTGTCGAAAACGTGCAACAGGTTCAGGTCCAGCCGATTGAGGGCCATGAGCAGGGTCCGTTTTGCTAAAGAAGTGGAATAAGTCTGACTGATAATAAACGATAAGAAAAATTCAGTCGCGTAATAGTTAAGTCATCCCTAGACTGGTTCCAACGTGATTATTCCGTGCACGCCACCGTGCAACAGTCAGCGAGGATACGGCGATGGATTTCAATATTTCCGAGAAAGGGCAGGATTATCTCAACCGCGTGAAACAGTTCATGAAGGATGAGATCTTTCCCATTGAAGCGCAGTACCACAAGGAGCTTGCCTCCCTGGATGATCGCTGGGTGGTGCTGCCGATTATTCGGGAGTTGAAAGAAAAGGCCAAAGCCCAGGGCCTCTGGAACATGTTCTTCCCGGACGAAAAGTATGGCTGCGGCCTGCTGAACTCCGACTACGCCCTGATTGCCGAGGAAACCGGGCGCAGCTTTATTGCGCCGGAGATCTTCAACTGCAACGCGCCGGACACCGGCAATATGGAAGTATTGATCCACTACGGCTCGGAAGAGCAGAAAGCAGAGTGGCTGCCACGGCTGCTCAGCGGTGAGATCCGTTCCGCCTTCTGCATGACCGAACCGGCAGTTGCCTCTTCCGATGCTACCAACATGGAAGCTACCGCCGTTGTCGAAGGCGACGAAGTGGTTCTGAACGGTCGCAAGTGGTGGAGCACCGGTATCGGACACCCCGACTGCAAGGTTGCCATCTTTATGGGCCTGACGGATCCGGAGGCCCACAAGCACCGTCGTCATTCCATGGTATTGGTGCCGCTGGACACTCCGGGCGTAAAGATTGAACGTATGCTGCCGGTATTCGGTGAATACGATGAGCCTTACGGCCACGGCGAGGTGCTGTTCGATAACGTTCGCCTGCCCAAGAGCGCATTCATCGCCGGACCCGGACGTGGTTTCGAGATTGCCCAGGGCCGTTTGGGGCCAGGGCGAGTACACCATTGCATGCGGGCCATCGGTGCGGCAGAGCGCACGCTGGAGCTTCTGATCAAGCGTGCCACCACCCGCGAGGCTTTCGGGCGGCCGATTGCCAAGCTGGGCGGTAATCCGGATATCATTGCCAATGCCCGCATGGCCATTGAGCAGGCTCGTCTGCTCACGCTGAAATGCGCCTGGGCTCTGGACACCAAGGGTATTATGGGCGCGCTTCAGGAAGTCTCC
>NZ_JAWLHI010000138.1:0-3795 GCF_041690455.1 Marinobacter sp.
GCCGCGGGGGGCGTGGCGACTTGGGTAAAGTCGCCACGCAAGAGCGGAGTTCGCAGCTCCTCCGGCGAGACTGCGCCGGCCGAAACCGGCAACACCATCACCAGAAGACCTGCGAGCACTGCATTGGGCAACAGCATGGGTCAGGCGCTGGGCCCTTGGCTGGCGACCACGACCACAGCACGGCGGTTTTTGGCCCAAGCTGCTTCGTTGGAGCCAAGCACAGCCGGGCGGTCCTTGCCGAAGGTTGTGGTTTCGATCCGGTCGCCATCGACGCCCATCGCCGTGAGGGCCAATTTCACCTCGTGCGAGCGGCGCGCGCCCAGCGCGTAGTTGTAATCACGTGTGCCACGCTCGTCGGCATGCCCTTCCACCAGGATGGACACGCCCGGATTTTCTTTCATCCATTGTGCCCAGGCCGAAACGGTACCCTGCATGTCCGAACGGATGCTGTAGCGGTCGAAGTCGAAGAACACGCGGTCGCCGATGGTTTGGTTCAGGTGAGCCTGCGTACCGGGTTCCGGTCCCGTCATGGTTTGGCCGGTGGTTGTACCGGTGGATCCAGTGCTACTGGCGTCCGTACCGGACCGCTCGCTGGTACTGCACGCCGCCACGAAAAGGCCCAAGGCCAATACCAATAAAAACCGCATCTAGAGGTTCCTCTCTCAAGGTGGAAAGGGATTATAACGTGATGCATCCCCACAGACGCACTGCGCCGGAATCTACGCTGTGGCCTGTGCAAAAGCAAATGGCGCAGAGGGCCGCGGCATCATAACCTTCTGACGCTACCCGCCTTTGTAAGGGTCCGCCGCGTCGCGCAATCCGTCGCCCAGAAAGTTGAAAGCCAGGATCGTCAGAATCACCGGCACCACTGGCAGCATCAGCCACGGATAGAGCGCCACAACGTTGATGTTCTGGGCTTCTACCAGCAGCACACCCCAACTGGTGATAGGCGGTCGCAAGCCCAGGCCCAGGAAGCTGAGCGCAGTTTCACCCAGGATCATGCTGGGAATGGAGAGCGTGGCGGACGCGATCAGATGGCTCATGAAATTCGGAACCAAGTGGCGGCCGATCACGCGGGATGGCTTCGCACCCATCAGCACCGCCGCCGTGGTGAAATCCTCTTCCCGGAGCGCCAGCAGCTTGGAGCGCACGGCGCGGGCGAGGCCGGTCCAGTCCAGCAGGCCGAGGATGATGGTGATGCCGAAATAGATCAGGATCGGACTCCAGGTCACCGGCAGAGCGGCAGACAGCGCCATCCAAAGCGGCAGTTCCGGAAACGATCGCACCACCTCGATCACCCGTTGCGTCAGGCTGTCGACCCAGCCGCCATAATACCCGGCCAGGCCGCCGATGATGATGCCGATCACGAACGAAATGGTGATCCCGAACAGTCCGACCGTCAGGGATATACGGGCCCCATAGATGATGCGGGAGAGCACATCCCGGCCGAGCCGGTCGGTGCCCAGCAGGAACAGGTGCCCGCCTTCCGCGGGGCAGATCAGGTGGAAGCGGCCTTCGATCAGGCCGAAATACTCGTAGCTGTCGCCCAGGCAGAAAAACCGGATGGCTTGTGGCTCGGTTCGGTCCTCGGTGTATTTCCACTGGAAATCCTTAAGGTCGAATTCGCCAATGGACTTGTAGACGAACGGGCCGACGAACTCGCCCTCGTGAAACCAGTGCACCGCCTGTGGCGGGTGATACAGGAAATCGGTGTTGCGGGTTTGCAGCGCATAGGGCGCCAGGATTTCGCTCATCAGGATGGAGGCGTACATGGCGATCAGAAATGCGCCGGACCAAACCGCCAGCTTGTGCCGTTTCAGCTTCCACCACATCAACTGCCATTGTGTGGCGAGGTAATAGCGTTCCTGTTCCGGGGTTACCGCCTCGACGGAATAGGGGTCGAACGGCTCCCTCGAAACCGTGTGCGGTAGAGGTTCCGTCTCAGACTCGGATGGTCGGTCGTCGGACTTGGACGGGCGGTCCGGTGGCGTCATTGCCCGCTTCCCCCGCCCAGGCGGATGCGCGGGTCGAGCGCGGCCAGCGCCAGGTCCGAAATCAGCACGCCGACCACGGTCAGCGAGGCAAGAAACATCAGAAACGAGCCTGCCAGATACATGTCCTGCGCTCGCAGCGCATCGATCAGCATGGGCCCGGTGGTCGGCAGCGACAGGACCAGCGAGACGATGGCGGCGCCGGAAACCACCTGTGGCAACAGGTTGCCGATGTCGGCGATGAACGGGTTCAGCGCCATACGCAGCGGGTATTTCGTCAGCACCTTGAACGGGCTGAGGCCCTTGGCGCGGGCCGTGACCACATACTGCTTCTGCAACTCGTCCAGCAGATTGGCGCGCAGGCGGCGGATCATGCCGGCGGTCCCCGAGGTGCCGATCACGACCACGGGCACCCACAGATGCTCCAGCACGCTGAGGAACTTAGCCCAGGACATCGGCTCGTTCAGATATTGCGGGTCCATCAGGCCGCCGATGGACGTGCCGAACCAGACCTTGCCCAAATAGAGCAGCACCAGGGCCAGGAGGAAATTCGGCGTTGCCAGCCCGAGAAAGCCGACCAGCGTCAGCCCGTGATCGCCCCAGCTGTATTGGTGGGTGGCAGAATAGATGCCGATGGGGAAGGCGACGACCCAGGTGAAGATGATGGTGGAAAACGACAGCAGGAAGCTGAGATAAAGTCGGTCGCCCACCACCTCCGTCACGGGCAGGTCATAGGCGAAGGAATAGCCGAAATCGCCGGTCAACATGCCGCCAAGCCAGAGCAGGTATTGTTCCCAATACGGTTTGTCGAGGCCGTATTGCTTTCTCAGGAACTCGATCTTGCCTTGATCGATGGCTTCGCCCTGGGCCTCCAACTCGGCCATGTAGGTGGTGAGATAGTCGCCGGGCGGCAATTGGATGATGATGAACACCAGCACGCTGATCGCGAGCAGGGTCGGGATCATCACCAGGAAACGGTGCGCCATGTAGGTCAGCATGGCAGGCCCTGCCTGCTGCGAGGTATCGTGCGCATCGCCGTGTTCCTTAGCCCGGTTTCAGCCAGAAGCGATCCGGCCGGTAGCAGCCGAAATGCGCGCCGGGGTCCCAGTTGTAGAAGCCTTCGTCCGGCAGGTTCTGCAGACGGGTGGTGGCCACCACCGGCTGCAACACGCCCGAAGCCAGCCCGATTGTGAACACCTGGTCTGTCCAGATATCCAGCATCTCGTCCCAAACCGCCTTGCGGCGGCTGTCGTCCCGGGCATAGCGCCATTCCTGGTAGAGATCGAACAGCCGTTGCGGCTCTGCCATGTCGATCGGCTCGCCCGACTGGCCCTTGGTTTCCCGGTATTGTCCCCAGCGCGGCCACTGCAATTGCTGTTGGCTGGTGGGAGCGAGTTCCGCCGGCGACATCTGTGCCGTGGCCAATCCGTTCTCGAGGCCGGACCAGATCGCCATCTGTGTCTTGCCGGAAAACACCCGGTTGCGCAGCACTTCGCGCTGCAGCGGTTTGGTGTAGACCTTGACCCCCGCCCTCAGCCATGAATCGTGCACCAGTTCCAGTGCATCCGTCTGTTCCGTGCTTTCGCCGGCGGTTTCGACGATGATCTGCAACGGGCGCCCGTCCGGCAGTTGCCGTATCCCACCCGAGCCGCGTTCCAGACCCATTTCGTCGAGCAGGGCATTGGCCTGTTCCAGGTCGAACCGAGTCCAGCGGGTTTCTCGGTCCTCGTCGTAAAGCGGGCTGGCCGGCAGCAGCCCGTTGCCGGTTTCCAGCGCGAACCCGTAATAGATGACCTGGTTGATT
>NZ_JAWLHI010000139.1:0-3759 GCF_041690455.1 Marinobacter sp.
AGCGCACATGGACGTGCTCGTAGCGTGTTTTGGGAAGCCCTGCCCCAAGCGCCCTCTGATTACCGGGTGGCCGCATCAAATTACTCAATTTTATTAATTTGTTTTCATATATCTGGGAGGCAATGTGAGCATTTCCCGCGAGGACATTGAAAAAGTTGCCGTGCTCGCCCGCATCAAGGTGGACGACGAGCAGGTTTCGGCACTGGAGAAGGATCTGGGTAACATCCTGGATCTGGTGGATCAGCTGAGTGCCGCAGACACCGATTCCGTGGAGCCGATGGCGCATCCGCTGGATGCGGTTCAGCGGTTGCGGCCGGACGAGGTGACCGAGACCAATCAGCGGGAGGCGTTCCAGGCGATCGCGCCGGCGACCGAGGACGGTCTGTATCTGGTTCCGAAGGTTATTGAGTGACCCCGGACGGGAATCAATCATCGGACCATCTGACGACCAGCGATTTCAGGATTCATCATGCATAACAAGTCTGTAGCAGAGCTTTCCCGCGAGCTGGAGAGCGGCAAGATTTCCAGTGTGGAGCTGACCCGGCAGTTCCTGGACCGTCTGAAGCAGGAAGACGGCAAGTACAACAGCTTTATTACCATCACCGAAGAGCAGGCGCTGGCCGAGGCCAAAGCAGCTGATGAGCTGCGGGCCGCCGGCAAGGCGACGGCCTGGACCGGGGTGCCTTTTGCCCACAAGGATATTTTCTGCACCAACGGGGTTCGGACCACCTGTGGCTCGAAGATGCTGGAGAACTTCGTGCCGCCTTACGATGCGACGGTAACCGAGAAGTTCCGGCAGGCCGGCGCGGTGTGTCTGGGCAAGACCAATATGGATGAGTTCGCCATGGGCTCGTCCAACGAGTCCAGCTATTTTGGTGCCGTGACCAACCCGTGGGGCCTTTCTTCCGGTGAGAAGCGAGTGCCGGGTGGTTCGTCCGGTGGCTCGGCGGCGGCGGTGGCGGCGCGTCTGGTGCCGGCGGCTACGGCAACCGATACCGGCGGTTCGATCCGTCAGCCTGCGGCACTGTGTGGTGTGACCGGCCTGAAGCCGACCTATGGCCGGGTGTCCCGGTACGGCATGATTGCCTTTGCCTCTTCCCTGGACCAGGGCGGCACGATGGCGCGCACCGCCGAGGACAACGCGCTCATGCTGAACGTGATGGCGGGTTTTGATCCTAAGGATTCCACGTCCATCGATCGGGAGGTGCCGGATTACACCGCCACCCTGAACGAGCCCTTGAAAGGCCTGAAAATCGGCCTGCCGAAGGAATACTTCACCGATCAGCTGTCTCCGGCGATGGAGGAGCAGGTTCGCAATGCGGTGAAGGAATACGAGAAGCTGGGCGCGACGGTGAAGGAAGTGTCCCTGCCGAACGCGAAGCTGGCGATTGCGGCCTATTATGTGATCGCGCCGGCGGAGGCCTCCGCCAACCTGTCCCGGTTTGACGGTGTGCGTTACGGCTACCGCTGCGAGGATCCGAAGGATCTGATGGACATGTACACCCGCACCCGCGCCGAAGGTTTCGGGGCAGAGGTGAAGCGCCGGATCCTGGTGGGCACCTATGCCCTCTCTCACGGTTACTACGATGCCTATTACCTGAAGGCCCAAAAGGTGCGCCGGCTGATCCAGCAGGATTTCGCCAATGCCTTCAAGGAAGTGGATGTGCTGATGAGCCCCACCTCCCCGTCTCCGGCATTTGTCCAGGGCGAGAAGACCAATGACCCGGTGACCATGTACCTGGAGGACATCTTCACCATCGCCATCAACCTCGCGGGGCTGCCGGCCATGTCCGTGCCGGCCGGTTTTGTCGACGGGTTGCCGGTTGGCCTGCAGATCATCGGTGATTACTTTGCCGAAGCCCGACTGCTGAATGCCGCCCACCAGTTCCAGCAGGTGACCGACTGGCACCAGCGTGAACCAAAATAAGCCCGAGAGAGGAGACGAACACATGCAGTGGGATATCGTGATCGGGCTGGAAATTCACGTTCAGCTCGCCACCAAGACCAAGATCTTTTCCGGCTCCAGCACAGCCTACGGTGCCGAGCCCAATACCCAGGCCAACGCGGTGGACCTGGCCATGCCGGGCACCTTGCCGGTGCCGAACGAGAACGCCTTCCGCTATGCGGTGATGTTCGGCCTGGCCGTGAACGCGGAGATCGGCCGCCGCTCCATGTTCGAGCGGAAGAACTACTTTTACCCGGACCTGCCCAAGGGCTACCAGACCACCCAGCTGGAGCAGCCGATCGTTGGCCCCGGGTATGTGGATGTGGACCTGGCCAACGGCGAGACCAAGCGGGTACGCATCCACCACGCCCACCTGGAAGAGGACGCCGGAAAGTCCCTGCACGAGGACTACCACGGCATGTCCGGCATCGACCTGAACCGGGCCGGCACGCCGCTGATCGAGGTGGTCACCGAGCCGGACATGAACAGCGCCGAGGAAGCGGTGGCATTCGCGAAAAAGCTGCACAGCATCGTGACCTCGCTGGGCATCTGCGACGGCGATATGTCCCAGGGCTCCATGCGTTTTGACGTCAACATCTCCCTCAAACCCAAGGGCTCCGACCAGCTCGGCACCCGGACCGAGACCAAGAACCTGAACTCGTTTCGATTCATGGAGCAGGCTATCGCCCACGAGGTTGAGCGGCAGATGGACATCCTGGAAGACGGCGGCCGCATCATCCAGGAAACCCGCCTGTACAACGGCGACCGCGACGAGTCCCGCTCGATGCGGACCAAGGAAGAAGCCAACGATTACCGTTACTTCCCCTGCCCGGACCTGCTGCCGGTGGTGATCGATGACGACTTCATCGAAGATGCCCGCAGCCGCTTGCCGGAGCTGCCGGACGCCCGCAAGGCCCGCTTCAAGGAGCAGTACAGCCTGAACGACTACGACGCCGGCCTGCTGTCCGGCGACGCGAAACTGGCTGCGTTCTTCGAGGAAACGGTTGAGCACGGCAAGGATGCAAAGCTGGCCGCCAACTGGATCCAGGGCGAGTTTTCGGCCCGCCTGAACGCGGAAGAGAAGACAGTCGCCGAGTCACCGATTACCGGAGCTCAGCTGGGCGATCTGGTGGTGCGCATTGCCGATAACACGGTCTCCTCCGCTGGCGCCAAGAAGGTATTCGAGGCGCTGTGGACCGGCGAGAATGGCAACGTGGATGCCATCATTGATGCCAAGGGTCTGAAGCAGGTGTCTGACACCGGTGCCCTGGAGGCCATGGTAGACGAGGTTCTGGCGGGCATGCCGGATCAGGTGGCGCAGTACCAGAACGAGGAAGATCCCAAGAAGCGCAAGAAGATGCTTGGTGGCTTTATGGGGCCGTTGATGAAGGCATCCAAGGGACAGGGGAACCCGAAGCTCTTTAACGAGATTCTTGTTAAGAAACTCGGGGGCTGATGGGATTGGCTCTGGCTGGTGGTCGTGGTTTTTCGCTGCGGCCCCAGCCTTTTTGGTTTGGGGGTATCGCACGGGCGGGTCAGGCCTTCCAAAACCCGCTCCTTCGGCACGTCCATGTGACGCTTGAGCTCCGCCATCCATGGCTCCGCACAGTTTTGGAAGGCCTGACCCACCCGCGCTTGCCAAATTCAGAGTGATAGTCCCCGAAACCCAAACAGACGCAACAAAAGCTCGGCGCTTACAATCTTTGAGCTGACACCTGACTATCACTGAGAAGAGCGAGGCCTTGGCGGGCGGCGCCTCCCAAAAATGTTGAAGGCCAAGGATGGCCTGAAACAAGCGCACATGGACGTGCTCG
>NZ_JAWLHI010000140.1:0-3726 GCF_041690455.1 Marinobacter sp.
GGTCTGGAACCACCTGATCCCATCCCGAACTCAGAAGTGAAACAGACCTGCGCCGATGGTAGTGTGGCATGGCCCATGCGAGAGTAGGTCATCGTCAGGTTCTTAATACCAAAACCCCCAGCGGCTTCGCCGTTGGGGGTTTTTTATTTCCGGTTCGGGAGAAGTGATATACTCCCTTCCAAAACCACACCAAAGTTTCTGACGGGAGCCCTGCCAATGGCCGCAACTGATCACTTGGTCATTTTCGATACTACCCTCCGTGACGGCGAACAAAGCCCGGGCGCGACCATGAACAAGGCGGAAAAGCTCCGCATTGCCAAGGCCCTTGAGAAACTGCGTGTTGACGTTATCGAGGCGGGCTTTGCAATCGCCAGTCAGGGCGACTTCGATGCCGTGAAGCAGATTGCCGAGAACATCAGGGAATCCAGGGTATGCAGTCTCGCCCGTGCTCTCGACAATGATATTGATCGCGCCGCAGAAGCGATCCGGCCGGCCGAGCGTGGCCGCATCCATACCTTCATTGCCACCTCTCCAATCCATATGAAGCACAAGCTGCAGATGGAGCCGGATCAGGTTGTGGAGCAGGCGGTGCGAGCGGTGAAACGGGCCCGCAGCCACGTGGATGACGTCGAGTTCTCCTGCGAGGATGCCGGGCGTTCCGAGCTGGATTTCCTGTGCCGCATTATCGAGGCGGCCATTGACGCCGGTGCCCGTACCATCAATATCCCCGATACCGTGGGTTACGCGATCCCGGAACAGTTTGGTGAAACCATCCATCAGATCATGAATCGGGTACCCAATGCCGACAAGGCGATTTTCTCGGTTCATTGCCATAACGACCTGGGCCTGGCAGTAGCCAACTCCCTGGCCGCCGTCACCCGCGGCGCACGGCAGGTGGAGTGCACCATCAACGGTCTCGGCGAGCGCGCAGGCAACGCCGCTCTTGAAGAGATCGTCATGGCGGTTCGTACCCGTCAGGACCTGTTCAATATCGATACCCGGATTGATACCCAGCACATCGTTCCTGCATCCCGACTGGTTTCCACCATTACCGGTTTCCCGGTTCAGCCCAACAAGGCCATCGTGGGTGCGAATGCCTTCGCCCATGAGTCCGGTATTCATCAGGACGGGGTCCTCAAGCACCGGGAAACCTATGAAATCATGCGCGCCCAGGACGTGGGCTGGCACACCAATAGCCTGGTGCTGGGCAAGCACTCCGGTCGCAACGCGTTCCGCACCCGGCTGCTGGAGCTGGGTATCCAGTTTGAGACCGAGACTGAGCTGAACGAGGCCTTCACCCGGTTCAAAGCCCTGGCCGACCTCAAGCATGAAATCTTCGATGAGGATTTGCAGGCCATTGCCACCGATACCCGCCAGAAGGACGAGGAAGGCCCCTATGGACTGGTCTGCATGCAGGTCTGCTCCGAGACCGGCGTGGTCCCGAAGGCCAGCCTGACCCTCACGGTGGACGACAAGGAGCACAGGGTGGAGGCCGAGGGCAGTGGACCCGTCGACGCCACCTTCAAGGCGATCGAGTCCCTGGTGGATTCCGGCTGCAACCTTCAGCTGTATTCGGTTAATGCCATTACCAGTGGTACGGATGCCCAGGGCGAGGTGACCGTACGCCTGGAGCGGGGCGGCCGGATCGTCAATGGTGTCGGTGCGGATACCGATATCATTATCGCCTCGGCCAAGGCCTACATCGAGGCGTTGAATCTGATCAGCCGGGGCGGTATCCGTCAGCATCCCCAGGTGGCGGATGTATAAGCCGCGGGTAGTGTGATGATCCATACCGAAGCCGAGCGTCAGTTCTACCTGGGAGTGGCCGGTGTACGTCTCTGGTACGCCCGGTCACCGCTGCCCGGTGCCGCCCCGAGCCCGGATTTTGAATTCCCGGAGGAAGTATCGCCTTCCCCTGAGGAAATCCCCGCTGCGACTGAGCCGAGAGCGCAAGTTGCCCCCGCGGTAACCAGGAAGCCTTCCGGGAAGAGTGCGAAGCCTGCCCGGGCAGTCAATCTCCAGTCGCTGATGGAGGCGTCAGCCCCGGAGTCTTCAGGTGCCACGGCAACACCGCCATCCGCCGGGCCTGAGCCAGAGGCCGAACAGGAAGCTGGCGCCGCGGCGAACGAACCCCGCCGGTCCGTCGATGAATCCCAGGCGGCACCGTTCCGGCAGAAGTTGAATCTCCGGTTGTGGGGCGGCAGACGGTTTGTGCTGGTATCAGATCTCTCCGGAGAGGCGAGTCTGCGCCTGCAGGAGACTTTGGCGGGCAATATCCTGAAGAGCGTTGGTGATCAGGAGGCCCGGGAACTCGGGCCGGTTCTGTGGCCGGTATTCAATAATCCGCTGATTCCGGGTAATCGTCTGGCGGATCTGGTCGATGTACTCAGGGGCGTGCTTGAGCCGGTGGAAGCCCAGCAGGTGATTCTCCTGGGCGTTCCGGATTCCGGCGATCAATCCGGGGCAGAGCACTGGTTTGCCCAGGCCCTCGGGCGCAAACCGGAACTGGTTTTCCCCCATACTTTGGCGGAACTTGCCGGGAACCCCGTGTTGAAGAAAAAACTCTGGCAGCTTCTCAAGCCGTTTGCCTGATGCCCATGAATAACCGACCAGCGTTCGTAAGTGCGGATGGGCCTGCTCTCGAGATTCGTGCTCTGTCCCATTCCGATCTTTCCCGGGTGCTGGAAATCGAACGCCAGGGCTATTCCCACCCCTGGAGCGAAGCGGTCTACCTGGACTGTTTCAAGGACAACTATCGTCTGTGGGCGCTTTGCAAAGAGGATTCCCTCATTGGATACGCGGTGGTGGCGTATCTGGTGGATGAGGCCCACTTGCTGAACCTCTGCGTGCACCCGGACAGCAGGGGTTGCGGCGCCGGGCGCTATCTGCTGGAGCACCTGGTGGAGAAGGCGAGGGAAGATGGCATGGTCCAGGTCCTGCTCGAGGTTCGGGTGACCAACCGTGCTGCCGAACAGCTCTATGTCAGCGCCGGTTTCGAGGAGATTGGCCGGCGCCCCGGCTACTATCCGGCTGCCCACGGCCGTGAAGATGCCAGGGTCATGACTCTCTCGCTGGGCAGTAAGTGATCACCACCTGTGCTGTTCACGGGGTGGGTGCTTACGGCTTATAATAACGGGTTTTCAAAATCCTCCGATTCCGAGCTCTTAGCAAACTATGTCGAATCTTTCCCAGGAAGTGGCCAAGCGCCGTACTTTTGCCATTATCTCCCACCCGGACGCCGGTAAGACCACCATCACCGAGAAGGTGCTGCTGTTCGGGCAGGCGCTCCAGAAAGCCGGTACGGTGAAGGGCAAGAAATCCGGTCAGCACGCCAAGTCCGACTGGATGGAGATGGAGAAAGAGCGGGGCATCTCGGTAACCACTTCCGTGATGCAGTTCCCGTATGGCGGCAAGCTGGTCAACCTTCTGGACACCCCGGGCCACGAGGACTTCTCGGAGGACACCTACCGCACCCTGACCGCCGTGGACTCCTGCCTCATGGTGATCGACAGTGCCAAGGGTGTCGAGGAGCGGACCATCAAGCTGATGGAAGTCACCCGGCTGCGGGATACTCCGATCCTCACCTTCATGAACAAGCTTGACCGCGAAACCCGTGATCCCGTGGAGTTGATGGATGAGGTGGAGGATGTCCTCAAAATCGCCTGTGCGCCGATCACCTGGCCCATTGGCATGGGCAAGAACTTCAAGGGCGTCTACCACCTTACC
>NZ_JAWLHI010000141.1:0-3723 GCF_041690455.1 Marinobacter sp.
GTCATCCACCTCGCCAGTGTAATGCAACAGGGCGCGGCGGGTGATGGTGAAGCCGTGGCTCTGGATCAGGTGGATCAGGTCATCTTTGTTGCGAATGTAGGCATAAAGGCCGCCCATACTCATGCCCGAGTCCGAACACAGATCCCTCAGGGTCATGGCATGGAAGCCCTTGGAGTTCGCCAGTCTCAGCGTCGATTCGATGATGCGGATCAGGTTCTTGACCGCCGTCGCCTCCTTCTTGATGCTGATCCTGTCCTTGTTCTGACGATAAACCTCGCGGACCACGTCCTCCTTGGACATGCTCAACTCGTTGCGAAATGCCTCGTAGTTTTCAATCATTGGTACCACGCCTGTCTGCTCCTGCGGCGGGGATTATAAGTCAGATCACGCCACCGACAGGAACCGGTCCTGGGTTGCCTGATCCTTGCGCAACTGATCGCTGGGCGCTTCGTGCACTACCTGACCTTTTTCCAGGATGTACGCCCTGCGGGCATGCTTGAGGGCGAACCGCACGCTCTGGTCAGTAAACAGAATGGTGGTGGTCTTGCTGAGATCGTCGATCAGCTCGCCGATCTGCTGCACAATGACCGGAGCCAGCCCTTCGTTGGGCTCATCCAGCAACAACAGCCGTGGCTGGATCATCAGGGATCGGGCCACCGCCAGCATCTGCTGCTGGCCACCGGAGAGCGTGGCGCCGTCCTGGTCTGCCCGTTCCCCCAGCATCTCGTACTTCTCGAGGATGCCATCCACGGTCCAGCGTGCGGCACTGCCCTTGCGCTGGTAGGAAGCCACCTCCAGGTTCTCCCGCACCGTCAAGCCCGGGAAAATCCGCCGGTCCTCCGGCACGTAACCGATACCGGCCCGGGCAATCTGATGGGCTGGCCGACCATGGATCGGTTTGCCGTCAAAAATCACTTCTCCGGATCTCGGTGGCGTCAGGCCCATGATGCTTTTCAGGGTCGTACTCTTGCCGGCACCGTTCCGGCCCAGGATACAGACGGTCTCGCCCTCGTCCAGTTGCAGCGTCACACCCTGGAGCGCCTGGCTCTCGCCGTAGAAGGTCTGGATATTGCGAACATCAAGAATCATGGGTTGGCCTCCTCGACCGCTTCCTCGTCTTCCTCACCCAGGTAGGCGACACGAACCTCCGGATGGTTCTTCACTTCCTCCGGAGTGCCAGCAAACAGTTTTTCGCCGCGATGCATGACCAGGATGCGGTCGGCAAGATTGAACACCACGTCCATATCATGCTCGGTGATCAGGAAGGTGTAATCGCCACTGTCCGCCAGGCTCTTGACCAGTTTGGTGGTACGGCGGGTCTCGTCCGGGGTCATGCCGGCAGTGGGCTCGTCCAGCAACACCAGCTTGGGCTGTGTTGCCAGCACCATGGCAATTTCCAGCAAGCGCTTGTCACCGTAACTGATGACTTCGGCCCGCTGGTCCTTGAGACCGTCAATGCCCAGCCGTTTCAGATACTCCACGGCTTCCTGCTGGATGCCGGTATTGCGGGAGGCAATGTTGAACAGCTTGCGGCTGTGGCCATGGTAGGCCGACAGCACCACTTCCACGTTCTCCTGCACCGTCATCTCGGGGAAGATGTTGTTGATCTGGAACGAACGGGACACCCCCAGCCGGCTGATCTTGTGGGGCGGCAGGCCGGTGATGTCCTGTCCGTCGAGCATGATCTTGCCCTCGGTCGGCAACATCCGCCCGGACACCATGTTGTAGAAGGTGGTCTTGCCGGCACCGTTGGGACCGATGATGGCGATGGTTTCCTTGGGCATCACTTCCAGGTTGATGCCGTTGACTGCGTGGACACCACCAAAACGCTTGGTGAGGTTGTCTATGGTCAGGATTGGCTTGCTCATTTCTTCACCTCCATCCACCAGTCAAGGGCAGTACCCAGCAGACCTTTGCGGAAGAAAATCACCATCATCGCCAGAATGATGCCCAGAACCAGCATCCAGGACTCGGTGTAGCTGGTGATCCAGGTTTCCAGCAGCACGAACACCGCAGAGCCGACGAACGGTCCCAGGAAATAACCGGTGCCACCGAGAATGGCCATCAGAACCGGTTCAGCCGACATGGACCAGTGCAGCAGCTCCGGACTGGCCACCCGCAGGAACGGGGCAATCAGGCCACCGGCGAGGCCTGCAAAGGAGCCCGCGATGACAAACGCCACCAGGCGGTAGGTACGCACGTTCAGACCGGCGAAGGACACCCGCTCCGGGTTCTGGCGGATCGCCTTGAGGATCATGCCGAAGGAACTGCGGCAGATCAGGTACAGCACCACCGCGGCAATGGCGACGATGGCCAGCACCACATGATAGTAGACTGCCGGGTTACCCAGGGTCAGGTCCAGGCCGAGCCCGAAGGAGCCCAGGGTGAAACCGGCCAGGCCGTCACTGCCGTTGGTCACGGAGCGCCACTGGTAGGCGATGGCGAACACCATCATGCCGAACGCCAGGGTGAGCATGGCGAAATAGACCTCGTTGAGGCGGACGCTGAGGAAGCCGATCACCAGGGCCAGCAGCGCCGACGCACCCATGGACACCAGCAGACAGGCCAGGAATGGCCACTCCAGGTGGATCAACACCAGCGCCGTGGCGTAGGAACCGATGCCAAAGAAGGCCGCGTGGCCAAAACTGAGCATGCCGGTGTAACCGAAGATCAGGTTGAAGCTGGCCGCGAACAGGCCAAGGATCAGGATCTCGGTGAGGATAAAGATATAGAAGTAGGAGGCAATCCAGGGCACCGCAATCAGCCCCGCAATCACCAAGGCCAGAAGGCCCATCAGAATCTTGGTCTTCATGCGGTCGCCCCTTTGCCCATGATGCCGTTAGGCTTGAACAACAGAACCAGCGCCATGCCAAGGAACGGCAGCAACAGGTTCACTTCCGGCAGATAGCGGCCGCCAAAGCCGTGAATCAGGCCGAGGATGATGGCACCGAGCAGTGCACCCGGGAAGCTGCCCAGACCGCCGATAACCACCACAATGAAGGACTCGATGATGATCTTGTCACCCATGCCCGGGTCCAGGGCCCGCATCGGCGCTGCCACCACGCCACCAACAGCGGCCAGCCAGGCACCGAAGGCAAACACGCCGGTGACCACCATGCGGGTGTTGATGCACAGGGCTTCGGCCATGTCCCGGTCCAGTGCCGCGGCGCGCATGATGCGACCCACGCGGGTCCGGTTGAACAGATACCACAGCCCCGCCAGCAACAGCAGGCCGATGACAATCACGAACAGGCTGTAAGTGGCCACGGAACTGCCCAGCAGCTGCACCGAGCCGGACAGCAACTGCGGCGGCTGGACCACCTGGATGCCGCTACCCCAGATGGTGCGGACACTCTCGTTGATAATCAGCAGGATCGCGAAGGTCAGCAGCAGGCTGTCCGCCACGTCCCGGCTGTAGATGAATCGCAACAGCACCCGATCGATGATGACGGCCAGGATGGCCACACCGATCGGTGCCAGTAACAGGGCTGCCCAGAAGGGCATCCCCACAAGGTTGATCAGGGTGAACGCCAGGTAGGCTCCCAGCATGTAGAGAGCCCCGTGGGCAAAGTTGATGATGTTCAGAACACCGAACACGATATTCAGACCCACTGCGATGATGAATAGCAGCAGCCCGATATCGAGACTGTTCAGCAACGCCGCTGGGATGCCAGACATGGATTACCTCATTAGGTTAGGGCCGGTTACGTGGCGCCCCGGAGG
>NZ_JAWLHI010000142.1:0-3638 GCF_041690455.1 Marinobacter sp.
CCTGCAGAGAGCCAGCCAGGCCCTGGGTCAGGCAATCGAAGTCCGATTGCACCCAAACTCGAATCTTGGCGCGGAACCATGGCCGCCAGAGTTGAAATTGGCTCCAGCAGACGAACGGCTGGAAGACTTTGCCAAACGCCACGGCCTTCTGCTCTGCGGCAATACCCAGGCCCAGGCAAAAGCCCTGGCGGATGGCACCGTTGTTGTCCATTGCGAGGGCCTCGACCCCCTGCCGTTTGATCACCATGACTACGTGAGAGATGGGATCTTGCCCGGCTGCAAAAAAATTGCCGGCATCAGCTATCAAAAAATCTTTGACTTTTACAAATCAGGAGATTACGAAAAGGCTTTGGGACGTCATATGGGACCGAATCCAGACCAAAGGAAGCCCGGTCTTAGTGAGTTTATCGCTTTATTGTTGGCTGCCCACGGTTGATGAGATTGAGCCTAAATGGTATTCACCTTAGGTGAAATGGCAATATTTAGGCGGTACAACTTAACCATATCCCGAACAACTCGCAGACCTTGAAACAGCCAGCGCAGAGTAAAGGTAACTTTGCGCAAGGGGTTGATCATCGTTTGCTCAATTTTAACCCTCCCTCGATTCCTGAGAAGTGAGGCATACTATAACCCTTTGCAATCTAACTCTGGCAAGGCAGCCCTGGGCACCCCCCAAACGTTCTCCCGCATGGAGCGGGCCAGTTGCTGCAGGTTCTTTCCAGGGCACAGGCGGCGCTCGGCCGCCCCTTGTTGCTGCGCCTTCATCCCAACTCGCGACTTTGGGGCATACAGTTGCCTGAAAACATGCAGATGCAGGAACGCGGCGCACCGATGGAGGCATTCTTCTCTGCAGTCGGGCTGGTCTTCGCCGGGAACACACAGACGCAGTTCAATGCCCTCTGTCACGGCCTCGCCGTGATACAGCTCCCGGGACTGGATCCGCTCGTATTCGATCACCATGGATATGTGCGCAGGGGAATCGTCTTCGGGTTGCGTGAGATTTCTGGCCTCGACCTGGATGAGGTGGTCCGCTTCTACGCCGACAGCCGGTTCAGCGCGGAGATGAGAAAGCTTCTGGGGCCGCGGCCGGAACACAGGTCCCCACCGTTGTCCGCACTGCTGGAAGCGATATGAATGATGGAGTGGAATCCATGTGTTCCGGGCAACCCCAGTCTCTGCTGCAACGACCGAAGGCTCGGAAGGTCGGGGAATACGCCATGCGCATTGCCGGTGCGTCTCTGCGACCCGGGCATCGGCTTGGTTTCCATCGCGGAAGGGAACGCTGGGCGCTAGTGGTGCCCAGGCAATGAGAACGAAAGCCCCAGTCTGGATCGCATCCTCCTTCATTGCGCCGTGGATGCTCCTGATTGCCGCGTGGCAGTCCAAGAGCTTGCGCTATCGGCACTGGATGCTGACGCTGTTCGTGACGCTGTACGGCACGACGATCACCATCGCGTTTGATCCCTCCGGCCAAGGGCCAGACGGTGTTCGCCATCTACTTGGCGTGTATACACATTACGTGGGGCTGGGCTTCGGCCAGTTTCTTTCTGAACTTTGGCAAATTCTGACCTTTCAGGAAAGCGATGCGCCAAGCAAGGATGTCTATAAGCATCTGCTGTCCTATCTAACGGGCGGAGTTCTTGGATTTCCGTCTCTCTTCTTCCCGATTGTCGCATTCGTGTATGGGTACTTTTTCACAGGGTCCATGCTGCATGTCTTCAGGCAGTTCGGCGAGACCAAGCTGACTTATGTCTTTCTTGGTTTTGCCGTACTGTTTTTTCTTGTCAAGAACATCGAAGGTGTCAATACGGTTCGTACATGGACCGGGATGTGGATCCTGGTTTACGCATGCCTGAAATACTACGAGACGAAGAAAATCCGTTACGCGGTTTTGATGTTCGTCCCGCCGTTTATTCACCTCGGGTACTTCATCATGGCGATACCGGCGTGGATTGTCTTGGTTGTCGGGAACAAGCCGCGCGTGTTTGCCATTCTTTTCGTTCTTTCGAGCTTCACGACTTTTTTCAACCCGGGAACGGTGACGGAGCTCATCGCCGTGACAGAAGTTGGAGAGAGCAGCGTTCGAGGGTATTTCAGGGAGGAGGTGGTGACCGGTGAGGAGATCCTGGAGACGGGTCGGGAAGCAGGGCTCAGGATCTGGCTGACGTTGGAGATGTTCGGCGTGCAGAAATGGGCGCTCAACATTTTCGTCTACGTTCTTCTATTAACGGGTGTCTATTTTTCGGTGATGAACCGGCAACAAAAGACGCTGTTCTCTGTCGGGCTTCTCACCATCACGCTTTCGAACGCGACCTGGTATCTCTATGCTGTATCGAACCGGAGTTGGGTTGTAGGTACGATTTTTCTTCTGGCCGCGTACTTGATGGCGCGACAGAACCCGTCCACAGCGCGACGATTACCGAATTCGAATCCGGTTTACAAGATTGGGCTACATTTGGTCCTGCTTCTCTTTGTTCCGTACTTTATTTACAATTTGACAATCCTGCTTGATTTTCCGAGCGTCTTTATGTTCGGGCTGCCGTTCGTGGTGTGGATCTTTCCGGAGGTAAATATTTCCATTAAAGAAGCGCTTCAGTATCTATTGGGTATTGGACGTTGATCCGGGAAAGAACGGGAGTGAGCAAACCATTTCGCATTCTTTTCGTCCTGACTCCGGCATTTGAACCAAACGGTGGCGGCGTGCAGATGTCGACCTACAAGCTCGGGCGATGGTTTGCCGGCCAAGGCCACGTGGTGGGCGTGTTTTCGCTCGAGAAGGCGGGGCATCGTGAGCAGGAGTTCGCCACGCTATTTGCGGCGCCGGAACGGGGAGGGGTTGGCGCGACAGCGAATCTAGAGGAACTGGCCCGGGTGTTGGGCGAATTCGAGCCGGATGTGGTCGTCAACCAGATGCCCTACGATCACCCGATCGGCAAAGTGTGTCGGGACGCCAAGCCCCCGCTGCTGCTGGGCTGCCTGCGGAATACACTCTTCTCGGTGAAGAACAATCTGGATGCGTACGGCGCTCGAGTGTTGCCGAAGCGAGCCGCACCGTTGTTTCGCAACAGGCTCGGGCGGTGGCTTCTGTTCGCGAACCATCGTTACCGCCACCGCCGCGATCTTGAGTGGATACTTCGCACGTACGACCATTTCGTCATGTTTGGCCCCCCCAATCTGGATGAATTGCGCTTCTTCGTCCCAGACTTCGACCCGGAGAAGATCCGGCTGATACCGAATTCGGTCCCTCGGGTTCTGGATGAACTGCCGTCAAAGGAAAAGCGGATTCTCTGGCTGGGTCGCGTGACCAACGAGCAGAAGCGTGCGGAGCTGATCCTTCCGCTGTGGAAGCGCATTCACAGGGCGCTGCCGGAATGGCAACTGGATGTGGTGGGAGACGGCCCGGCCCTGGAAACACTGCGGCACACGATCCGGGACGAGGGGATTGAGGGGGTTACCCTGCACGGCCGACAGAAGCCGGATGAATATTTCCGACGTGCCGCCATCTTCCTGATGACCTCATCTTTCGAGGGTTTCCCGAACACTGTGGTGGAAGCGCAGAGTTTCGGCGCGATTCCGGTGTTGTTCAACACCTTCCCGATTGCAGATTGGTTGGTCCAGGATGGCGTTAACGGGTTTTT
>NZ_JAWLHI010000143.1:0-1425 GCF_041690455.1 Marinobacter sp.
GAGGAAGTGACGGTGAGGGCTGCGCTGCAGGGTATTCCGGCGCAGTTCCCGGTTACCGTGCCTTACCAGGTGGAAAACCACAATCTGCTGGGCAGTTCTGACCTGGATGCCACTGGCAGCTTCCGGTTTGAAGCCGGCGGCGAACAGGAAAGCATTATTTCCCTTAGCCTTACTCCGGCCGCCAGCGTTGGTGAGGTAACCATCGCGTTGCAGCAGGGACAGGGCGCCGATGATGCGCTGCTGGGTAATCCCTCCGAGCATCGCCTGGTACTGCGCCAACCCGCCGAGTTGCCGTTGCCCGTGCGTCTGGGTATTGAGCAGGGCGCTGACGATCTGTCCGACCTGCCGGTTGCATCCCGCAACGAGGGTGTGGTGACAGTCACCGCAATCAGCCCTGCAAGCGGCGTAGCGTTTGACCCGGCTTCCCACAGTTTCGATTGGAGCCAGTCGTCGCTTGTGCTTGGTGTTCAGAACGAAACAGGCGCCAGCGTGCAGATTGACCCGGCCCGGATGACAACCGAAGACCTGGGCACGGTGCGGGTTGTGGTTACTGAAACTGCAGGTGCCCAGCGCCAGGTGACTGCCGCAACGCGGCTGCGGTTTGTGGGCGACGACGACCTTGAAGCCATCGATGCCTTCGACGGATTCCTGACCGACGGGCAGGACAGCCGTAACCGGCGGCCGATCTGTCCCGAAGGCAGCGGTAACTTCAGGGACCAGCCAGACCGCAATTGCAGCGAGACTGATCGCACCGAAGGGGCCGTCTACCTGGAAGCACCCATTGGCTACAGGCTGGCCCTTGGCCAGATGTCTGAACGTGCTTCCTGGGAAACCGGCGATTTTGGCCTGGAAATCAGCACTGATGAAATCCGCGATGAGGGGGCTGATGTTCCTGTCAGAAACGCCCGTGATACTTTGTTCCGTCACCTTGGTTACCTGGTGGACTTCGAAGTGTCCGGGCTGGATTTTGCCGGCCAGTCGGTGCCGGTGGTCATTCCCCTGCCAAGGGGCGAGGTGATACCGGCGGACGCCGTGTGGCGCAAGTATATCCGCCAGAACTGGGAAACCTTTGCTGAAGATGACGCCAACCAGCTGTTCTCTGCCTCCTCTGCCGGCGACTGCCCATGGCCCGGGTCCGACCGCTGGACAGCTGGGCTCACCGAGGGTGATAACTGTGTCCGTCTGGTGATCCAGGACGGCGGCCCCAATGATCTGGATGGCGTTGCCGACGGGGTGATCCGTGACCCGGGCACGTTGGCCGTCAATAATGGCAGTGACGGCCAGAAGCTTGTCAGTAACGGTGGCGGTGGCGGCCTGAGCTCCATGGGCGGCATGCTGATTGTGCTGGCGGCCCTGAGTCTGTTCAGGCGGCGCCGGTTGCTGCTAGTGCTGGCACTGCTGGCCGCCGGTTCCGCGCAGGCGCAG
>NZ_JAWLHI010000143.1:1435-3544 GCF_041690455.1 Marinobacter sp.
CAGAACGGCGGTAACTGGTCCCTGGGCGCCCAGCTGGGCCAGGCCTCGACGGATATCAGCAGCGCAGATATCAACGACCGCCTGAACACAGCGGGGGTGACGGGCCAGGCAAGGGTGACTGACAGTGATCGCCTGGCTGGCCGCATTTTCATTGGTTACCAGTGGAACCGGTATCTTGGCTTCGAAGGCGGGCTGGTCGATCTTGGCGAGATTAGCGCCCGTCTGTCGGGCACCGACCCCGGCCTGAGTGCCGCTGATCTTGATGACGTCCGGCCGGGAACAGGTCGCGGCCTGGAGTTTTCCGCTGTTGGCCGTTATCCACTGACCGAGGATCTGGATGTGACCGGTCGGTTGGGCATGCTGCGCTGGCGTACAAGCCTGAATTTCGAGGGTGGTGGCTCGGACGTTAACATGGGTAATGACGCGGTTTTCGGCCTGGGCCTGGAATACCGGCTTCATGAATCCTGGTCTGCCCGCGTGTCGATTGACCGCTACCGGGTAGAACGCGACGACACAGATCTGGCCGCCGTTGGGATAAGTTATCATTTTGGCGGGCGCTGAGTTCCCTTACAGCCTCATAATGCAGCGCCGGGCCCGCCTGTTTTCCTGCGCCTTTCCGTTGGGCGCAGGGCTGATGATGGTGGCCGTTTTCCTGTCGGGCGCCGGGGTTGCTGACGCCCTGATGTATCACCGGCCGTCTGTTCTGGGCGGGGAATGGTGGCGGTTGTTGACCGGCCACTGGGTTCACCGAAGCGGCTACCATCTGGCCCTGAACCTGGCGGGGCTGGTTCTGGTCTGGCATCTGTTTGGTGAGTTTCTGCAGGGGCGCCACTGGTTGGTGCTGACCTTCCTGGTGGCGCTGGGCCAGTCTGTCAGCTTGATGTTTGTTTACCCGGATATCCTGTGGTTCGAAGGACTGTCCGGGCTGTTACACGGACTGTTGGCTGCCGGTGCCGTCATCGCTTTTTCGCGGGCCCCGGTGGTTTCGGGGCTGGTTCTGGCAGTGCTTGCGTTCAAGCTTGCTGCTGAGGCCTGGTTTGGTGGTTCGGCGCAGATGGAGGCCTTGCTGGGGCAGCCGATTCTGATTGAGTCCCACTGGTGCGGAGCAATCGCGGGATCGATTGGTGGCTATTTTATCGCTCACACCCGAACAAATTTCTAACCTAAAACCTTTTAAAGGCGATGGATCCATCTTATCTTTTCTTATGAGGCAATTCGGCTTCCGGTTAATCAGACACAACAGACGCTATCCCCTATGTGTTCCGGAAATGCACTTCGGCACCAATTTACCTGAGGCAGAACAGACAGCGATGAAAGATCCATTGTCGCGCAAAACCAGCTTTGTTGTGACCAGCCCCGAATACGTGGCCCACAGCGAGAGTTTGTTCCGCGAATTGGGTTTTGCAGACAGCCTGGCCCGGTCTGATGACTTTATCCGGATGTTCTCCGGAGATCTATCGCACGTACCGGAGCCGATGAGCAAAGTCGGTTGGGCCTGTGGCTATGCGCTTTCCATCTACGGCACCGAATACACCCAGCAGTGCCCGTTCCAGACCGGCAACGGCTATGGCGACGGCCGAGCAATTTCAGTACTGGAGGCTGTTCTGAACGGTCAGCGCTGGGAAATACAGCTCAAGGGTGGGCCAGCTGGAACTTTTCGGTCGCAGGGCTCGAAAGCAGGAGCACCCCCGTGCGCTTGAAGAGCTCGAGCAGCTGGTACTGCACCTGATTGACCGGGAATACAGCGGCGTTATTGATCCGTCACTCGATACTCCCACAAAACTCGTGATGCTCGCTCGGGAGTTCCGCAGCCGCTTTGCCTTCCTGGTTGCGAACTGGATCCGGGTTGGTTACTGCCAGGGCAATTTCAACAGTGACAACTGCGCCGCCGGCGGCTTTACGCTGGATTACGGCCCCTTCGGCTTCTGCGAAGTGTTTGAACCCTTTTACCAGCCATGGACCGGTGGCGGACAGCACTTCGCCTTCCTGAACCAGCCCGCGGCAGCAGAGAGGAACTTCAAGAGTTTCTGTTCGGCCCTGAGGCCTCTGTTGACCGCTCATGAGGACGAACTGGCTCAACTCGAGGAGATTCATAGCGGTTTCCCGGCG
>NZ_JAWLHI010000144.1:0-3466 GCF_041690455.1 Marinobacter sp.
GTTCTTCTATAAACCCCGCTCATTTATAGATTATCAATGGCCGGATAAAAAGTATTAGTTTGTGACCAAATGTACTTCTGCCCGCAACGTCACGTAACGGACTGAGGATTTCTCCGGATGCATTTGCAGCTCGGGTACAATACCATCTGATTTCAAAGCATAGCACTTAATGCCCGGTCCGCTCTGCAGACCGGTTCGTGTTTTTAACCCTCAGGAGTGCAGGAAAGCCCATGACCGTCAGACTCGGGATCGTGATGGATCCGATTGAAGATATCCACTTCAAGAAAGACAGCTCACTGGCCATGTTGCTGGCGGCGCAGAACCGTGGTTGGGAAATCGAGTATATGGAGCTGCCGGACATGTATCTCGACGGCGGCCGGGCCATGGCCCACACCCGCGATTTGACGGTCCACATGGACCCCGAGAACTGGTACAGCTTTGGTCCGAGCCAGGACCGGGCGCTGGGCGACCTGGATGTCATCCTTATGCGCAAGGATCCGCCGGTGGATCGGGAGTTCCTGATGGCCACCTATATACTGGAATCGGCCGAGCAGCAGGGCGCGCTGGTGGTCAACCCGGCGTCCACGCTTCGCGACTGTAACGAGAAGCTGTTTGCCACCCAGTTCGAGGACCTGACACCGCCGCTACTGGTCAGCCGTTCGGCAAGACGGTTCCGCGAGTTCTATGCCAAACACGGCGACGTCATCATGAAGCCGGTGGACGGCATGGGCGGGCATTCGATCTTCCGCATCCGGGAAAATGATTTCAACCTGGGGGTTATTATCGAAACCCTCACCAACTATGGCACCCACCAGGCCATGGCCCAGAAATACATTCCGGAAATCAGCGATGGTGACAAGCGTATTCTGCTGATCGACGGTGAGCCGGTACCCTACTCCCTTGCGAGAATACCCTCCCATGGCGAGAATCGGGGCAATCTTGCTGCTGGCGGCCGGGGTGAAGGCCGCGAGCTGACCGCCCGGGATCGGGAAATCTGCGAGCGCGTTGCACCGGTGATTAAAGATAAAGGGCTCATTTTTGTCGGCCTGGATGTGATCGGTGACTATCTTACCGAAATCAATGTCACCAGCCCGACCTGTATCCGGGAACTCGATTCGGCCTTCGGGATCGATATTGGTGGCCTATTGATGGATGCGATTGCAAAACGCCTGGATCAGGCATAATCCGGTGTTGGCGACCGGGCAGGTTTAACGACAGGATCCGTATCAGGAATGGCAGTTCAGGTAAGCGACTTCGACCGGTTTTCCTTTACCCTCTTTATGGCGTTGGCGGTGCACGCCATTGTGGTGCTGGGAATTACCTTTGCTCCCGAATCGCCCCGTTCCTCGGCCCAGACCATGGAAATCACCCTGTCCCAGTTTGACGACGAGGAAGCCCCGGAGAAAGCGGATTTTCTGGCCCAGACCAGCCAGAAGGGCAGCGGTACCCAGGAAGAGGTTCGGGAAATGACCACGCCCCAACCGGCAGAGGTCAGCCAGCCTGAGGTGGCTCAGGTTCAGCCCGAGCCGCCGGCCCAGACCGAACCCCAGCCGCGCCAGGAAAAACAGGTGGTGCAGACCGAGAGTGCATCCGCTCAGAAGGTTGAACAGCCTGAGGAGCGCACCAAGCCGGAAGAGGAGCCTCTGCCGGTGCGGGAGAAAAAGAGCCTGATGGAGCGCAGTCTGGAAATTGCCAGCCTGGAGGCCCGCTTCGATGCCCAGCAGCAGGCCTATGCCCGCAAACCCAGGGTGATGCGCGTTACCGCCGCGTCTACGCTCAAGTCCACCAACGCTTGGTATGTCCAGAACTGGGTGAGCAAGGTAACCCGGGTGGGCAATATCAATTACCCGACCGAGGCGCGCAATGCCGGAATCTATGGCACACTGAGAATGCTGGTGTCGTTGAAGAAAGATGGCACCATTAAAGAGGTGGCTATCCTGCAGTCTTCCGGTAGTACCGTGCTGGACGATGCGGCCATACGCATTGTCAGGATGGCCGCACCTTTTGCACCGTTTCCGGACGAAATGCGGCAAGAGGTGGATGAACTCGAAATCATACGCACCTGGTCCTTCCAGCGTCGGGGGCTGACATCCGGATGACAGCATCGAAACACTCTCCCCATAGCTTGCGGCACCATTTCCTGGTGGCGTCACCCTATCTTGCTGATCCGCGTTTCCACGGCGGCGTCATCTATATCTGTGAGCATTCCGACGACGGTGCCCTGGGGCTCATGATCAATCAGCCGCTGGACATCCATCTGGGTGAGATTCTGGAACAACTGGATCTGCCAGGCGGTGAGCTGGACCTGCCGGTATTCAGCGGTGGTCCGGTGCAGCCGGAGCGGGGTTTTGTGCTGCATCCCCCCGGAACCAGCTGGCAGAACACGGCCAAGGTGACCGAAGACGTTCTGTTGACCACATCCCGTGACGTATTGGCCGGCATTGGCCGTGGCGAAGGCCCCGACGACTATCTGCTGGCGCTCGGATACTCCGGCTGGGGTGAGGGTCAGTTGGAAGAAGAGCTGGGCAGCAACGCCTGGCTGACCTGTCCGGCCACCCTGGATATTCTGTTCCACACTCCCTGGGAAGAACGCTACAAGGCGGTGCTCGCCCTGATCGGTATTGATCTCAACCAGCTCAGCGAATCGATCGGTCATGCCTGAGGCTGCCAGCCGTCGCGTGATGGCGTTTGATTTCGGAACCCGCCGGATTGGTGTTGCCGTCGGCCAGGAATTACTGGGTACCGGGCAGCCTGTGGCGCTGATACCCGCCCGGGACGGTATCCCGGACTGGCAACAGATTGAATCCCTGCTCCAGGAATGGCGCCCGGATCTGGTGGTGGTTGGCTTGCCCCTCAATATGGACGACACCGAGAACGAGATGTGTGCCCGGGCGCGCAAGTTCGGCAAGCGCCTGCACGGCCGCTACCATGTGCCGGTTGAAATGGTCGATGAGCGGCTCACCAGTTTCGAGGCCAAGGGTGAGGTCATGGCCGCTGGAGGCAGCCGGGATTTTGGCCGTCACGGGGTTGATGACCGGGCCGCGGTGCTGATACTGGAAACGTTTTTTACACAGTGAGGACCTAATGACGGCATTGCTTGATATTGATCAGTTGCTGGACCAGATGGAAAGCGGGCTGCGTCAGGCGCTTGAGCAACGGGGCGTGGAATCTCCGGTGCTGATTGGTATCCGTACCGGCGGTGTATGGCTGGCGGATGTACTCAGCAAGCGCCTGGGTATTGAGGAGCCGTTCGGCGAACTGGACATCTCCTTCTACCGCGATGATTTCAGCCGCATTGGCCTGAATCCCCGGGTCAAACCCTCAAGCCTGCCCTTTGACACTGAAGGCCGGGACATCATCCTGATTGACGATGTCATTATGAGCGGCCGGACCATCCGGGCCGCGATGAATGAGATCTTCGATTATGGCCGCCCAGCCAGTATCATACTGGCCACCCTGATTGACC
>NZ_JAWLHI010000145.1:0-3335 GCF_041690455.1 Marinobacter sp.
ACCTTGCCATCAGTGAAGAAGCGGCTCGGTACGGCCTGTATTACGGCCCGGATCCGTCGTCCCAGATCGCCTGTACCATCGGCGGCAACGTGGCGGAGAACTCGGGGGGCGTGCACTGCCTCAAGTATGGTCTGACTGTTCACAACATCCTGAGTGTCGAAATGGTGACCGCCGAGGGCGACCTGATCACCATTGGCAGCGACGGTCTGGATAGCTGTGGCATGGATCTGCTGGCGCTGATTACCGGTTCCGAGGGCCTGCTGGGTGTGGTTACCGAAGTGAAGGTGAAACTCCTGCCAACCCCGGAAGTTGCCCAGGTAATCATGGCCGGCTTCGACAGTGTGGAGAAGGGCGGCGATGCGGTCGGCGGCATCATCTCCCACGGGATCATCCCCGGTGGTCTGGAGATGATGGACAGCCACGCCATCATCGCCGCTGACGACTTTGCCCAGGCAGGTTACCCGCGTGACGCCAAGGCACTGCTGCTGTGCGAGGTTGATGGTACCGAGGAAGAAGTGCACGAGCACATCGCCGAGGCCGAGGAAGTTTTCCGCAAGCTGGGGGCAACGTCGATCCGCATCTCCCAGAGCGAGGAAGAGCGTGCCCTGTTATGGAAAGGCCGCAAGTCGGCGTTTCCGGCGGTCGGTCGGATCTCGCCGGACTATTACTGCATGGACGGCACCATTCCCCGTCGCCATCTTGCCCGTGTCCTGCTGGAGATGGAAAAGATGTCCGACGAGTATGGTCTGCGCGTGGCCAACGTGTTCCATGCCGGGGACGGCAACCTGCACCCGTTGATCCTGTTCGATGCGAACGTTCCGGGTGAATTCGAGATCACCGAGGAATTCGGCAGCAAGATCCTCGAATTGTGTGTGGAAGTCGGTGGCTGTATCACCGGTGAACATGGTGTCGGCGTCGAGAAGATCCGCCAGATGGCGGTGCAGTTCAACGACGAGGAACTGCAGCAGTTCCACGACGTCAAAGCCGCGTTTGATCCGACCGGCATCCTGAACCCGGGCAAGGGGGTTCCCACCCTCAAGTTCTGTCAGGAATACCGCTCCATCGAACACAAGCAACACAAGCACGAACAGACGGACGCCGCCCATGGCTGATATGACCCAACAGTTACAGGAGCAAGTTCTCCAGGCCCGCACCAACGGGCAGAAACTCAACATCGTCGGTGGCGGTACCAAGGCATTCATGGGCCGCGCTGCTGACCCGGAGGCCGGCACCCTGAGCCTGGCCGAACATACGGGTATCGTGGAATACCATCCGGTGGAACTGGTGCTGACCGTGCGCGCCGGTACACCGATCAAGGACATCGAGTCCGCGCTGGCCGAAGAAGGGCAGTGCCTGCACTTCGAGCCGCCCCGGTTCGGTGATGCTTCCACCATCGGCGGCACCCTGGCGTGTAATCTGTCCGGGCCGGCCAGGCCCTGGACCGGCTCGGTCCGGGATCAGGTACTGGGCATCCGCCTGCTGAACGGCAAGGGCGAGCACATGCGTTTTGGCGGCCAGGTCATGAAGAACGTGGCCGGTTACGACGTCTCCCGCCTGCAGGCCGGTGCCATGGGTACCCTCGGTGCTATCACTGAAATCAGCATGAAGGTGATGCCCAAGCCGGCTGCCACCGCCACACTGGTAGAAGAAATGGCCCTGGAAGAGGTCATCGACTACATGAACCGCCGGGCCGGTGAGCCCAAGCCCATTACCGGTGCATGCTGGGTCGATGGCAAGGTTTACCTGCGCCTGTCCGGTGCCCGGTCCGCTGTCGAGGCCACGGCCGAGAAATGGTCCGGAGAGGTCATGGAAGGTGGTGATGACTTCTGGCAGCAGGTGCGCGACATGCAGCACGAATTCTTCGCTGGCAACGATGTGCCACTCTGGCGCTTCTCGATGGATTCCACCGCGCCCAACCCCAAGGTTGAAGGCAACTGGTTCGTCGACTGGGCCGGCTCCCAGCGCTGGTTCCGTGGCGAGGCGACCCAGGGAGATCTGGAGCCGCTGGCCAGGGCTGCCGGCGGTCAGGTGAGCCTGTTCCGCGGTGGCGATCGCTCCGGCGAAGTCATGCACAGCCAACCCGAGGCGCTGAAAGCCATCCAGCGCCGTGTGAAGAACTCGTTTGACCCCGACGGCATCTTCAACCCCGGCCGTCTCTATAGCTGGTTGTAATTATGCAAACGAATCTGGTTCAACAATTTTCCAATACCCCCGAAGGACAGGAGGCGGAGTCCATCCTCAGAGCCTGTGTGCACTGTGGCTTCTGCACCGCCACTTGCCCGACCTACCAGGAACTGAACGACGAGCGTGACGGTCCCCGTGGCCGGATCTACCTGATGAAGATGTTCCTGGAAGGTGAGGAAATTACCGAGAAGACCCGGGATCACCTCGACCGCTGCCTGACCTGTCGCAGTTGCGAGACCACCTGCCCGTCCGGCGTTCAGTATGGCCGGCTGGTGGATATCAGTCGCGGGCTGATCGAGAAGGAAGTTCCGCGGGAACCGAAAGACAAGTGGCTGCGCTGGGGCCTGGCGCGGGTGCTGCCGAACCGGCAGCTGTTCGGCCTGCTGCTGCGCATGGGGCAGGTGTTCCGCCCGGTGCTTCCGGAAAAACTGCGCACCAAGGTCCCGCCGCGCAAGAGCGCCAGCCCATGGCCCGCGGCCAGTCATAACCGGGTCGTGCTGGCCCTTGCCGGCTGTGTTCAACCATCGGCAACACCGAACACCAACGCAGCTGCAGCCCGTGTTCTGGACAAGCTCGGCATCACCATGGTTGAAGCGCCAGAAGCCGGCTGCTGCGGCGCGGTGAACTACCACCTGTCCGAGCATGAGAAAGGCCTGGAGCGGATGCGTCAGAACATCGACGCCTGGTGGCCTGCCATCGAGGCCGGCGCGGAGGCGATTGTCATGACCGCCTCAGGCTGCGGTGCCATGGTGCAGGACTACGGTCATCTGCTGAAGGATGATCCGGTCTACGCTGCCAAGGCCAAGAAGGTCAGCGAACTGTGCACCGACCTGGGCGCGTTCCTGCTCCAGCAGGACCTGGAAAAGCTCAAGCTCAACCAGAGCCCGGGCAAGGTGGCGTTCCATTGCCCCTGCACCCTGCAGCATGCCATGAAGCAGAGTGGGGTGGTGGAGCAGGTGCTGATCCGGGCCGGCGTTGAACTGGCGCAGACCAGGGACAAGCACCTGTGCTGCGGCTCCGCCGGCACCTACTCGGTGCTGCAGCCCGAGCTGAGCCAGAAGCTGCTCGACAACAAGCTCAAGGCCCTGACCGTGGACAACCCGGACCGCATCGTGACCGCCAACATCGGCTGCCAGACGCACCTGGAAACC
>NZ_JAWLHI010000146.1:0-1662 GCF_041690455.1 Marinobacter sp.
CCGTGGAGTTGTCAACGTCAGCATCAAACAGCTGGATCAGGAAATCCGGATTGAAGTCAAAGATGAGGGTCCAGGTGTGCCTGAGAGTTTTCGAGACCAGATATTCCAGAAGTTTGCCCAGGCAAACGCCTCATCTTCACGCAGCAAGGAAGGCACCGGTCTGGGGTTGGCCATCACCCTGGAGCTGATGCATGCCATGGGAGGGGAAGTCGGCTTCGACTCCGAAGAGGGCAAAGGCGCCTGCTTCTGGCTGAGCCTGCCCCTAGTCGAACCAGGCGACAACGGCGCCACCTGACCGGTAGCGCCCTTCGTCACTGGCACTTGACGCTCAGCTATCCAGCCCTTCCAGCAAACCGGCCATATCGTCGGCGTGCTCTTCTTCCTGGGCCAGGATTTCCTCAATGATCCGCCGGGAAGTGGGATCCTGATCGCCGAGATAGCGGGCAATCTCGCGGTAGCTGTCGATCGCTATCCGCTCAGCCACCAGATCCTCGACCACCATTTCCCGAAGCGTTTCGCCCTCGACAAACTCCGCATGTGATCTGGTTAGAAGGCCTTCAGGGGAGAAGTTCGGTTTACCACCCAGTTGCACAATACGCTCTGCCAGCCAGTCAGCGTGCTGCTGTTCCTGGTCCGCATGCTCGAGGAACTCCTGAGCAGCAACATTGGCGTTAATACCCTCGGCGCGGAAATAGTGGCTCTTGTAACGCAGCGTGCAGACAATTTCGGTTGCCAGTGCCTCATTGAGAATCTTCACCACATTGTCACGGTTGGCGCCATAGCCTTCAGTCATAGCCCCTTCTTCAATGTGTTTGCGCGCTCTTTCACGAAGGGTTTTGACGTCCGTCAGAAACGGTTGATCGGTCATAATGTCTCTCTCTGTTCGCTCTCGAATTTTGCCTGAATCTGAACTTGGGAGTGAGTTCGGCACAGCGGAGGTCCGCCATGCCCAACCAACCCATTCAATCAGGCAGTGCGCAACATCTCTCTCACTACATAATGCAGGATGCCGCCATGCTTGAAGTAAACGGCCTCGTTTGCGGTATCGATCCGCGATTTCAGCTCGCAACTTTCTGTAGAACCGTCCTTGTATTTCACGGTCATCGTCAGGGTCTGGCCCGGTTTGATCTCGCCAGACAGGCCTTCAATGCTGATGGTTTCCTCGCCGGTGAGTTTCAGGCTCTTGCGATCCGTGCTTTCCGGGAACTGGAGTGGCATCACGCCCATCCCGATCAGGTTGGAGCGGTGGATACGCTCATAGGATTCGGCCACCACGGCTTTAACGCCCAGCAAGCGAGTACCCTTGGCCGCCCAGTCCCGGCTTGAGCCGGTTCCGTATTCCTTGCCGGCGATGACCACCAGCGGCGTGCCTTTCTCCTGATACTTCATGGCGGCATCGTATATGGCCATCTGATCGCCGGTGGGCACGAATTTGGTGTAACCGCCTTCCACGCCGTCGAGCATCTCGTTCCTGATACGCACGTTGGCGAAGGTGCCCCGCATCATCACTTCGTGGTTACCCCGGCGGGAACCGTAGGAGTTGAAATCTTTGGGCTCAACGCCATGTTCCTGCAGGTATTTACCGGCAGGGGTGTCCGGCTTGAAGGAGCCGGCAGGCGAGATATGGTCGGTGGTCACCGAGTCGCCCAGCAGTGCCAGGAT
>NZ_JAWLHI010000146.1:1672-3318 GCF_041690455.1 Marinobacter sp.
GACTTGTCGGACCACTCGTACACCTTGCTTTCCGGCACCTTGATGGACTTCCAGGTGGCATCGCCGTCGAAGACTTCCGCATACTCCTTGCGGAACATGTCGGTCTTCACCTTCTCTACGGCCTCGGCAATTTCCTGCTGGCTGGGCCAGAGGTCTTTCAGGTACACCGGATTGCCATCCTTGTCGGTACCAAGGGCTTCTTTCTCCAGATCAAGGCGCACGTTCCCGGCTAGCGCATAGGCCACGACGAGGGGCGGCGACGCCAGCCAGTTGGTCTTAACCAGCGGGTGCACCCGGCCTTCGAAGTTACGGTTACCGGAAAGCACCGAGGCGACGGTCATGTCTCCATCGGTGATGGCCTGCTCCACCTCTTCGGGCAGCGGCCCCGAGTTACCGATACAGGTTGTGCAGCCGTAACCCACCAGGTTGAAGCCCAGTTTGTCGAGATCCTCCTGGAAACCACCAACCCGGAGATAATCCGTGACCACCTTGGAACCCGGTGCCAGGGAAGTCTTGACCCAAGGTTTGGTGCTCAGCCCCTTCTGCACCGCTTTCTGGGCGATCAGCCCTGCCGCCATCATCACGCTCGGGTTAGATGTGTTGGTACAGGAGGTAATCGCGGCAATCACCACCGCCCCCGGATCAAGCCGGCAATCTTCGCCATTCATTTTCATCGCCTGACTCGACGGATGCTCGAAGTAGGCACTCTGAGCACCGACAGCGGTACCGCCACCTTCAGATTCAAGCTTGCTCTCGCGAGCTTCGGCCGGACCCTCTGAGGTCTCCATCAGCAGCTCAAAAGACGCTTTCATGTTCTTCAGTGCAACCCGGTCCTGCGGCCGCTTGGGCCCGGCAAGACTCGCCTCAACTTCGTCCATGTCGAGTTCCAGATTGTCCGTGTACACCGGCTCATGACCGGGCTCGCGCCAGAGTCCCTGAGCCTTGGCGTAGGCTTCCACGAGTTCCAGTTGCTCTTCCTCGCGGCCGGTCAGACGCATGTACTTGATGGTCTGCTCATCCACCGGGAAAAAGCCGCAGGTTGCGCCGTATTCCGGTGCCATGTTGGCGATGGTGGCACGGTCTGCCACCGGCATGTCTTTCAGGCCGTCGCCGTAGAATTCCACGAACTTGCCAACCACGCCTTTCTTGCGCAGCATTTCGGTGACGGTCAGCACCAGATCCGTGGCCGTAATCCCCTCACGGAGTTTGCCGGTAATCTTGAAGCCAACCACTTCGGGAATGAGCATGGAAACCGGCTGGCCCAGCATGGCGGCCTCCGCTTCGATACCCCCGACACCCCAGCCAAGGATACCCAGGCCATTAATCATGGTGGTGTGGGAGTCTGTGCCCACCAGGGTGTCCGGATAGGCGATGGTCTTGCCGTCCTGATCTTTTTGCCAGACCGTTTTACCGAGGTACTCCAGGTTCACCTGGTGGCATATGCCGGTACCCGGCGGCACCACACGGAAATTGTCAAAGGCCTGCTGCCCCCAACGCAGGAATTCGTAACGCTCCTGGTTGCGCTCCATTTCGATGGCCACGTTGTCCTTGAACGAGGACGCATCGCCAAACTTGTCCACCATCACCGAATGGTCGATCACCAGGTCCACCGGCGACAGCGGGTTGATCATAGCCGGATCCTTGCC
>NZ_JAWLHI010000147.1:0-3193 GCF_041690455.1 Marinobacter sp.
CAATTGTTCGGGGGTGTCGTTTTCCTCAGAGTTATCACCGAAGGGGATGACCCAGTCCACACAGGCGAGGGCGGATAGCACTTCCATCCGGTCGTCGAGCGAGTTCACCGGGCGCTCTTCGCCCTTCAGGCGACGCACGGAGGCATCGGAGTTCAATCCGACAACCAGTCGATCACCCAGTGCACGTGCCTGTGCCAGGTAGCGCACGTGGCCGGCGTGCAGGATGTCGAAACAGCCGTTGGTAAAAACAATTCGCTCGCCCTGTTGGCGGGCGTAGTCGATGTGCAGCAGGCTTTGTTCGACGCTGGGATGGTAGCCACTGGTTTTGGCAGACCACTGGTGGCTTGCGCGGGCAGCCAGCTCTTCAGGGGAAACGGTGGCGGCACCCAGTTTGGCCACCACAATGCCGGCAGCCAGATTGGACAGCCAGGCAGCGTCTTTAAGATCGAACCCGGCGCTCAGCAAGGTACCCAAGGTGGCAATCACGGTGTCACCGGCACCGGTGACATCGCTCACTTCCAGAACTTCCGCCGGGAAATGGTGGTGCTCGGTTTGAGTGATCAGGCTCATGCCCTGTTCGCTGCGGGTCAGCAGCATGGTATCGATGCCCGCTTCGGCCAGCATGGCGCGGGCAGAATTCAGCATCGCTTCATCAGATGAGGCATCCCCACCGGCCGCCTTGAACTCGCTCAGGTTCGGGGTAATGACTGTGGCGCCTCGGTACAGGGAAAAATCTTTGCTTTTCGGGTCCACCAGTACCTGCTTGCCAGCACTTCGCGCAGTCTGAATCAGGTCGTTAACGCAGGCGAGGGTGCCTTTGGCGTAGTCGCTGATGATGACAGTGTTGTATTGCTCAACCAGTTCGCTGTAACGCTTCTTGACGCTTTCGGCTTGGGCGACGGGGAATGTATCTTCCATGTCGAGCCGGACCATCTGTTGATGGCGGGAGATAATTCGCGTTTTGGAAATGGTGCGTGCGTCGTCCAGTTCCAGAAGTTCGGAATGGACCTTTTCCTTGACCAGAAGGCCTTTCAGCAAGCGGCCATCTGTGTCGTTGCCGATAATGCCGAGAATGGCGGCCTGGCCGTCAAGATGGGCGATGTTTCTGGCGACGTTGGCGGCACCTCCGGCCCTGTCTTCAGTGTGGGCAACCCGAACCACAGGGACTGGTGCTTCCGGTGAAATGCGGTTGGTGTCGCCAATAAAGTAGCGGTCAAGCATGACATCGCCAATCACCAGCACAGAGGCTTTCTGAAGCTGGTCCAGTCGGGCCAGATCAAGCATCAGTCAAGGCCTCCGGACAGCACCACCTCATCCATCGCTTCACACAGCCAGTGGCCGATGAACATGTGGGCCTCCTGTATGCGGGCGGTTTCGTCACTGTTGATAATGATGGACAGCTTGGCGATGTCTTTGACTTTGCCGCCGTCTCTCCCCGTTAGGGCAACGGTTGCGGCGCCCAGGTCGTTGGCGGCTTTCAGGGCCCGGTTGATATTCTCGCTCTGGCCCGAGGTGGTCAGTCCGATCACCAGATCTTCGGGCTTACCCAGGCCCAGTACTTGTCGCTCGAATACGGTCTCGAATTCGTAGTCGTTCGGGTGCGCTGTCAGAATGGAAGTGTCTGTGGTGAGGGCGATGGAGGCCAGGGGGCCGCGCTCTTTCTTGTAGCGAACCATAAACTCGGCCGCCAGGTGCTGGGAGTCTGCTGCGCTGCCGCCATTACCCAGAAAGATGACCTTTCCGCCGCTTTTAAGGCAGTTCCGGGTAAGCTCGAGCAGTTGTTCCGCCTCATCCTGATGCTGTTCCAGATTGGCAAAGGTTTTGCGGTGCCGTTCCAGAGTGGCGAGGTAACTGCTTGGCTGGGACATGGGAGCCTCCGGTGTGAGCTGTCATCTGGTCGCGCCGGTGTTTCTCGGCACCGGCTTAAAGCTCAAAGTGTACCATGGTGGCCTGAGGCGTCCCATATGCTTTTTTTCGTACTAACCGCCTGTTAGTGCAGCGTTCACTGTGTTTTTTGCCGATGATGTGAACGGTTGTAGCGGTTTTAGCGATGGGTAAAAGAGGTTAAGATGGATGCTATATTCCGGGCCGTTGTCAGGCCCGCCCGCACGGAATTTTCAGGAGCCTTACCATGATTGTCGTCACTGGCGGTGCCGGTTTCATCGGCGCGAACATTATCCACGCACTTAACCAGCGTGGCGAGACGGACATTCTCGTTGTCGACGATCTGACCGACGGCACCTATTTCCGTAATCTGGTGGAACTCGATATCACCGATTACATGGACAAAAGCGAGTTTCTGGAGCGCGTTAAGGCGAACGACTTGCCGGTGGGTATCCGGGCTATCTTCCACGAAGGGGCGTGTTCAGACACCACCGAGTGGGACGGCAAGTTCATGATGGAGAACAACTACACCTACTCCAAGGTATTGCTGCATTGGTGTCTGGATCACAAAGTGCCTTTTCTCTACGCCTCCAGTGCGGCGGTCTACGGCGCCAGCGATGAGTTCCGGGAAGCGCGCGAGTGCGAACGGCCACTGAACGTGTATGGCTATTCCAAGTGGCAGTTCGACCAGTATGTGCGCAAGATTCTGCCGTCTGCCCGTAGCCAGGTCGTCGGCTTCCGTTACTTCAACGTTTACGGCCCCAGGGAGCAGCACAAGGGCAAGATGGCTTCCGTGGCCTATCACCTGCACGAGCAGATCAAAGCTGGCCAGAATCCCAAGCTGTTCGAAGGTTGGGATGGTTACTCCGACGGTGGGCAACAGCGTGATTTTGTATACGTAGACGACGTTTGCAGGGTGAACCTTTGGTTCTTTGATAATCCGGATCAGTCCGGCATTTTCAATCTGGGCACCGGCCATGCCCAGTCGTTTCTGGAGGTGGCCGAGGCGGTTATCCAATACCATGGTAAGGGCAAGGTGGAGTTCATCCCTTTCCCGGATGAACTGAAAGGCCGCTATCAGAGCTTCACCCAGGCGGATGTCAGCGCGTTGCGGGATGCGGGCTATACCGATTCGTTCACTGACGTTGCCGGTGGTGTAGCGGCGTACCTGGCCTGGCTGGATCGATGAAATGCCTGGTGGTTGGCCCGTCCTGGGTGGGCGACATGGTTATGGCTCAGGCGCTCTTCATGTCCCTCAAACAGCAGGACGCGCAAGCAGAAATCGAAGTGTTGGCCCCCGGGTGGTCGC
>NZ_JAWLHI010000148.1:0-3143 GCF_041690455.1 Marinobacter sp.
ACGCGCCGATTCCTGGCACGGTTCTCGGCTGAGGTGTTGGCAACCCTGGGCTCGGTATCTGCCAGTCCTGTGACGGACAGGCGGGTGGGTTCAACCTGGTCCCGGGCTACCAGAACGTTGGCCACAGCGGCGGCGCGGGCGGCAGACAGGTCCCAGTTGCTGTAGAAACGATCGGTGCGGATGGGTACGTTGTCGGTGTGCCCCTCAATGGTCAGATCACCAGGAATGCCTTCAATAACCTCCGCCATGTCCAGCAGCAGGCCTTCAAATTCCCAGGTCAGTTGGGCCGAACCGGAGGGAAAAGAGCCTTTTTCTTCCACCCGGATCACGATTCGACGCTGATCCTCGCTCACGTTGATTCGACCATCGGCAATGGCAGGTTCCAGAACTTGCAGGATTTCGTCCATGGTTTCCTGCATCTCTTCCTCTACGGCGGCTTCGACAGCCATGTCGGTCGGGCTTTTCAGGGTCTGGAGTTCCGGATCCTGATCGGTTGTGGTCTGTTTGACTTCATTGACCACTGTCGGCTCCGGCGGCGCGGGCGAAAATTTGTCGAAGATGGGGCTGGTGCCTTTGGGGATTTCCAGAGCGGGCACGTCCCGCTGAACGCCGAATGCCTTGGAGAGTTCGCCGGCGATCTGCTTGAATTTCTGGGCGTCAATCTCCGAGAACGAGAGCAGCAGTACGAAGAAGCACATCAGCAGGGACATCAGGTCGGCAAAGGTAACGACCCAGGCGGGAATTCCCGGCTTTTCCTCCTCTGGAAGCTCGTCCATGATTACGCGCCTTCTGCTTCCGCCACTTTTTCGCGTTCCTTGGGCGGCAGGTAACTTGAAAGCATCTGCTCGATAATCCGGGGGTTGGTGCCTTCCTGGATGGCAACCAGTGCATCAATGTAAAGGGACTGCATGCGCGCTTCCTCGGTCATCCGGAGAGAAAGCTTATCGGCGATCGGAGTGGCGATCATCGTGGCGATCATGGCGCCGTAGAGGGTGGTCAGCAGGGCAACCGCCATGGCCGGACCGATCGATTTCGGGTCTTCCATGTTCGACAGCATCTGCACCAGGCCGATCAGGGTGCCGATCATCCCCATGGCCGGGGCAACGTCTGCCATGGCGGTGAAGACCTTGGCACCGGACCGGTTGTGGTCCAGGGTCATCAGGCGCTCCTTGCTAAGGAGTTGTTTGATCGTATTGCCATCTTGCCCATCCACCAGCATCTGAATGCCCTGGCCAAGAAACGGGCTACTGACTTCACGGCCTTCAATGCCCAGCACCCCTTCTTTCCTCGCTATGTTGGCGATTTCAACCAGCTCTTCGATGCTGGCCTGGGTTTCCGGCAACTTGAATTTAAAAGCCCTGGCGGCAGCTTTAAAGGCCCCAAAAAACTGCGTAAAGCTGAATTTGGCGAGAACGACCAGCATAGTCCCGCCAACAACGATCAGCAGGGATGCAGGGTTGATAAAAACAGAAGGAGAGACGCCAAGAATAACTGCCGAGGCAATGAGCACAATTGCGCCAACAAGACCGATAAGAGTGGCGAAATCCACGGTATCTCCAGATTTGGTTTGGGACAGGCTTTGAAGGGGTGTGAGATTACCCTCAGATCAGAATTTAATCAATTCGTCTGTTGTGTTCTTTCCGGATTTTCCTGTTTTTCCTTCCAGGCAGCATAGCGATGGAGATCAGACTCCACCAGCTTCAGACAGAGGGCGACCACCCCGGCGTCGTCTATAAAACCGACGCCCACAATCAGATCCGGAATAACATCGAGGGGGTTCATGACGTATAGCAATGCCCCCGCCACCGCGGCGATGGTTTTCCAGGGTACGCTCCTGTAATTGCCGTACCAGTAGTCGCGGATCATCGAAAACATCAGTTTGATGTCGGCGCTGAAACGCGCCAGCTTGCCGCTGCCTTTTACTTTCTCTTCAATGGTGCGCTGGCGGTCCAGCAGGGTTTCCAGATCCGCCCGATGGACTTTGCTGGCCTCGGCGTCCAGCTGTTTCCGGGCGTTTTTCTGGTTGAACAATGCCATCGGGAAGGTTCCTCACTTGCTTGATGCCTGAGTGCTCATGATCGCGCAGCTTCGCCGTCAATGCCAATGACAAGGCGTTTATCGGTGCTTGTATTGGGTCGGGCAATAGCCGCGGCTCACACCTTCAGGCCGTAGCTGACGATGCTTGGTGTTTCGACCGGTGACCCGTTTGCGCCACAGCCGGAAGCTGGCTGGCTTGAGTTCACGGCGCATCAGGCGGATGACGTCTTTTTCCCTGAGACCATACAGGCCTTCTATGGCTTCGAACGGCGTGCGGTCTTCCCAGGCCATTTCGATGATGCGGGAGAGGTCTGCGGGGTCAAGCTGCTCGGACATGAGGTTTCTCTGTTTGAGTCACGTTTGTCGAGATTACGTCCGGACCGGCCGCTCGTCTCACCCGGTCGGGTTTATTGATAGTGCTGGTGCAGCCGGGCCGGGATCTGGGCGAATTGTTTGTCCACCAGTGTGTGCATTGCCCGGGAAATTGGCCGGGTATCCAGGTCCGGCTCGACCACGGTGAGTAAATAGGCCACCGCCTCTGCTGTGGCCAGATGATGCGAGCCAGGAGCCTTGCGGATGGCGTAGGCAGACGCCGGAGGGCTGGCGAAATGGAAGCGGGGCAGCGCCGCCAGTACCGGGTTCTGGTGAAGGATTCTGGCGGCCTTGCGCCAGGTGCCGTCGAGAATAATCCAGTGATCGATGTGGCTCAGATCTGAAGATTCGAGGGTGTCGCTACCGGGCCCAGGAAACAGCAGGGCTGAACTCCCGGTTACTGTGTCGGTCTCGAAACCGGCCTCACGGAAATCCTCCGGTGTATCCCCCGTAAAAAGTTCCAGTCTGGCCAGACATTGGCCCAGTATGCGGGCCGTACCTTTGGGGTGGCCAACTTCCGTTGGATGCTGGAGCACTGACATCCTGGTGCGGTTGGGCACCGGGGCGCAGGCCTCGCAGACACAGATATTCCGGTGCATGCCGCAATCGGCACAGATCGGTCTGGGCAACCCCGGTCACCCCACGAAAATACGTTTAGCCAACCCGGCGCCACGCCAGCCCTGAATGGCGAGGGTGCTGACCAGGCCACCAATCATCGCACCCACCACGCCGCA
>NZ_JAWLHI010000149.1:0-3019 GCF_041690455.1 Marinobacter sp.
ATCTGGACCTGGACGTACCCCAGGGCCAGTGCACCTGCGTAATGGGCCGCAACGGCGTGGGCAAAACCACCCTGATGAAATGCATCATGGGCGAGGAAACCACCAAGAGCGGCAGCATTGAATTCGCCCAGGACGTGGAACTCACCAAAAAGAAAGTGGAAGACCGCTCCCGCCTCGGCATTGGCTACGTGCCCCAGGGCCGGCAGATCTTCCCCCTGCTGACCGTGGAAGAAAACCTGCGCACCGGCCTGGCCGTGCGCAAAGACGGCAGCAAGAAGATACCGGAGCGGGTGTACGAGCTGTTCCCGGTGCTGAAGGAAATGCGACACCGCAGAGGCGGCGACCTCTCTGGCGGGCAGCAACAGCAGTTGGCCATTGGCAGAGCGCTGGTGATCGAGCCCAGGCTGCTGATTCTGGATGAGCCGGGGGAGGGGATTCAGCCGAATATTGTGGCGCAGATTGGGGAGGTTATTCGTCGGCTGATTGAAGAAGATGGGCTGACGGTCTTGCTGGTTGAGCAGAAGTTGCCGTTTGCGCGGAAGTATGCGGATCGGTTTGCGATTTTGGATCGGGGGCGGCGGGTTTCTGAGGGGGGCATTTCGGAGTTGTCCGATGAATTAATCAAGAAACATCTGACTGTTTGAGAAAAGATTGGTTTTGCCATAGCTGACACTAACCTAAGTTGAGAACCTTCACCCTCCTGATCAAATCAGGAGGGTAGATATCTTCCAGACACTGGCATTCAGATCAAATGTGACAAGCACCCCAATCTTTACTCTTCGCCCACATAGTAGCCTCGGTCTCCATGAAATAATATTCAAACGACTCACCTGAGAAGAATTGGAAATCCGGCATTTCAGACCGCATAACAGGAGATCGAGCGACGCCAATGACTTGCACAAATATTTCGTCGGCACGGACACTTTGCACACGGGCAATGACATTATCGCGAGAACAAACAGTTAAGCCCGGATACTTTGACATGCCTGCCTCAGCCATGAAGCGCTTAACCCGAGGGCTGTTCCTCCAGGCCGTTTCAGCCTGTTTCTGACGCTTTACTTTGACCCCATGTCGCTTGAGCTGAGTTTGCGCACTCTTTTGGTCGACCTCACGAACGACAAGACTCAGACTTCGCTTCCCAACGTCTTTGGTGACAAATTCCGCATACCACAGAGGCACCTTTTCGACATTGCAACTGTAGAGTCCGCCATAGGCGTTGAAACTTCCATGCGCGTTCGCGTAGAGCGTGTTGGTGAAAAGTTTTTTGAAATCCCCCTGGGAGACCATTTGGCAATAAGTCCTCAGGGTATCGATAGGGGCTTTGACCTCTGAATACGGGTGGTAACCAGGCCCTGTTTTGATAACCGGCTGCCCCATAAAGACCGGTTCAAGGGGTATCCACGGTGCCATCAACCCATCATTATCAGCGATAAGTTCAGCGATGGACTGGTAGGTTGAGAGTTCTTCCTGTGGCAAGGGCTTGGTTGCACAGCCTGATATAAGAAAGGCCAAAAAGGCAATTATTATGAAGGGGCGTTTCTTGTTATGCATCACTCTATCTCCTTGAATGTGAGGAGAAATAATGTGATATCCCGTACAACTTTTGTGTGCTCAAATCCTCAAGAACACAAACTCAAGGCATTAGAATCCGGTATAACAACGCTTAGGAAAACCGTGCGTAAAACCGGGACCGTAAGACCGGGACAGATTTATTTTTCGCGGCTTCTTTGAAGGTTCAGAGTTAGTCTTAGTCAATACCAGCCCTCTCTGCACTTCGGTTGATATCGGTTGCCGGCCCACAAATAAGAAAAAGATCTGTCCCGGTTTTCTCGGTTTTCACATTGCCTCAGAGTGGGAGTCGGTGGGCCGGTTGGTTCCGGCAAGACCGCCCTGCTGCGCCAGTTGTGCAAAGCCCTGCGGGACCACTACGACATTGCCGTGGTGACCAACGACATCTACACCCGGGAAGACGCCGACTTCCTCCTGCGCCACGAAGCCCTGGCCGCAGACCGCATTCTCGGCGTGGAAACCGGCGGCTGCCCGCACACTGCCATCCGTGAAGACGCCTCCATGAACCTGGCGGCCATCGACGACCTCCAGCGCCGCCACCCGGATCTGGAACTGGTACTGGTGGAATCCGGCGGTGACAACCTATCCGCCACCTTCAGCCCGGAACTGAGCGACCTCACCCTGTACGTGATCGACGTCTCCGCCGGCGACAAGATCCCCCGCAAGGGCGGCCCTGGTATCACCAAATCCGACCTGCTGATCATCAACAAGATCGACATCGCCGAACAGGTGCATGCCTCCCTGGATGTGATGGAGCGGGACAGCAAGAAAATGCGCGGTGATCGGCCGTTCGTGTTCACCAACCTGTACGACGGGGTAGGGCTGGAGACGATCATCAGCTTCATTCTGGAGCGGGGCATGTTGCCGGAGCGTCGGCCAGAAAAACTGGCCGAAACTGCCTGAGCCAATCGAGTACAAACGACTTAAGAACCATCAGGAGAAAACCATGAAATTCACAGCCAAACTCTTCACCGCTGCCGCGTTGCTGACTGCTTCCGCCACTGCCATGGCCCACTCCGGCCACGCCGAAGGCGGCTTCACCAGCGGCCTCCTGCACCCCATGCTGGGCCTTGACCACCTGCTGGCCATGGCCGCCATCGGCTTCTGGAGCGTACGCCAGAGCAAACACATGAAAAACGCCACCCCGGCCTTCGTGATCGGCGGCATGATTCTCGGCGCCACACTTGCCTGGGGCGGCCTGAGCCTGCCGGGCGTGGAAACAGGGATTACCCTCTCCGTACTGGTCGCCGGCATCCTGATTGCCACATTGGCGAAACTGCCGACGGCTGTAGGTGGCACTCTGGTTGGTGCGTTTATGCTGTTCCATGGTTTTGCTCATGGGGCTGAGATGCCTGCGGGCGCGACTCTAGCCGCTTACCCTACTGGTTTCTCTATTTCTACGCTCGCGATCACCCTCGTTGGCCGTGGGTTGGGTAGCGTGATGCTCAAG
>NZ_JAWLHI010000150.1:0-2918 GCF_041690455.1 Marinobacter sp.
TGCCGGAAACACAAAGGAAAGAACCAACAAAAACAGCAAGGGCCCGGGATTAACAAACAACTGCCAGTTGGTATCAAGGGGCTCGCCAGCAACGCCCAAAAGCATTGCCAGGCCGGCCATGGCAAGATCGTAAGCGAGCCAGAAAAACAGGATGGTCAGCCACCAGCGCCCGGGAATTCGACGCCAGTCCGTAAGGCGCCGCCACAGGTCTCCCAACTTCTCTTTTCCACCATTCACAGCGGCCAGACCAAGACCGGCAACGACGGGGCTGGCCCCGCCGATCAAGAACCAGATCAGGTTTGGAAATGCCCAAACCGACGATTCTGAAAGCAGCACCGGCATCCAGAAAAGGTACGCCCACCCGAGGTACACCAGGGGAAACGCCAGTAGCGGTTGCCTGATCAATGGCATAACTCCCTTGAGCCAATATTTTGGTCAGTATCGCTGCAAGCCCCGCAATCTGCTTGATATATATCAAGAGACCATCAGATGAATGGCAAGCCTGGTGGTTACTTCTTTCAGTGCCTCTGATCTTCTGAGTATGATGAATGTGCAGCGGGACTGGGTCAGTCCCCACCCGCCCTATACACGGAATCCCGACAATGCCCTCTTCAGTTCAAGACACCCAACCCGACGCTATCCCGTTTCGGTCGATGGCGATGTTTTTGTTGCTGACTTTCGGGATCGCCTGGGGCGTTCTCGCTGCCTTCATCTTTTTTCCGGAAACCATGGTTGGGCTGTTCGGCGAAATCACCGGCGAACACCCGCTTTTCTATCTCGCCGTCTGGGCCCCGGCCATCTCGGCGTTCATTGTGATTTTTCGGTGGTCCGGGCTAGAAGGATTGCGCCGGCATTTGGGGCGCGCCCTGCTATGGCGCTGCTCATGGTCCTGGTATGCATTCCTGCTTCTTGGCGTCCCCCTTGTTTTCTTCGCGGGTTCGTTCTTCAAGGGCAACCTGTCTGAGACTACCTTTCCATTCACCTCGGTTTCATCCTTCCTGGTCACTCTTGTTTTGATTGCCATCAAAGGTCCGATTGAAGAGTTCGGTTGGCGAGGCCTGGCACTTCCGCTTCTGCAGCGCAAAATGGCGCCGGTTTGGGCTGCGCTTGTCATCGGCGTGATCTGGGGGCTTTGGCACACGCCCGCTTTTCTGCTGAGTGGTACCGAGCAGAGCGCCTGGTCATTCCTGCCATTCTTTACGGGCACCATTGCACTGAGTGTGATTGTCACCCCTCTGTTCAATGCTTCCCGGGGAAGCATACTCCTCCCCGGAGTCTTTCACTTCATGCTCATCAATCCAATCTGGCCCGACGCCCAGCCCTATGACACCTATATTTTCGCGTTGATTGCCATTGTCATCGTCTGGTTACATCGGGCGAGTATGTTCACGCGCACCGACAGCGTTGTCGAGGTTGTTCCGGACAAACAGTGAACGCATTCATGACTTTCCGAAGAGGCCTGGTTTCCGGCCTCAAAATGTCACTTCTGGTAAGCCTGCCCTGGTTGACCTCCTGCCTGGCCATCGCTGAGCCATCAGCCAATACGCCCTTGGACGCCGCTTTCTCGAGTGCATTGGAGCGATTTCAGAGCGAGTACGATTTTCCCGGAATAACCGCCAGTTACGTGCTTCCTGATGGTTCTTCGCACTCGGCAGCAGCCGGTTGGGCCGATGCAGAAGGTCGCGAGCCAATGACGCCGGCGTCGAGAATGCTGGCCGCGAGCATCGGCAAGACATTCGTTGCCGCCACCATGGTGGCGGTCGCACAGGAACGCAACATTGATCTGGACGCCCCCGTATCGACCTGGCTGGGTCGGAACGGCTGGTTCCAGCGGGTTCCGAACCATCAGAGCCTGACTGTTCGTCAGCTACTTAACCATACATCCGGCTTACCGAACCATGTGTACCTGTCAGCCTTTGCAGAAGCGGTTTCACAACGCTGGGCGGAACCCGGAAACCCATTCCCACCCGAAGCACTGGTCCGTTTCGTTCTGGATTCAAAAGCACAGTTCCCGGGCGGCGAGCAATGGGCTTACACAGACACCGGCTATATTCTCATCGGGCTTGTCATTGAAGCCATCACAGGCCGAGCCTATTACGAAGAGGTTCACGACCGGTTTCTCGAACCACTGGGGCTGACGGCAACAACCGCATCGAATAAACGCGCGCTTCAGGGCCTCGCTGCCGGGTATGTTGCTGACGACAACCCCTTTGCTTTCCCGGGAAAAACAACCGATGAGAGTGGCGTTATGAAGTGGAACCCGGCGCTGGAGTGGACAGGCGGCGGACTGGTTAGCACCTCACACGATCTGGCACAGTGGGGAGCTGCGCTGTTTGGTGGCGATACAGCATCCGGAGCGATCCTGAACGCAATGCTTCAGTCTGTGCCGATCGGCGACGATAGGCCCGGAGCCTATTATGGCCTCGGTATCTCCATTTCCCGGTCGGGCCCGCTTGCACCGGTCTACGGTCATGGTGGCTGGATTCCGGGCTACAGCTCAAGTCTCCGTCATTATGCCCGGAGTGGGATAACCATTGCCTTCCAGATCAACAGTGATCGTATTTCTCACCAACGCCTGTCTGACATCGAACTATGCCTCGCCAGCCTAGTCATATCAGGTGGGAAAGACACCGATTGCGTGCCATGAACGCACCGACACCCCGTTCGCAATTACAGAGGAGCTCCAGAATGAAAAAATACCTCGCCCTCCCGGCCTTGTTCATCGCGATTCCTGTCTTCGCGCAACCGGGACCTCCTCAAAAGGGATTCAGTGGTGAAGTCTCGCTAAATGCGGGGATCATCTCTTCAACGTCCAACTTCAACGTCGATGGCGATGCGACCATCAGTTCACTGGAGAACAAGGCAGACAGTGAGTCAGAGGGCCTGATCGCGCCGCTTGGCAACGTTGCCTACACCTT
>NZ_JAWLHI010000151.1:0-2894 GCF_041690455.1 Marinobacter sp.
TGTCGGCATCCCGCCACACATCCGTCTCAAGTACCTTGGCCGAAAAGGGCGCGAGGAAGGCAAAGACCCGATGCTGGAGCGGGTAATTAAGCTGGTCGACAGACCCGTTTTGTGAATGCCCTCGAAAAACGCAGTGGTTCCCTCTGGGAAGGACGCTACAAGATCAGCCCGATTGATACTGACGCCTACCTGCTGGCTTGTTGCCGCTATGTGGAACTCAACCCTGTTAAGGCGGGGATGGTGGATAAACCTGAGTTGTATGAATGGTCGAGCTATTCTGCGCGGGTAGGGTTGTCACACTGTTTCTGATCTGTCCCGGTTTTCAAAAATTGGATTAGTAGAATGTTGGCATGAGTGTACCTATTTGGGTACACTTGGTTTGCGCCAAGGAAGGGGTTGTATGACAAGGAAAACGGTTAATGTCGTATTTTGTGGCAGCAATAAAAATGACACAGCATAAGCACGTTGGCAGCTCTCTCGATGATCTGCTCGAATCTGATGGTACGCTTGAGCAGGTAGAAGCTGAGGCGCTGAAGCGGGTAATTGTCTGGCATATTCAACAGGCTATGGGGCACACCGGCGTAAACAAGTCTCAGCTTGCCCAGAAAATGCATACCAGCCGGACTGTGGTTAACCGCCTTTTGGATGAGAAGGATACCGGTGTCACCATCGCAACGCTTGTCAAAGCGGGACGCGCTCTGGGTATGACCTGGACTCTGCAGGCTGGTGAGGATAACGGATCTGGTCGCGCGGCTTGAGCGAGGCTGGGAAGCATGCAAATCGGAGTGATCGCTGACACCCACAGCAAGATGCGTCCCGAAGCCCTGGCCGTATTGAAAGGCTCGGATTTGATCCTTCACGCCGGTGACGTTGGGCGGGACGAGGTTCTGGAAGCGCTGGAGGGGATCGCCCCCTTAATTGCGATCCGTGGCAATATCGACAAAACTGGCCGTGCAGCGACGCTTCCTGATGTTCAGGATCTGGAATTTCTCGGCCACGCTTTTTACATGCTCCACGACGTCAAAACCCTCGACATCAATCCGCAAGGCCGTTACCGCGTGGTGATCGCCGGCCATTCCCACAAACCCCGTAATGAATGGATTGACGATGTGCTTTATTTCAATCCAGGTAGCGCCGGGCCCCGGCGATTTACTCTGCCGATCACGGTGGGGCGGCTGCAGGTGAGTGAAGACGGTGTGGTTGGTGAGATTGTTGAACTGCCGGTTTGATCAGTTGGGTAAACCGGGCCAGAATTTTTTCTGGGTTGCATGGCCTGTCGAGCAGTCGGTTTTGTTCTCAACGATTGCGAGGGAGTGGGTCGTGCCCGCCGTCGAACGCATGGCGCCTTCGAGGGATTCACTAGAGTGGCAACCCTGGCGTCAGAGCCGAGATCCGAAAATCTACTGGGTGCTCATGCGCACCCAGACAACAAACGCAGCGAAAGGCTCCGATTATGCACGTGGATAAAGCAAAGAAGCGTATTGCAAAGCAGGTTAAGAAGGGCTTTCACGGCTATCCGTTGGTTTCGCTGGAGTACTTTGGTAAAACGCCGGATTCAGCCAGCGAGGTTGTTATTTCCTATACCGAGGAAGAGGGCGCGGAACCCCAGAAGCAAACGTTTGTGAGTGGGGGTGATGCCCGGGAAGACGAAACCATTCAGTCCACCCTCCTGAAAATCATTGAGCGGGCGGATGCCAAAACGGTGACTGAGGTCAACGGTATTTCCATTCTCAATGAAAGCTGACGCCCAGAAACGGGGCAGACTGCTGGTCAGCGATCATCGCTGGTACGCTTTTACCGTAACTCGCCGGAGGGAGCGCGGTAATGACATCGCCCATTGAAAGTGGTCAGAGCCCCTGGGTCAGGTTTCTCGCACATCTGTTCGTGATCCTTGTGGCCTGGACCATCTTTATTAAATACCTTTTCCCGATCGGCTTTGCGATGGCGAGCAGTGAGGCGTGGGCAACCTATATCTACTGGGATCTGTGGCCGGTTGCGCACCTCTGGCTGGCCTGGGCGTTGTTGGCAAGGCCCTGGTATACGCGCCTGCTGGCCATTGGCATGTCTGTGGCTGAAATCCTGATCATCACCACTCTGTTCATCTGGTTCCTGGCGGAGCCGGAGTGGTCTATCTGGCGCACGAACTGGTTCGTGAACAAGGTGTTTGTGCTGGCCGCGTTTGTTCTGGTGTTGAGTACGGCACTTTTCCGGCCAGAGACCCTGAAGGCGCGGTTTTTATAGCGCATCGGTGGATCAAGGAAAAACTGGACCGGCACGCGATTGTTTGGCGGGGTCAAAGGTCATAGCATGGTTGATAAGTAGTCAAAACTTCATTCTAAGGATTAAACGCATTTTGATCGGTGTTTGCTTGCGCTGAGCGCAAAGGGTCTCAATGGCCTGAGTACCGTGAAAAATCGAATGGAGGCGACATGCGAACCAACTCCTCATGGCCGGACGCGCGTCCGGCGCTGCATCCGTACCGTACCCCCAGCCGTGGCAAGGCGATTTGGCAGCTTATCAATACACTGGTTCCTTATGCCGGCTTGTGGTACTTGATGATCCTATCTATCCGGCACGATTATTCTTATTTGTGGACACTGGCACTCTCGGTGGTGGCGTTTACGAGTCTTCCCGCCATTGTCTTCGCCCAACCAACATGCCCGGGAATTCATGTGGACATTCCGAACATTGAAAACAGCACCGGGACTGTAGCCTGCGCACTTTTCGAATCGCCAGAGGGCTTCCCTGCGGAGTTTCTGCACTCCGCGACCCATATCACGATGATGAAAATCCGGGATACGAAGGCACGTTGTAGCTTCCTCGATATTCCTCCAGGAACGTATGCGTTGGCCGTCATCCATGATGAGAATATGGATGGCAAGCTCAACACTAAC
>NZ_JAWLHI010000152.1:0-2846 GCF_041690455.1 Marinobacter sp.
GCCGTAGCCGATTACCTCCAGCGCAGCGCCCGCCACATTGCCTCCGCCACTGATGTGGAACAGGCCTATGCCGTTGGCAAGGCCGCGGTGGAAATGGCTCTGGACGGCAAGCAGGCACTGATGCCCACCATCGTCCGCGAACAGGGAAAGCCCTACCGCTGGAAGATTGGCGAAGCGCCACTGAGCGAAGTGGCAAACCAGGAAAAGAAGATGCCGATTCACTTCATCACCGACGATGGCTTTGGCATCACCCAGGATTGCCGGGACTACCTGGAGCCCCTGATTGCCGGGGAGAGCTTCCCGCCGTTCGATAATGGCTTGCCACGGGTCGCCAAACTCCAGAACACGTTAACCGAGAAGAAGCTGAAAACCGATTTCCAGCTGTAATTCGCCGGACATTTCGAGAAGCATCAAAAAAGCCTGACAGAGATACTCTGCCAGGCTTTTTTCGTTCTGCGGGACAATGACCGGCGTTAGCGGGCCAGTTCAGCTTCGTGGTCGCGCACGTAGGCATAGAACTGATCGAACCCTCCCACATACTGAGCGCCCACCAGGATCTGCGGCACGGTATACACTGGCCGGCCAATCCTGTCGGCGATATCCTGCTTGCTCATACCCTTCTCGATCATATCGACCCAGACATAGGGAATGTTTCTGGCCTCACACAGGTGCTTCGCCTGTACACAGAATCCACAACTTGAGCGGCCGTAAATCGTGACCTGCTCCATAAAAGACCTCCCAAAGGTTTCCAGCAGTGTGTTCCCGGATTAAAAATCGTATTGCAGGAGCATGACACGGTGTCCGCAAATTGAAAATTGATGCTTTGAATCGCCACCATAGCAGTGGGCCATTATGTCCGCAGGCGGCTGAGTTCGCGCTCCAGAACCTGCACCTCGTTGTCCAGGGCCTGACCACTGCCCTTGACCCGGCCGGCAAGCTCCCGGAGATCGTTGGCAGCGTCGCCGATGTGGGTCAGGTTCCGATTGATCTCCTCGCTCACCGAACTCTGCTCTTCCGCTGCGGTTGCCACCTGGGTTACGTGCTCCACAATGGTTCCGATCCGGTCGACCACGGTGGCCAGTGAATGGGCCGCCTCCTGGGTACCGTCGACCGCTGAGGTGGCGCGGTCAACGCCGCTCTGGATCACCGAAACGGCGCCGTTCACATCCTGCTTGAGGCCGTCGATCATGGTGCTGATTTCATCGGTGGATTCCCGCGTCCGGGAGGCCAGCGTGCGGACCTCATCGGCAACCACGGCAAATCCGCGGCCCTGTTCGCCGGCCCTGGCGGCCTCGATGGCAGCGTTGAGGGCGAGAAGGTTGGTCTGTTCGGCGATGCCACGGATGACATCCAGAATCCGGTTGATGTCCTCACTGCGATTGGCCACCTGTCCGATCGCCGTACTGGCCTCGCCCATATCGTTGGCCACAGCGCTCACGCCCTTCACCGCCGATGACAGCGTATCCTGGGTAAACCGGACGCCGTCCTGGGCCATACGGGCATTGTCCGCTGCCTCGCCGGCAAATCCGGCCACTTCCCCTGCAGCGGCAGACATTTCGTTCATGGCGGTCACCACGCTGTCAATGTCCTGATGCTGTCGGCCGGTCTGCTCATCGGTCTCAACCGCAATACTACCGACATCCCTGGCCTGTTCGCGGACCTTGGCGTTTACGCCCTTGAGGTCATTGATCATTTCCCTCAACCGGGCCAGGAAGGCATTGAACCCACCGGCCAACTCGATCAGTTCGGCATGGGTGTCGATTTCGAGCTCACGGGTCAGGTCCCCTTCGGCGCTGGCCAGATTCTTCATGCGATCCCGGATCTCATCCAATGGTCGGGTAACCGAGCGTACCAGAAGCACCAGGGCCACGATGGCGAAGACCACCACCGCGATTCCTACCAGGGTCTGGCGGGTGGCTGTCGCGGCGACTTCGTCCGACAACAGACCGGTAATTTCCGAAACGCTGGCGAGCGCGGCATCCCTTGGCAACTCGATCAGCAGCGACCACTCGACATCCGGCAACCGGATCTCAACGGGATACGCCACGGCCAGGGTCTGGCCGTCGTCAAAGGTACCTTCTTCCTGATGCAGTCCTGCGAAGGTATCAGCATGCTCGGGCACGGCTTCCTGAAGGGGGCGACCCAGATGCTCCTCGTAGTGGCTGGAGGCCGCAATGAGCCCCTGCTGGCTGATCAGCGTGACACGGGACTGTCCATCGAACAGCTCCTGGCTGACCCCGGCAATGGTTTTTTGCAGCGTCGAAAGATTGATATCCACACCCACTACACCGGCGAATGTTCCGTCATCCAGAATCGGAACCACCAGGCTGGTCATCAGCTCGGAGTAGCCCTCACTGATTTCATAATCATAGGGCTCCATGATGCAGGGTGATTTGGTGTCCCGCGAACACAGGTACCACTCGGCTTCCCGGATCCCGAATTCGTTCAGGCTGTCCAGGTACTTGGTCGCCGGGTCCTCGGTGCGGCTGAACTGAACGTTACCGTCCGGATCCCGGTAGTAATAGATCTCCAGAGTGCCTTCATCGCTGCTGTGGTCCTCAACGCCGCCGGTGAAATAGCGATCCTGGCCATCATAGCCATCCGGCTCGAACTGGGCGTATATCGAACTCAGGCTTTTCTGCTCCTCCAGAACCGCGCCAACGGTCTCCTGCAGAGCTGTCCGGCTGATTCGCCCGGAGCTGTCAGCCTGAATATTGCGGATAATGACATTGCGGACGACTTCCGGGGTCCGAAAAGCGGTCGCGAACTGGCCACTGACCAGTTCGCCATAGTTGCCGGCGGTTGCGCCAAGCTGATCCATCACAATACCCTGCACCGTATCCCGG
>NZ_JAWLHI010000153.1:0-2766 GCF_041690455.1 Marinobacter sp.
CCATTCGGAGATAAAGCCGTGGCCACCGAATACCTGCATGCCCAGGTTGGCGGACTCGTAACCGATCTCGGTCAGGAACGCCTTGGCGATCGGAGTCAGGAAGCCCAGCAGCGCATCAGCCTGCTTGCGCTCTTCCTCGGTCTTGCCGCTGTGAACCACGTCCACCTGCTGGCCGGCCAGGTAAATCAGGGCACGGGCACCTTCCGCCACGACCTTCTGGGTCAGCAACATACGGCGTACGTCCGGATGCACGATGATCGGATCGGCAATGCCGTCCGGGTTCTTCGGGCCGCTCAGTGAGCGCATGGCCAGACGTTCTTTGGCGTACGCCAGGGAACCCTGAAAGCCCAGTTCGGCCGCACCCAGGCCCTGGATGGCAGTACCGATACGGGCAGTGTTCATGAAGGTGAACATGCAGTTCAGGCCCTTGTTCTCCGGCCCGATCAGCCAGCCCTTGGCGCCATCGAAGTTCATGACGCAGGTGGCGTTGCCGTGGATACCCATCTTGTGCTCAAGGGAACCACAGGAAACCGCGTTACGCTCACCGGCAGAACCGTCTTCGTTCGGCAGCTGCTTGGGCACGATGAACAGGGAGATACCCTTGGTACCTTCCGGCGCACCCGGCAGGCGGGCCAGAACGATGTGGACGATATTCTCGGCCATGTCGTGCTCGCCGGCAGAAATGAAGATCTTGGTACCGGTGATGCTGTAGGTGCCGTCGGCGTTGGGCTCGGCCTTACTACGCAGGGTACCCAGGTCGGAACCACAGTGCGGTTCGGTCAGACACATGGTGCCGGTCCACTCGCCGCTGATCAGCTTGGTCAGGTAGGTCTGCTTCTGTTCTTCGGTGCCGTGGGCTTCGATGGTGTTGGTCGCGCCGTGGCTCAGGCCCGGGTACATGCCCCAGGACCAGTTGGAGGTACCGACCATTTCGCTCATGACGAGGCCGAGTGAATGCGGCAGGCCCTGGCCACCGTAGTTGGGATCGGCAGTCATGGACGGCCAGCCACCTTCGACGTACTGCTGGTAAGCTTCCTTGAAGCCGGTCGGTGTCTTCACACCGTCTTCGCTCCAGCTGCAGCCTTCCCGGTCACCCACCTGGTTCAGCGGAGACAGTACCTGCTCACAGAACTTTGCACCTTCCTGGATAATGGCGTCCACCATATCGGGACTGGCGTCTTCGGCACCTTCCAGACTGGCGTAATGCTGCTCGCTGTCCAGCAGCTCGTTCATAACAAATTTGATGTCACGCAGGGGCGCTTTGTATTCAGGCATGGAATCCACCTCGGTTCTCGGTCTCAGCTGAAACAGGGTTAACAGCCTTTGGCCTTGGTTTGCTCAGACACCACAACGGCACGCGCTGCGGCCTTAATTAAACACTTGTTTGAAACATACGTTTACTGGCACAGAATTGTCAATAGCCGGATGGAAAATTTGTGCGGGGTGGCCGGCCATCCGGGAACAGGAAAAACACCCTGCCCGGCTGACGCGAGAGGGTGTCGGAGAGTGCTTCAGGGCTGATGCGAGGGCGAAGGGGCCGGCCGCTTTGGAGGCTGCCGGCACACCGGCAGGTTAGCTCAGGATTCGAACAGTGGACCGATATTGAGGTAGCGCGCCAGGGCGGCGGGCTCCGGCTGCTCGAGCCAGGGCAGGACCCCGAGGCAGGGGGTGCCGAGATGGGTGGTCAGGTAATTGAGGGTTTCCTGTTCGCAGTCCATGGCTTCGCTTTCGACCCGGTTGGCGACCCAGCCGGCAATGGTCAGGCCGTCGGCGCGGATGGCTTCGGCGCTCAATAGGGCATGGTTGATGCAGCCGAGTTTGAGGGCGACGACGAGGATGACCGGCATGCCAAGCTCCCGGGGCATGGCGGCGTAGGTTTCCCGGTCATTCAGGGGCACCCGCCAGCCGCCAGCGCCTTCGACCAGCAGCAGGTCCGCAGGCTGGATCTGGAGGCCGCGGCAGAAGCCGATCAGTCTTTGGGCGGTGACGTTTTTGTCCGCTTGTTGGGCAGCGACGTGGGGGGCGATGGCCGGTTCCAGGGCGATGGGGTTGATCTGGTCGTAGGGGAGTTTTTCGGTGATGGCCTGCTGGAGTATCAGGGCGTCTTCGTTGCGGAGGCCTTCTGGGGTCTGGTCGCAGCCGGAGGCGATCGGCTTCATGGCCAGGGTGCGTTTACCCTGGGCTTTGGCTGCCTCGAGTATGGCGGCGGAGACCATGGTTTTGCCGACGCCGGTGTCGGTGCCGGTCACGAAATAGCTTTTTTTGGCCATCTTGGGCGTAACTCTCTTAAAACTTTTACTTTGGGTGGAAGCTCAGGAGGTGGAAGCTCTTTCCAGGACACGCTACGAGCACCCCTTCGGGGTCCAGCCAGCAATCACAGATTGCTGTCGTTCGGCTGTCGCATGAAGCTTCGCTTCATAAACGCTCGGCCTCACCCATGTGCGCTTGTTTCGGGCCGTCCTTGGCCCTCAACAGTCCTGGAAAGAGCTTCCACCTCCTGAACCCCGACCACCAGTTGCTACCAACTTCTCGAATTCAGACTCGCCAATACATCCAACCTGCCACGTAGCTGGCAACACAGCCGTGCTTGTCCGACCGCGGATAGGCACCACACATTGCCTTATATCGACCTGGGGAAGTGACCGACTTTCGACGTCCCTCCCCTTTGAAACCAGCCCCAAGCAGCTTCAACTCCCGATTTAGCGCCATGGGCGAATCATAAGGCAAACGGATGGTTTCCGTGACCAGCTCTGAGCCTGACAAAAC
>NZ_JAWLHI010000154.1:0-2680 GCF_041690455.1 Marinobacter sp.
CAGGGAGTTGGTCTGATGACACAACTCAACGGCCCGCATGATGTTGCCCTCGGAAACCAGCTTGAGCCAGTTCGGGATGTAGTTGTGAACCGGGCACTTCCACTCGCAATATGGGTTACCACACTCAAGACAGCGGTGGGACTGGGACGCCGCGTTATCCGCTGTAAACGGGTGGTAGATTTCGCCAAATTCTTTCTTACGCTTCCTGGCCGGGACCTTCTTCGGGTCGACACGTCCAACCTCGACAAACTGGAAGTCGTTACTCAGTCGTTCTTTCATCATGATGCTCTCATTAGCTCAATTTCGACCGGGGCGGCAGCCAAGCCGCGCACCCCAAACCCTCTCAGCCTATTACTCCGGACGTGCCCGAGTGCTCGCCAGCAGGCTGCGCAGGTTGGCAGCCTTGGGTTTCACCAGCCAGAAACGGCCGATGTAGTCATCGAAATTTTCAAGAATGTGCTCAGCCCACTCACTCGCGGTTTCCGATATATGCTCCCGGATAACGCCGCGCAGATGGTTACGGTAGGACTCCATATCTTCGCTGGAAATCCGCTGGATCTCGACCAGTTCGTGGTTGTACTTGTCCACAAAGGTGTTATTGAGATCCATCACGTAGGCAAAGCCACCGGTCATACCAGCACCGAAATTGTGCCCGGTAGAGCCAAGAACAGTCACCAGACCGCCGGTCATATACTCGCAACAGTGATCGCCAGCGCCTTCCACAACCGCATGAGCGCCGGAGTTACGAACGGCAAATCGCTCGCCGGCGGTTCCTGACGCAAAGAGCTTGCCGCCAGTTGCCCCGTACAGGCAGGTGTTGCCGACAATGGAGGTTTCCTGGCTCTTGAAGACACTGCCCCGGGGCGGCTTGACCACCAGCTTGCCACCGGTCATGCCCTTACCGACGTAGTCGTTGGCATCGCCCTCAAGGATCAGGTTGAGGCCGCCCACGTTCCAGACACCGAAGCTCTGGCCGGCGGTGCCGGTAAGGTCTAGGGTAATGGGCGCATCTACCATGCCCTGGTTACCGTGCAGCGCAGCAATTTCGCCGGACAGACGCGCGCCAATGGAGCGGTCGCAATTGGTTACCCGGTAGGACCAGGCACCACCACTCTTTTCCTTGATAGCGGCGGCGGTATCCTTAACCATTTGCTCGGCGAGCTTACCCTCGTCGAACGGATGGTTCCGCTCCACCTGACAGGTCTGCGGCTTGTCCGCCGGAATATGGTCATTGGACAGCAGGCGACTGAGATCCAGCTTCTTCTGGCGCTCAGTATCCCCCGGCAGGCGTTCCAGCAGATCAACGCGACCAACCAGTTCTTCCAGGCTGCGCACGCCCAGCTTCGCCATCCACTCACGGGTTTCCTCAGCCACGAAGCGGAAGAAATTCATGGCCATTTCCACCGTACCCTTGAAGTGCTCTTCACGGAGGTGTTCATTTTGTGTCGCAACACCGGTGGCGCAGTTGTTCAGGTGACAGATGCGCAGGTATTTACAACCCAGCGCCACCATCGGGGTGGTACCAAAACCGAAACTCTCGGCACCCAGGATCGCGCCTTTCACCACGTCCAGACCTGTTTTCAGGCCACCGTCAGTTTGCAGGCGGATCTTGCCCCGCAGATCGTTGGCCCGCAGGGCCTGCTGAGTTTCAGTGAGTCCCAGCTCCCAGGGAGAACCGGCGTAACGGATCGACGTCAGCGGGCTGGCCGCTGTACCGCCATCGTAACCGGACACCGTGATCAGGTCGGCGTACGCCTTGGCCACACCCGCGGCAATCGTACCGACACCGGGCTCAGAGACCAGCTTCACAGACACCAGAGCCTGAGGATTGACCTGTTTGAGGTCGAAAATCAGCTGGGCCAGATCCTCGATGGAATAGATGTCGTGATGCGGCGGCGGTGAAATCAGCGTCACGCCCGGGACCGAATAGCGCAGGCGAGCGATCAGTTCATTGACCTTGCCACCGGGCAGCTGGCCGCCTTCGCCTGGTTTGGCACCCTGGGCCACCTTGATCTGCATGACATCGGCACTGCGCAGGTATTCAGCTGTAACGCCAAAACGTCCGGACGCGATCTGTTTGATTTTTGACCGTTTCTCAGTGCCATAACGAGCGGGATCTTCACCACCTTCACCCGAGTTGGACCGGCTGCCCAAGGTATTCATGGCCACCGCCAGCGCCTCATGGGCCTCGGGCGAGAGGGCACCGAGTGACATACCGGCCGAATCAAAGCGAGGGAAGATGCTCTCAACTGGCTCTACGTCCGAGATATCAATCGGCTTGATGTCTTCCCTGAAGACAAGAAGGTCACGGAGCGTCGCTACCGGACGTTCGTTGACCAGTCCGGCATATTCCTTGTAGTGCCCATAATCGCCACTGGTCACCGCTTCCTGCAGTTTACCAACCACATCCGGATTAAAGGCGTGGTACTCCTGGCCATGGACGTACTTCAGCAGACCACCCTGGATAATCGGCTTGCGCGGCTTCCATGCTACGGAAGCCAGTTGCTCCTGGTCCTGCTGGAAATCATAAAAGCTGGCGCCCTGAACCCGGCTTGGGACACCCAGGAAGCACAGGTCAACCACATCATCAGCCAGACCGATCGCCTCAAACAACTGGGCGCCACGGTAGGAAGTGATGGTCGAGATACCCATCTTTGAGAGAATCTTCAGCAGTCCCTTG
>NZ_JAWLHI010000155.1:0-2638 GCF_041690455.1 Marinobacter sp.
GGCCGTGGCTGCGTGGCGGCTGGACAGGCTTCTGGCAAAGATGGCCAGCGGTATGAAAATAAGCAGGGCCCAGCTGAGAATGCCGGGAATACCGCTGGTGGCAGCATTATTGAGCAGGTCGTTATGGGCATGTCCCGTGCAACAGTCCAGGAAGTGTTCCGGCAGATTTCCAGTTGCAACTTCCGATTCTATGCGGTGGGTGTAGCCACCGAGGCCAGCGCCCGTCCAGGGATTGTCGCTGAGCATATTCAAGGCCTGCCCCCAGATTTCCAGCCGAATTTCCACGCCTGAATCCAGGTGCCCGTTGTGAAGCAATCCATTGAGTGAGCTGGACATGCGGTCGCTGGTGATAATCGCGCCGGCAACGAGAAGTGGCACAACAATCAATCCGGCAATTCCAAGTTTTTTGCTGAGCAGCGGCACAAGCGCGATCAGAAGAAATGGCAGAGCAACCAGGTTGCTGCGGGTTTCAGACAGCATGGAAATCAGGACCGCAGCCGTTCCTCCGGTGAAAAACAGTATCGCCAGGCCTACCCGTTTGTCCCGGATAAAAAACATGGCAGCAACGATCGTCAACATGCCGCCCAGGAGGGCAAGATTGCCAAAGCTTATGGGGTTGATCCCGCCACCGAAACGGGAATTCAGCACCTGACCAAGCGCGCCCTGGCGGGCGGCAACGGTCACGAGAAAAATCCCTATGATGGATACTGCCATCAGTCCGATGGCTGCAAAGGTGGTTCGGGCGCCGATCCGGGCATAGCTAATGGCAACAATGAGTGGCCAGAACAGGATAAACCGGGCGTGCGTGCCAAACGTTTTTCCACCCTCATAATCAAAGCCTTCCAGGGCCCAGGACAGAAAGCTCACCAGAACGAAGAACCAGAAGGAAAAGTGCAGCAGTCTGAGCTCTTTGGGCTTGTCCCAACCGGTTTTATACAGTGATTTGCGAGCACTGAGCACCATTCCGGCAATGGCAAGCAACAGGGTGGCGCCGGCCAGGATGCTCGAAGACAGGAGTGCGCCGCCAAACCCGATGATCAACAGTGCGTGGAAGGCCAATGTGGGGTTCAGCATACGCGATCCGGGTTGTAGGGGTTGATTTCGCCGGGTGGCCGATGGCGCATGCGTTTGTACTCCCATTGATACTGCTCGGGGATTTCTCGTACGCATTGTTCGATGGCGTGATTCATGGCCGTGGTTGCGGCCACAGGGTCCTTGTCGCCGAGGCCCGGGCCGGTCTCGCGCACGACGATCCGGAATCCGGAAGCATCGGGCAGGCGTTCCGCATAGGTGATCAGCACGTTGGCGCTGGTGCGCTGGATAAGCTTGGACACCAGGGTCATGGTCTTCACTTCCATGCCGAAGAAAGGTGCAAAGGCGTTGCCTTTACCCCGGGGTGACTGATCCGGCAGAATCCCGGCAACACCGCCTTCCCGGAGAATCGAGGCAAGTCGGGCCAGGCCACGACGGTCGCCCCTGACCAGCTCTGAGCCAAGCCGGCCGCGAACCTTGATCATATAATCTTCGAATTCGGGCATATTCGGTGGGCTGTAAAGCGCTGCCATCTTGTAGCGCGATGAGAAGAACAGCCCGGCCAGTTCCCAGTTACCCAGGTGCGGCGCAAGGAGAATCAGCCCCTGGTCGCCGGCCATGGCCTTGTCGATCAGTTCCAGCCCCTCAGTTTCCCGGATCAGGCCAAGGCATTTCTCCACCGGCCATTCCCACATTAGAGGAACTTCGAGCATGGTCATGCCGGTTTGGGCCAGGGACCTCTTTGACATAACCGCCCGTTCGGTGTCTGAAAGCTCGGGGAGGCAGATGGACAGGTTAGTGTCGGTAACCTGTCGCGACTTGGTTGGCAGCCTCCACACCAGGTAACCGACGAAGCGGCCTATCCGCTGGGCGCCGGCCAGCGATAACCAGCCGGCGATTCTGAGTAGCCCGGCAATAACGAAGTACTTGAGCTTACTCATTTTCGGCCGTACCGGTCCTCATAGCGTACGATGTCGTCCTCACCAAGGTAGGAGCCGGATTGCACTTCGATCAGTTCCAGGTCGATGACCCCCGGATTTTCCAGCGAGTGCACCTGGCCGATTGGAATGAAGGTCGACTGGTTTTCGGTGACCAGATAGGTCTTATCACCGTTAGTGACACGGGCTGTGCCACTGACGACAATCCAGTGTTCTGCGCGATGGTGATGCATTTGCACAGAGAGCTTGGCGCCTGGTTTGACCGTAATCCGTTTGACCTGATAGCGGGCGCCGTTGTCGATGGAGTCGTAAACGCCCCAGGGCCGGTAAACTTCCCGGTGGTTCATATGTTCATGGCGGCCATCGGATTTGATCCGCTCCACCACAGTTTTCACGTCCTGAACGCTGTCTTTATGGGCAACCAGCAGGGCATCCTTGGTTTCGATCACCACCAGGTTGTCCACACCGACTGTTGCCACCAGCCGGCTGTCGGCGCGGACCAGCGTGTTAGTGGTGTTATGGGCAATCACGTCGCCGGTCAGGCTATTGCCGTCCGCGTCCTTGTCACTGACTTCCCAGAGCGCCGACCAGGAGCCGATATCGCTCCATCCGGCATCCAGTGAAACCACGGCGGCCCTATCGGTCTTCTCCATGACGGCATAATCGAC
>NZ_JAWLHI010000156.1:0-2561 GCF_041690455.1 Marinobacter sp.
ATGCCTTGCTTTATAGCACGATACGTTCCGAATATCCATGCACAGAGCGGTGATGAGCTGGTTTTCCAGCGCCTCCATATCTGTCAAAGATCACAAACTTCCGCATCGCGCACGGCAAGATCCAGTGCCTCGGGCAGGAAAGGGAGCAGCTCGGCTACGCCGAAGGCGGGGGTGGGATTGGCCAGAACACCCAGGTACCGGTTGGCCAGCGCTGCCGTCCGGCACGCTTTGGTCATGTCCATCCCGGAGGCCAGCAGCGCCGTAACCAGACCGGTCAAGGTATCGCCGGTGCCGCCGATGGGCTCCATGGCCGGGGTATCGGGCTCACTCAAACGCGACACGATACGTCCGCCGTCCACCACGTAGTCAGTTTGCCCCTTGACCAGGAGGTGACGGGCCGCATTGGCGCTGGCAAAGGCTGCATCGATCAGGTCCGGAATCATCGCTTCCTCCTGAAGCAGAAATCCCCTCGTGTAGAAGGGATGGGGCGCGACCTCATCAGCCAGAAAGGCCATCTCACCGGCATCCGGTGTGAACAGGTCGTAATGATCGGCATAGCCGCTCATTTTGGCCGCGTACATGAATCCTGCGTCAGCCACCAGCAGAGGGCGCTCGGCGAGCTCTGCCAGACCCCACAGAATTTTATTGTGCCAGACGACATCAGGCATGAGATAGTGAAAGGTCACTCCGGCATGCCGAAACCGCTCAAGATTATCCACCAGATGCTTGTAAAGATTGCGGCTGCCCTCCCCCGAACCGGTGTCTCCGATGATCAGCGCTTCGGGCGGATCAATGCCAAGCGCGCGGGCCGCGACAAAGGCCGTTGCCATGAGAGCCGGCGTTCCCCTGGCCACGTTAACGGTAACGCCAAGCACCTCGATGGCTCGTTCCTGAACCGTATAGGGTCCCCATGCCAGGCTGAAATCAGCCCTTGGGACCGTGCCGACAATCAACCACGACATTGACGTCGCGCCTCATCGAAAGCCAGTTGCAGCGCATAGCCGCACAGGGTTTGCCCCAAGGAGCGGGGCTCGGGCGCCGCATCGAGGGTCTGTCCCACCAGCATCTCGGCCAGATAGGGCACATCCGGGCACCCACCGCCGGACACGTTGACGATACGCCGATCCCGACGGTCCACGGTGATCTTCATGTTGGCGGCCCGAACCATCAGGTACGACCCCAATTCCTTGGACTGGAACAGGGACACGGGTTCAAGCAGGTGATCCTGGGCGACGGCTACCCGCAATGGCTGAAGATTCCGCTCTGCCAGCACCTCCCGCACACGCATTTCCTGCATCAGGGAAAACTCAATGACCATGTCGCAACCCTGACGCAAATCCGGAGGCGGTCCCTTGACCGCGACCTCCAGACCTGACTGGCGGAGCGCCTCCTCGGCCCGGATAACCTCGCCCGTGCTCGGATAGAGAAGCATCCCTTTTTCAGAGAGGCCGCGAACCGGGGGGGCCTTGCGGGACAGAAGCCCCCGCAGCCAGTTCATGACTTCGCCAGGGACAATCTGAATTCCCCTCCTTCAAGCTCATCCACAGTCACGCTCCAGCCTTGACTCTGCGCGGCACGAGAAACGTTTTCCCGACTGGCCTCGTTGTCCACGACCACCTCGATTTCCCCGGAACCGTTTGCGCGCATGGCCTGCATGGCCATGAGCACCGGCTGGGGGCACGACAAACCTTTGGCGTCAACTACCTGTTTCATCTTCACTCCCCCTATTTTCGATTTGTGAGCCCGATGAACATCAGCACGATCAGGCAGATAACGACCGCCTCGACTCCGTAAGGGCCGATACCATTGGGCGAACTGGCCAGCCCGAAATTGTGGGCGATTCCTGCGCCTGCCAGAGATCCCAATACGAAGATCCCCGCATCGCTATTGCCTTCGCCGGACATGAAAAGCTGCCTGCCCGGACATCCACCCGCCAAGGCAAATGCCAGACCGGCCACAAGCATCCCCGCGAAATTCCAGAACCACATGGTGTGCGCCACCGGCTGGCCTTCGAACCCGGGATTGAATTGGCCAAGAATGACGTTGGCGATCAAAGCGGTGATCAGAAGCGAAAGAAAGCCGAACATGAGATACCACTGCCTGAAAAGCAGAACGTCGCGAATGGCGCCCATGGTGCAAAACCGGCTGCGCTGGGCCAGAAAACCGATACCCAGACCCGCGCCAAGTGAAAGCAGAAGAGGCGCGTAGGCCGCCCCGGGACCCTTGAGGGAGTACCAGAGCACTCCGCTCTGGGCTTCTCCGGCCACAGGAGGAAACAGCACCCGCAAAGCCAGAAGGCCCAGCATGAGCAGAGGCATGAGCAGCCCCGTGCCGATGGACTGGGACTGGGTTCGCCCCAGATTAAAACCATTCTTGAAGAAAAGCGTGCCTATCCAGACACCGGTAACAAGGCCCAGGAGCCCGAACAGGGCATTGCCGTCGCCTCCGGCCAGTCGAAGTATCACCCGCCAGGGGCAGCCCAGGAAGACCAGCGCGCCAATCATGGCTATCATGCCCAAGATGAAACGCGCCAGCGGAGCCGAACCCCCATTAGGCTTGAA
>NZ_JAWLHI010000157.1:0-2556 GCF_041690455.1 Marinobacter sp.
ACTTTAGAAGATGAGGCGAATATGGAACTGCGCAAATCCCTCCTTGGTACCGCCATCCTGGCGTCTGTTCTCGGTCTTGCCGGCTGTGATGGCGATGATGGAAATGATGGTGCGCCAGGCACCAGTCAGACCCTGATCGAAATGAACGTACTGGGCAGCTACTCCAGCGGCACATTTGACGAATCCGCCGCGGAAATCGTCGCCCACGATCCGGCCAACCAGCGGCTTTTCGTGATCAACTCCAACGATTCCACTGTGGACGTCCTGGACATCAACGATCCATCCCTCCCGGTAAAGCTGGGTACCATTGACGCTACTGCAGAGGGTGGTCCGGCAAACAGCGTGGCTGTTTACGGCAATACCGTGGCGGTGGCTATTGAAGCAGATCCAAAGACCGATCCCGGTAAGGTTGTTTTTTACAACTCCACTGATTTGGGCAAGATCGGTGAAGTTGTGGTTGGCGCCCTGCCCGACATGGTGACGTTCACCCGCGACGGCCAGAAGGTTCTGGTGGCCAACGAAGGCGAGCCTAACGACGACTATACTGTGGACCCTGAAGGCTCTGTCAGCATCATTGATCTCTCCAGCGGCGTAGCGTCTGCCACCGTAACCACCGCCGGTTTCGGCGGCTTCGATGATGACCAGGCAGAGCTGGAGGCGGCCGGCCTGAGGGTATTCGGCCCCGGCGCCACATTGGCGGAAGACCTGGAGCCGGAATACATCGCCGTATCCATCGACAACACCAAAGCCTGGGTAGCCTTGCAGGAAAACAACGCGGTCGCCGAGCTGGATATCGCTGCCGGTGAAATTACCGCCATTGTGCCGCTTGGCTTTAAGGACCACAGCATCATCGGCAACGAACTGGACGCCAGCAACCGTGACAGCGGTATCAACATCCGCAACTGGCCCGTGAAAGGTATGTACATGCCAGACGCGATCACCAGCTATGGTTACAACGGTAAAACCTACTACATCACTGCTAATGAAGGCGACTCGCGGGATTACGATGGCTTCAGCGAAGAGTTCCGGATCAAGGATCTGGTTCTGGATGCGACTGCCTTTCCGGATGCCGCCACCTTGAAAGAGGATGAAAACCTTGGCCGCCTGAACGTTACTTCCACCCTGGGTGCGGGTGCCAGCTGCGACCCAAGCGACCCGGCCAACGTCACGCTGGATGCGGATAACGAGTACGACAAAAGCTATGTAGAAGACAACTGCGTCTATGAAGAGCTGTACTCCTACGGCGCACGTTCCTTCTCCATCTGGTCTGCCGACGGCACCCGGGTATTCGATAGCGGCAGCGAATTCGAGCGCATCACTGCCAGCCTGATCCCCGACAACTTCAACGGCCAAAACGACGAGAACTCCTTCGATAATCGCTCTGACGACAAAGGTCCGGAGCCGGAAGCCGTGACCGTTGGTGAAATCAACGGCCAGACCTTCGCTTTCATCGGCCTGGAGCGTGTAGGCGGGATCATGGTGTATAACGTCACGAATCCCCAGAATCCGGAGTTCGTCCAGTACCTTAATAATCGGGACTTTTCATTTGATTCTGATGCAGATGAAGATGGCTTTGAAGCGGAAGTTATCGCAGGAAGAGCCGGTGATCTTGGCCCCGAAGGCCTGGCGTTCATTGCCGCCGGCGACAGCCCCAACAGCAAACCCATGCTGGCGGTAGGTAACGAAGTGAGTGGTACCACAACACTCTACGGCATTGATGTTATCGAACTGACTTCGAACTGAGTTCGGGGCCTGAAGGAAACCCGGAAGCACCGTTATCGGTGCTCCCGGGTTTTGTTTTCTGCCTCAGACAGCGGCTTTCAGCGGTGGCACTTCCTGATGCAGGAACCATTTCTCCGTGACCACTTTCCTGGTAAACCAGTGCGAACGCATCAGGCTGCTGGCCAGTGGCTGCTTGACCCAGTCGGGCACTTGCCAGCCCTGTTCTGTGTCAGTAGCCCGATTACCGAAGCGTTCGGCAATGGCATCGCCGTAGACTTGCAAGGACGACGCCGAATAATCCGGCGCACGTCGAATCACATCTGCCGCCATCAAGGCGGATTCGATGGCGGGTCGGATGCCCTCGCCACTCTGGGTATAGGCGAGACCTGCGGAGTCTCCAACCAGCAGAATGCCGTCATCCACCAGTGGTCTTTCCGCGTGGGCATACAACAGATAGGCATGGCCCTTGAACCGGCCTGGCAGATCCGCCGGGATTCGTCCGGCTGATTTCATCTCGTCCACAAATGCCTGCAAATGAACGGTCAGTTTGTGGTTGTCTTCCCGGCCCAGGCCGATGTTCAGGTAGTTACCTTTTCGGAACACCCAGGCATAGCCCTTGAGGTCGCGGCAGAACCAGAGTTCCGGTGTGTCGCCCCGTGCTTCGCATACGGAAGCCTGCTCGGGTGTCATCTCGAACTCGACTTCCTTCGCAGCCACTACGGTCTCGTGGCCTCCAGGTCCCTCGCCCAGCAGTCGCGCTACAGGACAGAAATGGCCGCCGGCACCCACGACCAGGGGCGCCTCCCAGGTGTCATTGACGACCCAGTTACCGTT
>NZ_JAWLHI010000158.1:0-2529 GCF_041690455.1 Marinobacter sp.
GAAAGCTTTCATCTGACCCCATGCTCTGCGTGACCTCGGACGCTGGCACTGGCAAAGGGGTCTGAAGAAAACCTTCTTCTGACCCCATTTTCAGCATTCAGAACGCAATTTTCTCGCGATCGCTGATACCCAGGTTCTTCCAGATGCTCAGGCTCGGCTCTGCCTGGTTCAGGGTATAGAAGTGCAGACCCGGTGCGCCGGCCTTCAGCAGGCGTTCACACATTTCGGTTACCACTTCCTCGCCGAACTTGCGGATGCTGTCGCTGTCGTCACCATAAGCTTCCAGCTGCTTGCGGATCCAGCGGGGAATTTCCGCGCCGCACATGTCGGAGAACCGCACCAGGCTGGAGAAATTGACGATGGGCATGATGCCCGGCACCACGGGAATGGTGACGCCCATCTTCTCCAGGCGCTCGATGAAGTAGAAGTAGCTGTCCGCATTGAAGAAATACTGGGTGATGGCGCTGTTGGCACCGGCCTGTACTTTTCGTGCGAAGTTCTTCAGGTCTTCTTCGGCATTACGGGCCTGGGGGTGAAATTCCGGGTAGGCGGCCACTTCCAGGTTGAAGTGATCGCCGCTGTGTTCCCGGATGAATTCCACCAGCTCGTTGGCGTAACGCAGCTCACCGGACGCCCCCATACCCGAGGGCAGGTCGCCCCGCAGGGCGACGATCCGGTTGATGCCGTTTTCCTTGTACACATCCAGCAGTTCGCCGATTTCCTCGCGGGTTCCACCCACGCAGGAAAGATGCGGTGCCGTGGAAATGCCCTGCTTGTGCAGGCTGAGCACGGTTTCGATGGTGCGGTCCCGGGTGGAGCCGCCCGCGCCGAAGGTGACGGAGAAGAAATCCGGGTTCACCTCGGCCAGCTGGTTGCGCACCGTTTGCAGCTTCTCCTTGCCCTGATCGGTCTTGGGCGGGAAAAACTCGAAACTGAACCGGCGCTTGAATTGCTTCTGGGATTCCATGATCTGTTCCGCTTAGTACCTGTAGCTTTCCGGCTTGTACGGGCCTTCGACCGGTACACCGATGTATTTCGCCTGCTCCGGAGTCATCTTGGTGATCACGCCACCAAAACCTTCCACCATGGCCCGGGCAACTTCCTCGTCCAGCTGCTTGGGCAGGACCTGGACGTAGACACCCTTGGACTTGGAATCTTCCGGCAGGTCGCCAAACTTGCGCTCGAACAGGTACATCTGCGCCAGCACCTGGTTGGCGAAGGAGCCGTCCATGATCCGGGACGGGTGGCCGGTGGCGTTGCCCAGGTTCACCAGGCGGCCCTCGGACAGCAGGATCAGGTGGTCGTTGGTGGCCTTGTCACGGTAAATCACGTGAACCTGGGGCTTCACTTCGTCCCATTCCCAGTTCTTGCGCATGTAGGCGGTATCGATCTCGTTGTCGAAGTGACCGATGTTGCAGACAACAGCGCCGCTCTTCAGGGCCTTGAGCATGTTGGCATCGCAAACGTTGACGTTACCGGTGGTGGTCACCAGCAGGTCGGTGTTGCCCAGCAGGTCTTTGTTGATACCCGCCTCGGTGCCGGTGTTCACGCCGTCGATGTACGGAGATACCACCTCAAAGCCATCCATGCAGGCCTGCATGGCGCAGATCGGATCCGCTTCGGCCACTTTTACGATCATGCCTTCCTGGCGCAGAGACAGGGCGGAACCCTTGCCCACGTCGCCGTAACCGATGACCAGGGCTTTCTTGCCGGACAGCAGGTGGTCGGTGGCACGCTTGATGGCGTCGTTCAGGCTGTGGCGGCAGCCGTACTTGTTGTCGTTCTTGGACTTGGTCACGGAGTCGTTCACGTTGATCGCCGGCACCTTCAGAGTGCCTTCGCGCAGCATTTCCTGCAGTCGGTGAACGCCGGTGGTGGTTTCCTCGGTGACGCCGTGACACTTCTCAAGAATCTCCGGGTGTTTCTCATGGAGCAGGGCAGTAAGGTCGCCGCCGTCGTCCAGGATCATGTTCGGCTCCCAGCTGTCGACATCCGCGCCCACGGTGCGCTCGAGGCACCACTCGTACTCTTCTTCGGTCTCACCTTTCCAGGCAAACACGGGGATGCCCTGGGCGGCGATGGCGGCTGCGGCCTGGTCCTGGGTGGAGAAGATGTTGCAGGAGGACCAGCGCACGTTGGCACCCAGCTCGACCAGGGTTTCAATGAGAACCGCGGTCTGGATGGTCATGTGGATGCAGCCCATGATGTTGGCGCCTTTGAGCGGCTGCTCTGCCTTGTATTTGTTTCGCAGAGCCATCAGGGCGGGCATTTCGCCTTCGGCGATCTTCATCTCTTTCCGGCCCCAGTCGGCCAGGGAGATATCGCGGACTTTGTAGTCGTCGAAGCTGTTCAGTTTTTCTGCCGGAGTGCTCATTTCGGTGTTCTCCTGTCAGTTCTTTTTGGGCCCCGGAGTCTGGTTTCCGGTACCGCTAGGTTCGGTGGTATCGGTGGTGGGGGATGTCTTCCCCGGAACCGCTACGAGCACGTCCATGTGCGCTTGTTTCAGGCCATCCCTGGCCTTCAACATTC